>DATAXN010000071.1:0-26386 GCA_036273015.1 Bryobacteraceae bacterium | reverse complement strand
ACCCTTTAAATCCGAAACTCGATTGGTTACACTCTGTCATAGCGAAGGCCGTCCTTTTTTGGCGCTAACTGTTGTGTGGAAACTCAGTTATGCCACAGAAGCCGGCCTTTTGCCTATTCAGCGTGAGAAATGCGGGTTAGTCCGGGACAGATCAACCTTCAGATACCTTACGAGACCGCGGCTGGCGCGGCGACGGTCACGGTAAGCGCTAACGGCCAGACGAGCAGTTCATTTCAATTCCTGGTGACAGCGACAGCGGTAGGGATTTTTGGGTACGACGCGGGACACGGGATTGTGCAAAACGCGGATTACTCGCTCAACGCGGAGGCTAATCCGGCTGCTTCCGGGTCGACGGTGGTCGTCTATCTGACGGGCATCGGCGTACCGACCGTGAGCGTCGCGGACGGAGCAGCCGCGCCATCAAGTCCTCTGGCTCAGGCGCAAGGTGCCGTTTCGGCGGCGATCGGCGGTGCAAACGCGCCGGTTCTTTTCATTGGTCTGACGCCCGGCCTTGTCGGACTCGGACAGGCGAATATTACGCTTCCGCAGTTGGCGACCGGGGATTATCCTCTGACAATCACGCTTTCTGGGCATCAGAGTACTTCGGCAACGATATCTGTGAGCGGCACAAGTGGCGGTTTCCAGGTATCGAGCGCGCTGAGCCTGGTAAGCAGCGTATCCGTGACGAACGGGACGGGCGCCTTTCTGGCGCTGGAAGCGGACGGGGTGTCCGGCGGATCGGTGGCTGTTTACGGAAACTACTTGTATGTCTGCGGAACGTCAAACATCAATGTCGTCGACATCACTAATCCAGCGGCGCCGAAAGTCGTTTATGAATTTGGCGACAACGATCTGCTCGGCAACGCCGGATACGAGATTCTCTTCAGCGGTGGGTGCGCGGTACAAACGTCGGCAACGCCTCCGCTACTTACCGACATCGTGCGCAACGATGGAACATACGTCGAAGCTTATGATCTGACAAATCCGGCCCAGCCTGTCCCCCTTTCGCAACTTTCGGACAGCACGGACCTCGCGGGCATTGTATTCACTGGCAATACAGGCTTCTTCTATGAGGACGAGTTCTACCACGATTCCTCCGCTAATATTTACCAAACCTTCGGATACATGGGGGCCGCTAACTATTCGAACGCTTCGAGCCCCTTTATAATTTCGCACCTGCAACAAGGAACGGCTCCGGCAAGCAATGTTTCCGAACTGAAGGTCGATATGATGATCGCCTCGCCCTCTGTCCTCTACATGGCCGGCACGACTTCGACGAACGGTTCCACCACCGGCGCAGGCGTGCTCGATGTTTACGACATAAGTTCACCCGCAAACATTCAGGCCACGAACCAGATTCAGATTCCCGGCACGGGAATGGAGGTATCCGTCGCTGCGTCGGGTAACCAGTTGATTGTGGTCGGGAGCACCACGACCCTGCTGAATCCCGGAAACCCACTTTCAACTGGAGGCGCAGATTTTCCGCTGACCGGAAATCTCACCTTGACTTTTTTTGATATCACGAGCCCCGCCAACCCCGTGATGCAGGGGAACTTCTATTTCCAAACCCTTTCGCCGGATGGATGCCGGGCCATATCCCTGAACACCGGCTTCTACGCTCTCTCCTGCGGCGCTCCCGATCTCTCAGCGACGGGCGAAGGGTTTAACGGCTCGCTATACCTTCTGGACGCCCGGGATCCCAGCAATCCGACAATTTACCTCTAGGCGTCTATCGAGGGGCTGGGCGGAATCACGGTTTCCAATGGTTATCTTTACGCCGCCACTACTACTGGCGCCAATATCTATAAAATCCAGACTCCATGAGGCTGATGGCGTTCCTCTTGTGTCAGTTCGGTTTCGATGTATGGCCAGGGCGGCGGTCCGGTTGGGCCCGCCGCTCCACGATTTTGGAACAACGGTACTTTCTCTTACCCGGAATTCCCGGATATACTCGATGGATCGTGCCAACTCGCACGTTTGACGAGGATCGCAGCCTCTGGAAAATCGAGGTGTCTCTACCGGTGGGCAGGAACTCCCGAACTCACGTCACCATCGTTTCGCCTTCGCTAGGCCACAGGACTGACAATTTGAGGAGAAAAAGAAAAACTGAGCAGAACGGCGGCGGCTCCCCGCTGTAGCAAGTGGAACTGGATCAATATATGAAACCAAAGACGCTTTTAGCACTTGTACTTGCGATTAGCTTCGCGGGAATTCTCGCAGTCGCCCAGACTGTGCCCCCCGCAGCTGGTCAAATTTCGACGCCTTCCGCGCCCAAGCCAGCAGCAAGGCCAGCGGCCCCGACAGCACCGTCTCAGGTGGATTCCGTGATCAAGCTGGTCAAGGGCGGGATGTCGGAACCCTTCATCATTAACTATCTTCAGAAGAACAACAAGGCAGCGGACCTCACGCCCAGCGACATCGTGAAGCTTAAAGAAGCGGGCGTATCGGAGACGGTCATCGGCGTTTTGATGGATCCGGCGTCCGCGCCGGTTGCCGCCGTATCCCCCGCGCCGCCGGTTGAGGCGACACTACCGGCGCCCGTAGCTGCGCCCCCGCCGCCACCCGATCCGGTTCCCGCGCCCGCTCCCGTCGCGGTTTTCGGACAGGAGCGGCCTGAGCCGGAATATTTCGGCGTGGCATATCTGTACGACGGCACTACCAACAAACTGATCAATCTGGAACGTCAAGTTGCCAAACCGGCAGCTAAGGTAAAGGCGTTCGGATACGGGGGCATCAAATCGGTGTCTGAAATTCCCGGCGTCAATTCGCAAGTAAGACTTCCGGCGGATCAAAAGCTTGCGTTTGTTATCAAGGCTCCGGCTGGGCTCGATCCTCAATCCCTTGTCGAGATCGTTCGACTCACGCGCCAAAAGGATCATCGGGAAATACTGCAGATGCAATCCAAAGGTTTGATGGGGCTCGGAGGCGTTAAGAACGAAGCGGATAAAGCGAACGTGCCGTTCAATTCCAGCAAGTACAGTGACACCTCTATTCAAGTCTCGCCCGTGGAGCCACTGCCCCCTGGTGAGTACGCCATCCGTCGGCCTTCGAGTCCGACCTTGTTTTGCTTTGGTGTCGATCCTGTAGGCTCGTCTCGATAGATCTAACTCACCTGACTAGCTGCGCCGCCCGAGAAATCGTTCCAGAAAACCAGTTGCCGACCTCGTCCGGCCGCCTTCTCGCTCCCGCGTCAGTCTGCTTCAGCAAGTTTCGAGACCCTGGCGCTACGGGGAATGCGGGGGAGGAGAAACGCTCAATCGATCCGAGCCAAACTTCTCCGATATTTCGGATGTAATGGCAGCCCGATGCCGCGCATAAATCGCTTAGCGGATGGTGGGTGGAGCGGCGGTCGAGATTAGGAAAGAGTGTGCGGCAGTCGGCGGCAATCTGAGCGCGATAGCCGCATCGCTACGCTTACGCCTGGATCGAGGGGCTGGGAGGAATGGCAGTTTCCAACGGCTATCTCTATGAGGCGACCGCTACCGATGACGCGACCACTACCGGCACCAACAGCTATAAAATCCGGACTCCGTGAGGCTGATGGTGGTCCTTGCGTGTCACTTCGGTTTCGATTTATGGCCAGGGCGGCGGTCCGGTTGGGCTCGCCGCTCCACGATTTTGGAACACTGGTACTTTCTTTACTTGGAATTCGCGGATATACTCGATGGATCGTGCCAATTCGCACGTTCGACGAGGATCGCAAACCTCTGGAAAAATCGAGGTGTCTCCACCGGTGGGCAGGACTCCCGAACTCACTTCACCATCGTTTCGCCTTCGCAGCGCCACACAACCGGCTATTCGAGGAAGGGGGAAACAGAAAATAAGCACAACGTCAGCGGCTTCCCGCTGCGGCCAGTGGTATCGACATATGAAACTAAAGGCTTTTTTCGCACTCGCGGTTGAGATTAGCTTCGCGGGTATCCTCGCAGTCGCTCAGACTGCGGCACCCGCCGGTCAACCTTCGAATGGCCCTGCCGCAACTCCCGCGCCGAAGCCTTCAGCAGCGGCAAAACCCGCAGTTAAGAAACCACCGTCTCAGGTGGATTCCGTGATCCAGCTGGTCAAAGGCGGGATGTCGGAACCCTTCGTCATTAAATATCTTCAAAAAAACAACAAGCCGACGGACCTGACGCCGGACGACATGGTGAAGCTTAAGGCTGCCGGCGTATCGGAGACGGTCATCGGCGTCATGATGGATCCGACCTCCGCACCGGCCGTAACACCTGCGCCGCAGGCTGAGGCGCCTCCCGCGGTCCCCGAGCCGGTGCCAGTCGCGACCAATAGTCCTGCCCCGGTGGCGCCAATCCCGGAATCGTCAATCTCGGTTCAAGGAGAGTGGAAGGGGACTTTGGTCCTGCCGAAGAGCCAGCAACCAATCGTTTATCATCTCGGTCCTGGCGGTACAGGGACGCTGGACCAGCCTCGTGCGTTTTTGCTCGGAATACCTTTGCAGTACTCCGTGACTGGCGGCCAGATCAGTATCGTGTTCCCAACTGCGGCAGCCACCTACACGGCAACAGTGGAGGGGAACCAGATGAGCGGAACGGTGTCGCAGAATGGCTCGAATTACCCGCTGACGGTGACCCTCAGTGGTCCTGTGGAAGATCCGAGCGTCAACTGGAAAAATGTGCTTACTGCAAAAATTCTGGAGAATTGTCCACTGACGTTAGGTAAGGGCGACCAGGCCGACATTGAAATTGTGACTCCGGGCGCGGTCCTCGCGCTCAAGAAAAGCGGCTTTGTGATGCACTCCAGGGGAACGAAGGTCAACCCGAACGATTACAAGAATGGCAACATCTATATCACCCAGGCGGTCAAAAGCTCTCTGGCGAGGACCAACAGGGAAGGCTCCACGCGGACATTTGTCAAGGGCGAGAAATTCTGGTTGATCGGGATCGAGGTCAAAGACGAAGGAGTCTTCCTGCTGTTCCTGAGCGATCCCATCCACGAAACAAGATATTTGGGGTTGCTCAGGTTTCTGTTTGCGCAGGGAACGCGACCCACTCCTGAGGAATTCCTGCCCGTGTTTTCCGAGGTTCTAGACGTTGTAAGCACGCCGCCCGCTGCCGCGCCTCCCGCGGCACTGCCTCCAGTCGCGCCCCCACCGCCGCTTCCTGCGTCGGTGGATCTGGGGCAAACCAGGGAACAGGTTGTTTCGGCGCTGGGTCAGCCTGAGAAAATCGCCAACGTCGGCGCCAACAAGCAGATTTACTTCTTCAAAAACCTCAAAGTGACTTTTGTCGACGGCAAAGTCACGGACATAGAGTAGCCGATGGGCAGGCAGGAAAGAAAAGCCCGATGCGCGCATCACAGCCGAGCGATTCGAGGAATGGAAAAGAAAAACTGAGCAGAACGGCAGCGGCTTTCCGCTGTAGTAAGTGGAACGGGATCGACCTATGAAACTAAACACTCTTTTCGCACTTGCAGTTGAGATCAGCTTCCTGGGTGCCCTTGCAGTCGCCCAGATTGCCGCACCGCCGGCCGGTCAACCTTCGAATGCCCCTGCCGCAGCTCCCGCGCCGAAGCGTGCCGCAGCGCCAAAGCCCGCAGCCAAAAAACCACCATCTCAAGTGGATTCCGTGATCCAGCTGGTCAAAGGCGGGATGTCGGAGCCCTTCATCATTAAGTACCTCCAAAAGAACAACAAGCCGGCGGACCTCGCGCCGGAAGACATGGTGAAGCTTAAAGCAGCCGGGGTATCGGAGACGGTTATCGGCGTAATGATGGATCCGACTTCAGCACCGGCTCCCGCTGTCGCCGCCGCGCCGGCTGTTGAGGTGCCTCCCCCAGCCCCCGAGCCCGTGCCCGCACCCCCGCCGCCGACTCCGGTTCCAGTTGCGGTTCCCGCTCCAGCACCAAAGTCGGCGCCTGCAATTCAGGCACCGAAGACAATTTCGAGCGGCGATTGGAAAGGCGCGCTCCAAGCCAGGCTGGAGCAGGAGTACCCGCTGACTCAACCAACCGGCGACAACACCGATATTGTGACGCCCGGCGCCGTCATCAGTCTTAAGAAGAACAAGCTGGCAATGTACGCCAGCGCGTCGTTCAGTAACCAAAACACCTACAAGGGTGGCCCCACAATTTCCAATGGCTTCTTCGGTTCGCTCTGCCAGACCAGCCACGACGGCTCGTGCCGAATGTTCGTCAGGGGCGAGAAGTTCTGGGTCATCGAGATCGCTGTTAAAGAGGACGGCGTGGTTTTCCAGTTCCTGAGCGATCCTCTTCCCGATGAGCGTTATCATGGCGCTCTCAAGTTTCCGTTCCCGAAGGGCACGCAGCCCAATCCCGACGAGATTTCGGCTGCTGCCGCTCAGGTTCTGGCGGTCGCCGCCCCCGCGCCGCTCGCAGCGGCCCCGGCTAGCGCCGCGCCCGTGCAGCCATTGCCTCCGATCGCTCCTCCGCCTCCACCGGGTCCGGCACTGGCCCCGATCGCCCCGCCACCGCCGCCTCCCGCATCCGTGGATCTGGGGCAAAGTAAGGATCAGGTCGTCGCGGCGCTGGGTCAGCCCGAGAGGATCGCCAATGTGGGCACCACCAAACAGATTTATTTCTTCAAGAACCTCAAGGTGACTTTTGTCAACGGCAAAGTCACGGACATACAGTAGCCGATGGGCCGGTCAGGATAGAAAGGAAATCTTATGCGTAAAGTGTTTGTGAAAACGAACCTTGTCCGAATACTTCTGGTGGCGAGTCTGGTGTGCATGGATGCCTCCGCCGGATCGAAAGGGGCTTCCTCTGCCGCCAAGCCAGCGGCTCCAGCCGCGAAACCGGCGGCGCCCGCGGCACGGCCGGCAGGGACTGCAGGCGCGAGAACTACCGGCCGCAGTGGCACTACGACAACACCCGCAGCGGGCCGGGCTGGTGGTGGCATCACAACCGCCAATCCGACGGGCCGGGCTGGTGGTGGCATCACAACTGCCAATCCGACGGGCCGGGCTGGTGGTGGTATTACGACCGCCAACTCCACGGGCCGGGGGAATGCGACGCCGAGCGCGGCAAACACCGCAGCAGCCCGCCCGAACGTTGGAGGTACGGCTGGGTCCCGCCCCGCTCAGACCTCATCGATCTCCCATGCAGCGCCGGCCGGGAGCCACACGACGCGGGCGGCCAATGGCGCCGAGGTTCGAACCCGAGCCAACGGCCAGCGCAGCGACGTGCATGATGCAAAGCGCGGGATGGACATCCACAACGGTCTGAGCGGAAACAGACGCGTTTCGGTTGAACGTGCCGACCATTCGCGCGTCGTCGCCGAACGCGGCGGCCGCGGGTACGTGCAGCGCCCCTATGGTTTCCGTGGCCACGAGTACGGCCGTCGAACTTACTATTTCCATGGACGGGCCTATGATCGCTTCTATCGGCCGTACCTTTACAACCGAATAGCTCTGGACATTTACGCTCCCGCCCTATACTATCCGGTTGGTTTCTACAGCTATGCGTATTATCCGTGGGGCGCGCCGGTGCCCTACGCTTGGGGTTTTGCGGGAAACCCATGGTATGGATACTATGGCGGTTATTTCGTGCCGGCTCCTGTGTACCCGAACGCGTCAGTCTGGCTTACGGATTACATGGTTTCGAGTTCGCTGGCGGATGCTTACCAGGCGCGGGTTGACGCGGGCCTGCCGGTTCAGCCACTGCCCGCTGCCGGCCAAGCCCCGCTATCGCCCGAAGTCAAGGCCGCGATCACGGAAGAAGTGAACCGCCAGATCGCGCTCGAAACCGCGGAGGCCCAAGGCAACGCCCAAAATCAGGAGCCCGATCCCCAATCGAGCAGCATCGCCAGAATGATGAGCGATGGCCAGCGGCACACATTTGTGGTCGGGCAGGATCTCGATCTGACGGACATCGCGGGCAAGGAGTGCCTCGTGACCGCGGGCGACGTGCTGCAGCTTCTCACTCCACCGCCCGCTGGCGCCGACAGGGCGAACCTCGTTGTGCTCTCGAACAAAGGGGGCCAGGAGTGCGGGAAATCGACTACGGTCGGCGTAGCGCTGAGCGATCTCCAGGACATGCAGAACCAGATGCGCGAAAGGATCGACCAGGGTCTTGGACAACTGCAGGCGAAACAGGGCAAGGGCTTGCCTGCAGAACCCGCGACCGCAGCGGGACCGGCCACTCCGGCTCCGTTTACGCAGGGCGCGCCGCCGCCGGAACCGAATGTCGCTACCGAAATCGCTCAGCAGGCGCAGGAAGCCGACAGAGCTGAAGCGGAGGCTGGCCAAGCCGCTCAACTCGGTTCGGGAGGGTCCGGCCTGCCACCGGCACCCGATCCAAAGCAACTTTCCATAGGCATGAGCGAAAACGAAGTAACGGGTATTCTCGGCCCTCCCAAGAGCATTGCGAATGTGGGTCCGAAGAAGATGTACGTGTATGCCGACATGAAAGTCACGATTGTCGCCGGAAAGGTAACAAATATCCAGTAGCCGCGATGTTTCCGGTGCAGGTTCATCTCTTACGAACTACCGACAAGACAGCGAGACCGCCGGCTTATTACCGGCGGTTTTTTGTCTTGGGAGCCAGCCGCACTTGGTAACCGTTAATCGGAATGAAACGTATATGCGGGGTTCTTTTCATTGCAAACCCGGGTTCAGTCCTCTACATTACATAGTTAGGCTGGCGGCTCCGAACGGGGCGGCGGCGGGAAAATTCCGAAAAATCGATCAAGGACTGCCTTGGAAAACGCTAATAGACACGAGTGGCAATAAATGGAACGCACAGTCGGGCAGAAGATCCTTGAGCGCAAAATCGGAGAGGGCGGAATGGCCGAGGTGTGGCAAGGCAGGCACGTCCATCCGGGCAACATTGCAGCGGTCGAGTTTCTCCTTCCGTATTCGCGCTATAGTTCGCCCATGTTACACAGGACGACATGAAAGGCCTTCAGCTCGGCACATATATTCTGGAAGACAAACTCGGCGAAGGCGGAATGGCCGAGGTATGGAGAGCCCGCAACCCGGTGCTGAATACCTATGCCGCGGTGAAGTTCCTGGTACCCCGGCTCGCCGGGATCCCCGACATCGAAAGGCGCTTTCTCGACGAAGGGAAGCGGCAGGCGGCCCTCCAGCATCCGAACATTGTGTCGGCGTTCGATTTTCATTATGTCGACAACCGCAGCTTTCTGGTAATGAGATATGTGGACGGCGAGAACCTCGAACAGCGTCTTTTCAGACTGCAGGCCCCGATGCCGCTATCCGACGCGTCTGCGATTTCGCGCGATGTGCTGAGTGCCCTTGAATATGCCCATTCACAGGGCGTGGTGCACCGGGATATAAAGCCCTCCAATCTTCTGATCGAAAGAACCGGACGCGTGCATGTAATGGACTTCGGGATCGCTCTGGTGCTGGGTCAGGAGAGGCTGACGCAGGTGAACGTGGCGATCGGGACGCCGCACTATATGAGTCCGGAACAGATCGTCGGGTCGCGAATGATCGACGGCCGCTCCGATATCTACAGTTTTGGCTGTGTGCTGTACGAGGTCCTGACCGGGGTAGTCCCCTACGAAGGCAATGAACAGGACGGCAACACTGATTTTGTCGTGAAGGACAAACATCTGCGGGCCGAGCCTGCCCCGCCATCGCAGCTCAATCCGGCAATTCCCGATTACGTGGAGCAGGTGATCCTTCGTTGCCTGGCGAAAAAGCCGGATGACCGGTACCGCTCCTGCACGGATGTGCTGGCGGCGCTGAGCGGAGTGCAAGCGGCTCCGTCGTTTGTCACCAGGACCCCGACGGTGTTCGAGAGTTTTCATCCGCCGACAATTGCGCCTCCATCGCGCGCCGTAACTTCCGTCGCGCCATCGCCTGTCTCGCCGCCCCGGCCCCTACCGGCCGCCGCGCCTCAGCCGTCTATTCCGGAATCCGTTCCGGGAGCCAACGCAAGACCATCTGGCAAAGGGCCTCTATGGAAGGGTGTTGGTCTGGCGACAGCGATTCTGCTGAGTGCGGGCGGTTACTTCGCCTTTCATCACGGCAACGACAATAGCGACACGACGCTAGGGACTCAACCACACGGCGGCACCGAAATAACAAAGCCGCCGGACAACTCGCCTGTCACCAAAGCGCCACCTCCGGAACGGGTAAATCCTCCGATCCAGCCGGACATCCCGCCGACACAGCCAACGCAGGGACCATCCTCGGCAGAGTCTAAGCCGGAAATCGTCGATGTCGATAAGCTTCTCAACGACGGGAAGGCACAGCTAGCAAATCACGACGAAGCCGCGGCCCGGGAATCGTTCCGAAAGGCGGCGGATGCCGGCAACTCCCAGGCGATGGTGCTGCTTGCAAGTATGTACTCGCAGGGCCTCGGGGGATCCAAGAGCGACTCCGACGCCGTAAGACTGTTCCAACAGGCCGCGGACCTTGGCTATCCGCGGGGTATGTACAACCTCGGCGTAATGTACGAGGCGGACCGGGGAGTTCCAGAGAGTCCCGACAACTTGGCGAAAGCCGCCAGTTGGTACCAAAAGGCTGTGGACCGCGGCGGAAGCGCCGACGCTGCCTACAGGCTGGGGTTGATGTACGAACAAGGCCGCGGCGTCTCGAAGGATCTGGTCCAGGCAAGAAGATACTACGAGAAATCCGGCACACCCGAGGCGCGGGCGCGACTGGCCGCTCTGCCGCCGCAATAGCACCTGCACACTGCTCGGGCGTTACCAGAGTATCTTCTCAAACTCGAGATCCCTGGAAAATTCGATCCCCCAGAGTGAGAAGACCGCCGGCCCCCTGCAGACAAGCCGGGCCTGTCCCTGCAAATCGCTCAGGATCGAATCAGGATCGATATGCCGCGGGCTGACCTTCACGCTTAAATCCGTATCCCTGTTGGCCGCGATCGAAAGTTCCCTGGAGAATCCGGACGGCCATTCGAGGGCAACGAGACTGCGGGACGATGTTGCACATTCGAATCGCATGGAGCGGAGGGACGGATCAAGAAAAGATCTGTTGTGGACGCGCAGATTCAATTCCACATCCACGGGTGGCCAAGATAGCCGATTTGACTCCATCGAAACACCGGTTATCTCGAAAGCAATATGGCTGCCGATATACCGCCGTACCATTTGAAGCCCCGCAATTGCCGCCGCCATAAGTACGGCCACAAGCCCGCCTGCCGCCAGGGCAACCGGCATCCAACGGCGTCGCGGCGATGGAAACGCCGGCAGAGTCGACGCGTCCTGATCGCAGAAGGTGTAGCTGTCTGGAAATTCCCGTCCGCAAAGGCGGCAGCGCTTCACGGATGTTCCTGGCTTGTTGCCGAGTCCGCACCCGTGCTGAGCAGCGGCTGGATCGCAATAAAGGTGAACTGCGTGGATCCGGCCCGGATCACCGCGTAGTTCGGCAGACTCAGAAACTGCTGCTCGATTGGGTCTCCGTTCAGGTCTGTTCCCTTCATGCTGACCAGATCTCCCACTACGAACGTGGTTCGGAATGTGATGTGGCTGTTACGGCCCGACATTGTCTGGTCTACCGAAATACAAACTTCGCAATCGGGATCCCTGCCGATCAAATTCCTTCCTTCGCGGATGGGGAAGATCTCGCCATCCGGTTTCCAGCTGTATGTAACCAGCATTCCCACGATCTTGCGCTGGGCCAGGACCGGAGGAGGCTGGAGCGGCGCCGGCCCCGACGGAGGCTCCGGCCGGTAGACTGTTTTACGCGCAATGGGCTGGGAACTCGGAGACGGAACGTTAGGTCTTGAAAGGGGCGGAAGCGGAGGTGCGGCCGGAACGGGCTTGAACGGTCTGGGGGTGGGGCGCGGAGCCAGCGGTCTGTCTTCCGCATACAGAGGAGTCTGCAGGGTCTCCGTTCCCGCGGGCACACCGGATGAACCGATATCTTCCACAACAGTAGGGCGCCGCACGTAGCCGGACCCGGCCGACGCCGGAATCGGCGGCGGCCCCGGGGTGGCGCTGTCCGATCGGCAATAGGCGCACTCCGTCCAGTCTGGTTCCATGACGTGGCACCCGGCGGGACACGTCTTACCTCCCGACGCCGGCAGTGGCGCCACGCAATGTCCGCAAAATTTAGCATCGTCGCGGTTGGTGGTCATGCAACTCGGACAAGTCTTCATTTCCCGTGTCTTTCCCCCTCGTGGTTTAGTTAGCTGTCAGGGCCGAGGCTTCCGCGGCGGAGACTGAGCCTCCGCGGGGGAAGCAGCCAGCGTCAGTTTTTCAAGCCTGGCCATCGCCGCGGCCAGCTCTTTCTTCTTCCCATTGAGGTTTTCCCTACTTTTTTCGATGGCCGCCTCAAGAGCGGCGTCGGTCGAGTCCCGAGTCTTGCCCGCTGGCTTGTTGCGCCTTGCGGACAGCTTGTTCTCGAAAGTCGTGGTCTGCAGGATCTCGCCCGCGGTCCGGTAGAGATCGTGGAACTGGGCCTTCAGCTCCCGGAGTTTTTCCCCGCGCATCCGGTTCGTCCAGCCCCGTTGCGCGCCGATAGAAGCGCTCAATGCTTTGTCCACAAGGTTTTCACCGCGTTTGGCGTCGGCTATCATCCCGGAGGCGTCAGCACGGAGGTCGCCGATGTTCCGTTCCATCGAAACGGCAGCGATATCGTCGGCGTGCGCCGGGAAGAGTTTGTCCCTGAATGCAAGGACCCCTCCCGCCACAAGAACCAGTCCGATGGCTACACCCGCGAACATTGGACGGCGGTTGCCCGATCCACCGGGGTGGGGATAATACACCGGAGCGGCGGCTAAAACCGGTGCCTCGGGCAGCGTCTTCCGCGCGGGACTCGGCATCGGGAGAATCGCCTCCGGCTGGTTTCCCACGCGAAGGAACTGCACGGTAACGTTGTCGTTACTTCCGCGGTGTAGCGCCAGTTGAATGAGCTCGCACACGCACTGCGCGGCCTCGGGAAACCGTTTAATCGTCTGATCGATCTCGTGGCTTCCCACAAATCCGGAAAGACCGTCGGAGCAAAGCAGTATGCCGTCGCTGTCGCCGAGTGGAATCGGCTCCGAAACGTCGATAACGGCATTGCCTCCATGTCCCAGCGCACGCGTTAGAACACTGGCGTCGGGGTGGGACCGAGCCATTTCCTCGTCGATTTCATTGGCGTCAACCAGCCACTGGACCTGCGTGTGATCCCTGGTAAGAAGCGTCAACTGGCCGGCGCGATGCAGGTACAGCCGGGAATCGCCCATGTGGGCGGCGATCAGTTCGAAGCCTTCGCCCACTTGGCGGATAAGCGCGATCACAACGGTCGAACCCATACCGCTAAAGTTGGGATCGCCGGAATTGCCCAGGGCGACCAATTCCTTATGCGTCTCGCTCGCGGCGAAAGATATGGCATCGGGAAAGGGTGCGGTAGCCGGAATTGCGAGGAGGCAGCGCTGAAAACCTTCGACGGCTATGCGCGCGGCCTCAGCACCGCCCCTGTGGCCACCCATGCCGTCGGCAACGATATACACCATCCCAAACGGAGAAGAGAAAGCGGCAGATCTATCCTGGTTCTCGTCTCGTAACCCCGTCTCACTTCCCATGCGGGCGCTAACGGGGAGATTCCAGATCAGCGGTTGCTCGATTTTTGTATCGCTCATGAGAAAATCCCTGTGGTGGCAGCCGCCGCTGCCGCAATTGTAACCAAAACCGCGCGCTCGGGAACTTGGAAATGGAACAGGAATATCATTGCGGGATCTCCGGTTCGTGCCGCGCGTGCACAACGAACGTAGACTGGCCGATCCGAATGCGATCTCCGGGCTGCAGGAGCCGCCGGTAGTCCTGAACGACATCGTTATTCACTCTGGTTCCGTTCGTCGAACCATAGTCGAATATGCCAAGAGTGCCGGTTTCAAACACGATGCAGCCGTGATTTCCGGAGACTGTGGGATCGCTGGTTATTTGGAGGTGATTATTTTCGTTGCCGCCGATCCAATATTCACGGGTGTCTACGGGAAACCACTGTCCCGCACCGAAGCCCTCTTCGCCGAACAGCCAGGCGGCTGGGCGAGCGCTGGACGGCTCCGGAAAACTGACGGTGAACTGTGTGCGCGACTGGGCCGGTGAAGCCGTTGCCGCGGCTGGCTTGGCCGAGTGCGATGGCGGCTGAGGGTATGCGCGTGAGGCGACACCGGTAAACCTGGCGGGGGCGGGTTTGCCGGCCGGCTGAATCGCTGCGGGCGACGGTCTTTCGACTGGCAGGGGCTCGGGTGTTTGTACGGCAACGGGGGCGAGTTTCCCGGGACTTCGCCGGAGTGCCATTGCGATTCCCGCTACGGCGAGCACAATCGCCGGGACACCGGCCAGCCAGAGCCAGAACCGGCGTCGCGAGGTGAAGGGAACAGTTCCAGAGACGGGAACCTTTACCCGCACTCTCGAAGTGGATTCCGCACCGTCATGCTTCCAAAAAAACTCAAATTCATGAGTCGTTCCATCGGCTGACAGATCGTTCAGACGAAAACTGACCACTGGCATGGACCTCAGCCGTTCGATCCCGCCGCCGACCAGCCGCTCAAGGTCGGCTTCGCTGCCGGCATCGTGGAACTGGCCCCCAGTTCCATCGGCGAGCCGTTGCAGATTGGCGAGGTACACGGGATTGGATCGCGTGATTCCGATCGCGTCGATGGGAACAAGCTGCTGCTGGTAAGTGGCGATTACTTGTTCGAGGAGGTGGGCGGAACCTTCGTCGTGACCGTCCGATATCACGATCATCCGGCGAGCCGTGGGGATCGCCGGCAACCGGCCAATGGCATCGAGCAAACCGTCCCAGAGACGCGTCAGCTTGCCTCGGCTTCTAAGATTCTCGATCGCGCCACGGATTTGCTCCCGCGAATCGCCCCAGTTCACGTCCCACCGGCTGTCGTCGGCGATGGTTTCAATGGCGATCCGGTCCCGCGGCCCGGCGTCGCCGGCGAATCGCCCCAATCCTTTTCGAATCGCGGGAAGAGGACCGCCCTTCATGCTGCCGCTCATGTCGAGGATCACGGCTACTGCCATGGCGTGGCCCGACGCAGCCATGGTTTGAACCCGCGTGGCGGGATAGAATTTGCCACCATCAGCGCGCATCCGGAAAGAGCTGGGACTGGCAGCGCCGCCAGCCGCGGAGAGCGGCAGATCCATGAGCACCTGCAGATCCGGGAACTTCGGCGTGCCATCGGCCGGCTGTGCCGAAGTGTAAACTGGACCCGCGCGAATACGGTCGGCCGGCGATTCGCCCTGCATGGCCGGTAAAGGACGGCTGATGCCCGATACAACTAACAAGAGGGCTGCGCCGGGGAGTATTGTCGGGCTCCGCACGTCGTGCTATTCCTGGTGGGCCGGTTTGGGGGCAGGCGGCATGAGCCGTAAGGCCGACTTCAGGGCGCGGAACTTCAGGGTATCCATGCGAACGGGCGCGGTGACTTTGACCGAATCGATCTCTTTCTTTATCTCGTCGATTCGGCCGGCCGACGAAGGGTGGTCGGATAACATCACATCGAGCGGCGACCTGTTACCCTCGCGGCCTCGTATGCGCTCGAAGAAGTTCATCAGCCCGATCGGGTTCCAGCCAGCCCGGAGCATTTCGTAGAAGCCAAGCAGGTCGGCTTCCGACTCGTTTTCGCGGCTGTATTTCAGCTGCGCAAGGAGCACGACCGGACCGCCCAACTGTTCAATTATGCCGGAGATCACCGAGTTATTGAGAAGGATGTTTTTCTTGACTGTCTCGTACAGATTACGCGCGAGAAAGGTCAGCATCAGCTGATTCGTAGTGTGGCGGGCAACCACATGTCCCATTTCGTGGGCGAGTGCGCCCACCAGCTCATTTTCGTCGTCGACAAATTCGAGCATGCCGCGCTGCACATAGAGAAAGCCCCCCGGGATCGCACTCGCGTTGATTACCGCGCTGTTGACGGTTTGAATTCGATAAGGCCAGTCGGGGCGTTGGGAGTTCTTTCCCAACCTGCGCACAATGTCGTCCAGATACGGTCCGATTAGAGGATTACGGATCAGTTCGACATCCTTTTCATATTCCTGCGCGAACTTGCGCCCCAGAGCGATCTCTTCCTCAAAGGAAAGCGTGTTGTACGGAGGCGTGGTTATACGGGGTTCGCTGCCTTCCATCGGCAGTACACCGCTCAGCGAGGCGGCAAATGCGGAGGCGGTACCTAACAGAGCGCGGCGGCTCAGCCCCGTAGCGTCAATCCGATGCATTCGATCCTCCTTGCCCAGTACGCGAAATACGGGGCGCGTTTTGCGCAAAATAGCTCCGGCCTGTTCTATGCAAGTGAATTTGCATTGATTTTGTCGAGCTTTTTACGTTTGTTATGGTACGATGCTTATCCAGTCCGCGCAATAAGGCTCACTAAAGCTTATGTCGGCCCAAGCAACCGGTTTCCTGACCTCCTGGATCGTCGGCAGTGCAGGCGATTGTGACATTGTCGTGAATGACTCCGCTGTATCCGGACGGCACTGCAGGCTCAGCTTCCAGGCCGATACATTCGTTCTCGAAGATTTGGGCTCCACGAACGGCACGTTTATAAACGGTCATAGACTGGCGCCGAACCAGCCGTTCGTCGCGTCCCCTCAGGACGAGGTCACATTGGGCCGCCGAATTTTGATGCCGTGGCCCGGTGGCAGACAAGCGCCGCGGGCGCCGGATCCCGGGCCGGATGCGCAGATCATTACCATCGGCCGCAGCCCGGAGAGTAACGTTCACCTGGATTACGGCATGGTCTCGTGGAACCACGCGCGCATCCTGCGGGACGACGGCGGATGGACGATCGAGGATCTGAATTCCAGAAACGGCACTGCTCTCAATCGGATCGATAACAGAATCCAGCGCGCGCCTTTGCGTCCCGAGGACGAGATCTACCTGGGGTCTTATAAGATTCCCGCCAGCCGGATTCTGGCAAAGAAACACCTTACGCAGGGCGAAGACACTTTCGAGCGTGTCAATTTTCGGGGAGAACAGATGGTGCTGGGCCGCGACCCGTCCTGCGACTATCCGCTCGACTACCCTATGATTTCGTGGCAGCACGCGATTCTCCGGCGTACCGCCGACGGTATTTGCGTCGAAGACCTGGGATCACGCAACGGGACCTTTGTGAATGGCCAACGGGTCACGGGGAAAACAATCATCCGGCCAGGGCAGGAGATTGGTCTCGGCAGCTTCCGGTTCCAGTTTCTCGAAGATGGCGGCCTGGTCAAGCGCGAATACATTGGCAATGTCACCATCGAAGTCTGCGGGGTCGCCGTGAATGCCCCCAACGGGCATCCTCTTCTCGACCCCATCTCGCTCACGATTTTTCCTTCCGAGCTGGTGGCCCTAATGGGACCTGCCGGAGCGGGCAAAACCACCTTTCTTAAATCCTTGAACGGTTACACACCCCCCGCCGCGGGCAGAGTGCTCTTCAACGGCGCAGACCTGTATCAGTTCTACGACCGTTTTCGCACCCAGATGAGCTACGTCCCACAAGACGATATCGTTCATGCACAGCTCACAGTGCGGGAAGCCCTGTATTTCAGCGCGAAGCTGCGGACCGATTTGACGGACGGCGAAATCGATCAGCGGATTGACAAGGTCCTGGCCGGTCTCGGCATTTTGGACAAAAAAAACACGGTAATAGGCTCGCCCGAGAAAAAGGTGCTGTCCGGCGGCCAGCGCAAACGCGTGAATATAGCCATGGAGCTGATCAACGATACTCCGGTGATCTTCCTGGACGAACCGACCTCCGGGCTCTCTTCCTACGACGCCGAGGGCGTGATCCAGATGCTGAAGCACCTCTCGACGGAGGGCAAGACGATCATTACGACGATCCATCAACCCAGCGTGGAGATCTTCAAACAGTTTGACGGCCTGATCATGATCTCGCGCGACCGGGGCGGCCGGGGTGCGCTCGCCTATTTTGGCCCGGCGCACCCGGATTCCATCGAATTCTTCGACGCCGAGGGGGTAAAGACCCTGCGCCGCCAGCCAGGGAAGGAGCCCAGTCCGGAGATGCTTCTCAGCGGCCTTGCGAAGCGCGCGACCCCCGACTGGGTTTCGGCTTACGAACAGTCGAGATTTAACGAAGCGTTCGTTCTGGATCGCTCGGGGAAAGTTCCTTCCACGGGAAATCAGGCGCCGAAGCGCGAAGGCCGCGGCTTCGGTTTTGGCCAGTGGTGGACGCTCGTGCGCCGCAATCTTATTTTGAAAGTGCGAGACCAGGCGCAGGTGATCATTCTGCTGATTCAGGCGCCCTTGTTCGCCCTTCTTGTCGGCGGCGTTTTCCACCTGAAACGGAACGACCAGGGAAGCCTTTTTAATAATGCGACAGGAATCGAGTTTCTGATGGTCGTGGCGGCAATCTGGTTTGGCTGTAACAATGCGGCGCGGGACATCGTAGGGGAGTGGACCGTTTACCAGCGCGAGCGCATGGTCAGCCTGAAACTTCCCTCGTATGTTTTTTCGAAACTGACGGTTTCAGCCGTGCTTTGCTTGTTTCAATGCTCAGTCCTGCTTGGCATCGTCAAGCTGATGTGCGGCCTGCAGGCTGATTTTTTCACGACACTGGGAGTTCTGTATCTCTCCTCGCTCGTCGGCGCGGCATTGGGATTGTGCGTGTCGGCCGTGGCCCCCACAACGGAAGCAGCTATCGCGATGCTTCCCCTGATATTGCTGCCGGCGATCGCGCTGGGAGGGGGGATACACCCTGTCTACAACATGCCCCAACCGATGCCCAGGGTTGCCGACATCGTTCCCTCCCGGTGGGCCTTTGAAGCCAATCTGGCGCTTGAGGCTGATAAGAACGATAAGAAGACGGTGGGGCAGAAGAAGGTGGATCTTGCCGAAAACGCCTTCCCGAAAATGACTGCTGACGGCCACGAGAACCGAAACTCACTTAGGAAATGCCTCGCCGTTCTCGGCGCGATGTTCGCCTTCTGGCTTGCGGTGGTCCTCGCCGTTCTCAGGAAGCGCGATGTTGTTTAGGCGCGGGAAATTTTGCGCAAGCTGACGCCTGGTTTACGCTATTGCGCTTAGGATGCCTTCAGCAAATCATTCGTTAACCGTCTCGGTGGGCGTACAGAGCCATCCGGGCAGCAAACGGTCCGAGAATCAGGATCGCGTCAGCCGGGCTGCTACCCCGTTCGGCGATCTGTATGTTCTTGCGGACGGGGTCGGCGGGCAGGGAGGTGGCGGGGATGCCGCGCAGGCGGCCGTCGCCGGATTCGCGGATTATCTGCGAGCCCACGGTGGCCAGCCTTTAGCCGAGGCACTTCAAAACGCCGCTCGTGAGATCAGTTCCGGCCTGAGGCGGCGATCCGATGAAGCCGGATTGGCGCAGGGCATGAGTTCCACCGTCGTTTTGGCGGTAATTAACAAAGACCGCGCGATCATCGCGCACGCCGGAGACAGCCGGGCGTACCTTGTCCGCGACAACCGCCTGAGGTTATTGACCCGCGACGACTCGCTGGTGGAACGTCTGATCTCTCAAGGCGTGCTGACGCCGGCGCAGGCCCGCGAGCATCCGGATTCGAGTGTATTGACACAGGCGCTCGGCCAGCGCTCGGAAGTCACGCTGACAATTACAGAGCTGGCGCTTCAGCCGAAAGACGGGCTCCTGCTTTGCTCGGATGGGCTTTGGGGCTATGCGGCACACGCGGAAATGGAAGCCATCGCACTGGCTTTGAACATATCGGTCACGGGAGTGGCCGAGGCTCTGCTGAACTTAGCCCTTCAGGGCGGCGGAGGCGATAACATCAGCATCCAGTTCCTGCGATTCGCGGCGCCGTGGGCTGTCGTTCGCAGTCCCGCGCGATGGTTCGGGGTCAGACCCCGATTAGCGGTTCCCCTGGGACTTGCAGCAGGGTGCATGCTCGCGGCTGGAGCTGGTTTGACGTACTGGAATCTTCAACATCCGCTGCGGATCGCGAATCCGGGGATGCATGACGACGGGTTTTCGCTTCTTGGTTCAGCCGCCGCAACTGCCGCCGGGCCGCCGGAATCGAAAGCCGCGGATTCCTCCCGAACTGTGGGCGGGCGGGGCGCTCCACCCGCGCCACCCCTCAGTCACATCCGGACAAAACTGATCCTGGTAGCGGCCGGCGATGCGCCGCCTCCCGATTGGACGGCGAAACTGGGCAGCCTGGCGACCGTGGACATTCATCACGTGAAGGGTGCCCCCGGCTGTTTGTCGCTGAGGCAGGCCAAGCCGGTCCTGCTCTATGTGCACCGCGCGGTCGCGCCCGCGCGGGAGATTGCGGAAAAGCTGCGCTTTGAGAGTGCCGCAGTGATTGAACTGTCGCCGCAAGCGCTCGCGCCTTGCGGCGACGCCGATCTGTTTCTTCTGCCCGCTCAACCCTCGACCGCTTCCAGGCAGCCTGATCCCTGAAGGGCGTTCACCACCTGGCCGGAATGATCATTCCCGAGTGCTCGTCCTGCACCATTCCGATTGCGCCCCCTGGCACAATGATCGGCGAGCCGAACGTCTCATCATCGACCGGCGTATCGAAAATCAGCCGGTCGCCCTGACGCCGCGCGGGAACGAAAATCGTTTCGGTCTTACCATCGGAATTCAGCTTGAACACGGCAACGCGGTCCCATGTCTGTTCCGCGCGAGACTGCTCCAATGGAATCGCCTCTCGCTTGTCTTCATCGCCGGTATAGCGGAGAAGGGCATAATTGGAGCTGGTGTCCCGCTTTGCTACGGGAACAATCGCGGATTCCGCGCTCGTGGCAATTTTTTCGATCTGCAGGCGGCCGTTGGCCAGCGAAGCTGCCTTTTCGATATTTGCGTCCGGTGGCCAGACGGCGATATTACGGCTTTCTTCCACGATCGTGGCCTTATGCGATTGCAGAAGCGCCATCGTGTCAGCATCGTATTTCCATGGTTCGGCCATTTCTCCGGTGAGGAGGACACGACCGTCTGAAACCCGGAATCCCAATCCCCGGGTGCTCATTTCGATCGTCTGTCCCTCGCTCGTAAGCAATTTGTAACTCGCTTCGGCGGCAAGCATGGATTCCGTGAAGTCCGTTTTCAGCTCGCCGTTCCACTTCTGCTGCGAATTTCGCAGGCCGTTGAGTGTCGAACCGGCAATGCCGATCGCGGATTGGGCGGCGTTCAGCGCGAACATAGCAGCCGTCCGTCCCGCGACGCCGCCAGGCAACGAGACGGCAATCGGGTTGTCGATGCGTATATCCGCATGCCCGGACCACTTGTGGAGAGCCAGCTTTTCGATCAGGCTGAGGTCGAGATCCGCGCTGGCCCGGCCGTGGACTCTGATCTCTCCGTTGCGCACCACTTCTTCCAAAGGCTCCAGGGAATCCAGATCCCGAAAATAAATAGTCATCGCAATGGCCGGAAGCAGGGCTGCCTGTCCGGACTTCAGTTCCATCCTCTGATCGATCGGAGTCAAATAGAACGGAATCTCGCCGAGCCGCATCTCCTCAAACTTAATGCGGGCTACGGTAACGCTGCGGGTCGCGACAACTTTGGCGTGTACTTCGAAACGAACATGGTCGGTCCCCGCCGCTACAAGTTCCACATTCTCAATGGAAGTTGTCACTGGCGGTTTGGCGGGTTGAGTCTTCGGCTGAGCCCAGAGCGACGCGGTCGCAAGACTCGCCACAAATATAGTTTTTATAGTGTTCATCGATGTCGGCATTCCTCTCAGATAGCGCATTTGGGTTGCGGGTTCGCGCAAAATTTTCCGCCTGATCGTTCGTCGCCGCGCACAAGAGTATTATGCGCAAATTCGGCTGAAAATTTCGCTATCCTAACCGTGGAGCCTTACCTTTTTTGACCGGCCAGCAACAGCGCCGTATCCGCGAGCTGTTCGAAGCTGCTTGTGATCGACCAGCCGAACAGCAGGAAGCCTATGTGTTCGGAGAATCCGGCGGCGACCAGGAACTGGTCGACGCGGTTGCAAAGCTGCTTGCGGCGCGAAACCGTGCCGGTGGGTTGCTTGATACCCCGACATCCTGGGCTCAGGGAACCAAAGCTGCGGCACCCAGCGTCGGGTCTGTTATCGGATCTTATAAGATTCTGCGCGAACTGGGAAGCGGCGGAATGGGAATCGTTTACCAGGTTGTCCGCGCGGACGAAGTGTTTCACAGGGTCTCGGCCCTGAAGGTGGTACGCCCGGAGTTCGCGGGTGCCGCGCTCCTCGCGAGGTTCCGGAAAGAGCGCCAGATTCTGGCGCAACTCGACCATCCGAACATCGCCCGAATTGTCGATGGCGGCTCGACACCGGCTGGCCTGCCTTACTTTGTCATGGACTATGTCGACGGACAGCCTGTCAACGTCTTCTGCTCACAGAATTTGTTGAGCGTCGGCCAGCGCCTGGCGATTTTCCGTCAAGTATGTGCGGCCGCTCAATATCTTCACGACAATCGCGTTGTGCATAGCGATTTGAAGCCGTCCAATATTCTTGTCGGCACCGACGGAATCGTGAAGATTCTCGATTTTGGCATCGCCAGCGTTTTGTGGCCCACTGGCAGCAGCCAAAGTGTGCAGCCGCCGCTACCCCTTATGACTCCGGGTTATGCGAGTCCCGAGCAACTAAGGGGAGACGACATCGGTCCGGTCAGCGATGTTTACTCGCTTGGTGTCGTGCTATACGAACTTCTGACGGGAGTCAGACCCTATGAATCTGACGGAATGCGAGCCACCGAGCTGCTCACCGCAATCGAAGGTGCCCCGCCCCGTCCGCCAAGCTCCGCAGTGACAGTGCGGGCCGGAACGTACCCCGGCGATTGGACGAGCGTGCAGAAGAGCATCAGGGGCGAACTGGACTCCATCGTTCTTCGCGCAATTCACAAAGACCCCCTGGCGCGGTATCAGTCGAGTTCGAGTCTCGGGAAAGACATCGAAAACTATCTCCATGACTTGCCCATAGCCGCCAGACAAGGGAATTGGTTTTACCGGGGGAGGAAATTCGTTCGCCGGAATCTCAAATCAGTGGTAACAACCGGCGCCCTGCTGGCCCTTGCAGGCTTGAATCTTTGGCAGGCGAACGAGTTGCAGAAACGCGAGCAATTAGCGCGGGATCACCAGAATGAGGTTGTCAAGATACAGTCTCAGAAGATGCAGAACGCGGAGAAACGGGGGAAAGCCCTAGCCCGCATGAAGGCTTCGGGACGCCCGCTCACGCAGGCTGACCTCGACTCTCTCCGCCAGGCCCAACTGGTGGAAGTGAATCAGCTGAGTGAGGCATACCGGACTTCTCTTTCGGAATCGGTTCGGTTATGGCCTGGCATGACATCCTCCCGCCGCAACTTACTGGACCAGGCGGATATTTATCTGCACCAAGCGGAAGCAATCGTTGCCGACGACAAGGCGGCTCGCGAGCAGCTGGCGCTCGCCTGGCTATGGATTGCGAAGATCGAAGGTGACCCCAAAGTACCCAACCTTCACGACAGAAACAGTGCGTCCGCCAGTATCCGCGAGGCTGAACGTGTCATCAGGAAGGACGATTCCCCACGCGCACAGCAGTTGTTGCGGAGCATTAAGAATACGGAAAATCTGATTGGTTAACGCGCTGCACCAGGGCCGGATGCTATACTCGCGCGAAAAGAGAGGTGTCCATGAGTTCGAAACCGGGGCCGCAAATTACTCATCTGCTGGATTCGGCGGGGCATGGCGATGACGCTGCGGCAGCTCAGATCATTGAACTCGTTTACGCGGAACTGCGCCGCCTGGCGGCCCACTATATGAGCGGAGAAAAGGTCGACCACACGCTTCAGACTACGGCTCTGGTGCATGAGGCGTTTCTGGAACTGTTCGGCCAGGATACTCCGATGTCGTTCCGGAACACAGGACACTTTTTCGCGGTCGCAGCCATCCAGATGCGCCGTATTCTGGTCGACCATGCGCGCCAGGGCAACGCGCAGAAGCGCCGCGTGATCAGCGTTCCGCTCGATGAGGCGTATCACATCTCAAGCGGACGCGACGACGCCCTTGTGGCGCTCGACGACGCGCTCAAAGAGCTTGCGGAAGTCGATCCCGATGCGAGCAAAGTGATCGAGCTTCGTTTCTTCGGCGGCTATACCGATAAAGAGACTGCGGAAATCCTTGACAAGAACGTGGCGAAGGTGAGGAGAGACTGGGAATTCGGACGCGCGTGGTTGTATTCCCGGCTTGACGAATCCGGTAAATAAGTAAGGAGCAAGGCATGCGAAAATCATTGCGCGCTGCGTGCGCGGTTGCGCTTGCGGTCACAGCGTGGGGACAACAGGCGCAGGACTGGAAACTGCCGATTCTACAGAAGCTCCTGACACGGTATCGTCTGACGCAGGCGACCTTCGATAAGACCGACATTGTGACGGCCGGTTCGGTGATTACTCTCAGGAAGAACGGTCTTGTCTTGTTCACTATTGGCGACCGAAATCAGTTAGGCAACAACTATGCTAACGGTGTCGTTAAACCGGCGCTACCGTATCTTGCCGCACACAGAATCGAGGAGGGCCGGGCACGGGCATTCGTGGTCGGGGAAAAGCTATGGCTCACCAGAATCCTGTTCGAAGCCAAAGGCGACGGCATACTGCTTGAATTCCTCAGCGATCCGTACGACGACGGCGCGCGGTACTGGGGAACCCTGAAATTTTCGTTTCCGAAGAACTCGCCTCCTTCCCCGGACGACTTTGCCAGCAAAGTCAACGAGGTGATCGGGGTTGTCCTTACGGCCCAAGAGCTGCCCGCAACTGAATCAGTCGCTCCCATCGCGCCCCCGCCGCCTCTGCCGAACCAGCCCATCGCGCCGCCACCGACGATTGAGCTGGGACAAACCAAGGACCAGATTGTGGCGATTATGGGGCAACCGGAGAGAATTGCAAACGTCGGTGCCAAGCAGACTTACTTTTACAAAGACCTCAAGATAACGCTTACCGCCGGTAAAGTTACGGACATCGAATAGACATCAAGGTGAAATCGAGGTCGTTTCGTCGCGGTTTTTTGTTGGGCATTTGCAAGGTTCCTGCGCTAAACCGAATGAGCGTTGAGGTCAACTTGCTTTTTGGAGATTTCGAATGAAGGGATTACTGTCCAGAGCAGGGCTGCCTGAGACTTGGGCGCCGACCCATACTGACTGACTGACGGACTACATGGTGTCGAAAAATCTGGGTAATGCCTATCAAGCGCAGGTGGACGAGTCCCAGGGAGGTCCCCGCCACCTTTGACGGGCCTTCCGCGCCGATCAATCCCCGGGTGAAACAGGCGATCGCGGAAGAAGTACAGCGCCAGATCAGGCGCGAGACCAACGAGGCCCAGCAGGTGTCGAACGGGCAAGAGCTCGATCCGGCGTCAAGCGGGCTGGGCCGTATGCTCGATAACACCTTACATGTATTCGTCACCGGCACCGACCCGGAAGTGACGAACAGAGGAGGACAGGAGTGCCCTCTTAGTCCCGGCGACTGTCATTCAACTGGCCGAGGTCCCGGGATCGACGGCGACCGCCGCGAATCTCGTGGTGCTTGCGAGCAAGCCCAAGAGTGCGTAAAGGGCGACCTCGTGTCCGTCAGCCTTGCTCGACGGTATTGCGGCTGTGCAGGCTAACGCGGGCAAGAGTGGCTGGCCTGCCATACCGCACTGGGCTAGGGACTCGGGGACGAATGCTCCTTTTGCCGCCCAGACTCCGCCGCCGGAACCGAATGTCGCTGTCGAGCTTGCGGCGCAGGCACTGGAGGCTGAAAGGGCCGCAGCCACTGGGGGACGCCGGCTAAGATCGGGAGAGCCGCATTATGCGGCCCTCCATATGCTTCCCGGCTGCAGTTGGAGCCGCAGCTTTGAAATCGCACGTGTCTTAATCTGCGAGACGCGGCTCTCGTTGACGTGCATTTCGACGGCGACCTCGCGGCTCTGCCAGCCGAAGTCATAAAGCAGCTCAATCACTCGACTCTCTCTCGGGGAGAGGCATCGGCGAGCCTCCCGGACTTCGGAGCGCAGCGCGAATGCGGGCTGTGCTGGGGAGGCGAGGCAACGTACCGGAATCTGATCGAGGCTGACCGTCGCGGGCGGAACTCCGTAGCCCGTTGCACTGAGGGCTGGCGCCGATGCGCGAACACGCCGCCGTTCGGTCCGCGAAAGCGGGTCTTCATCGCGGAGGAAATCCTGCATCGCTCCCCAGATTCTGTGCCGCGCGTAGGTTCTGAATTTCAAGCCACGGGTCTGATCGAAGCGGTCGACGGCGTGAATCAGTCCGATCATGCCAGCACTGGCCAAGTCGTCAAATGTGACGCACGGCGGTACCCGGCGCTGGACGCGTCTCGCGATTCGGTTTACGAGATCGAGGTCTTGAAGGATTGCAGCGTCTCGGGCTGCGCCGTGGTTCGGAATGCTTTCGGTGGTGTTTCGAAGTTTCATTTTCGGTCCTTTTCTGCCCGTCTTGTTCGGGGCAACAAACCGGCGAGCGAACCTGCTCCTGAACGACTCCACGAGCGGAGGGGGATCACCCACTCGCCGCCACCACCGGCGAGCGGAGCGTTAGCGGAGGGCTGCACGAAACGGA
>DATAXN010000070.1:0-3629 GCA_036273015.1 Bryobacteraceae bacterium | reverse complement strand
GGGTACGCGCGGTCGCCCGATCGAGAGCAATCATGGCCTTTACGTACGCCCCTTTAGCGGCAACTTCGGTGGATTGGGCCTGTGCTAGATAAGTTTGATACTGGATCACTAAGTAATTGGTAGCGAGCCCGACGTTAAAGGTCTCTTGCTCCACTTTTACGGATTGCTGCTGAAGAATGCGGCTCTGGATGCCGTTGTAACTCCAGATCACGCCGACCATCGGAATATTGATGTAAGGGAAAATATCGGTCGGTGTGGTGACGATCGAAAGACCGCCCATGACCTCGGTGGACATCTGAAAACCGGCCATACGTGGACACTTCAAAACCGGCCAACGGAACGGAACCAGAACAAGAGTATTTATACCCTGCTGGGGGTCGGTGGGGCAAACACTTTTTTTCAGGGGAGGCTTGGCGACGCTATACTCGCATTACTTGGGCGGAGGATACGGCAACGCAGGGATGCGACCGGAGCGCCGACTCAGCGGCCGGAATGGTAGGGCGGCGCGAGCCGCCCTATGTGCTTGGATCACGGCAGACTGCGGCATGGTACATTCGCCGTCGTAATGCACTGCTGCTCCGAGATGACTGACCGGCTCGCGGATGAAACGAGCATTCTTTACGTTCCGAAGTTTCGGGAGTACGGTCTTCCGGTGTCCGATGGCGGCTCGTCCTTTGTCTGCATTCGATTCTGCCCGTGGTGTGGCGCTCGTTTGCCTGCCAGCTTAAGAGATCAATGGTTTGATGCGGTGGAAAAGCTTGGGCTTGATCCGTACGGCGAAGACCTTCCGCAAGAGTTCATATCCGATCGCTGGTGGAGGCAGGCCGCCCAGATTCGTTAGGCGATCCGATCTTATTAGACGGCCTTCAGAGAGCCATTCTGGCGGAAAAAGCGGTAAATCCCAGGGGTTTGGGGACAGAGTCCCCATCTTAAAGATGCCTTCCACCGATTATTAGCTGCCTCCGGCAGAGGGGGCCGCAGCCTTGGTTCGCCAGCTCCGCGGGCCGCACTTGAGCACATGACCGTGATGCAGAAGGCGGTCGAGCATCGCACTCACCGCAGCGACATCACCGAGCAGTTTTCCCCAGTCTTCGACGGGACGGTTCGAAGTCAGCAGTGTGCTGGCGCGTTCGTAGCGGCGCATGACGATCTCCAGCAGGTCTTCCGCAGCCGTCATCGGCAGCTTGCGCATCCCGAAGTCGTCAATGATGAGCAGAGGCACGGTGGTGAGCGACTCCATGAACTCCTTGCGCGTGCCGTCGACAACTGCCTCAGCCAGATCATCGAGCAGTACATGCGTTTCCCGATAGAGAACGCGATAGCCCTGGTGAATAGCTGCTTGCCCGATGGCTTGGGCCAAGTGGCTCTTGCCAGTGCCGCCTGGCCCGAGAAACAGCGCGTCTTCCCGCTTTCCGATGAAGGCACAGGTGGCCAGATCGAAAACCAGGCTGCGATTCATCTTTGCGTTGAAGGCGAAGTCGAAGTTGTCCAGCGTTCTGTTCGGATCACGGAAAGCCGCTTGTTTGCGCCGTCTTTCCAGTAGCCGATCACTTCGCCTGGTCAGTTCGTCCGTGACTAGACATGAGATCAGATCGATGGGGGCCATGGCTTCAGCCTGAGCCTGGCGTAGTCTGGTTTCGAGCACCGTGGCCATACCGCCGAGCCGCAGTTGCCCTAATGCGCGTTGTAATTCGATGAGGTTCATTCCTTGCTCTCCTGACTGGTTTTGTTGTCGATGAAGTCGCGATACAGCGTGAGTTGCCGGATGAGAGGATCGATCTGCCGCAGGTTCAGCGGCAGTTGCGGATTCCGCTCCAGATAGCGGCGCACGAAAGGGTAATCGCAGACGCCGACTTCGAGCGCTACGGCGCAGGCATCATCTACTCGCGCCACGCCG
The DNA here is from genome assembly GCA_036273015.1 of Bryobacteraceae bacterium. GTDB lineage: Bacteria > Acidobacteriota > Terriglobia > Bryobacterales > Bryobacteraceae > BOG-234. Next base: position 1,732 of record DATAXN010000070.1, on the reverse strand, counting down.
TACTTCTTGCCTAAAGACAGAACGCCCATAATGCGCCGCACAGCGACTTCGCCTTGAGCCTGGTGCATGCCACGGCAAAGAGCGCCGATCTGCGATCCGGCTTTATCGGCACGGCAGAGCAGTTGCTGCGTACCGGTGGGAGTTTTGCGGGATCGATCTTCGTCTTTTATGCGATGACCGCCCCGTTTCTGGTGCATGTGTTCGCGCAACAACTGGCCATTCTGAGGATCGAGCAGGCGCACATGCCGGGAATCCCACTGCACCTGCACTCGTCTTCCGATCCATCCGGGAGGTGCGCTGTAGTAAGCTGCCTCAACTTCCACACAGCCGTCCAGATGGACCGTACGCTCTCCATACAGGTAGTAGCGGAACGGCTCGACTGGCAGCGCCAACAGAGACGGCCGTTCCTCAGCGAACATAACCGCGACCTGCCGTTTGGTGGTGCCGTGAATGCGGGTATCTGCCCATCGCTCTTCCCAGCAATCCAGATAGGTTTGCGCCTCCTCAAGAGTTTCAAAGCGCAGGCCCTTCAGTGGCGTTTTCTGCGCATGCCCGACACCGCTTTCCACTTTCCCTTTCCGATCCGGATGCCCGACCCGGCATGGCAGCGGAACAGCGCCATAGTGCCGAAGCATGTCGCGGTACAGAGGATTGAGCGTGGGGTCGTATACGTCGGGAGTGAGAACGCCTTCGCGCAGATTATCGAGGACAACCACGCGAGTAGCACCACCCAACCGGCGAAAGGCTTTCTCGTGCAGTTCTGCCCAGGTCTGCGAGCTGGATCGAAACACCAGCAGGCGAACTGACTTCCGGCTGTAGCCCAGAGTCAGGACGAATAGTCGCGTTCGCCGATACTTGCCGCTCTGCGGATCGCGGACCATCGGACCCTCACCGTAATCGACCTGCGACTCTTCTCCAGGCGGGGTTTCGATTACGGCACATGCTTCCAGATGCTGGCTTCCATGCAGTCTGGAGACAAACCGCCTGACGCTCTGGTAGCCGCCGGCGAACCCGCAGGTGTCCACCAACTCCTGCCAGATCGCCATGGCGTTCCGGCCACGTGAGAGCCCGAGTTCGATCACCTCCCGGTGCGGAGTGCAGGCGCTGGAGGAAGGGCTGCGGCCGGGCCGGGGATCAGGTTTTTCTTCCGCCAGAGTGGCCGATTCCCTGCCGGAGTCGGTGATCACCTCACTCAGGCTGGCCGGTTTTGCGCACGCGGGGTCGGTGATCACCCCCTCTTCGCGCCTGGCCGGTTTTGCCGGAATGATCTGACCGCGCGGTGCCCGCATGGCGACGCCCGCAGCCTTCAGGTAGACGGAGATCGTCTCGCGACGCACCCCGATTGCCTTCTGTATCCGTCGCAGCGACCATCCCAGCCGCCCCAGCGCTACTGCTTGCTGCTTCTTTTCTTCGTTCAAGACATTGCTCACGGGGACGAAGGATAACTTCCCTCATCCGGTCAATGTCCTGAGTCGCTATGGCTGGCCGGTTTTCAGGTGATCACGGCTGGCCGGTTTTGGGTGTTCACCGAGGGGATCTTTTCGCTGTTTGGTTTCGCTGCCTACGACGGCAGCGGCGTGTACCGCAAGCTCGGGTAGTCTCTTGGGTTCAAAATGAAAAATGACATGGGCGAAGCTGGGAAAACAATCGCAATATTCAAGACTGAAACTGAGACCGCCTCGAATGAAGAGTTGATTGCTGCGGTGAACCTGCTGCTGGAGAGTTTTGATGG
>DATAXN010000069.1:0-5797 GCA_036273015.1 Bryobacteraceae bacterium | reverse complement strand
AACGCTCCCCGACGACGCCTGAATGGCAGCGCGATCTCCCGCCTTGCCCCATTGCACGAACGTGCAATCGTTAAAGCCTACGGTGCCGGTGCCGGCGATCTTCGCAATCTGGTTGCATGGTCCCCAGAAGGCGCTGTTGCTCAGCCGGACTACTCCTTGATTCGTGGCCAGCACCTCGACCATCGTCGGATCGTCGCCATGAAACGAGGTGAACTCTCCGTTGGTGATGAGGAGTCCGTAGGACGCGCACTGTTCAACGAGGATGGCTCGATTGCAGTCGTCGGCTCCAATGCCGAGAAAGTTGCCGTTGCAGTTCCCCGTAGCACTTTGCACAAACCTGTACCCGACGTGGTAACCGAAGCAGAAAGTATTGAGCACATATTCCCAGTCGGCGCGGCCAAAAATGAAGGCGTCGCCATTTTCGGTTTGCCACCGATAGGCCTTGCTGTGAGAGTTCCACCAGGGATTGAAGTGCACGTTCTCGATGCGGCCGATGTCGTAGATGGCATCGACCCAGATGCCCCTGCGAAGAGGCTGTCCGGTTACGTTTCTTATGTTGTGGCGCTCGTTCCTGCTGGCATCGATGCCCTGATAGGGATTAAGCAATTCGACGTCCAGGACGGCGGGGTTCTTGCCCCTCATGGCGATCGCCCAGGGATACGCAACGGGATCATCGTCGATGGACTGGTCGGGATAATAAATCGTAAGGCCACAGACCGAGCTGTTGGTGTTCAGCGTAAGAAACGGCACTCCGTCTTCGCTCCCGCGGCCTGCGGTCACAAACAGTGCTGTGCCGTCGTCGCCGGGCTTTGCCTGCCCGCGATCCCTCAGGCCGGTATGCGACGGCACGCAGTGAAAGGAGCCTTGCAGCGTAACGCCATCCGGGATCGTTATCGTTCCGCGAAACAGATATCGCCCGGGGGGCGCATAAACGGCCCCTCCGCCGGATTTGGATGCGGCATCGAGGGCGCGCTGGAATGCCGCCGTATCGTCGGTCTTCGCGTCTCCGGCGGCTCCGAACTCCTTGACGTTCGTCCAAAATGAATTCACGCCACCAGGACGTTCTGCCGCATCTGCCCGGTTCGGAGAATCCAAGAGAGCTGCCAGGCCCGCCGCGGCCCCAGCTGAGAAAAGCTCGCGGCGCGATGGTGTCTTGAAATCACGCATGTAACCCTCCGTCTCTTATCTGTCTGCTTCTTCTAATCCTGGCTGGCCTGTAACGTGGTTGACATCGATGGGGGTGCATCTGCGGGAGCGCTGCCCCACTGCGTATTGGGCTTGTCTCCCATTTCCAGAAGCAACGTTCCGCCATTTGCGATGTCCGACTGTTGGAACCAGGGCTTGTCGAGCGGCTTGCCATTGAGACTCGCGGACTGGATGTACTTATTGCGCGCCGATACGTGATTCGCGAGGATGATGAACTCCTTTCCGTTGCCCATGCGGATTGTGCTCTTCGCGAAGATGGGACTGCCTATCTCATATGCCGGACTGCCTGGACACACCGGATAAAATCCGAGTGCGCTGAGTACATACCAGGAGGAGGTTGCGCCGCCATCGTCGTCTCCCGGTATTCCCAGCGGTCCGTCTCCATACCAGACATCCATCAGTTGCCGGACCCGGAACTGGGTCTTCCACGGCTCTCCTGAAAAGTCGTAGAGGTAGGGAATATGAAAGCTGGGCTCATTGCCCTGGGCGTAGAGGCCTACGAGGCCGGTAGCGTCCGGGAACTGATCGAGAAATTGATACTTTGAGGTGCCGTACTGTTCCACGAACAGGCGGTCGAGCTTGATATTGAAGGCATCGCGGCCGCCGAGCAAGTGAATCAGCCCCGCGACATCATGCTGCACGCTGAAGGTATAGATCCACGAATCAACTTCGGTGAAGTAATCGCGCGCGCCCTGTCCACCCCCCAGTTTCGGATCGAAGGGCTCGACCCATTTGCCGTCAGCGCTTTTGGGAGCCATGAAGCCGATAGCCGGGTTGAAAACGTTCTCGTAGTTATGCGCGAGCTTATCGAAATAGATCGCATCCGACTGCTTGTTCAGGGCCTTGGCGAGCTGTGCGACGCACCAGTCGTCGTAGCTGTTTTCCAGCGTCACTGAAACAGCCTGGCGGCGCTCCGGAGTGACGCTGGGCTCCGTTTCGTGTTCTCCATATGCCAGGGCCGGGAAAAAACCCTTCTCGAAATACACGCGATCTAAGCTGGTGAGCGGCCCACGGCTCCAGGGCAGCATGGAGGCGTCGGTAGCGTTCTTGCGCATGGCCGCGTAGGCTTCCTCGACGTCGAAATCACGGTACCCCTTCTCATACGCATCCAGAATGAAAGCCGCCGCATGATGCCCGATCATCACCGCCTGCTCGCCGGCGACGGAGGGAAACGATGGCAGCCAGCCGCTTTGCTCATACATTCGCAGGTAGGAGCGAATCATGTCCTCCTGCTGCTTTGCATCCAGTAATAGCTGCAGAGGGTGAAGCGAGCGATAGGTGTCCCAGAGTCCATCGTCGATATAGAAGTCGTGGCCTTGCGCATCATGCACGGCATGGTCGTACCCGCTGAAATATCTGCCGTCCTCAGTAATGTCGGTCATGCGGCCCAGGGACCGATAGAGGGCGGTATAGAAGATGGTGCGCTGGCGATCGGTCCCGCCGACGGTGCGAACCTGGCCCAGCGCTTCGTTCCAGAGCGATCGCGTGCTCGCCTTTACCTGATCGAAGGTCCAGCCGGGAATCTCCCGCTCCAGGTTGCGACGTGCCTGCTCCGCGCTGATATAGGACAGCCCGACGCGAACACCGATTTGTTCTCCCGCTATCGACGAAGAGTCGGTCACGAATCCGATCTGGTCTCCGGACTGTTTCGCAGCGTGACTTAGATCGTCATTCTGCCAGGTCTGGTAATTGTTGAAAGGGCGAGAGAACTCAATATAGAAGTACTCTCTTGTCTCCTTGCCGGTCTCCGCGATCTGGCCTACCGGGCCTTTCACTTCCTCGCTCCCCTGCACTACGTTGTTTCCTGTTACGGCGAACTGGGCGTTAACCTTCAGGCTGAGAGCCAGATGGGCGTGCGCGCTGGCGGGAAATGTGAACCGATAGTAGGCGGCCTGGCGGCTCGCCGTGAACTCAGCCTTGATTCCCCAGGTTTGCAGGTCCGCTTCGTAATAGTAAGGAGTCGCAGTTTCGAAATCATGATCGAAGTCGGAGGCATACGCGGCGGGGTTTGTGGAGACCGCGCCGGTCGATGACATCAGCATCGCAGGGCCGATGGGGAAGCCATAAATTTTATCCGCGAGATAGCGGTCGGTGATTCCCGGCGTGGTGATCGGAGCCAGCCGCGCCATGCCGTGAGGAGTTTGCACGTACGGAACCGTCGCGGTAAGCAACTGACCGATCGTGCCAATGTTCGGCGAGACATAGTCCACGGGATCTTTCTGCTGCTGTCCCGATGCTGTGAGAGCCGCGCCTCCCAGAGCGACCAACAAAATCCAATTTACTGCACGCCTCATCATCGTCCCCTCGCCGTTGGTACGTCTTTTTTGCGCGATATCATTTACCGATTCAGAAGAAACTTGGTTGTCAGTGAGGCCAGCGAAGATCCGCCCACCCATACAGTGAAGCTGCCGGGTTCGAACGCCCATCGCCCTTCAGTATTCCAGACCGCAAGCTGTTCCTGGGGAACGCGGAAGACCACAGACTTTGTTTCCTGCGGCTTCAGGTGTATCCGGGAAAAACCCTGCAGGGAGCGTTCCGGGGTTTCGACACTGGTCACATCTTCGCGCATATAAAGCTGGGCGACCTCGTCGCCTTCACGATCTCCGGTATTTGTCACATCGACAGTTACCTGAATATCGCCACCGCTTCCGGAAGCCGGCGGTTGCACGGCGAGGTGATCGTAGCGAAAAGTCGTATAGCTCAGCCCGAATCCGAAGGGAAACACCGGCTTGCCGTCGGAGTCCACGTATTTGTAGACCCGCGAGGGATCGGAGTTGTAGAAGTCTGGCAACGTCCCGGTGCTCTGAGGAAATGAGATGGTGAGGCGACCGGCGGGATTGTTGTCTCCGAAAAGAGTTTCAGCGATGGCCTGGCCTCCGAATTCTCCCGGATACCAGGTTTCGAGAATGGCGGGGACATGTTCCTTCGCCCAACCGATCGTCAACGGCCGCCCGTTTTCCAGAACGAGCACCACGGGCTTACCGGTAGCAACCACCGCTTCGAGAAGCTCTTCCTGATTGCCGGGCAGATCGAGATTCGAACGGTCGAAGCCCTCGCCTGAAATTCCCTGCCATTCTCCCAGGCCGAGAATGGCGACATCCGCATCTTTGGCCGCGGCCGCCGCGGCGGCGATGTCCTTGCCGTCTTCGAAGGTGACGGTGGCCTGGGGAAGCAGTTTACGAATGCCATCCAGTATGCTGATATGCTCGCCGTTGGATTCCTTTTCGTAGTCGCCGTATCGCGCCACATCGCCATTGGGGCCGATCACCGCAATATGCCGGATCGATTTCGAGAGCGGCAGCAGGTGGCCTTCGTTTTTCAGCAGCGTCATGGACTGGCGCGCCGACTCCAGCGAAAGCGCGAGATGCTCCGGTGAACGATGCACGCGGGTGTTCACTTCCGGGTGCACGAGCGGATGATCAAAGAGACCCAGCGCAAACTTGATGCGAAGCACGGAGCGGACGGCCCGATCGACATCCGCCTGCGCCAGGGTGCCTTTCTGAACGCAATCGATGAGCGCGTTCTGAAAGAGCGCGTGATCGAAGTCGTAGAACTGCATGTCCACGCCCGACCGGATGGCGAGGCATGCCGCGTCCTGCGGCGTCGCGGCGACGTGGTGGACGTCGTATAAGCGGCGGATTGCGCCGAGGTCGGAGAGCACAAATCCCTGGAAACCCCATTCCTGGCGCAGAATCTTCTTCAGCAGAAAGGGATCAGCCGTCACTGGAATCCCATCGATCTCGTGATAGGCGGCCATGACGCCCATCGCGTGCCCCTCGCGAATGGCAGGCTCAAACGATTTCAGCATGACGGCCCGCAACTCACGCTCTCCGATGTGCACCGGCGAGGTGTTCGTGCCGCCTTCCGGCGAGCCATGCCCGGCAAAATGTTTAGGCTCCGCGACCACCGTATGATCCGTGTTCAGATTTCCACCCTGTGCTCCCCGCACGTAGGCAAGACCGAGTTGTCCGGTCAGATAAGGATCTTCGCCGAAATCCTCCTCGACGCGCCCCCAGCGCGGCTCGCGAGCGACATCCAAGACGGGACCAAGAATCATGCCGACACCGGTGGCGCGGGCCTCCGCTGCGATCGCTGCTCCGGTGCCCTGCGCGATATCCGGATTCCAGGTGGCAGCCAGACCGATCGGCGCGGGAAAAACCGTTCCCGTGTCGAATCCGTGCAGGCCCTCCTCAACAAAAAGAGCGGGGATACCGAGACGATTGTGCGCGATCACCCAGCTCTGAATCGCATTGGACTGCTGTGGAGTGGCATAGAGGTCGTGAATGCCTCCGACGCCGAGATCTCCCCAGAGAGCCTGCGCTTTCTGAGGCAGAAAGGCGGCATCGGGTGCCACATGATCCTTGCCAACGCGCTTGTCCTCTAAAGTGCTTGCGCCCGCATATAGGTCCAACTGCCGGACCTTTTCTGGCAAGGTCATACGGCGCAACAAATCGTCGATGCGTTGTTCGATGGGGGCGTTCGGCTGTCTGTACAAGGCACGCGCCTCCGCCGCCTGATTCGTCTTTTGCGCGCGCGCCGGAACGGCATCGCCGGGAAAAAGAAGGCAGGCCACCAGAATGGCAGCCTGCCA
>DATAXN010000068.1:0-45802 GCA_036273015.1 Bryobacteraceae bacterium | reverse complement strand
CACTTCTGGCCAACAAACCAGATGAGGACGCTGCCAGCAGATGTAGGGCGGGGCTTCGGCCCTGTTGGCAAGTCGCAGAGTACTGGACAGGCCTTATCCCCTGACAAGGTGACCGAGCGTTTCAGCCTCGGGTCAGGGCTTTCGCCTGGCCCGGAGCTTCACGTACCCCGGGAGAGCGCGTCTTCAACGGAGTCGACATGGCCCTTCGGGCCAACAAACCAGATGAAGACGCCGACAGCAGATGTGGGGCGGGGCTTCGGCCCTGTTGGCAAGTCGCAGAGTACTGGACAGGCCTTATCCCCTGACAAGGTGACCGAGCGTTTCAGCCTCGGGTCAGGGCTTCGCCCGGCCCGGAGCGTTACGCATCCCGGGGAGAGAGCGTCTTCAACGAAGCGGCAGGAAGCCGTTCATCCGCCTGCTAAATCTGGTAAATCCCCGGCAGCCGCTCGGCCCGCTCTCCGTTCTCCCGCCGCCGCGCCTTCCAGCACGCCAGTGCCAGTGCGATCGCCAAATCATCATGCTCTCCATGTCCCTCCGCGCCCATTCCACCGCTCGCGGTCATCCGCATATCCAGCAGCTCCCGCACCAGTGCGCCCGCGTTCTTCATGCGCCGCGCGATTCTCAGTTCGCCCTTCTCCAGCGCCAGTTGCACCCCCGCGATCAGGTCCCTCTTGGGCACTCCCCGCCGCGACTCCCGGTCTCCGCCCGTGATGCTCACCGCCGTGATCTCGCAACCCAACCCGGCCGCGCGCAGCATGTCCACCACCGGCGCGCCCACGCCCGTTCCGTCCACCACCACCGCGCAGCGTCCCGCCAGTGCGGGCTCTCATACCATCTCCCAATCCCCGACGCTATGCCTGCGGCATGATTGTTGCAGCCGACACAAGCCCCCTGAAAATACCTTGTGCTGATTGGAGCGGTTCACGTGCTTGAGCCTCTCTACGCCAGTGTGGTCGTTCCCGAGACGGTAAACGCCGAGCTGACAGATCCCCGCGCTCCGGCGGAAGTCCGCGCATGGATCGCCGATCCTCCTGCTTGGCTGCGCATCGTACCGGATCCCCCGGCCGACGATAGCCTCTACGCCCTCAATCCTGGCGAGCGCGCGGCTATTGCCCTTGCTGGTCGCTCCATGCGAGCCGTCTTCTGATTGACGACTCGGATGGCCGCGCTGAGGCGGAACGGCCGAGCCTGCGCGTCACCGGCGCCTTGGGAGTCCTGGCAGCAAACGGGGCTGCGGCTCGTCTTTCGCGCACCACCTTCTATCTGTCTCCACGTCTTCTTGCCGCGGCGCGGCGTCTCTTCTCACTGTCGGACAGACGCTGAGACGTCCCGCTAAGCTCCGCCGCTTTTGACACTCCCACTCCCGGAGTCATGGATGGTTGTTCAGTCTGGCCGCACGAAACACCCTTTTCCACTCCACCCTCGAATATTGAAAATTCACCAGCAAACAAGCCTCTTTGCCCGAGGCCCGAAGGTAATTGAAACACTATGAGGATTCCGCTGAAGGCGATCGGTCATTCCGGAGGGAAGCCAATCACGGTTCCGGGAGGAAACCGATCAGGCGTCGGAGCGAAGCGAAGGAAGGATACTGCAGGCAGCGAAAACAGCGCGGAGAAAGGGGCCGCAGCCCTTTGCCCCGCCTCAGCACGCAGTGACCCCGGAGCGCGAACGGCGCTTTCGGCCTAAAGCTGAAGACTGGCGCTGCCTTCCCAGCGGCCAAACGATCGGGCACCGGAACGTAACCGCTGCGCGTTAAGCAGGGGTAATCGCCAACTCAAGCCCACGCGGTTCTATACTGATCGCATGTTTCGGTGCGTCCTGTGCGGTTTATTCGCAGCTTCGTTCCTTTTCGCCCAGCGCTCACCTGCCCCGAATCTGAAGACTTTATACGACTCCGGAAAATGGGCTGAGCTCCGAGATGCGCTCCAGGTTGCCAGAGGAAAGGAGGCCAGGGGACAGGACCTTTATCGCGGAGCCGTGGCCGTCACCTTCCATCAGGACCCTCGGCAGGCCGAGTCTCATTTGCGCTCCGTTATCAAAGCTGCCCCGAAATCCGAAGCAGCGTATGACGCCTACGAGTGGCTGAGCCATCTGTATTTCTACTCCGGGCAATATAATCGCCTGGTTTCGACGATGGAGGCCCGCTGGTCCGCCTTCCCTGGAAGGCCCGGACAGGACCAGGAAAAGGCTGAGATCGCGGGCTTTCGCGGTCTGCCTGACCAGGTTACCGTGAGTGTTCGTCCCGCTACCCTCCGGCATGAGGATCACAGCATTTTCATTCCTCTCTCTGTGAATGGGAAGGCTGCTGCCTTTTTCTTCGACACCGGATCGTGGCCGAATGTAGTGAGTGAGTCGGAGGCCAAACGCCTCGGATTACGGATGGCAGAAGCATCGGGCTCTATCCGCACCATGACCAATCGCACCAGCTTTCGCACCGGAGTGGCCGACGAGCTCATCGTCGGTGGAGTATGCCTCAGGAATGTTTCGTTCACGGTATTTCCCGATGACGGTGAGCCATGGACGTTGCTGCCGCCAGGGCGGCGCGGAGCTATGGGGATTCCGGTCATCCTTGCATTTCGCACCCTCCGATGGGCACAGGATGGGACAGTTCGGATTGGTGAGAAGCCGGCGCCATTCGATGCGCACAACGCGAACCTGATGTTTGACAACGATCATCTCGCGGTCGGCGTCCGGCTGGCGGGACGCGCTGCGTTTGGCGCGCTGGACACGGGAGCTGAAGGCACGGATCTCTTTCGCGAACTCGCCGTGCGGTTTCCATCTTTTTTGGAATCGGGCAGGAAGGGCACAACCCAGGTCCGCGGGGTCGGTGGCGCGGAGTCGTACGAGTCGGTGACTCTTCCCGAACTCGCACTGGAAATTGGCGGAATCCATGCGGTTCTGCGCAACGCCGGCGTTCTTATGAATCGCAGTATCAGGTCTTACATCGGAAATTTCGGCATGGATGTGCTTCAACAGGGCCGAGCATTCAAGCTTGACTTCACCGCCATGAGACTGGAACTGGAAGCCGCCCGGTAGCTCACGCCTGCCCGCTGCTTGCGGACATGACCGCCTATTGGGGAGGCGTCCGGCATGTGCTGGAGCCGCCACCGGTCATCCGCATTCATATTGCGGAAGTGCGGAAGCCACTACTTCGTCGCGGAAGTACCTGCTCAGTTCCGCGGGCGTGCGCAAATCGACCTTACGCCCCAGCATCTCGGATAGTTCCATCTCCATGCCCACCGCCCGTCCGCAATATCCGCGCCGCATGGTCCGGCGCCGGCCGGTCCGCGCCCTTATAACTGACCTCAAACGGGGCTTGAGCGAAACACTCTCTTCCACTCCACCCTCGAATGTTGAAAATTCACCAGCAAACAAGTCTCATTACCCGAGGCCCGCAGATAATTGAAACACTGCGCCGTATGCTCCAATCCCAGCCGGTTCGTGGGTCCAAGTTGATAATCATTTACCCTTTGCCGTGACTGGCTTACGGCCGAGGAGAGCGTCAACAGGCCCGCGAGGGATTCTGATTACCCGTCCGACTTTGATTTGCGGAAGCTCGCGACGTTCGATCATGCCGTAAACCGTGCGGAGACCTGCCCGGAGCATTTTCGCAACCTCTGAAGGCTTGTACACCTCAGGCGCCGGTTCTTTGGCCATACCTCTCTCAGCCACAACACTACCGCCATAACATGTTTAATGCTATGAAATGCAGAATTTGCATTGAGATGATGAATAGGTAGCGAAATGCTGATGCGATTTCGAAGGGATTTCGCAGTCTGGCTAAACGGGCTGACTTCCGGGTCTAACGAAATCGGCAGCGAGGCACTCAAAACAATTCAGGGAGAAGTCAGCAGGCGGGTCCGCCGATGGGAGGCATTTCAAAAAAGCGAAGCGCGCCACGGGGGAGCATCCCGGCAGCATCAACGCAGCGACCGCTTCACTGATTTCCCACCAGATGCGGAACGTCTTTGTTGTTCTCGCTGCAGACGTACTCCAGCAGATCGGTGTCCGGCAGCAGCCGCGCGGTTTCATGGACGGTCCATGGCTTGGTGTAAGTCTTGGGATCGTCGATCGTGAGGTCAACTTCCAGGTGCCCGAAGTCCTTGCGATGATAGCGCTCGGTCAGGTGCATGGCGTCGCTGTGCGGACGTCCGGCGTTGTCCATCCAGGTGCGCTCGTTGACGCCGATCGTATCCACGACGAAAGTATCGCCATCCCATTTGCCGACCGAGTATCCCATCCACGCGGGCTGCGGGTCCTTTGGAAGCGGTCGTCCGTCGGTGAAAACCTGCCGGTAGGTGGTGAAGCCTTCGTAGAGCATCAGCATCATGCCCGGCACCGGAACGATTTTGTACGGATAGGGCAACACAATCAACTTCGGCATGCCCGGGATGCAGTAGGATGCGGGATCGTCCTTCCCGCGGGCCCCGTCGGCGCGTTCTTCAGTCAGTTTCCGGCTCCACGGCTGGAATGGGATGCTTGCGGAAGGAGCGATCACCTGCAGCGGCGCAGTGGCGGGACTCCAGACGCCGGAGAGGTCGGGATGGCCGTCGAATGCTTTCGGCACCGGCGCTGAAAGGTTCGCCTTGCCGTCCGCCGTACGCGGAATTCCGGGCGTGGGAAAGTTGAACCACTGCGCCGGAAGCGGTCCGCACAACATTGCAATCAGGATGGCGCCCAGAGCGGCGGTCTTCATTCGGGGATGATTATACATCCGTTACGGGCAACGAGTCGGCGCGCCCGCCGTGCACCAGCTTGATATTCTCCCTTGGGAGGAAAAAATACATGGACAGGCGCAAATTCATGAAAGGCGGCGCGGCACTCGGCCTGGCGATGGCCCCGGTCGCCGCGCAGGAATCGAACGGTGCTCGCCAGCCCGCGCAAAAGACCGCGGCATCGAAGCCTGCTCAAGGCTTCTGGCCGAACGGTGCGCGCTTTGTCGTATCACTGTCCATGCAGCTTGAGACCGGCGCGCAGCCGGAGCGCGGCGCGAACGGTCCCTGGGGAAATCTCGACGTCCGCTACCCGGACATGCCCACCGAAAAATGGTACGAATACGGTTTCAAAGAAGGCGTGCCGCGCCTGCTGGATTTGTTCGACCGCAGGAAGGTATCGGTTACTTCCCACATGGTAGGACTGGCCGTCGAGAAGCATCCCGCGCTCGCGAAGGAAATCGTGCAGCGCGGCCATGAAGCCGCGGCGCACGCGCAGACCTGGGCGTCGATCTACGACAAGACGCGCGAAGAGGAAAAAGCGTCTATCGAAACCGGCGCGAAGACTGTGGAACGCATCACCGGCGTTCGTCCGCTCGGGTTCAACGCGCCAGGTATGCGCGGCACTCCCAACACGCTCGAAATTCTGCAGGAACTGGGCTTCCTCTATCACACCGACGACCTGAGCCGCGACGAGCCTTTCCTGATTCCGGTTCGCAGCAAGCCATTTATCGTGGTGCCGTACACGTTCCAATTGAACGATTATCAGAACTACGAAAACCGCTGGCGCACTTGTGCCGATTTCGCGGGTGAGATGAAAGCCGAATTCGACGCGCTCTACGCCGAATCAGAGCATAAACGCCGGATGATGTCGATTGCGACGCACGACCGCGTGGCGCGTCCTTCGCGCGTCCGTGTGCTGGATGAATTCGTCGCTTACGCGCAGCGCCACCCCGGCGTCGTCTTCCTGAAAAAGGAAGAGATTGCACGGTACGCGATGAACAGTCCTCTGACGATTCGCGAAGACGGAATTTGATTGGCTATTTCGCGGAATAAGGTTCCATCCGCATCAGCGCGCCGTTATTCTCCGCCGTTAGTAAATAGAGGTAGCCGTCGGGACCCTCACGTACGTCGCGAATGCGCTGCTGCAGTTCGCGCAACATTCCTTCTCGATGCAGTTCTTCCCACTTGCCGTTGAAATCGATTCGCTCCAGATGGCCGGAGCGCGGCACCTCGCCCTGTCTCATGCCGCCCACAAAGACGTTGTTTTTCCAGTTGGGGAATTTGTCGCCGCTATAGAACGTAATGCCCGAAGTGGCGATGGCCGGAACCCAGTACACCAGCGGGGGCTCCATCCCTTCCTTCCACGGATTCTCCGACACGCGCGGACCGAGATAGAAGCGGCCATTGTTCACCACCGGCCAGCCGTAGTTTTTGCCGGGCTGCAGAAGATTGACTTCATCGCCGCCGTTGGGGCCGTTCTCGCATTCCCAGATCACCCCGTTATCCGGCTCGACGGCCAGCCCGAGCGGGTTGCGATGACCCATCGTATAGATCTCGGGACGGTAGCCCGCCCGGCCGACGAACGGATTATCCGGCGGAACCGTCCCGTCGTCCTTCAGCCGCAGTACCTTCCCCGCCAGATCGTTGGGATCCTGCGCCCGCGCTGCCTGCGGCGGATCGCCGACGCCGATCGACATGTAGATCATGCCGTCGTGACCGAAGACCATTCGCGATGCATTGCCACTCGGAATGGCGGAGAAAATATCCTGAACGTCGGTCAGCGCCTTTCCATCCCACTTTCCTCGCGCGAGCGTAATGACGCCCTGACCGGCGCCGCCAGCCGGCGGTTTGTGATAGGTGAGGTAGATCAGCTTGTTCTCGCTGAAGCGCGGATGCAGCGCGACGTCCATGAGGCCCGCCAGACCCTGCGCCTGCACGGCCGGAACTCCCGCAACCGGATTCGGATCGAGCACGCCGTTGCGAACGATGCGCAGGCGCCCGGGCCTTTCGGTGACGAGAATCGCGCCGTCAGGCAAAAATGCCATGCTCCAGGGCTGATTGAATCCCTTGGTGACAAACAGGCGAATCTCGTGCTGAATACCGGTATCGAGAACGATCGGTCCGTCGGCGAGCGGCGGCGATGGCCAGTTGATCGGCGGCGGCGCGGTAGGCGCCCGTCCGGCTCTCCCTTGACCTCGGCCCGCGGGGGGCTGCTGCGCCCATATCCCGGCTCCGGTCAAAGCGACTATCGAAACGAACCCGATCCCGTAACGCATTCTCATCGAAACTCTCCCTGTAAGAAGATACTCCTGTTTTGAGCGTCGTGAGTTTCAGGGCTGTCGGCTCGCCGGCGGAATGACGCCGTTCAGTCGCGCGTAAACAACCAACTGTCCGTAGGTGTCCTGCGAGTGAGTCATCAGGAAGTAGAGGACTCGCTGGCGGCTCACCTGCGGGCCCATGAAGAATGCCATCGGTCCCGGCGAATCGATGCGCGCCTGCAGCCCCTTCTCACCGAGTTCCCGGATCACCGCGGCGCCATAGTCACCCACCTTCTGCACGGCCGCCATGGATGCGGCCTTTGAGGTCGCTTTCTCGTCGATGGTGGGCGCCGGAGCCTTCGCGCCGAGCCCCTGCAGGAGCATGAGATTGATCTGCGCCGCGTGCAGCACGCGCTCGCCGAACGATTGCTGGGCGGGCGTGGGCTTGTAGTTGAATTTGTCGTCCGGCATCGCGTTGGCGAGCCCGTAAATCATCACGTTGTTGCGGGACCAGTCGTTTTCCATTTCGCAAACGAGATTGGAGCACGGGCCCATGAAAGAAGGGGTTGCGGGTTTCCGTCCGGCGGGTGCCGCAGTCTGGGCGCTCAACTGGGCGCTCAACAGCGAGGCGGACAACAGGAATAAGAGAGGCGCTTTGCGATGATCCATTTGCTTAGTTTATTCACTTCCCGCCTGTGGTCAACTCGCTGTCATAAGGCGGCGAGGCAAAATGCATTGCGCGCGGATTCTACGCCCGATATAATCCGACTTTCTTCGGAGCAGTCATGAGAAACAGATGGAGCCGGGTTCTTATTGGAGCGCTGTTCGCGGCGTTGTCGCTCGGGCCTTTGGCGCAGGCGCAACAGGTGAAAGCGCACCCGCCGAAATCGGCGCGCCTATATGTCCTGGATTGCGGCACCCTGGACATTCCCGACGTTTCTCCCTATCGATTTAAGAAGGAGGAACTGGCTTCGCCGAAAATGTCGGCGCCGTGCTTTCTCGTGGTGCATCCCAAAGGAACGCTTATGTGGGACACCGGTCCTGTTCCGGACGCCAATTTCAAGGCGGGCATCGGCGCCATGCGATACGCCACGGCGACGAAGACTTTGACGTCGCAACTCGCCGAGATCGGTTATACACCGGCGGACATCAAATACCTCGCGCTCTCACACTTCCACTGGGAGTCGGCAACTCAAACCTTTTTGCCGACTCCACCTGGCTGGTGACAAAGGCGGAGCGGGACACCATGTTCGCCGATCCGCCCTCGCCCCGCACGGAACCGCAAAACTTCAGCGCGCTTCGAAACAGCAAAACCGTATTCATCACGAAGGCCGATTACGACGTCTTCGGCGACAAAACGGTAATCATCAAAGCCGCGCCCGGACATTCGCCCGGCCACCAGGTCTTATTCCTCAAACTGGCCAAAACAGGACCAGTGATGGTAAGCGGCGACCTCTATCACTACCCGGAGGAGCGTGCGCAGAAAAAGGTCCCGATCACCGAGTTCAGCACGGATCAGACGGTGGCTTCTCGCGCCAACATTGAGGCCTTTCTGAAGAAAACCGGCGCACAGCTCTGGATTCAGCACGATCTCATCGCGAATTCGAAACTCAAAAAAGCGCCTGAATATTACGAATAGCAGCGCGAAGAATTTGTACCGCCGGCGATCTTGTCGCCGGTGATTTGCTTGTGGCTCGGCGGCTCTAATTGGCGGACGGCTTCTCGATATGGTCGATGACCATGACATCGACCGGGGGTTTCGTCGATTTCAGCCTCAGCCCCAGTTGCTGTTCGAAGGCAGTGAACAGATCGGGCGGCGCGTCGGGATCGTCGGCCGCGGGAGCGCCTCCATTCGGCGCTGCGCCGAACCGGCTGAGCTGAGCCGCATCCGGCGTCCACTTCAGCCTGAAGTCGAATCGGGCTGCGCCGAGTTCGCTCTGATCCACAACCGGAAGTTCCAGAAAGTTTGCCTGCAGCAGGCTGGCGAATTCCGCCATCGTTGAGTTGCTGATGTTCATGTTTCGCGGTCCCACGAGAAAGTTGGGCAGGCCGTTCGGATTGCTCTCGTTCTTCACCATCTTCACGCCGCCCTTTGCGACCGTGATCGCATATGCCTGCAGGTCTTTCTTCTCCATGTGGAATTTGAGTTCAAAACGATCGGCGAGAAGCCCCCGCAGCATCATCTTCAGTTGACTGATGCCGGGCATCCCCGGGGTATCGGGCTTGCCGGTTACGTCGAACTTTTCCGATTCGAGCCAGGATGGTCCGCTTTCAATCTGCCGAACATGGAGATCGTAGGCGAACTTAATCAGATCGCTCAGAGACGTGCTGGTTGTGTTCAGCATGCCGCCTCGATTTACCATAATGGCAAAGTGTTCTTCGGGTCTGCTCGGCTTGATGGCCGCAACCTCGAACGTTGGTTTGGCGTTGGCAGGCATCAATTGCGGGGGTGGCGGGGGCTCCGGTATGGTCCATGCGGTGTCGGGAGTGGCGCGCGCTAAATTAAGGGGTACCGGCTGGCCCTGATTCCAACTGCCGGTGATCGCGTTACCGTCAGCCGAAAGCTTCCCTTCGTAATCGCCATTGATTGCGGCGAATGTCATCTTTACCGTTGATCCGCTCTGTGTAATTGCGCTGGCGGTAAGGGGCGGCTGCTGCGGCATATCGATGGCATGGGAGACTGCCTTCAATTTGTCGTTCTCCAGCGAGATCTTAATTGCCAGACGGATCTCCTCGGGACCCGCCTTCAGCGTGCCTTGCCATGTGCCGGTCAGATTTTGCGCGCATAACGCGCCGCCGGACAATATCGTCAGAGACAAGATCGAGGGAAGTAATCTCTTCATACTTAAGCTCCCGAACTCAGATTGAAACACAAGATACTTTTGACGCGCCATCGCTGAGTGCGTTAGACCGCCGAAGGCCCGCGCAGTTCCGGCGGTTTTTTCGAGTCTTGCTGAAATGCATGTGGCTTTCGAGAATAGCAGGAATGATCAAGCTGATGTGAGATTGCCGGAGTAGACTACGTCCATGATTCGCAGCATAGTCTCAGTACTCGTCGGGATTGCGGTGCTTACCATTGCAACGTTTGCCATAGAGGCGGCACTGGATCCTCTGTTGATAAGGTTGTTTCCCGAGGCGTTGCCCGGCTCACAGGCACTCTCATCCAATCCATGGGTCAGGGCACTAACGTTTGCTTATGGGTTCATTTGCGTGGCCGCCGGTGGATACGTAGCGGCTCGCGTTGCGCGGCGGCTGCCGGTTCAGCACGCCGCTGCCATGGGGATCATTCAGGCAGGTCTCACGATTATGGCAATGCTGTCGCCGGTCGGAAACCATGCTTCACGATTGCGGTGGATCATGACCGCCATCCTGAGCATACCTGCGGCACTGGTGGGAGGAGCTGTTTACAAATCCCGCAAACCCAAAGACAGACTGGAAAAAGTTCCGGCGAGCGCTTGAGTACGCGAGACGCCGGGACAGGCCGTCCTCGCCGAAGACTGCTATGATTTCGTGGTGGCCACGCCGGACCCCATCACACAGCAGTTTCTGGATATTCTTGCAAGCGCCCCCGGACCCGCCCTGCACGAGATGCCGGTCGCGGAAGCGCGGGCCATGGCTGCCGGGATGTCGAGCGTTTTCCCCGACACCTTCGAAGCTCCTCCGGCGGATGTAGAGAAGCAGATAATCGCAGGACCCAATGGCGATCTGACGATCTATATCGTCCGCCCGAAGAACACAACCGGTCCGCTTCCGGCCGTGATGTACTTTCACGGAGGCGGCTGGGTAGTCTGCGACTTCAGCACGCACAAAAGACTGGTGCACGAGATTGCAGTGGGAACCGGGGCAGCGGTTGTTTTTCCGGAATACTCTTTTTCACCCGAGGCGCGCTTCCCCACAGCGAATGAAGAAGCTTATTTCGCCACTAAATATGTCGCCGAAAACGGACCAGCGCTGAACATCGATTCGTCCCGCATCGCCGTCGCCGGGGACAGCGCGGGCGGAAACATGGCCGCTGTCGTTTCAATGATGGCCCGCGACCGCGGCGGCCCAGGTCTTTCCGGCATGGTTCTTTTCTTTCCCGTCACCAATGCTGCCTTCGACACCGCGTCCTACCAGGAGTTCGCTGACGGCTACTTTCTGACGACGGATGCCATGAAGTGGTTCTGGAACCAATACCTTTCAGATGCCGCGGCGCGCCGTAATCCTCTTGTCTCGCCTCTTCTGGCGAACATCGATCAGCTTCGGGGACTGCCACCCGCGTTCGTAATGACCTGCGAGTGCGACGTGCTCCGCGATGAAGGAGAAGCCTTCGCGCGCAGGCTCATGGAGGCAGACGTACTGGTCAGCAGCACGCGTTATCTGGGAGCGATTCACGGCTGCGTGACATTGGGTCCGCTTGCGGACACGCCCGCGGTGCGGTCAGCCATTGCGGCGGCAAACGCTCATTTGCGCGCGGCCTTCAGTGCAAAACTAAAGTAAATGCCGACCGAAAAGGAACTGCTCGAGCGCATTCGTCAACTGGAGGAGCAGAACAGCGTTCTGCAGGACAAGCTCGACATGATCTACGCCATTCTCGCGCCGGACTTCGAAGAGGCCGAGGAAGACGGCGCGGAAGCGGCGAGTTTCGTTCAGATCGAGGGCTTCGGCACGCCCCGAAAATTCGACTAAGCAACCGGATTTTTCCGCCGCAGATACCATCCTGCGAGCGACACCAGCACCACAATCGCGGCAACGATCAGAGCGCCTCGATTGAATCTTCGTGAGAGTCTTTCCCATTCCGCGCCGAGATAGTATCCGATGGAAACAAAACAGACGACCCACGCGAAGCCACCAGGATACGCGTAAAGCATAAAGGTGCGGAGCCTGACCTTACTCATTCCCGCCGCGAGCGCGGTGAAGTGACGAACGCCGAGGATGAAGTATCCGAAGAACAGAGTCCACTTCCCATAGCGTTGAAACCATCCCTCAACCTGCGGCAGATGCCGTCCCACCCACCGATGCAAAGGCTCAAATCGCTCGAGAACATAGATCACTCCCGTGCGGCCGAGAGTGTAGCTGAGCGTAATCCCGCACAAACTGCCCGCAAAGGCGATCGCTATGGTCGGGCCGGGCCGCAGTTGTCCGCTGTGTACCGCGATGCCCGAGAGGACCAGAATCGTCTCGTCCGGAATCAGCGGACCGACGATGCCCAGCATCAGCAGCCCGAAAATAGCGAAGTATCCGTAGTGCGCGAGAAATCGGCCGATGAGATCGATATGTTCCACGCGCTGATCAGTAAGCGTCAGACAAGACGGATCGGCTTATTATCCCGCGGAAGCACACGCCCGACGCGGCATGCGCCCGGCAACACTTCTTCGAGCGCGACGGCGTCGGCTTGTGGAAGCGAAATCAGCAGGCCGCCGGATGTCTGCGGATCGTAGAGAAGCTCCATCAATGCCGGCTCGATATCGCCTGCCACTTCGACGGTACATTCGGCGAACTCACGATTATTGTTCAGCCCACCCGGTATGGCGCCTGCCCGAACGGCGTCCAATGCGCCGGGCAGAAGACGAATGCGCGATGAGTCGATCTCCAGAGTCACGCCGCTTCCCATCGCCATCTCTCTCGCGTGCCCGAGTAAACCGAACCCGGTGACGTCCGTGCAGCCGTGCACGTCGAACCGGAGCATCGCCTCGCATGCGGCACGGTTCAGCGTCAGCATTTGAGCGGTCGCGGCTTCTACCCATTCCGGCCGGCTGACGCCGCGCTTCAGCGCCGTTCCAATTACGCCCGTGCCGATTGCTTTGGTGAAAACCAGCGCGTCTCCCGGCCGAGCGCCGCTGTTGCGCTTGATGCGATCCGGATGAATGGTTCCGGTCACCGCGTAACCGAACTTCATCTCCGCATCCGCGACGCTGTGGCCGCCGAGTACCGCGCAACCGGCCTCGCGCATTTTTTCGAGGCCGCCCAGCAGAATGGCTTCGAGGACATCCGTATCTCCGTCCGCGGGAAACGCGACAACGGAAAGCGATGAAATCGGCGAACCGCCCATGGCATAAACATCGCTGAGTGCGTTGGCTGCCGCAATTCCGCCGAATGCGAAAGGATCGTCGACCATCGGAGTGAAAAAATCCACGGTCTGGACGATCGCAAGATCGGCGCTCAGCCGATAAACTCCTGCGTCGTCCGCGGTATCGAAGCCGACCAGAACATCCGGATGGGCAATCCGGGGCATCGCGCCCAGCACTTTATCCAGCAGTTTCGGGCTCAGTTTGGAGGCGCAGCCACCCGCCTTGACATGAGCCGTCAGCTTCCAGGAAGGCTCTTTCTGGTCGGTCACTGTCGTCTATGATAGAACCCGATGCAGGTGGAACCGAGCAGCGTCGAAGGCTTGGAATTGATCGGGCCCGGGGCGGCCGAATTCAAAGAAGGGCTGACTCTGTTGCTGGGCCGCGATCCGGACGCCGTCCTGAAACCCGCGCTGCCGTATTCGGTGATCGCCCGGAACAACAGCGCGCGCGCCGTGGCGTTGCTGGGCGTTCGCTTCGACATGGTCGGCGCACATGCGAAGAAGTATTCCGTGGTTCACTATGCGGATACCCTGCGGTATCCGGAAAATGTCAGCCTGACGCCGGGCGCCATTCGGTTTATCTGTGCGGAACCTCTTTATACGAACCTCGTGCTGCGGCGCGAGCACCAGGTGGACCGGCGTGGACCGATGAATCTGGAGAATCTCCGCCGCGTGCTTCGGATCACGGCTTCCATCGATTGCGTGGCCTTCGACGACGGACAATTTGCCGGGCCCGACACCCTGGGCGCATTCGATCGCTTCGAAACCGAGCGCCAAGCCGAAATCGCGTTCGTCGAAGAAGTGCTCAGCCCGCATTGCGATGTCGAGGCGGTACTGAAGCGCAACATGGAGCTTCCCGCGGCGCAGGTGCGCGATCGGGGCCTTCTCGCGCGCCGCGTGCTGGCGAAGCGACTCCATGAAGGACTAGCGTCGGGCGGAATCGAAGTTGTCGCTGCGCTCGCCCGGAATCATCGCCTGAGAATCCAACTCCGCCGGATTTGAGTGGGGTCAGCGCTTCTGCGCTGCCGCCGGGCTTCCGCCCGGCGCGGAGCTTTACGCCACCTGCTCTTTTCGTGTCCCATGATTTTCCACGGTGCTTTTAATTCACCGCCGCCCCAGGATGAAAACTCAAAAGCGCTGAAAACGCCCCCAGATCGACGTCGAATCTCACTTCTCTTTCCCCTTGCCCGCCGACCCAGCGCGCCAATGCCATAACCAGTGCGGTAAACAAAAGCGCTCGCTGTACAAATCGCATCGAACGCCCCCGCTAAAAATCCCGGCGCCCCAGGTGAAAAACTGCGCCGTAAAACAGCGCAACCGACGCCCCCGCGCTGGCCAGTAGTCCCGGCCACGGAAGCTGGCGGTGGCGGAACCAGTCCTCGCCGCTCATCACGCGGACGATGCCGTAGTGCCATCGGTTAAGAACAGACTGCTCTGCTAAAGCCATCAGCGCGCATACCGCGAGTGAAATCAGCAGCGGCCGCCAAACGTCTTCGAACATTGTCGAAAGCAGCAGGGCGATGCTGAAAAAGAGTGAAGCCGCCACGAAAAAGCATCCGCCGTAGACCAGCGCGTCTTCAATCCCATAGGCTTTTCCAACCGCCGGCGACAACAAGGGGATGAGCACCGAGGGAGCCAGTGCCGGTACAATCAATTCCGCCAGGCCCGTTACGGCCCGCGTCCCAAGCAATCGCCCGCGTGAAACCGGCAGCGACAGCATAAAAAATCCCCGGACCGTTTCGAGAGCACACCGCCCGCGCCCAGCAGAACCGCGAACAAAGTTCCCATGGAGATGAGATTCTTTGCATACCACTGTGACCATATGTAGCCGGGGTAATTGCTTCCCAATTCGACAGCCTCCCGGATCTGTCGGCCCAAGCTCCCGCTTTCCGGGAGACTTGAAGCGATGGGCATGAGTTCCGTGACTTTCGGCCACAAAAGAACGATTCCCACCACCCACCACACCAGAACTCCCAGCCCAATAAGAAATCGCCAGCGGGTTTCCAGCCACGATCGGTACCAAAGCATTCTCAGTTCTCCTTTGCCACTGTTTCCAGAAAGATTTCCTTCAGCGTTACGGGAATCACGTCGACCGAAACCGGATTTAATGCGCGGACCTCATCGACGATCCGCTCCGCGCCGGCACTCACGAATACCGTAAGCGTCCGTCGTTCGGTACGCATGCCGACAATGCCGGGTGAATGCAGCACCGGTTTCGGCGCGTCCCCATCGAACACCACCTGAACGCGGCGGTAACGATCGCGAAGATCTTCAATGGCGCCTGCGACCACCGCCTGGCCGCGGTCGAGGATGGTAACGTGATCCGCGATCTGGTCCACCTCCGTGATCTGGTGAGAGGAGAAGAATACGGTATTCCCTTCGTTCGCCACGTGCGCCACGATGGCCTGCAGAACTTCTTCGATCGCCGCCGGATCGAGACCCGAAGTCGGCTCGTCCAGAATCAGCAGTTCCGCGCCTCGCGACAGCGCGAGCAGCAACGCCGGCTTCGTGCGCATGCCGCGCGAAAGATCTTCGACCTGCCGCGCCTCCGGCAATTCGAATTTCCGCAGATAGCGCTCCTGCAGATCCCTGCGCCAGTGGGGATAAAATGCCGCCGTAAAGCGAATCATCTCCTCCACGGTCATGGAGTCGATCAGATCCTTATCCTCGCTCACAAACCCGGTACGGCCTCGGATCGCCACGCTTGTTTCGCACCCGCCCGCGTCGAGCCCGAATACGCTGGCCCGTCCTGTAGTGGGCTTCGACATTCCGAGCAGGATCTTGATGGTAGTGGTCTTGCCCGCGCCGTCCTTCCCCGGAAATCCGTAGATCGAGCCTGCGGGGACCTTCAGGTTTAATCCCCTCAGGGCCTCGGCGGAACCGTAGCTTTTACGGAGTTCCGCCGTTTCGATGGTCATCGGTTCAGTCATTTCAAATCTCCCTTACGCCCCCGCCCGGCCAGTTCCGCCTCGAACAACCGCCTGATCTCCTCGTCGCTCACCGACTGGCCGCGCAAGCGCGTAACCGTGCCCGCCACGATGGATTGAGCCGCGCGAAGATGGTCAGCCGTCTTCCGCCCCCGCGTTTGCATCGAGACAAATGCGCCGGCGCCATGCCGCAGCTCGATTACCCCTTCGTGCTCCAATTCCCGATATGCTTTGGCCACTGTGTTGGGGTTGATCACCAACTCCTCTGCCAGCGGACGAATACCCGGTAACTGCTCGCCGGGTCGAAGCGCTCCGGTCTCGATGGCGTGTTTCACCTGCTCCATCAGTTGCAGGTAGATCGGCACGCCCAGCGCGGGGTTAGGCTTGAGCAACATTGCGTTCAACTGTACTACTGAGATAGCACAGTATCACTGTGGCATCCGGCGCCGCCGATGTCGAGCAAAAATCGCACCCCATGCGATAAACTGCGACTTCGAAACGAAAATCATCCTATGAGCACATCGAGCGTTTCGCGCCCTGCCGCCCCGCCGCCGGAGGCTGTTTCCCTGGCCAGAATCAAGTGGATTCCGCTGCTGATCGCGGCGCTGATCGGCTTGGGCATCGCTTACGCGCCCACGCCGGCGGGTCTTACGCATAAGGCGCAGGTGGTCCTCGCGATCCTGGCGTTCACCGTGGTCGTGTGGGCAACGGATGTGATGAATAACGGCGTGGCGTCAATACTGATGATGGCCATGATGATTGCCTCGGGAGTGCGGCCGCTCGGCGTGGTCAACGGAACCGTTACCGGAGCTTTCAGCGGCTTCGCGGACCCGGCCTTCTGGATTTTGCTGACGGTGCTCTATTACGGTTTCGCCATGAAGAAAACCGGCCTGGCGGAACGCATCTCGTATTACATCCTCTCGCTGTTTCCCGGAACCTACACCGGAATTCTCAGCGCCTTCTTCGTGATCGGCCTTTTGCTTGCCATGGGCATTCCGTCCATGACCGTGCGCACCGCGATCATGGCGCCGATTGCCTGGGCTCTGGTGCAATCGCTCGACCTCCCGCCCCTGAGTCGCGGCACAGGCCTGATCATGATCACCGTGGTGGAAATGGCGGTGTGCCCCGGTCTTGCATTCGAACTCGGTTCGCTGAACGGACCGGTAGTGATCAAAATGTTCGGCGCCGCGCACGTTCCGATTTCGCAGGGTTCTTACGCCCAGGTGATGACACTTCCCACGCTGGTTCTGTGCGCGCTCATCGTGATCCTGAATCTGACCCTGTTCAAACCGGAAAAACCCCTCCACGCCTCGCGCGAATTTGCCCGCACGCGGCTTGCGGCGCTCGGCTCGTTCAAACAGCTTGAGGTGATCACGGCGATTGTGGTCGGCATCTCGATCGTGCTGTGGGTAGCGACAAAGCTGCCTTCCTTCATGGTCGGGATGTTCGGCTTGGCGGTCCTTACACTGGCCGGTGTTTTGCGCGATATCGATATCCCCAACGGAGTTTCATGGACCCTGATGCTCTTCCTCGGCGGCATTTTCGGCCTGCAGAATGTGATTCCCGAATACAAGATCACGGACTGGATGGCGGGCCTGATGGTGCCGCACGTGCAAGCCATGGTTGCGACGCCGATCCTGCTGTTGGTCGTTCTCTCGCTGGTAATGCTTGCGCTCCGATTCCTCGACCCCACGGCCTTCATCGCACTCCCGCTGGTATTCCTGCCGCTGGTGCAGCCTCTGGCGAAATCCGGAATTTCACCGATGATCCTGAGTGCGCCGCTGCTCCTGTGCTCCGCGCCTTTCTGGCTTCCCTATACGAATTTCTGGATCGCCATGACGGAAGGAATTACGCAGCGGCAGGGCTTCACCCGCGGCCAGGTGTTCGGCTTCGCGACGATCTACGCGTTCTCCGCGATCGTCGCCTGTGTTGTGGGATATTTTTACTGGAAAATCATCGGCATCATATAAGGTAAAGCTCCCTGTCAAGTCCCTGATTTGACGCTATTTTGCCGCGTGCCGAACGCTCCCGCATGCCTACACTGAAGGTCATATGGGTGCGAAAGCCGATCGGACGCGAAAATCCTCCGAAAACAACGGCTTGGCGGGTGAGGCTTACATAACGGTACGCGAGCGTATCCTGCGGGGGGAGCTTGCCATCGGCCAGGTCATTTCACGGCGCAAAGTTGCCGCTGAATTGGGTATGAGTTTCCTTCCGGTCTCAGAGGCGTTGCTGCGTCTGGAGCATGAAGGGTTGCTCGAAAGCCGGCCACGCGCCGGCACGCGGGTGCGTGTACCGACACGCGCGGATGTGCAGGGGCAATATGTGGTCCGGGAGGCATTGGAAGCGCAGGCCGCTCTCCTCTTTTCGACCTTGGCCACGCGCGATGAGAGGGCGGAATTGATGAGATTGGCGATTCGGGTCGATGCGTTGTCCGCACAGCCCGAAGGAAGCCGCTTCGTCTATCTGACTCTTCATGAAAAGCTGCACCGGCGTATTGCCGAGTGCGCGCGCTGCACAGCGCTGTCGGATGCCATTGGCCGCGCGGCCGCGGTCGCTTCGACCTGGCTGTGCGTTACGCCGGTTTCGTTGACGGGAGAATCGCCCGCGCACGAGAGTCTGCTGAAAGTGCTGGCGGCGGACGATCCCGTAGCCGCTTCCGAGGCCATGCGGCGGCACATTCAGTCCGGCATGGAGAACGCGCTGCGCTGCCTCGATCCGTTTTTCCAGATGCAGAAGGCAAACCCGCAGACTTATTCGCGGACGCCCCGGAAACGGGCCGCGCTCGGGATCCTGCGGACCCAATCCGCTGCGATCTGAAGCCACGTGGGGTCAGGGCTTCCGCCCTGCCGCCGGGCTTCCGCCCGGCGCGGAACTTTACGCGTCCCCATTGAATCCGCTTGGGTATTAACGGTATTGCGAAACGCTCGCCGCCGCGCGCGGTCACTCCGATTACATCCTGCGAGGATGCAAAAGCGGGATCGTCTCACGGCGTCCCCGCCGATAGACCCGAAAATCCCGTAGATCCGTTGTGATGACGGGAAGCGCAGGATTCAATTCGCTGAGCCGGATGAGGCAAAGATCGGCCAGATCCGGTTTGCGGTCGGCGTAGCGTTTCGCGAGTTCGGCCAGCCGGACAAGGTGATCGGCTGTCTGGAATTGAGGCCGCACCAGACCTTCCTGCACCATGGCAAGCACGAGCGAGACATTTCCCAGGTGGAATGCCGTCTCAGCAAGTACGGCATCGCACGTCAGCAGCGCCCGATCGATTTGCGAAGCAACATCCATTGCCCAGCCGTGGTACTGATCGTTGCGGTTGGCGAACGCCACCAGAAAACCGGTGTCGGCGATACCGGTCACGCCTGGGAGAAACCCTTGCGAGTGGACAGATCGCGCGGCCCCCGGACCGATCCGGCCAGGCGCAGAAAGGGTCGCTTCTCCCGCTTGCGGGCAAGCTGGAGCTGATCGCGAACGATTCGACTGCGGGGCACGCCGGCCCTTCGTGAGGCGGAGTCCAGCCACTCGGCCAGATCTTCGGGCAGGCGCAGGGTGATTGTATTACTCATCTGCTCGAATTGTAGTACGCTCCTGTTTTTTGGAGTTTATTGCCCCGCGCTCGCCGCCTCGCGTTTGACCGGCTTCCCATAAACCTCGATCCACGCGACGTCGGAATATCCGCCGGAGCCATGGCCGCTGCCGGGACTCAGATCCGCAAACCCCACCGCATCCACCTTACTGAGATCCACCTTATCCAGCAGCGTTCCCTTCGTGAGTACTTTGGGCATGTCAAGTTTGAGCCAGCGCACTTCCGACAGATAGAACTCGCTCTCGTGATAATCGAACGGATAAGCGTCCACGTGGTCGCCGACCAGCCACGTTCCATCGGCCAGCTTCAGCACGGGGCGAACCTCGTGGAATCCCGATGTCTTCGAATACCAGCGGATTTTCGCCTTGCCCGTCAGATCGACATAGCTGTCTTTACTGCTGAGCGTCAGCGCGCAGGACGTCGCGCAAAGGCCCGTCCATATGTGCGGTACGTTGCCTTCGCTGGTGACGCCGAAATCTTCCTTGCCGGTGCCGTAAATGTTCAGTTGAAGATCCGGATTGGTGACGAAATCCTGCGTCACCGGGACATTGCCCGGAGCCTGTTTCCACGTCTCTTTGAAAAAGAGTGGAGGAGGTGCTGCCGCCGGACCTCGCCCGGCGCCCCTGCCCGCCCCACGCCCGCCCGGTTCCTGCGCAAATGCGACAGCCGCCGCGCACAGGAATATTGAAGCCGGTATCCACCGTGTCTTAAAGCGCGTCATCAAGCCTCCCTGGGAGCGTTCAGCGGTTCAGATCGCCCGCGGACTAAATTATCACAGGTCGGGGAATCCATGTACCGCCGGTGATCTTGTCACCGGCGCCTTTACTTCAACGTCGTGGAGATCCGGCTCTGGACATATTACTGGATATAGAATAAAAGAATGAAAGAGACATCCCAGAAGCGCGCGGTCCGGAACTACCGTGTCCGGCTTCGGAAGAGTGGCTTGGCCCGATTCGAAGTGCTGGGTCTCGATGTCGATCGCGACCTGATTCGCTCACTTGCAAAACGACTGGCCGAAGGTCCGGATGCGGCGTCGCTGCGGGCTGACGTACGGCGCTCGGTCGCTGAAGTGACGCCACAAAAAGGCGGCATCTGGAAGGCGCTGCGGGAATCGCCGCTGGTCGGAGCCGATCTCGATCTCACACGGCAGCGGACGCATGGCCGCAAGATCGACCTGTGAACCGCTATCTCCTCGACACGAACATTCTCAGCAACGCCACTAAGCCTGCGCCTTCACCCGCACTGTCGGCGTGGATGGCCGAACAGGAGGACCATAATCTTTTCATTTCGTCAATGACTGTCGCGGAAATCCGGCGCGGGATTCTGATGAAGCCGGCAGGCAGGAAGCGTCAGGAACTGCAGGCTTGGTTCTCGGGACCAGTTGGTCCGCCGGCGTTATTCGCGGGTCGGGTGCTCGCGTTCGATGAGAAGGCCGGTCTGATTTGGGCGCGGCTGATGACAGAGGGCGCGGCGGCCGGACGTCCGCGCGATGCTCTCGACATGATTATTGCGGCGACGGCAGAGGCGAACGGTTGCGTCGTGGTTACCGGTAATCAGCGCGATTTCGCCGGGATTGAGTACGTGAATCCTCTGAAACGAAATTGATCCGCGGCTATCAAGCGTGGGGCGGACGATCGTTTCCTGTCGTCTGCCCTTGTGCCTTCGCGGGAAGGCGGTCCACCAGCGGCGGCTAACCCTTTTCCGCTCATGCCCCCTTTTGCAATATGATCTCTGTGAGGAGCCCTCCCCATGATCCTTCCCATTTTGCTGTTTGCCGCCGCGACCCAGCACGGTTCTTGCGAAGCCTTGAAATCGCTCTCCCTCCCGACCGTGACGATCACGACCGCCGAGAGCGTCCCCGCCGGACCGGTGCGCGCCGGCAGAGGCCCTGCCGTGACGGTTCCCGCCCATTGCCGCGTGGCCGCCGTTCTGCAGCCATCCAGCGATTCGCACATCGAGATGGAGTTGTGGCTGCCTTCCGAAGACTGGAACGGCAAATTCCTCGCGGTGGGCAATGGCGGCTGGGCGGGGAACATCGAAACCGGCGCCATGGCCACCGGACTGGCCCGCGGCTACGCAACCGCCTCCAACGACACTGGCCATAAAGGCGGCAGCGCATCGTTCGCCGTCGATCATCCCGAGAAGTTGATCGACTTCGGCTACCGCTCCATGCACGAGATGGCGCTCCAATCGAAAGCGATCCTCCAGGCCTTTTACAGCCGCGGGCCGCAGCTCTCCTACTACCAGGGATGCTCAACCGGTGGACGTCAGGGCCTGATGGAAGCCCAGCGCTTCCCGGCCGATTTCGACGCCATCATCGCCGGCGCCCCGGTCAATAACCACATTCATCTGAACATTCAGAGCGTGGCGCGCCAGATGGAAATGCTGCGCGAGCCCGGAAGCATCCTTCCACGCGAAAAAGTGACGCTGCTGGCGAATGCCGTCATGAACAAGTGCGACGCGAACGACGGCGTCAAAGACGGCATTATTTCCGATCCTCCGTCGTGCAAATTCGATCCCGAAGTTTTGAAATGCAAAGCGGGCGACGCCGCCGATTGCCTCACCGCCCCGCAGGTCGAGACGGCGAGGCATGCGTGGGCGCCGGTGAAGACCAAAACCGGCAAGTTCGTCTATCCGGGCAGCGCTTTTGGATTTGAATTGGGTTACCGCATGCCCACGCCGGGCCAGCCGTTGACTTCGCTGTACACCGACACCCCGCGCTTCATCGGACATCAGGACGCCAACTGGGACTTCATGACATTCGACCTCGACGCCGACCTCGCCCTGGCCCTGAAGAATGCCGCGTTCATTGAATCCACCGATCCGGACCTCGCGAAGTTCAAGGCGCGGGGCGGGAAACTGCTGCTGTATCACGGGTGGGCCGATCCCGGTCCGTCGCCGCTGAATACCATCAGTTATTTGTCCGCGGTCGCCGCGAAACTGGGCGGGGGGCAGGACGACCGAAGTCAAGATAATTGGATGCGCCTGTTCCTGATGCCCGGCATGGGGCATTGCGGGGGCGGAGTCGGTCCGGATCGCGCGGATTTCCTGACGGCGCTGGAAGACTGGCGCGAAAAGGGACAAGCGCCCGCGAACATCGTGGCTGCGCGCGCGGCGAACCAGGGGCGAACGGCAATGACCCGGCCGCTCTGCCCGTATCCGCAGGTGGCGAAGTATTCAGGAACCGGCAGCACAGATGATGCGAAGAATTTCGTTTGTGCGGCGAAGTAGGTGGTAGAGGCCGAGCCAAAAGTGTATCCAGGAACGGTTCCTCTGCGAAGCATTCGTCGGGCGATAAGACTTGGGGAGTCGGACTGCCACATGGTGGGTGCGAAAGCGGGACGGAAACGCTCGCGGATGGAATAGGCCGAACGCGATGGAGGGATAGCACACGACCTTGCAGCAATTGTTAAACTCGGTGATTGCAGTCCCTTCCCCGAGGCGATAGTACATTTGCGAAGGTGTGTGTTTGATGAAAGGGAATGCGGAACAACCCATAGGCGTCGACCTTTTCGCTGGAGCTGGCGGCCTCTCGCTGGGATTTGAGCGGGCGGGATTCCGTGTCGCGGCAGCCGTCGAGTATGACCCGATCCACGCCGCCACGCACGAATACAATTTCCCAGACTGCGCGACGATCTGCCGCAGCGTTGCCGATATCGACGGCGATTACATCCGCACGCATTCCGATATCGGCAAAGCTGACATTGACGTAGTCTTCGGAGGCGCGCCATGCCAGGGATTTAGCATGATTGGCAAGCGTGCGCTTGACGATCCGCGCAACCATCTTGTCTACCACTTTGTCCGCGTGGTCTCCGAACTTAAGCCTAAATACTTCATCTTCGAAAACGTACGCGGCCTGACCCTCGGCGAACACAAAAAGTTTCTCGGCGAGATCATCGTTGAGTTCAAGGCGAAGGGCTACAAGGTCGAGGAGGATTATCAAGTCCTTAACGCCCTCAACTTCGGCGTTCCGCAGGACCGCCAGCGTCTGTTCCTTATGGGCGCGCGGAGGGGGCAGCACCTCCCTGAATACCCCAGCCAGACACATGGATTGCCGGGCGCTAATCTCGATCTTGGTTTTACGAAAACAACGCCCACCGTCTGGGACGCGCTCGGCGATTTACCCGAAGCGGACGATTACGAGGAGTTGCTGGAACGGGATTGGGTTGAGGCCGACTTCGCCAAGCCCAGCCCCTATGCAAAGTTGCTGAGATTCGGCACAGGGAAAACACGCAATCTTCTAACGTCGAGTCTGCGCACAATCCATACAGCCCTTTCGCAGAGGCGGTTCAAGGCCACCGCAGCGGGCGAGACCGAACCTGTCAGCCGCTTCCTGAAGCTCGATCCAATGGGCGTCTGCAACACCATCCGCGCTGGGACAGCGAGCGATCGGGGCGCTTTCACTTCTCCCCGCCCGATTCATCCTTTCTCTCCACGGTGTATCACAGTAAGGGAAGCTGCCAGGCTGCATTCGTACCCTGATTGGTTCCGCTTCCACGTCACGAAATGGCACGGATTCCGGCAAGTCGGAAACTCCGTTCCTCCCCTTCTCGGACAGGCGGTCGCATCGAAAATCATGGAGCGGGTCGGACGAAAGGTCGACAGCGACGAGCCGCGCGCTGTCGGAGACTCCGTCCTTCTCGAATGCAACATGTCCGACGCCGCGGCGCGCTACGGAGTGGCCGCTAACGTCATTCCCCACCGCATCAGGAAAGAGGCTGGGAAGGCGAATGGCTAAGAAGATCGACGAAGATGTCCCTAAGAAGCAGAATCGCTATTCGGCGATCATCGGTACCATCTTCAAGAATCACTACAAACCGGGGAAGACCGAATTTGAGTTCTCGCGGGATGAATTTGTCGAGATCGCCCGTTCTCTGGAAATCGATCTGCCGAAGAATCTTGGCGACACCATCTATTCGTTTCGTTTTCGAACCGCGTTGCCGCCCGACATCGTCTCCACCGCCACGAAGGGCCTGGAGTGGAGTATCGAACTGGCCGGCAGAGGCAAGTATCGTTTCAAGCTTGGAAAGTTCGTCCGAATCGTACCCAGGCAGGAGCTCATCGCCATTAAGATTCCTGACGCAACGCCGGAAATCATTACTGCTTACGCTCTCTCACACGAGCAATCCCTGTTAGCAAAAGTTCGCTACAATCGCCTGATCGACGTCTTTCTCGGGATCGCGTCCTATTCACTGCAGAATCACTTGCAGACATCCGTCAGGAACATCGGCCAGATAGAGATCGACGAGGTGTATGTTGGCGTCAATCGAAATGGACAGCAATTCGTCATTCCCGTCCAGGCCAAAGGTGGTACCGATCAGCTCGGCGTTACCCAAACTCGGCAGGATATTGCATGTTGCATTCAGAAGTTTCCGCGATTGATGTGTCGTCCTGTGTCCGCCCAGTTCATGTCGGACGATACCATTGCCTTATTTGAGCTTGTCCTGCAGGGCGACGATGTGAAAATCGTCGAGGAGAAGCATTACAAGCTCGTCCCATCGGACCAGATCACCGCCGACGACCTGAAGTTGTACTCCAAGCGGTAAAACTGCAGTTGGCGATGCAATATGGACCATGTTTCAAGGGAAGTCAGGTCCAAGATAATGGCTGCGGTGCATTCCCGTGGCAACACCACGACCGAGCTGCCGTTTGCAAAACTACTTTGGGCAGCCGGAATCAGGGGTTATCGAAAGCACTGGCCCGTCGCGGGCAAACCCGACTTCGCATGGCCCGGCAGGAAGGTGGCCGTGTTCGTGGATGGCTGCTTCTGGCACGGGTGCCGATGCAAATACCTACCCCGCACCAATACCGAGTTCTGGCGCAACAAGATTGAGACGAACAAACGCCGCGACAAACGCGTTTCGCAATCCTTGAGGCGGGACGGGTGGACTGTTCTGCGAATCAAGGAATGTGTCGTGTCGAAGCCCGCCACTCTGGCGCGGATCGCGAAAGCCCTGGAAGCTTCTCGATAAGTGGCCGGCCGCCGTGGGGCATTCACCGCGAAAGCAAAAATATTTTCACCTCAATTTCTCCATAAATTCAATGAATTACCGCCCCGCGTCCCCGCCGCCGCGCACCCATCCCGCCGCGCCCATGCTAAATCTCAAGCGAAGGCAGCACCCCGGAAAGCACTCGGAAGGAACAAAATCGAAGCTGTCATCGAACAAGCAATCGCAGGGAGCAACCAATGATCTCGGAAAAACAACTCGCCGCCAATCGCCGCAATGCCCTCCTTTCCCGCGGACCCACCTCCGCCGCCGGCAAGCGCCGCTGTGGCCTCAACAACCTCCGCCACGGACTCACCGGGCACACCACCGTTCTCTCCGAAGAGGAGCGCGCCGCCCATGACCGCTTCTGTGCCGGCATCGTCGCCTGTCTCCGGCCCGAAGGCGCTCTCGAACTCCAGATGGCGCAGTCCATCGCCGACGACCACTGGCGTCTCAACCGCGTCTCCGCCATCGAAAGCAATATGTTCGCGCTCGGCCAATGGGAAGCGCCTGAATCAACGGAGGCCGACTCCGAAATCGATGCCGCTCTGAACAGCGCCCGAGTCTTCCTGGCCGACGCCGGAAAGTTCGCGCTGCTCAGCCTCTACGAGCAGCGTATCCATCGGAATCTGCAGAAGAGTATGGCCGAATTCCGCAGCCTCCAGACCGCGCGCATTCAGCAATCGGCGAATGCCCAGCCCAAGCCAGTCAACACTTTACCGATGCGTCCGGCCGAAAATGGGTTTGAATTTGCGAATCACAACTCGGCCAGCCAAATCGGCTGCGAGCCGGGGCCGGTCACGAAGTACCGGTCAGGCCCTCCGCTTCGGAGCCTTATCCCCACGAATCGGCTGCCGCGCGATACACCTTCTGGTCAGGGGTTTGAATTTGCGAATGACCCCATTCGGCTCCCGATCGCTCCCGAACCCGTCATGAATACGGCGGAATTCGTCAGATCAGGCGTCGCCGCGCCAGGCTGACGCTGATTTACCGAGCCGCGCGCGCAAGCAAGCGGTAACGAAAAGAGCTTTTGGAGCGCACAGGCCGTCACTCGGGCGGCCGTTGTGCGCGGTAAAGAAACGCCCTTACCGGATATCGATCCCCGGCTTCGAAAGATCCGACAGCTTCGTCGCGTTTTCCATGTTGCCGAAGTCGCGCGGATGCTGTTTGTTTCGCGTGAGCCCCGGCACCTCGGCGGTGACGAAGTCGATCAGTTCGCCGGCGGTGACAAAGCCATCGTGATCGCTGTCGGCCGCGCCTTCCAGACCCTGGAGCACGGACCAGGTGAATGCGCCGTGCCCTCCGCCGAATTCGGGGCCTTCGAACGAAACCTCCCGCGGACGCGCCGCCATCAGTCCCAGCAATTCGCCGGGCGCTTCTCCGATCTCGGCCACCGCGTCGCCCAGTTCCGCCGTCTTCGTGCCGGCAATGGACGCGGCCCGGCAGACATCGGCCAGAAGAATGACGTGCCCCACTTTCGAAAGGGCTTCCTCGACAGTGGAATGCAGCTCGGCCATAGGAAGCGCGGTTTGCGCGAGATTTCCGGGATCGCTGTCCCACGTCAGGATGTAAGCGCCGCTGCTGTCGACGGTACCGTGCCCGGCGATCAGGACGTACACCGTGTCGTCTTTGCCGGGACGTGTCTTCAGGAATGTACGGAAAGCGTCTCGGATGGCGGCCGTTGTGGCTTGTTGATCGGTCAGGATCAGCATCCGGTCCGCCGGAATGCCGCCGCCGCGCGGACTGGCCAGATGGCGGCCGATCGCCTGCGCATCCATGTCGGGGTACTGCAGCCACAAATCCCGCGGAAGTTTTTGATATTTCGAGATGCCGATCACCAGCGCGAACGTTTCGGCCGCTCTCAGAGAAAAAGCGGCGACGATCGCCAGCAGAATGAGCTTCTTCACGCTATTCCATGCTACCGGACTCCACGAAATCATGTAGGGCGGGCTTTCAGCCTTGGCCAAGTCGCAGAGTACTGGACAGGCCTTATCCCTTGACAAGGTGGCCAAGCGTTCAACCTCGGGTCGGGGGCTTCTGCCCGGCGTTTTTATTTGTATTCGGCTCTACAGTTTTGGCTCCGTTCCGCCGATGAGAGCTATGAAACGACGAACGACTCATACGTGACCTCGACACTCTTCACTACCGCCGTCTCCGGCCTCATTCTGCTCTTCGTCACCACGCTTTCCGCGACCATCGCCTGGCTCCGGACGCGGCGGCGTCTCGCCGCCAGCACGCGTGAGCGCGAGGACCTCGCCAACTCCTCACAGGTCATTGAGGAAGAGCGGAGGATGCTCGAACTCGTCGCCAGAGGAGCGCCTCTCAATGAGGTCCTGAGCACGCTGATCCGCGCCATCGAGCGCATTTCACCCGGCGCGATCTGTACCGTCATGCTGCTCGACGAAGAACATCGTCGCTACCTGTCGATCGCGGCCGGACCCAGCCTTCCGCCGGATTATCTGCAGGCCCTGAACAGCCTGGAAATCGGTCCGGAAGTCGGTGCCTGCGGTTCCGCGGCGTATCGGAACGAAACCATCGTCGTGGAAGACATCGCCACGGACCATCGCTTTGTCGAGGCGCGCGACTTTGTCCTCGGCCACGGTCTCCGTTCCTGCTGGAGCCAGCCGATCCGCGATTCCCGGAACAGCGTCCTGGGAACGTTTGCGATGTATCACCTGTACATTGCAAAACCCCGTTCGGAAGAGCTGCGCATGGCTCGCGCGGCGGCGCAACTGGCGGGCAATGCGATCGAGCGCATACGTGCTGAGAGGGCGTTGAACGAAACCACCAGGCGGTTGAGTCTGGCGGAAAGAGTGGCGCGGTTCGGAACCTGGGAGGCCAACTTCCCCAAGCGCACCCTGACGATCTCGGAAGGCACAGCCGCCATGTTGGAGTTCCCCGCCAACAAGCGGGAATTGACGCAGGAAGAATTCGATGCGCGGATTCATCCCGACGATGTCGAGGCTTTACGAGCCGCGTCGGATCCTGTGAACGCCCAGCCCGGCACCATCCAGAACGAATTCCGCCTGACACTGCCCAGTGGGACGGTTCGCTGGATGCGCAGCCAGTGGCGTTATGAACTGAGCACTAATCCGCCGACACGCGCCACCGGGGCGATGATCGACATCACCGAAGAGATGAACATGCTCTTCCAATCGCAGGAAGCCCGCGCCGCCGCCGAGGACTCCGCGCGCGCCGCCCGCCAGGCGGAAAAACTGGAGCAGGATCGCAAGGCCGTTCTCGAACTGGTCGCGAAGGACCAGCCGCTCGATCAGATCGCGACGACCATGGCTCACGCCGTTGCCAGTCATCTTCCCGGATCGGTGTGTTCGATTCAGATCGAATTGACGGATTCTTCGCATATCTCCGTGTACTCCCGATTCTCCGAGCGGCTCGCCGGAGCGCTGGACGGCATCGCAATCAGCTCCATTCGTGAAACGCTGTGTTCCGGACCCATCGCAAAGCTCTCCGGCGATCCGGGCTGGCGGCGCTTCATCGAGACCGCCCGGGACTTTCCCTTTCCGTATTACCGGGCCGTGCCGATTCTGCGCAATATGCGGCTGACCGGGATGATTGTTTCCTTCTTTACGGCAGAACGCTCGGACCCCCAGGCCGAGGAGAAACTGCTGGAGTCGTGGGGCCAGTTTGCCAGTCTTGCCGTGGAGCGCCGCGGGCTGTACGAGCAGTTGTCTTTCCGCGCCCAGTACGACTCACTGACGAAACTACTGAACCGCGCCTCGCTGCATGAGCGTGTCGAGGCCTATGTCCGCAACAGCGATCCGGAGCGCTCCGCGATGGCGGTCCTTTATCTCGATCTCGACTGCTTCAAGGAGATCAACGACCAATATGGCCACGAAGCCGGAGACCGGGTGCTTCAGAACGTGGCCACGCGCATCATCAAGAATGTGCGGCATACGGACTTCGCGGCCCGAATCGGAGGCGATGAGTTCGTGGTGATTCTGCCGGGTGTGAGCGACCGCAAAGAAGCAGACCGCGTTGCCGCTCTCTTATCCCATGCGATCGAACAGCCGATTGCCTTCAGCAGCCATGAACTGCGCGTCGGCGCCAGCGTCGGGCTCAGCATCTCCCCCGACGACGGTACTCACATCGATGCTCTGCTGAAGAAAGCCGATGAAGATATGT
The DNA here is from genome assembly GCA_036273015.1 of Bryobacteraceae bacterium. Taxonomy (GTDB): domain Bacteria; phylum Acidobacteriota; class Terriglobia; order Bryobacterales; family Bryobacteraceae; genus BOG-234. The sequence goes on along the minus strand of DATAXN010000068.1, from coordinate 16,137 downwards.
ACCGGGAAAAACTCAAACGCCAATCGCCTCTGCCGGAGCTGGTAAGCGCCTGATGCATGTGGGGCGGCCTTTCCAGGCTGCCGCCGGGCTTCCGCCCGGCGTCTTGCACGTTAGTGCGTCATCGAATAAACCAGATAGTTAATCCCGTACCGATACGCCAGCGCGGTCATATGCTCCGGATATTCCGGCGCATCGGCGTATTCCCAGGCGTCGCCGATATCGGTGTTGTAGTTCACCGCGACGATCATCCGGTTCCTGTCGTCATACATGCCACGCCACGCGGGCTGTGTGCCGAAAGGCTGCTGCACCACTACCGTGCCTCCTGGACCCCTGCGGAGGTGGCGAGTACCCGGAATGAACGAAAGATCCTTTTGCTGAATATCGTAGAGAACATGCATCACCGAGTCGCCCAGGGCGGTGTCCGTAATGGGCTTGTTCGGAAGCACGCGCTGCATCGTCTCCTTGAATATCTCCATCTGCTCGGGGTCCGGTCCCCAGAAGTCGTCAACCATCAGGAAGCCGCCTCGGAGCAGATACTCGCGCAGACGGGCGGTTTCGGCGTTGGTCAGTCCCCACCATCCGGTCTGCGTTGCATAGATAAAAGGATTGTCGAAGATGCGATCGTCGGTCAGCCGCATGTGCAGCGGCGCTCCCGTCTCCACGCGGGTGAGGCGCTGTACGCCCGTCGAGAAGTGCTCGTCCGCATCCGGCCAGTCCACCAGCCACCAGCCGTCGCCTGAGCCATTGCGGGATGCGAAGCCGAAGAAGCGATGGAACTCGGGCAGGTCGGTGTATTCCACGCGAATGAAATGGAACTCCCCTTTGGCGGGAAACACCGCCTCCGGGCCTTCATCGTGGCCTTGAAACCCCACTCCTCCGAATCTCTGCGCCAGCCCCACTCCCGCAAGCAGGAGCAAAGCCGCGATGATCGGCGCAATACGCATGGAACCGCCTTTCATTCTCTGGTGGGCCCTGTAGGATTTGAACCTACAACCAACGGATTATGAGTCCGCTGCTCTAACCATTGAGCTAAGGGCCCAAACTATTTTATATCATCTATTTACAGCGATTTTTTGATCGCTCATTTTGTCACCTATGCCCAATTCTATGCCCACCCCGATCCTCGCGACACCCTGCCGCGACTCCTCCAGCTTTTCAAACGCGCGCTCCACCGATTCGGGTGATGGATGGACATATCTCTGTGACACGGTGATGCTGCTGTGACCAGCGATCTTCATTATCGTAAACGCGTCCACGCCGAGCAGGCCAAGCCTCGTCAGCATGGTGTGGCAGAGCGAATGGACCACGAAATCCGCCGGGAGCTTGAGTGACTCTCGCACCCTGGAGTGCTGATGGTCGAGGGACGTGACGAGTATGGGCTTGCCCAATCTTCCGCAGAATACGAATTCCGAAGCGGAAGTTTTTGAACGTGCCGTGAGCATGTCGACCGCTCGCGCGGTCAGGCTTAATGTACGCCGCGCCTTGGCCGACTTTCCCTTCTGAACCTGGAGATATCCGAATTTCGCGCCACCCGCGGGCTGCATATGAACGTCTGACCACTTCAACGCGAGCGCCTCTCCATCCCGAAGACCGGTATCCAGCATCAGGATCGCGATGTCTGCGAGAGGCTCCGGCACCGCCTCCAAATACTTAGCCTCGATCTCGCGTGTGAGCACGAACTCGCGCGTTCGCTCTCCCTGTAGCAGGCGAATCCGCGGGACGCGATCAATCACCTTCCACTCATGCGCAAGGCGCAGTGCTCGGCGCAGAGTTGCGAGTTGCCGATTAACGGTCGCCGGCGCGACCTGCTTTCGGCGTTCCTTGACATACTCCTCGATCAGGGCCTCGTCGATTGCGTCGAGTGTGGCACGCGCCATCTTGGGGTATTCCAGTAGCCGGTTCAGCTTCTCCTGGTAAAACGCGACAGTCCGGGGCTTCTCAGCAGACCGTACGGAGATGGCTTGCATGAATCTTTCAGCGAAAAGCTCAAGGGTCGGAGCGGGTTGCTTCTCGACGATTCCAACTTCGCCTTTGGCGAGCCCCGTCTTGTGAGCGGCTTCCATCTGTTCGGCGACACGTTTGTTGGTCTGCTTCGTGCTTCGCCGGATCGATCGCCCGTTCCAGGTGAATTTGTACCACCAGAACCTGCTTTCCTGTTGCTTGTAAACCGCCATGGATCTCCTTCGATTATCTCAGGCAGATTCCGATTCGGCCACGCTTCGGGAACGCCGGTAAAAAAGAGGATTGCATGGCGTCCAAGTGCATTGCTTGGCAGCACCCCGCCATCCGGTCATATTTGCGCTGAAGGTGTTGCGGAGCCATGAGCGTGCGCCCCCCGCATTGCCTGCTCAAAGACGAGCACCGCCTTGAAGATCAACCCAAGGTTGGGAAGTCACCGAGGTTTGGTGGCTGCGAACGTATCGGCTGGCGCGAACCGCACGGCGTCGGCTTTGTCCCGTTCGGCATCCGAGGAACGCAAAATAATGACCGGTGTATGACGACATCTCTCGCTCGCGCGCAACCGTCATCCAGAAAGGCCCTGCACCCAGAAGCACCGCACAAGCCGCTGGGTCGGATGCCGACAGCGGGATATCGCGCGCCAATCTGGGCTCGCACTGGCGCGCTGGTTGTTGGGCCTCGGCAATCTACTGCGAAATCATTCTGGCAGCAATGGCTTATCCTGCGGCTGCTGCGCTTCCAGTCGAAACACGTTCACTGACCTCGTTGTACCGGCAAAGGATGTTGGCCAGTTCCATTTGGCGGGGAGTTCTGCATTCAGGGGATAGTAGCAGCGGGCTCCCTACCACAATGCAGGCACAGCGGGCCCGAGACGTCGCGACATTGAAACGGTTGAGATCATAGAGGAACTCCATTCCTCTCGGCGCGTCTTCCGGCGATGAAGCGGTCAGCGAATAGATTACAACCGCCGCCTGCTGGCCCTGAAACTTGTCGACGGTTCCCACCTGGACATCGGGGAGGCGATCTTTGAGCCTATTGACCTGATCGTTGAATGGAGCGACGCAAAGAATGTCCGCGCGTGTCAGAGATCTTGCGACGCCGTTACGATCAGTCCATGAGCTGCCCTCCCCTGTCAGGAGGTTAACAAGGTTTGAAATCACCTCGACTTCCTCTGGCGAATAGCTCTGGTTGCCCCCGTGCACGACCGGGAGATTCCACAGACCAACTCCTGCGAACGGAGCCACCGCATCAATCCGTTGGCGTTCAAGCCCATCGAGTGATGCAAGACGTCCCTCGTAGAACATCTCCGACGTGAACTGGCAGATTGTGGGGTGAAGACGCCATGTCTCTTCGAGAAACAGTCCACGGTCCTCCTGGATCGTCTTCCTGCCATCGAGCAAATGGGCAAGGGCGGAAATATCTGATCCTTCCGGGTGGCTCCCTTTCTGCGGTTGCTCCAACTGCTGCGGATCGCCCAGGAGGACAAGGCTCAGCCCGGCTGGAGCGCACGCAAGCACGTTGGCGAGCGACATCTGTCCGGCCTCGTCCACGAAAAGAACATCAACCGAGTTCATGAACTCCGGTCTGGACCAAAGCCACGGAGTTCCACCGAGAACATTGATCGCGCCACCCTGCAATCCCTCCAGTGCTGCTTCATTTGTTCCAATCTCACGGACAGGCTGACCTTCAGGGTCCTCAGTGTCCATCTTGTGTGCGCACAGCACCCCGGGGACCTCCTGCTCGCGCGCAGCCTCGACGACCTTCTCAAGAAGGTTGGCAATGACTTTGTGCCCAACTGCCGTGATGCCGACCTTCCGGCCTTTACGCACGAGCTCGCAGATCATTTGCGACCCCGTAAATGTCTTGCCCGCCCCCGGAGGGCCCTGGATCGGCAAAACTGAATGGTCGAGCGCGGTCCCCAATTGGCAGGCCAGTTCGACGCTCGTCTGATCTGGTTCCGGAACCAATGTCATCCCGTCCGCCAGGCGCGGCGGATTTCTCATCAGTAGATCACGAGAAGCCCGAAAGTCACCCGGGATGTCCATTCCGTTGGCAACGATCCAATCGGCCAATCGAAGAATCGATTTGGTCTGCTCTGGGGTGTTGTAGTGTTTGTGGGCAAACACGGACCGGGGATGACTGGCATCGTGCTTGATTTGCTTCTTGATGTCTACCGTTCGTTCTGTGGGATCAGCGGCCACGACCTCGCCAAAGCTCTGTTCATCGAACGTGAATATCTTCGATCCGACCCTAATAGACGATTCCTGGGCCGGATACTTGTACCTGTCGATCGGTGAACGCTCTTTCGGTTTCATCTTCGGCATCCGGGCCACCAGGGTCAAATCTGTCAGGACTTCCTTATGATCGTGGAGATCGTCTTCAGCGAGGTCCTTCATTCGGAAAAACTCCCACCACTTCACTTTGTCTTCCCGACTATGCCAGGCGAGTGCGTGTGCAAGAAGCCATCGCGCGGCCTGTTCCTGATTCCGATCCGCCGGCTCGGGCGGAAGGTCGCGCGTCAAAGCTTCAAATAATGCTGCAATGCGTTGCTGAAGCTCGGAGGTTTCGGCGCTCGGTGCCGTCTCCTTGACCGGCGGTCGGGGAAGATCGGCTCCGTTGGCGATCATCTCGGCGCGGATCTTTTCAAGCCAGTTCCGCACCTGCTCGGTTGCACGGCAATCGTCCTCGTTGTAGCCCACGACCACTTTGCAGGCTTCGGCGGTTAGTTCTGGCACCGGACTCAGTTCCAGTTGATGCTCGATAAAGTGGCGCGCCTGATTTGCCTCCAGTAGCGGTATCGCCCGGCGATATTCACAGAATTTCTCCAATTCCTTCAGCGAATACTGCTCGACACTGGCCCTAATCCCCTGCTTGATAACCACGTGAAGATCGACGAACACTTCGCCCCGGAGAAGGCGATCTACTTCATCTTCCCGCGTTGCGTAACGCAGCATCAGCCGTTTGATAGCTGACGGCTCATAGCTCGCGTAATGGTAGATGTGAAGATCCGGAAAACGCGCCAGCCGCTCAAAGGTGAAGTCGATCAACCACTCGAACGCAGTTTTCTCCTCTGCCCGGTTCAGCGCCCACCGGCATTCATACGACAACGCGTCGCGTCCCTCCCCCGTAGTGACACCCGTAAGGTATTCCAATCCTCCTTCGCCAACAAACGGATCGCCCTCAAAGTCCAGGAAGATATCTCCGGGGGAAGGTGCTGGCAGGCGCGCGAGTCCCTCGCCGGGTTCGGTCCGAAGCGATTCGAACTTTAGGTGCGCTTCTATGCGAGCCTCCAGCTGAATCCGTGCCTGCTCCCTGATCCGGACGTAACTATCGGTCGCGCCACGCGCGGGTTTGAACGGTAACGGTAGAGGTAGTATTGCCAACGCTTCGAGAGTCGAAACACCCCGTGTCATCAGTTCTTTTCGCTGTAGTTTGGATGCTCCGGCGACGAACGATAGGTGATCATCTGCCCGCCGCCGACTGTCGCATTCCTTCCACCAGCGGCAAACATCGCAGTGACTGACGGGCTCCGGATAGGTCCCCACTGGGGAAGCATCAATCGCGCTCCTCAACGATTCCTTCACGGAGCGGTGGTAAGCGGCAAATGAAGCGAACCGATACGACTCAGGCAGAAAATCCGTTCCAGGCCGAATCACGTGGAAACGTTCCGGTTCGACTCCCTGAATACTCGCCACAAGTTCGGAGTACAGGCATAGCTGAAGAATCGTTTCAGCTTTCGTCTCTCGGGCCAGCTTGCAATCAACGACCTCGTAGGACCAGTTGCCCAAGCCGGATGGCGGCTCAACACGCAACATCACGTCCGCCCGGCCACGCCATCTCGTGGCGGCAAGAGTTGCCTGGACTATGGCCTGCGCGCCGCCCTCCATTGCCTTTCGAGTTGCCTCGCTGGCTACCTCCTCCGGCTCATCCGAAAGATCGACAACCGAAAGACCGTTTGCTCGGAGCGTGTCAATGTATGCTTTTTCGTGTGCCAAACCCCGCTGCTGGAGCACGACCAGATGGGGGTTTTCCCAAGCTGGCTCCTTCAGTTCGCCCTTAGCGAGGCGGTAGTTTAAATCCGTGAGATGACGGCATGACAAATGATTCGCCAGGTCTGTGGCAGACAAAGTACTGACGCCGTCCCGGACTCTCATCGGCTATTCCCGACCGTTAGCATTGATCAGCATCGAGTATACAGTCGGTTCGGAGGTTCAAAAATCGACGCCGGCTAGACAGGTCCAATAGGTTGCTCACAAACTAACTTCCGCGTAATCTGCGGGTCAAAAAATCGCCTGGCTTTATATCCGAGGCGAAGATATACAGCAGAGCGAACTGTTCAGCTACGGGAGTTTGGAGGAGCGGGTACCGGCAAGTCACCCGCAGCGGCCGATACGTGAACTAGGTTTTTAATCACTGGCCACGCGCGGCCCGCACCACCGATTTTCTGACATGTTTCGTCCGTGTACCATAGTGCGGTGATCTCTAGCTCTTCAAGAAGCTCGATGTAGGATGGCGACGGCGGCAGGATGGTCAGGATCGCCAGATCTGACGCGGCGGAACGTTTCAGAAATCGCCGATAATCGAGGAGCTGCCCGATTGCGATGCGTATCGACCCCCTGTCCGCGTCTGGCTTCGCTTCTATCAACAAATCACGCGACTTGCGATCATAATCCCTGACCAGAACATCGTAATTGCAGTCGTGATCGTAGCTCGTAACGAGTTCGTGCCCGGCAAAAAGGGACTTGAGTGCTTCTGTCATCTTATTGTGCCGGTTTCGGTAAACAATGCTGTTCGCGTGCTGGGTAGCCAACCGCTCGTCCAGGTCGTATTCAGGCAACTGCGTCTCGCTTTCGTGAACAGACTTGCGTGGTTCGCCCGGAACGTCCGGAGGGGTCGCCGTCACCAGTGTGGCGATATCTTTCGCAAGGACATCAAGCATAAAGACATCTTCAATACCAAACTGCCCGATCAGGCCGGTGAGATGGCGGACCTGGTCCCCGAATCCGCTATTTGTTAGTTTCAACTTCTTGAGTAATCTGGAGACCTCGGAGCCCCCGCTAATGATGGGAAATCTATGTTGGGGATCGAGGAAAGCGATGAGTGGAGCGAGCGCGAGTGCCGATCTAACACTCGCTTTGTTGTCCGGCGATGGAATGCTGGGAAGGCCCTCGATTCGGGCTGCAAGCTCGATGCGATCATCCAGCGACATCGCCGGACGCCTCGCGTCGCGGATGATTTCCAGAAGAGATCTTCTGTTGGCAACGCACCATCTCTGTGCAGTATTCCTCCAGACGTACCGAAAATTTACGACGCCAGTATTTCGGATTGCCGCTAGTTCGACATCGAATGGCAGACCCATTGCCCGAATGGTTGCAGACTGATCGCCGGATATCTCGACGCTCTTTCCAAAAAGACTGCCAAGAGCTGGTACCTTCAATGTCTGCCAATGATTCGGCGACACACCATGGATATTGTTCGTAATCCACGTCAGCCGCATGAGCTGCCAGATCTGATTCCCGGAGAGCTTTTCTAATTCAAGTGCCCCAGCTACGGCGTCTAAGAGGGTGGCAGTATTCCGTTCAACTTCGTACCAGTCTCTGATCTCGCCCTTCAGAAGCCGTTGGATATTCCTCACTTGTTGCCCATGTCGCGACACCATTTCAGACAGCGTAGACTTTCAGCACTTCGTCGCCGTAGTGGTTGATCACTTTTACCGCTATTTTGCCCGTCGTGGGCCGCTTGAAGGGGCGACTGGTTGTTGCGTACAGGCTTGCCCAGGCGGCTTCATCGACTTCCGCTTTCAGGGCTTTGCGCAGGCGTTCGTACGGTTGGCCGGCTCCGGTGAAGTATGCGTGGCGGACGAAGAAGCTTTCGCCGTTGTAACTGGTGTCGATGAACCAGCATGCCACCTCGTCGGTGGAGTTGTTGCGGATCTCTTGGGTGGTGGGATCGTAGACGTCAACACCGCGCAATTCTACTTGTAGCTGGCCGTCCGGGAGCGTTTTCACTTCCAGATCCGGTTCGCCGAACACCATGAAGAGATTTGCCGCTCCGGTTTTCTTGAGCAGGCCGTCGCCCATAAGCAAGTCCGGGTTCATCCTTGGCGTGAGGACCGTTAGTTTGCCGTAGCGGCGCGTTTCTTCGGAGACGTGCGGGTCGAGCGCGAAGCCGCAGACGATCAGGAGGTCGAAGCCGACTCCTCGCACTGCTTCTTTGGCGGCTTCCTTGACGATGTCGGGACCTACGGTGCCGTACTGCGGGCCGATGGTGACGGCCACGCGCTGGACTTTGCCATCGGGTGCGCGGTATTCGCCTGCGGCCTGAATCCATTCGCCAGGATAGGGTTCGAGTGGGTCGAGCATGAGGCGTTCCTGCTTGACGGTGTTCTGGACGCCGGATTTTTTCAGGTAGGCGAGGATGCGGGTAACGAAATCCCCTTCGGCTTCGCGGACGCCCTCGGCTTCATTGGCGGGGCGCTCTTCGTCAGCTTTGAGCACGCGATGCGGGGAAAGGCTCTCGACCGTGAAGGGTCCGCTGACGCGGATGCGTTTGTTGTCTTCGTAGGGCTGGTCGAAGAGGAATTCGGTATCGGCGCGCCGGGCGATGGAGGCGTCGATTTCTTTCTGGCGGGCGAGGCGGAGTTTCCACCAGTCGGCGTGGAGAGTGAGGGCTGCGGCTGGCCATTTGGGGTCGGCCTCGCGCGGGATTTCCCATTCTTGCCAATGTTTTTTGACAGCGGCGTTTAGCTTTGCGCGAGTGGGGTTGAGTTGGGCTTCGTGGGTGGCGTGGATCGTGTTGATTTCTTCGTTGTTGGCTATGGATTTCAAGGTGATGTGCGGGACGCGTTTACAGACAAAACCTTTCTTGATGTCGCTTTGCGGATTCGTGGCCGTGGGCGGTTTGCCGATCACCTCGGATTCTTTCTTGATGCCTTCCGGGGAGTCAGCCAGCAAGTAGTACGGATAGCGCGCGGCCATCACTCGGGTACGTGCCAGTGCGAGAGCTACGGGATGTATCCGTTGTGATCCAGCGTCGGCCCCATTGTTCGGCGACGTATGCTGTTGTGCCTGAGCCGCAGGTTGGATCGAGGACCAGGTCGCCTGGGTCCGTGCACATCAGCATGCACCGCTCAACGATCTTGGAGTTTGTTTGGACCACATAGACAGGATCTGACGCGCCACCCACGTCAACCCAGGTGTTCGTCAAGACTACGGCCGGGAAATCTTCGAGGTAGCGTACATAACGGAGGGTTGAACCGACTCGGTCTATTCTTCGCGCATGGCCTAATCGCCCTACTCCGTCTCGATGAGTCTTCCACTCGCCGGCGGTTGGCAGAAACTGATTGCCCTCGAAAACAATCGGGAAATATCCTGTTCTCGCCTCTCGGATGCGGGGAGATGTCAGGATGGTTAGCTGAAACCGTCTACCTACGACGTCGGCGAAACTGGTGGCACGCTCTTCGGGGCTCGCTCGCCTTCTGCTTCCATCAGAGAACTCGATCAAGTCGTAAGCTGTCGCCTCGCCGTCGCTTTCTTTCGAGCGAAAAAGCGAATGATACTTCACCATCGCGAAGTCTCGGGCGTACCAAAGGATGAAATCAGAGGTAGCTGCCAAGTACTCGCCAGTCGTACCCCCGGTCTTTCGTACCGTTATTATCGAAACGAAATTTGCGCTTCCGAACACTTCATCCAGCACCGACCGCACGAGATGAAGATTTTCATCGCCAATTTGAACGAAAATACTTCCGCTTTCAGTGAGTAATTCGCGAGCCACGGTGAGCCGATCTCGCAGATACGCCAAGTAGGAATGGATGCCAAGTTCCCAGGTATCACGGAACGCCCGAATCTGCTCCGGTTGACGGGTGACATCCGTCAATTTCCCGTCCTTCACGTCGCGCTTACGCGTGCTGACCTGCCAGGTGCTGCCGAACTTGATTCCGTAGGGAGGGTCCATATAGATCATCTGGACCTTTTCCTTCATTCCCTCTTTCTGGGCAAGGGAAGCCATGACTAATAACGAATCACCGAGAATCATCCGGTTCGACCACCTGTGTCCGTGGTTATAGAAATCGATGTAATCCTCGAAGGAAATCCCGTTGAAATCGCCCCACAAATCGGCTTGGGCCTCGACTGTTTTTGCGGCGCTCGCGCGAACGTCTTCGACAATCGCGAGCGGGTGAATCTTTTCCTGAATGTAGACCGGGACGACATCGACGGCCAGGTCCGTCGCATCCTGCTCATCCTTGCCTTTCCATACCAGTTGCGGGTCGAGCGACGGGTCACGCGGGTATAGCTGTTTCTTTGGGGCTCGCTCGTCGTCGCTGACGAAATCGCGGAGTTCCTCAGTCGGGATATTCTTGCGTTGGTCCTTATGTTTGACCGCGCTGACTGGAGTTTTCGCGGGAGCCGATTTGGCTGCTGTCGATTTAGTTGCCATTACGATAAGTCTCCAGGAACTCCCTCATCTCGGTTTTCGCATTCCACGGGTCACGGATTTCCAGATACGCCCATTTGCCGAACCGTCCATCGTTATTGATGGCGGGCACCCAAAGATTCCGAGTGGTCGAGACTTTGGCCTCTTTATCCGGCTTCTTCTCGCCCGTCACTTCCAGAATCAAATTCAGATCGTTCCACTGCATGACGAAATCCGGCACGTAACGGCGCTGAGCTCCCTCAAACGTGTAGGGGATGGTGAAGCCCACGTGAAGGTCGTTCTTGAAATACTTAGCCTCCATCGACTCGATGGATTGCGCCAGCTTCTGCTCCCAGCTTTCGGTGTCAGCCACGACGTGTGAAATCTGGCTGAAGCGGGCGTCTGTTGCGTACGTCGGGCGGGCGGTATCGAAATCGACGTAGCGGGTCGTGCCTTCGACGTCGTAGGGGAAAAGAATCGGCTTGATTCTTTTTTCGCCTTGAAGCCCCGCGGCGATGGAGCGGTATATCTTTTCGCCCGCTTCCGCGCCGTATTGAGCCCAGAGCAGAATCTGCGGGAACATGTCGTCCTGACAGGCCACGCATTCTTTGCGCCAGGCGCGGGCGATTTCGAGAACCTGGGGGAACAGCCAGCTTTTGATGGCTGCGCCAGGATCGGCTGTGTCGTCACGGAGATGGGTTTCGAGAACGTGGCGCGCGAGCTTGAAATCCACTTCGGAGACGCGGCGAGCTTTGAGATCGTCAAGCGTGTGCAGGCTGGTGGCGCCGACGATGGGTGCGTTCAGGGTTTCGGTGGGGACGGTTTTGGTGCTGAGCACCAGACGCGAATCGGCATCGAACTTATATTGCAGCTTTTCGGGCGGAAGATCGTACTTGTAGCCCATGACGCGGGGGAAGCGCATTTCCGCGTCGGCGCGCTCGGGCAGTCCACGAACCCGGGTGAAGTCTTTCGGCGGGCGAGGGTCGGGATTGGACCCGGCGGAAGGGATGAAGGAGAAGGGCACGCCGTAGACTTCGGCATATTCGGGAAAGAAGCGGCCATTATCATCGAGCGCGAAGGACATGCGTCGCAAGCCTCGACCGACTACCTGTTCGCAGAGAAGCTGAGTGCCGAAGGCGCGCACGCCGAGGATATGGGTGACGGTGTTAGCGTCCCAGCCTTCGGTCAACATGGAGACGCTGACCACGCACTTAATCTGTTCGCCCAGCTTGCCCGGCTTGCCAACCGTGTTGAGGACTTCGCGGAGAAGGTCTTCGGGGGTGAGCGCATCGACGTCGCGCTCGGGATAGCGCTCGCGGTATTCGGCTTTGAATTCCTCGATTTCGACTGCGGCAGCGCGGCGGAAATCGTCGGACATGGCTTCGCCGGATTCAAGTTGGACGCTATCGACCAGGATGGTGTTGGGGCGGGTGGTCCATTTGCCGTCGTGGGCGTTGCTGAAGAGGGGGAGGGCGCCTGAGACGGCTACTTTATGGCCTTCGCCCATGTCCTTTTCCCAGCCTGCTATGTAGTCGAAAACCATTTTCGAAACGCTGGTGTTGTTGCAGACCACTATGAAGACCGGGGGCGGCTGGCCTTTGGCTGTCGCTTCAGCGTTAGCGGCCCATTTCGCGTAGTAGAGCTTGTAGTTGGAGTAGAGGCTTTCGAGCGCGCCCTGAAGAGCTGTGGGGAGGCGCGGTTCGGCGTTGTGTGTGGCGTCTTTGGCGCGTTTTTTCGGGAGTTCGTCGCGGATGCGAAGCCAGAGATCGCGGTAAGTGGGCTGGTCGCCAATCATGTTGTTATCGGAGACTGGTACGCGGGGGATTTTCACGATGCCGGATTCAATGGCATCGATGAGAGAGAAATCGGAGACAACCCAGGGGAAAAGCTCATTGGCGCGATAGCCGGAGCCGTTGAGGAAGAACGGCGTCGCGGAAAGATCATAGACGGCCTGGACGCCGAGCTTCTTTTTGACGGCTTCGAGGCCGGAGATCCAGAGGCTGGCTCGCTGGTTGCTGGCTTCGGCTTCTTTGCGGTCTTCGCCGATGAGTTTCTGCTGGGGGTCATCGACCACACGGGGGCGGTAGCAGTGATGGGCTTCGTCGTTGATGACGAGTAAGCCGCCTTTGCGCTTCGTGAAAGCGCGGCAGACGCGGCGCACCATTTCGTCGGGCGTTTCCTTGAAAGCTCCGGATTGTTTGGCGCCCAGAAGTTCTTTGGTGTTGCTGGAAGCGTCGCCCTTTTCGTGCATCTGGAAGGCGTGGTAATTCGTGATGAGGATTTTGGCTTTTTCGAGTTCGCGACGCATGTCCTCGGGGACGACATCGAGAGCGCGGTAGTAGTTGCCTGGCTCGTTGGGGAGCAGGACGCGGAGGCGGTCGCGAATGGTGATGCCGGGGGTCACTATCAGGAACGAATCGGTAAATTTGTTGAGCGCCTGCCAGGCAATGATCATGGCCATCACGACGGTCTTGCCCGTGCCTGTCGCCATTTTGAAGGCGACGCGGTTGAGAAGCGGATTGGCCATGTCGTTGGCGGCTTTGAGCTCAGTGCGAATCCAGGAATCGCGGCGGGTGGAGAGTTCGGCGAAATAGATGGCGGTTTCGAGAGCTTCGATCTGGCAGAAGAAGAGCTTGCGTTCGCGGTCGGGGCGTTGCCAGTATTCGAGGAGAGCGCGGGTGGTACTCGTGACGCCGTCATAGCCGCCGAAGCGCCATTTGGCGACGGTGTTGCGGATGTCGTTGATGAACTTGTTTTCCTGCTGGCGGTCTTTTGTCCATTCCGTGCCGAGGACGAGTTGTTCTTTGCCGCTCTTCTTACGGGAGGGCGGGATTGGGACGAAGTAGGCGGAATTACGGCGAGATTCGACGATCTTATCGGTAATGCCAGTTTCGCCGAAGTAGAAATGGCGCATCGGTTCCTCGAAAGGGGAATTGATGATGGGATTTTCGATGACGACGTCGGGCATGGAAGAGTCTATTCTGTCATGGGGTGGGCGGTGTGGTGGCCTGAGACTTGGAGATCACGCCAACAGGAAAATGAATGCCAGGCAGGACCCTTGTTGATTAGAAGAAACGGCGGATGGCATTGCTGTCACCGGTCAGAAGAAGAGTCCTCATTCGTCGAGGACGAGGGTTGAAGTGCGGTTGGCAGGCAACTGTTAACCGACCATCACAGCAGTGACGACGATTACGACGATCACTACCGTCCCGCGGGAGTAGAACGTGTCGCCACGCGTTTACGAAGTCTTGCCGTTACCTCGTCACCGCCGCTAATGACTGGACCATTAAACCTGTTATGCGCCGCCCAACTCATCTGTTTGAGCCGTTGCATTAATCTCGGCTTCCAGGTCTCGTAGCTCATCAAGAATGTCGCGGAATTCAGGAGGTGCGCCGAACAGCATGACCTGCATCTCTTCGTAGTCCTGTGCGAGCTCCTTCACCTGGGAAGGTGTCGCCGGGAGCAGCTTCAACGAGCCCGGAACCGCGAGATCATACCGGGCCCAGGCGGACGGATAGAACCGCTGCTTGAACGCAACCACATCCTGCAAGAGCTTTGGATCGGCCAAGGCCGCTGCCCTGACGCGACTCACAGCGAGCTTGTAGAGATCGTAGTAGTGTCGCGAATGGCGTTGAGGAATTTGAGTTTTCCGGTGCGCCTCCTTATGGAGAATTGTCGATTTCTCCCAGAACGTCCGCTCGGCCGCGATCGCCACAACTTCACAGACCGGGTTTTCGAATACCTCGGGGAGCACGTCGAAAGCATAGGGCCGGATCACGTGCGTAGCGGAGGGCACCCATGAGGCAAGCGGTCCGATTTCGAGGCGGACTTCGGGGCGGATATAGGCTTCCGCAAAAGCCGCGGGATATCGGATATTGACGGTATGCGGATCATCCGGATCGACGGCTGCCGCCACCCCGACGTTTTCCTGGCGCAGAAGATCTTCCAGCTCCGGGCAAAGCGTTCTGGCGATGTAGTCCGCCGCAAGACGGTTCATTTCTTTGTTGAACTGGTCCTGCTTACCTTTTGAAGTGAACTCCTGCATCGGGTCCCTGAGCCCGGCGCCGAAACCGATCAGATTCCAGTCGAGGACAAGATCAATATCTTCGGAGAAACGCTCGATTAGCCCGTGGGCCTTCGAAAGCGATGTACCGCCCTTGAAGACCAGGGATTTGCCGAACCGCGATTTCTGGAAAAGCAATTTCAGCGCAACGCAGACCCAGAAGTCTTTCTCGATGATTGTTGGCCTGATCCCAAGTCGAGCCGCCGCCTCGCTGAAGATGTCGCGCCGATCCGCCGCCGGTAGCCGCGCGAGTTTATCCATTCGCGCCGTCCTTGGCAATTTCCTGAATGGCGGCGTAAACCCAGCCTGTCGCTGTCTTCGTGTCGAGGAGTATCCGCTGGCGCAGGGCCAAATCAAATTGCCTGCGGATCTGAGTAATGACCTTGGGCGTGATCCGACCTTCGCCAAATGCTTTTAGCGCTTGCACGATCAGGCGACTTTCCGCCAACTTGAAACCGGCCTCCTTCAGGGCCGTGTGCTCGAAGTCGAGCTTGGTGCGGCCCAAGGTGTACGAACGATCCGGCCCGTCGGAGAGATAGACGGCGCGCGCGGGAACCTGTGTCGACAGACCGAGTAGATTCTGAGCTGTGGCTCCGTTGGGCTGGATGCGCCAGGCGAATTTGCGAGCGAGCGCATCGGCGATCTGGTCGATATTCGGGCTTGTCGGGCCTCCCAGCGCCTTGCTATGACGAGGGTAATCGTAAATGCCGCGAATGACCCTCCGGATGACGCCTTCGCGCTCCCGGCGATGCAGTGCCGAATCGATTGTCGAACGAGCTCCAAGATCGGCGAAATCCACTTGGGAGAAGGCCCACCCCCTCCCATTTCCATAGATCCTGCTAAGTATCTTATGCTCAGTGGCTTGTTGCATTCTGGCGCGCCTGTCCCTGCAAGAAAAAATACCACATTTTCCTTGCAAGCAAAAGGTGCCGGCCCTTTGTGCTCCGATGCACGTAGAATTATATTGGAATAGTCAATCCGCAAATCCTGACCCCTCAATCGCCCATCAGAGCCGCGGTGCGTGGCGCTAATACGCCCAAGCCAAAGTGCGACGACGCGCCAAGGAAAAGCGGCCCGAGGGTGGGTGTTGGAAACATGAGTCTCACGTTGTAGCCGAGTTTGTCGGAATTCGTTCTTCGTCCATTTTCTTGGCGAGATTCGTGCACACTGACCCATCCGAATTGTTCGACTGACACCTGGACGCCTCGCGAGTCAATCCCGCGATTCTCCAACTCCCGACAAACCTGCGATTCCACTGATTCGCCTGGTTTGACCCGACCGCGGTCGCCATAAACATGCCGAGGGGGGACGAATGGACTGACGGTATCCCAAGAAACGCATGGCACTGAGGACAGCGCCGGTGGCGGCGGAACGAGGGAGTCCAGCGGAATTAGTGTCACCGTCCATGGATCTCCCTTGAATCCAACAGGCAGTGGCTCTTCTGCAGCACTGAGGATCGCGTTTTGCTCAACGTCGTCAAACGGTTTGTTTCGCCAGACACACAGACGAACAGGTCTTCCGTCCTCTGCATGAATGAAGAAGGTTGCGTGTTCATGTTCGGTCACTGCTGTCCGGGACACGAGTTTTGAATTCCCGCCAAAGCCCTGAGAGTGGGGGCGTTAACTAGGTTTTTTAGATTTTTCGATTTGAACTTTTTCTGGCCAAAAACGGCTCCCGCGGCGACCGGAGCCAGCGGCGTCGAT
>DATAXN010000067.1:0-75606 GCA_036273015.1 Bryobacteraceae bacterium | reverse complement strand
ACCGGCTGTCCTTGGCCAGGCTGGCGATGCGATGCCATCAAACATATACACTGCCAGGTTTTTCACCTAATAGCCAGGTCCAAGATGAAGATTTTAAAAGATTTTCGCGACACGACTTTCGCAGCTACCTGAACTGTTACGTTGATTCCTCCCGTCAGAATGCACCTCAGCCGAAGGATGGTGACGCTGCGATTCCACGACGATCACCTGACGCTCGAAACCGGATTCCTGTCGCGCACGCGGCGAACGGTGGATATGGCGAAGATTCAGGACGTGACCGTTCGCCAAACGCTGGGTCAGCGCATTCTCGGCGTCGGCAACCTGATGCTGGAGAGCGCCGGAGAAAGCGGCTCGATGGGAATCGCCAATCTGGATGACCCGCGCGGGATCGCGGATACCATCCTTGCAAGCGCCAGAAGATCCCCCGGAGCCGGCATGCGCGGCGGCGTGTAGCGATCGAAATTTGTAATGTTGGCAGGACCTCTAATAGGAGCCCTCAGTGATGTGATAGGTCCCGGCTCAAAGCTCCATAATAAATGGGAACCATGAAGATCGCTCCAATAGCCCAACGTATCAATCACTTATCCTCAGCACACCGGTTTGGAGAGCTTCAAGAGATCAGAAAGACGATTAAACACTTGGCCCATCGGCCATCGACGGTTCCCTTCGATCATCGTTCTATCTTTGACGCCTACGCATTCCATGTTGGAGGAAGAAAAGAGCTTCAGTTCAACATCGGCGTCGAGGATGAAAAGCTGCGGTATGGCGTTGCGTTCTCGTTTGAACAAAACAGGAACTTTGAAGAACCCGAAAAAGTACTGCTTCCTCACGTGGCACGGTTCAACGAGTACCTCAGCCAAGATCACGAGCGGTATGCCCGTTTCCTCCAGTGGCATGTTGATCATTCAGATGGCGGCATCCGCAGTGAAGAAACGTATTCGCGGACTATTGCGCCCGAACTGATCCGGCGCGGAAATTTCATTTTCTTCGGTGCTTTGCAGGGGTTGTACCACGCGGCCGACGGTACAATCGACTACGACAGGATTGATTACGAAACCATTCTGAACGACTTTGACGATCTTCTCGATCTCTACATTTACGTCGAAGGGTCCGTGCCTGCGCTGGAGAATATCTCCGAGACCACCAGGTTCTCATTTCGAGCCGGTTGCCCGCTAC
Source organism: Bryobacteraceae bacterium (assembly GCA_036273015.1). Taxonomy (GTDB): domain Bacteria; phylum Acidobacteriota; class Terriglobia; order Bryobacterales; family Bryobacteraceae; genus BOG-234. The sequence goes on along the minus strand of DATAXN010000067.1, from coordinate 74,430 downwards.
GGGCCGCTGCTACGACCGCGTCGCAGGCACAAGCAAGTTTGGATGTTTCGCTCCGGCATAATCTGCTCCAGGCGGCCCTGCACAGAGAACTTGCGGCCGAGTTCGGAGAGGCAAACGTAGGAGTCGAGTGCCGGACCTCCGTGGGCAACGTTGATCTCGTCGTCGTATCCGGCCAACAGTATGACCTATATGAAATCAAGACTGCCCATGAGCCGCGCATTTGTATCCGTGAAGCCCTCGGGCAGATCCTGGAATATGCGTGCTGGCCCACGCCAATTCCGTTTCGACGATTAGTCATTGTCGGTGAAACGACTATAGACGAAGACGCTCGCCGCTACGTTGCCAATCTTCGGCATCGATATTCACTTCCAATAAGCTATCGTCACGTATTGCTGCCGGAACCCGGTCGTTAGCGGATCGATCCCAATAGTTGGCCCGTTATATGCCGAGACCGTGTAAATCCCAATTGCCGAGGAATTCGACTTGGTTCCGCATACCCTCGATGGTCATGGCCACTCGAAGACGCAGGATTCGGTGCAACTGCTCGCCGACTGAAAACTTCTGTTGTGGCGACAGAATTATTCCAGCGTGCCCTCGCCCGGCGTTCATCCACTCGGCGTGAAGCCGATAGAAATCCGAGACGTTGAACGTGTAGAGGACACAACTGTGGTCGGCGGCAAACGCCAACTGTTCGTCGTCAGACTTGCCGACGAGACCTGCGTCAAAGGCCGTGACCACGGTAACGCCACGAGAACGAAGAGCCGCGACAAGGTCACTGTCCATTGCATCTTCGTCGATGTATATGGCGATCTGGCTCACACCCGAGATCAGCGACGGTGCTCTTTTTCAAGAGCCTCTGCTTCCCGCGCCTCGGACTCCAGATCAGCGTCGACCTCCGCCTGGTTGGCGTGGTAATAAGCGAGCGCCGCGTGAACCTGCGCCAGAGACAGATGTCCGAACTTCCGTGCGATTTCCTCGGGAATCAGGCCCATATTGTGCCATTGAGCAATCCGGCGAACAGACACTCCCGTTCCGGCAATGCACGGACGGCCGCCGCGAATTTCGGGGCGCCGGGAGATCAGGCTGCCTATCTCGGTGATAGTGGCCATCAGTTAGAGTATAAGGCTTTGCGGAAATCCATCTGATCCTCGTCGCATATGATGTAACCGACATGCGAATTGCCTTTGCTCTCATGCTGAGCGCGGCCTGTCTCTTTGCTCAGGGTCCAAAACCTCCCAACCCTGCGACGGATTGGCCGATGTACAACCATGACTCAGCCAGCACGCGTTACTCGCCGTTGAAACAGATCGATACGAAAAACGTTGCCAATCTGAAACAGGCATGGACGTTCACAACGGCGGTACCCGGTCAGGCGGCAGTCAGCGGACGGGGGCGCGGCGGCGGTGCGGGGATCGGCGGTGAAGTCACGCCGATTGTCGTCAACGGCATCATGTACGCGCCTGCCGGCAATCTGGTGGTGGCGATCGATGGCGACGACGGCAAAGAGATCTGGCGTTACCAACTGCCCCGCGGCCAGGCGTCGACGCGTGGTGTGTCTTACTGGCCGGGCGATAAGGACAATCCGCCGCGCATCCTCTTTACTTCCGGAAACAACCTCGTGGGCCTGAATGCAAACACGGGCAAACTCGATCCCGGCTTCGGCAGGGAAGGCATGGTCGACATGGTGATCGGCTATGGGGGCGTGCCGACGATTTTCAAAAACACGGTGATGGTTGGCGCGAACTCTTTGGAAAACCCAGTCGGTCCGGCTGCAAATACGCGCGCCTTCGATGCCCGAACCGGCGCCAGGATGTGGGAGTTTCACAACGTCGCGCAACCGGGCGAACCGGGTCACGAAACCTGGCTCAATGATGCATGGAAGGATCGCGCCGGCGTCAACGTCTGGGGCTTTCAGATGACGGTCGATGCGCAGCGCGGCCTGCTCTTCATTCCGATCAATGGACCGGCGTCGAATTACTACGGCGGCGACCGGCCCGGCGCGAATCTCTACGGCAACTCGATTGTCGCGGTGGATGCGATCACCGGCAAATACAAGTGGCACTTCCAGACTGTGCACCATGACCTCTGGGATTACGACAACCCGCCCGCGCCGGTCCTGATGGACGTCACGATCAAAGATGGCCCGATGAAGGGTAAGAAGGTGCCGGTGATTGCGCAGATCGGCAAGACCGGCTGGATGTACATTTTCGATCGCGAAACGGGCAAGCCGGTGTTCGGCGTCGAAGAACGCCCGGTCGCCGCGGGCGATGTTCCCGGTGAGTGGTATTCGCCGACGCAGCCTTTTCCGGTGAAGCCGCCGCATCTGGGCAAAATCGATTTCAAGCCGGAAGATATGGTAACGGCCGAGGACACTACGCCCGAGCACGCGAAGGCATGCAAAGAGCTGTACGACAGATCGGGCGGTTTCTACAACGCAGGTGCGTTCACGCCTTTTCTGTACCACGAAGATGGCAAGCCCCCGCGATCGACGATTATCTTTCCCGGCGCCACAGGCGGCACCGACTGGGGCGGCACGGCCATCGATCCGAAAGAAGGATATGTGTTCGCCTACGTGCAGAACATCGCACAGATCGGTTGGACCGAAAAGAAGAGGCCGGGCGTTCAGTACTCCTTCGATGAAAACGGATCGACGCTGGAGTACACGCGCGCCGGCGTGGATGGCGGTGGGCCGTTTTTCACTTTCAGCGCTCAGATGAAAGATGCGGATGGCAAAGTGATCGGGACATGGCCGTGCCAGAAACCACCATGGGGTCAGTTGTACGCGGTCGACATCAAGACGGGTAACTTCGCCTGGCAGGTGCCACTCGGGATCACCCCCGAGTTACCGCCTGGAAAGCAGAACACGGGGCGTTCGGGCAGTTCCTTCGCCGGCCCAACGGCAACGGCAGGTGGGCTGGTGTTCATTGGCTCACTGCCGGACAACAGATTCCGCGCGCTCGATTCGAAGAACGGGAAGGAACTCTGGAGCTTCGACCTGGGTGCGCAGGGGAACGCGAATCCCATGGTGTTCCAGGGCAAGAGCGGAAAAGAGTACGTGGTCATTGTGGCGGGCAGGGCAGTGCATGCGTTTGCTCTGCAGTAGATGCGGCTGTCCGATTTCGACTACGAACTTCCCGAAGAACTGATTGCGCAGGAGCCTCCGGCTGAGCGCGACGGTGCGCGTATGCTTGTGCTGAATCGGGCTGAGCAGCGGTTTGAAGACCGGCGCTTTCGCGAGTTCCCTTCGTTTTTGGGCGAAGGCGATTGCGTGGTTCTGAACGATTCGCGCGTGCTGCCTTCACGGCTTCTCGCGGGCAAGTCGGAGGTTCTTCTTCTGGAATCGGTTTCGGATGACGGGCGTGAATGGCGGGCGTTGGTCCGGCCGGGTCGCAAATTGAAGGTGGGCGCGGTGATTCGCTTTGATGACGACTTCGCCGCTGAAATCATCGCGCACGGTGAACGCGGCGAACGGATGGTTCGGTTTTCGGGCAGTGAAGATGTTTATTCTGCCATTGACCGGCTGGGCCACATGCCCCTGCCGCCCTATATCAAGCGCGACGACAGTCCCACGGATCGAGATCGCTACCAGACTGTTTTCGCGCGGGAACAAGGCTCTTCGGCCGCGCCGACTGCCGGTCTGCATTTCACCGGCGAGGTGCTGGATCGCGTTGTCGACTCCGGCGCGCACATCGCCCGCGTCACGCTGCATGTCGGATTGGGAACCTTCCAGCCGATCGAGCGCGAAGACTTCGAAAATCACAAGCTTCATTTCGAGCGCTATTCGATCTCTGAGACGGCATGGAAAGAGATCGAATCTGCGCGTCGCGTGGTTGCCGTCGGCACGACAAGCGTTCGAACTTTGGAATCCGCGGCGCGCACCGGGGCCATAGCCGGCTCGACGGACCTGTTCCTCTACCCCGGCTCCGAGTTCCGTCGCACGGGTGCGATGCTGACCAATTTCCATCTGCCCCGAACCAGTCTGCTTCTTTTGGTGTGCGCCTTCGCGGGAACGGAACTTGCGCTGGCGGCTTACCGGCACGCAGTTCGGGAACGGTACCGCTTCTTCTCTTATGGCGACTGCATGCTGATCGTGTAACGTCCGCGCGCTAAAATGGTTTTTCACCTCCATGACCTTCGAAGAACTGGAACGCGAGTATTCGCCGCTACGGGAACAGGCATCTGCCGTGCGGAGTTGGCTTTGACGCGGCCAACAAGAAAAAAGAATTAGCGGGCACGGAAGAACAGATCGCCGCTCCCGACTTCTGGTCCCAGCCGGAAAGAAGCCAGAAGGTCATGCAGGACCGCAAGCGTCTCGAAGAAGCCATCGAGAACGATCAGCAAGTCTCCGGCATGACCGACGATCTTGACACCCTCTTCGAACTGGCGCGCGAAGGCGAATCCGTCAACGGCGACATCGAGCGCGAAATGAAGCGCTACTCGGATGTCCTCGGCAAACTCGAGACCGGCATGCTGCTCTCGGGTGAAAATGACGAGCGCGATGCGATCGTAACCATTCACCCCGGCGCCGGCGGTACCGAGTCGCAGGACTGGGCCGAGATGCTGCTCCGCATGTACCTGCGCTGGGCCGAGCGCAACGATTTCAAGGCCGTAATGACTGACCGGCTCGAAGGCGAGGGTGCAGGCATTAAATCGGCCACATTCGAAGTCAACGGCCCCAACGCCTATGGGATGCTGCAGTCGGAGATCGGCGTTCACCGGCTCGTGCGTATCTCGCCGTTCGACTCGGCCGCGCGGCGTCACACTTCATTCGCATCCGTGTTCGTCTTCCCGCAGATTGACGACGAGATCAAGATCGACATCAAACTGGACGATCTGCGGATCGACACGTTCCGCTCCGGCGGTGCGGGCGGCCAGCACGTCAATATGACGGATTCCGCCGTACGCATCACGCACTTTCCCACTGGCATCGTAGTGCAGTGCCAGAACGAGCGGTCTCAGCACAAGAATCGCGATTCGGCGATGAAGCAGTTGCGCGCCCGACTGTACGAATTCGAGCTGGAGAAAAAACGCGAGGAAACGCGCAAGACCGAGGACTCGAAGCTTGAGATCAATTTCGGCAGCCAGATTCGCAGTTATGTGCTGGCTCCTTACCGCCTGATCAAGGATCACCGGACGAAGCTTTCGATCGGCGATGTGGACCGCGTGCTGGATGGCGATCTCGAACCCCTGATACACGCCTGGCTCGTTTGGCGCAAAACCGGCAGGACCGCCGGCGAAGGCGCCGACATGCCGGAGTGACTGAAAGAGAAAAGATAGACCAAGCCGCGGCGCTGTTGCGCGCCGGACGATTGGTTGCGTTTCCGACCGAAACCGTATACGGCTTGGGCGCCAATGCTTTGGACGAATCCGCCGTGCGCCGGATCTTCGAGGCCAAAGGCCGTCCGTATTCAAGCCCTCTCATCGTTCACGTAGCGTCCATCGAGATGGCGCGCGAGCTTGCGAGCGAATGGCCGGAAAACGCAGAAAAGCTGGCACAGCATTTTTGGCCGGGTCCCCTCACGATCGTTGTCCCTAAGAGGTCTTATGTGCCGGATGTAGTGACAGCCGGGTTGCCCAGCGTCGGCCTGCGAATACCGGCGCATCCTATGGCGCGCGCATTGCTCGAAGCCGCTCAGATCCCCATTGCCGCCCCGAGCGCCAACCGCTTCACCGAACTCTCGCCTACAACTGCCGAGCATGTACGGCAAGGTTTGTCTGGACCTTTCGTAGATCTGATCCTCGATGGCGGATCGTGCACTGTAGGCATCGAAAGCACGGTCGTCGCGCTGACCGGCCCAAGCCCCCGCATCCTGCGGCCGGGAATGATTGCGCAAACGCAGATCGAAGAGCTCATCGGACGGGTTGAACTCGCCGGAGGTGCGGAATCGCCAGGCCAGCATCCACGTCACTACAGCCCGCGCACGCCGATTGTGCTTGGAGAAACGCCACAGAAAGGTCTTGGTGTGCGCCTTGACGGAGCCGCCATGCCCGGCGACGCGGCCGCGTACGCGGAGCGGCTCTATCGCATCCTGCATGAACTCGATCAGCAGGGCTACGACTGGATCTCAATCGAACTTCCGCCCGACACGCCCGAGTGGGCAGGCATTCGGGACCGCCTGACGCGCGCCGCTCACAGAGGCTAACGGCTCGAATCCGAAATATGCTGAATTTGTCGGATTTAATACAACGCAGTAACATTTGACTTCAAAATCCGCCGTTGCTACTTTTGGGCGAGGAGTTTGTATTATTTATGGCAGATCAAAGTCCCCAGACAGACACCGGTTCCTCGTCCGCAGCCCGCGTCTCCAAGGCGTATTTTCAGTTGCTCTCCGACCTGGCTACGGCCGGAAGCGCAAGCTATCAGATCTACGCCGACCAGATTACGCCCGACAATATTTTTGCCTGGAACAGTAACAACGGATGGATTGCCGCCGCTACCAAAAGCCTGGGGTCGGCCGGGGATCTGGTTCCCAAAGCCCTGCAGCGCTATGTAACCGCGCTCCAGTAGCAGGGAATAGTGAAAACTTACCCTTACGCATTTCACATCGCGCTCGACGGAAACGGCATAAACGGCTTCGAAGGAATGGCCGGGATGTGCCTGTTCCTTTTTGACCCAGCCGACAACAGCTACGCCTATAAGGTCAAATACTACGATGGCGCCTCCGCGGGCCACGCCTGCATGGTGAGCCCGGACGGTCAGCACGGCTATCTGGGAAACGCCGGCCAGCATCTTCTCTTTTACGATGCCGCCACCATTGATGAGAATGACCGCATCTCGACGCTCCGCTATGAAGCCAACGATACGACTATAAGAGGAAGCACCCACGTCGTCTGGCTCGGCAACACCGAATTACTCACTCCCATTGGCGATTACTTCTATCGCTTTTCTCTGGGAGATCTTTCCCACGGCGAGCGGCTTATGCCTCATAAGGTCAAGCTGCCGCACGGCATCAAACGGAGCCCGTCAGGCCGTTACCTGGCGTATGGATCGATGGACAACCCGGCGTTTGGCGCGAAAGGGGAAGCCAAAGAGATTGGTATCCTCGACTTGAAAACAGGTGAGGTCTCACACCTCGAAATGCCGACGACGTGCTGGCACCTAGCGTCTCATCCCACCAAAGATTTATTTTACGCGGTTTCATTTCGCGTCCTGCCGCAGGATCACGTCGACTATCACGAATGGGCGATGGCGTTCCTGAAAGAGTATGCGTATGAAATCGATCCCGCGGAAGGCCGTATCGTGCGCCACTGGTCAACCAGCCGCGAAACTCCCGCCCACATCAATTCCGACATCACCGTATCCGATACCGAACTGCTTTTCTGCAACGGTGGCAGCCAGACGATTGTCTGCGTGGATCTGGAGACATTCGCGAAATACCGGGTGATCGATGAACGCCCGGATTTCGTGACGCAGCTCAAACATCCGCGGCAGATGGGCACACAGATTTACGATGTACTGGCGCGGGGCGGTTTTTTCACCAGCGCAAGACATCTGATGGGCGCGATGCGCGTGAGCCGCTTCACCTTCTTCGACGCCATTTACGCCTGCCAGTTGTCCAAGGATCAGTCGCTGTTGTTTTCGGCCAATCGCGGTCTGAATCATATTACGGTGTACAACTATCCCGACGTGACGGTGCGGCTGCGCGTAAAAATGCCGGACATACATGAGTACGTGCCGTCACTGGCGACGATCGCAGATCCGCGGCTTGGTTTTCACCACAGTTACCTGGTGAGTCCGGCGGCCTGACACCTAAGCCGCGGATCCTTTCGTCAGCACATTCCCGGCCGCCTGCACCAGTTTCCGAAAGTTTCGGGGAATCAGCGAGGTGACGAATGCCTCCACGCCGGCTTCCACCGTCGACTCCAGAAATGCCGGAACGCCGCGCATGCCTTTCGCGTTCATGGCGAATTCACCGGAAAACGTCACGCGCGTTCCTTTTCCGCCGATGGCCGGCTCAAATTTTGTCACTCCCCGGCATTTCGTCCGCTCGCGGTCGAAATGCATTTCAATCTGCCAGGCGCATTCGCGCGTCGACAAATTCCAGACCGCGCGATCCGTCCAGGCCAGCAGTTCCGGTTTGATGACCGAATTCAGAACAGCCGGAATATTCGCTTTGCCGCGCCAGAGGTTGATCAGGCGCACCGATCCGTCGGGCAGTTCCTCGCGATGCTCGACGACCACGCTTTGAACGTCGTCGAGGTGCGGCACCAGCTCATCCAGCCGGTCGCGTATTGCACGCCAGACTTCGTCGAGAGGCGCTTTGACGATCTCAAGAGTGTGGAAGGTTTTCATTCCTGGTGGCCGCGGGGCTCCTCTCGATTGAGTTGAATCTGGGCATCGTATACTTCTTTCCCCGGCGCCAGAGTCCGCCGTAACTGCGTGGACACATGAGGAGTGCGAATGAGGTAAGCGATCGCATCCGCCAGCGCGGCGCGGGCGGAACCTGGAGAATAGCCCAGCGCGGCTGCCGCTTTGGAATGGCTGTACCAATAAAATCGCCCGATCATTTTCGCCTGCTCGCGGCTCGTCAGCGGCTTCGTTCCCGTGCATTTCGCCCACATTTCCTGAATGGTCGCCGCCAGATAGCCGACCGTGTGATTCGCGTAGACGCGCGGTGCGGGAACGCCGCAGAGTTCCGCGACATAGCGGTGAATGAGAGACCACTCAAGATTTTCCGAGCCCAGCAGATATCGCTCGTTGCGAACTCCGCGTTCCGCCGCGAGCACGTGTCCCTCGGCTACGTCGCGCACGGAAACGATATTGCAACCGCCTTCGAACGTGGTATGGAAAGGGTCGCTCAGATACGCGATGACGATGGCGTTGCTGGGGCTGAGTTTGGTGTCATGCGGGCCTACGGTAATGCCCGGGTTGACGATGACCAGATCCAGTTCCAGGTCCTGAGCCAGCCTCGCGGCGGTGTCTTCCTGTTTCACTTTGCTCAGAAAATAGGGCGACGCGTCGGAGGGATCGAAGGAACCTTTCTCGTCCCGGACGGTCGCCTGCTCCGAATTTCCGAACACGACGGAGGATGAAGTAAGCACGACGCGCTTTGCCCCGGCGGACTTTGCCGCGATAAGCACGTTGGAAGCCCCGTCCACAGCCGTCGCCCGCATGTCGATTTCATCTTGAACCGCATAGCTGAAGATCGATGCCGTATGGAAAACCACGTCGCACCCTGTTATGGCCGGGACCAGCGTCTCAGGATGACGCACGTCGCCGTATACAACTTCGACGGGCAAGCCGCGAATTGCGGCGGGATTGCCGCCAGGCCTCAGCAGGGCCCGGACCGAATAGCCGCGGCGCAGTAAAGCCCGGCAGATATTCGCTCCGATGAGGCCTCCCGCCCCTGTGACCAGCGCCGGCATTTGTCCGAGATCAGTCCTTCTGCTTTGTTCCCGCAAGGTCGCGGCTCACGGCCTGGAGAAGATCTTTCGTAAAAGTCGCGGCGGTAGCGGCGGCATCGCGAATCAGTGAAGTATCGAGCAGAGGTTTTGCCGGTTCCGGCAGCGCCTTCGGCTGAGATTCAAAATGAGCAAAACCCTGTTCGTCAACCTCGGTCGGCGCCGGCCGTGAAGGACTCAGCGACACCGCGGAAGTGATTCGATCGATCGCTACGCGCGCATTTTCCGCCAGTCTTTGGACGCCTTCGGAGAGGCGCGTGGTAGGCAGCGGCGGCTCCTCTGCGTTCCCGCCGGTTGCGTCCGGCCATTCCATCCCCACTCGATACTCGCGTCCTTCGAAGGCCGCTTCGAAATTCGCCAGCGTGCGGGTGAAGAAATTCCGGTAAGCGTCCGACACAAGATAGTCTTTGATGGCCGGCGCCAGATCCAGATTCAGCATTTGCCAGAAAGGCGGCAGAATGAATTCCTGCCGGGCCGTGATCGTTACCAGCGTTCCGGACACCCCTGTATTCGTGAACGCAACCGCCCCGTCGTCGAACCGGGCAGTTTCATTTTCGCTCTTTAAGGCACGCCAGAAGATTTTGTGTTCGGTCTCCGAATATGCGATGAATTCCAGTTTCGAAACATCGATGGGCCGGCCCCCCGTAAATGCCGTATAGTTTGGTTGCGGGAGATACAGATTACGCTCGGCCTGGTGGGTAACCCGGCCCTGCGAATCCCGCATGACAGGCACGCACGACCCGCCGATATAGTCATTCATCATGCGCACGGCCCGCGCGATATCGACCCGCTGGACGAATTCCGCAAACGGGATCGGCAGTTGGCGCGAACAGTAAAAAAGAACCGAGTTATCGAGGTATAACCACCGAAGGCCGTCTTTGTCCGGAGGAGCGTCGAAAGCGATCTTTTCGAGCGGCTCCATATACGTTTTGGACATCTCGTAGTCGGCCGGCGAATATACGCGAAGGTTGAGGTTGAGAGGGCGTTCCATCCAATGAACGCGATCCTTGGCGAACATTACGTTCAGCGCATCCGAGGTCTGGTTCGCTCCAGCCAAAGAATAATTCAGCGCCAGGAAAGTAGCGAATGCCGCCGGATTCGAATCGAGACTGCCGAATTGGTGCGCCAACAACAGATTTACACGATCGGTGAACGAATCTTTGAAAGGAAATAACCCGCGGTCCACGGTCTGCAGCCATGCCGTCGCGGCGCGCTGCACGGCGGGAGAAGTATTTCGTTTCGCCACAGCGTCGGCCACCATCGGATGGACATTCCTGACACCGGGAAACGGCGCGAGATCCCCGATAACCTCCGGATGATCCGGACTGTCATGGCGCAGCATTTTCGCGACGATGGACGAGCGCCAGGGATCCACGCCCAGCTTCAGGGCAACTGCCCAGTCGGCGAAATGCGGCTTTGCGCCGGCGATAATTGTCGATACCGGAAGCGGATCGCTGTGCCGCGCGCCGGCATTTCCCTGGTTGGCGGGGTACGCGTCGATAAGAGCGAAATGAACAGGCGTGAGATTCAGCAGATCGGCTATGGCGTCGGCCGCGGGCATCCGGCGGCTGTAGTTTTGTTCTTTGTCGGCCAACGGCAGAACGCCCAGCAGATTCTGCAGCGCTCCCGCATAGAAAAAGGCTTCGTCCGTCCTGCATTTCGCGAAGGAGATACGGAAGTGCGCCTCCAGCCAGGCTCGGGAGAGCGATGTGTTCCGCAGCACGCTGCCTTGGGGAAAGGCCGCCGGTTCGAGATCGTCGCTGAAATCGCAAAAATCGTAAGATCCGTTTTTTGTTTGAAAGTGATACCCGGCCAGATCCGCAAGGACGAGTGGGTCGCGATTATCCAGCCACGATTGCGAACTCTCCTGCGACGTTCCCAGGGATACGTTCGAATAACCCGCCTGGAAAAGCCACTCGACCAGATGTTCCACCAGTTCCGGATCGGTCATGGTGGTGGCGGGGCGAAAGAAAAATGTCAGATCCGGCTTGATGACGATGCGAAACGCCGAAGGCTCGACGCCCGCGGCACTCCGTCGCGCCTCCAATTCCTGCGCCAGGCCGGCGGCCTCAATTGCGCGCGTAACACAGGCGAATTTGTCCTCGCTGTCCGAAACGATCGCGACTTTATCCCGGCTCGGCGTCATGGACGGCGTCCAATCGCCATGATTCGTGTCAGCAGCCAGAGCACAAGCATCGAGCCGATGATTATCACAATGCCCCCGGCCACAGCCTGTGGCAGGCTGACGACTCGGGCAGCCGCGGCAAGCCCGGCTATCAGAAGGCCTCCCAGCGCGATCGCACCCGCAAAGAGCGATGCGCTGATCCGGTTCGCGGCCGATTCGCAGCGCGCCACGGCGTTATCGAGTTCCCGCTGCTCCAGTCGAACCCGGAACCCACCGTCGGTGAGTTGGCGAATCAGGACGGCGAGCGCCGCCGGGAGTTTGCGCAACTGCTCCAGCGCGTCGAGGCCGATATCGAACGCATCCGCCGAATCCAGACGCAGCGGAGGTTTCGGCATTGCCCGGCGCAATACAGGTAAAGCGAGACTCGCAAGGTCGAACTCGGGATCGAGTTTGCGCACTGTGCTGTCGAGCGTTGCCAGCGCTTTCAGCGCAAGATAAAATCCGCCAGGCAGGCGCACCTCGTGGCGCGCTGTAATCCTGAGAATATCCCCCAGAAGGCGATGCACGGGCGTTCCGGCGGATGGCTGCCGGAAGTATTTCTCCATCAGTTCGGAGACGCTCTTCCGCAGGTCCTGATTCGGGCCCGGGGATGCAAAAGCTTCGACTGCGAAGGTGGCGGCGACGGCGTCCTGTTCCAGCAGCCCAAGCACGAAAGCAGTGAGGCTTTCCCGTTCCTCACGGGATAATTCACCCACCAGTCCGAGGTCGTAAAATCCGATATTGTGGTCGTCGGTGAGAAACAGGTTTGCGGCATGCGGATCACCGTGGAAATAACCAAAAGCAAAAATCTGCCGCAGGACACATTTGCCCAAACGCCGCGCAGCCTCTTTGCGGTCCACGCCGGCGGGGAGCGCTCCCGCTTCGCAGACCTTCGTGCCCGCCACCCAGGTCATCGTCAGAATGCGTTGTCCCGAAGCATCGCGGATCGGGCGCGGAACCCGGACACCGTCTTCGTGCTCACATTGCCAGGCAAACCGCTCCAATTGATCCGCTTCCCGGGTATAGTCGAGCTCAAGCCGAATGACTTCGAGGAATTCCGCGATCAGCGCTGTCGCCCGATCCCCAAGGTCGAACTGCCCGGGAAGCGTAGCGCTCAAATGGCGAATAATGTCGGAATCGCGCGCCAGCGCGTCGGCGATGCCGGGCCGCTGCACCTTGACCGCGACATCGGTTCCATCCCGCAGACGTGCCCGATGAACCTGCCCGATCGAGCCGGCGGCGAGCGGGCTGGGATCGAATTCGACAAATATTGCCGCGACCGGGGCGCCGAATTCCGCTTCAATCTCCCGGATGGCCAGGTCCGCTGCGAAAGGCGATACCTGATCCCGCAGCAACGCAAGTTCCCGCCGGAAAGGCTCGGTCAGCAGTTCTTCGCGGTCCGACAGCATCTGGCCGAGCTTGATAAAAGCCGGCCCCAGCTCCGTCAGGGCCGCCCGCAACGACCGGGGGGTAATTCGGGGCAGAAACAGACGCCCGCGCCCGAGATTTTCCACAAAGTCAGAAAGCCCAAAACGTACTGCAACGCCCAGAATCTCGCGATACCGGGAAAGATGATGGGAATTCAGGGTGTTCGCTGATTGAGCGGCAGCCATCGAAAGACACTCCGGACGGTAAGTCAGAACAAAGATAACGTTAGAACAAAGGCTAGCATAAATTCGAATAAAACCAGCTCGATTTTTCCCGGATTTTCCCGATCGAGTTTTTGGAAATGACTGCTATACTCTTCAGGTAGCCGAAACGCTTACCTGGAGGTCAATCGATGTCCAAAGGCGGCACTCCTACCATTCCGACCAACTACACTTTCACCCTCGAAGGGGCCACGCCGCCGATACAGGTCGACACCGGGCTGGATAACATCAAAGTTACTCAAATGCCTACATTTGAGATAGCGGTCACCCAGTTTCCTCAGATCACATCCAACATCAATGTGGACAAACTGCCTCTGATCAGCTCCCAGGTGGCTATAACCGAGATCCCGACTATCACCTCGAACGTAAACCTTGCTGTAACACAAATTCCGGAACAGCGCGTTCACTTACCCTCGCATTATCAGGTGTGTTTTTCGCTCTTCGGCGTCGAATTGTGGAGTTTATCACTTTGCGGCGAAACGCAGGCTATCAACGAGAACTACGTTGCGCGGCGAACGGAAAAAACCTGCAGCTAGCGGGTTTAAGGAGACGACATGGCGGATGCGGCCGGCATTGAGTTTGCGGGTGCGTCGGATTCCCGGCTGATCTTCTCGGGACCTCCGGGCCGACTACAAGGTGTGATCCGTCTCACAAATCCGACGGCAAGTAAGCAAACGCTGCGATCGCTGACAGTGAACGCGGATCAACTGACCGGCGCGGCCGGGCTACCTTTGGCCGAGATACCCATGCTGGCGCGCCTCAATGCGGGGCAACAGGCCGCCATCCGGAGCACAATTGCGTTGGATGCTCATACGCCCCCCGGAAGTTATCCGCTCACTATCACGGTTGGAAGCCGCGCCATTCCGGCTTCGGCGTTCGTTACGGAAGTGGTGGATTTCCGGATACAGCCCGACGAAGTCACAATACTGGCCGGCGCGGACTCCACATACGAGAGGGAGTTCGTGATCGAGAATGCCGGAAACGTGCCCCTGCCGCTGGGTGAGCGCTGCGAAGCGCCTCTGGTAGATTCGATCGATCTGCCTACCGCCATGCTGGTGGGTCTGCACAAGGCCGCCAAGCTCGATGCAAAAGGCCAGGTGGAATCATGGCTGCGGGAATGGGGAGAGCGTGAGGGCGGAATGCTGGTGGTTCTGCGCGACCCCATCATACTCGGACCCGGACAAAAAATGACTGCCAAAGCCCGGTTTCAGCTTCCGGAGCTCAGGCCCTTTCGGAATTACCAGGCTACGCTTCAGCTCTACAACGGCTCTCTAAGTGTGAGTATTTATACAACTAAGAAATCAGGTTCACAAAAACCGACAGCGGCTTTGAAAGCGAGTTAGTAAATGACAGATACTGAATCCCTGAAAGAAACCGCCACTGTTGGCGCTACCGAGGCACTTAAGGACGTCAACAATTGGCTTTCGCAGTATGCGCGCACCAATGCCGAATTGATGCAGACAGCTGTGAACAGCGCCGCTCCGATCCTGACCGCATGGACAAACTGGTATCGAAGTCTGCTGCCGGCTCAACTCAAGGTTGCCACTGCCGGATCCGGCGCATCATCCAGGAGTTCCTGCGCGGGCGATCAGTCCTGTTGTGAGATCCCGGAAACAAATTGTCCGCCGCGCTGCGCCTGCACGGTGCACTTTGATGCCGGCCCCGGCGAGCGACGCGTCGCATCGATCCGGATTCGTAATACTTCGAAAGACGATGTTACTTACACTTTGTCCGCCAGGCCTTTCGAGAACGACGGAAAGACGCTTGCCGTCTCTCCCTTAGTACTGCCCGCGTCGATTAAAGCCGCTGCGGGCCAGACCGTACAGGCGGCGATCACGGTGGAAGTGAACGATCAGTTTCAAAACGGCTCAACCTGGCACTCCGAAGTTCTCGTAAGCGGCAAATATGAGCGCTGCGTGAAGGTGGAGTTACACGTCCGCGCCGATGAGTCCTGTAAGTTCGATCTCGGTGATATTCCCTACCGGACGAAAGCCGACGAATGGTACCGGCATTTCCAATGCAGTGAGCCTTGCTTTGAACCGGTAACTGCGCCGCAACAACCGCCTGATCCGGTCACGGCCAATCCGGTCGGAGTGATTGCGGAACCACGGACTCAGGCCGGTGGTTGATTCGAGCGGACCATCCGCGGAACAGCAGGCCCCGGGCAGTGGACTCGCCGACGCGCTGGCCAATTTCGAGAAGCGCTGGACCGGAGCATATCTCGAAGGATGGAAAAGCTATTGGGGGATTGTGGCGGATCTCGCCGGAAATCCTGGCTCACTCCCGCAAAAAGGCCCGGAGGCCTATAGCAAGCTTGTGGACGCGGGTGCGCAATACTACCGGGCCGTCCTCGATGCAGGCGTCGAACTTGCCACACGGCTCTATAAGACTTCGGAGCCGACGATCGAAACCGCTGCTGCGGCTGCTCCGGCTTCAACTTCACCGCCGGCGCCGAACAAGCCGCCTACGGAAATGGATTTTGAAGGACCTGCGGGCGCGAAACCGGCCCGACAATTTCGCATCGCCAATAAGACCGCTGGGCCTGTCGAAGTCTCATTTGAGATCTCGGAGCTGTTCTCTGACGAAGGCGACCATATGCGGCTCGAAGCGGAGCTTACTCCGGTGTCTTTTTCATTTCAGCCTGGCGAAGAGCGCGTAGTGGAGTGCCGGGTGACGGTAAGCTCCACGCTGGTTGAGGACCGTCCCTATCGAGCAATCCTGCGGGCCATCGGATTACCGGACATGCAGGCGGTCCTGCGCGTAACGCGCCTGGCCGAACAGCTTTCGCCGGCCGATTCCGCGGCGTGAGTACCTCCGCGAATATTGCCTTTCCTTCCAGCCTTGACAAAGCAAGCGAGCGTAACCGACAATAGTGGATGATTGAGCATTTCCGTCTGCTCGCGGATCATCTGAACTAAGTCAGTTGACCTGATTCTCCTTCTTAGCGACCGCTGACAACTTGGAGGGTTCATTTCTGCCGTGTTCCTCGCAGTTCGACCCGGGGTATCGGGAAAAAACGGCGGTACGGGCTCGATGAACTCTTTGCACGACGATCGCACTTCAGGACGCGTCCGATGAAGCATCCCGCGAACGGGTCCTGCCATGGCCGCATTTGTGTGAGGCGGGAAACATGGAGAGGAGAAACAAAATGCAATTTGTTCTGACCGGCTTCACGCAGGATATGGGATTCCGCGTGTTCGCGTTTGAAGGGGTGAAAGCGGACCGAACACGGGCGCAGTACACAGTTCGGGCTGATCTTGGCCTTGTTCGGAAATACGGCATACCGGTCCAGGAATTGCCTTTATTGTGTCGCGCTTTTCTGGATAAGTGCGGCGAGAGTGAAGAGAAGCGCGCCTTAATCTTCAGCGAGGATGAGATGCGGGTTCGCGCGAACGATTACGCGCTCGCCCGGGAAACGGCGGCGCGGAGAAGACCTCCCCGCAGACCCGGCGGCGCGAATGCCGGAACGGCGTCGCGTGTTCCGCAACCTTGAGCGAGGTTGGAAAAAGTTCGGCGCCAGGTTCCGGATCAGCATGTGTGTTAAACTAAAGGGGTATTTTGACAGTCCTGCCGATTTAGGCGCATTCGAATCGTTTGGTTATTGACCCGCGTCCGATCCTGCCCAATTAGCTACTCTGCAAACTCAGAAAGAGAAGAAAATGAAAAATATTTATGTAGGGAACCTCAGTTTTGCTACCACGGAGGAGACTGTACGTTCCCTGTTCGAGCCGTACGGAGCCGTGGATCGGGTAAACATTGCCAAGGATCGCGAAACCGGGCAGCCAAGAGGCTTTGGTTTCGTTGAGATGACGAACGACGGTGAAGCCGACCAGGCGATGAGTGCCTTAAATGGGCGGGACATCGATGGCAGGACACTGAACGTAAACGAAGCGCGTCCGAAAACTGAACGAGGATTCGGCGGTGGGAACCGCGGCGGCGGTGGCCGTCAGCGCCGCTGGTAGTCGGGAACCATTCGCAGGGCGGAAAAAGCAATGTCGCCCTGTTGGTTCTATGTGTTCGGTCCCATTTTGACTGTCGGGTTCAGCTGGGCTTTGAAAGTATGGTAGCGCTAACGGGAATCGAACCCGTATTTAAGCCTTGAGAGGGCTCCGTCCTAACCGTTAGACGATAGCGCCGAATCTGCTCACCAGAGTACCAGATTCAAAGCGGCCCGAGACGCCGGGCAATTTCCGCCACTCGCACCTCAGAAAGGCCACAGACGGCCGGTGCCCGACGTCCAGCCGACGCCCGTCGTGATGCGCAGTTGGTTTCGCAGATAGCCGAATTGCGCGACATCGAAGTATCGGTATTCCGCGCCGAGATTCAGACCGATTCCCTTTCGGTAGGTCCGGCTCAGCTCAATCCGCCCGTACTCGCTTTGATACTTCCCCAGATTCTGCGCGATCGAAGACAACGTGTCGCGTCCGATCGCAGCCTGGAACGAATAGCTGCGAAAAAGCCTCATCGAAATGGTGCCGCTGATGGATTCCTGCTGTGAAGTCTGATAAACGCCGTTACCCGGAGAGATTCCGCGCGCGTAGGCGATGGACGCCGTCGCGCCGCCGTGAAAATCCCGGACAAACTGCGCCGAGAAGTCGCTCGCACGATACGTTTGGGTGGAGTCGATGATGCCCGTGCTTACGCCCAACAAAGCCGCAATCGCGGGGTTGATGACCACGGTCTGCTCGCCGAGGCTGTTGACCAACGAAAGCCCGCCCCGGAAACGGACCTGCGTCGTGCGGTTAATCGCGTACGAGGCGATGGCGCCGAACGTGGACGTGTCGCTGTTTCCCACGCCGTGCGGATAGAGGTAATGGCTGAACGAATAATACGAGCCGATGGTCAGCTTGCGGGTTAACCGGTAATTCACGTCTCCGCGGAGCTGTTCGCCGGTCACTCCCAGCAGCGTCGGCGAATTGCGGGCGATCCCAAACCAGGAAGCGCCTCCGCTGAACGAAAGACGGCTCGATTTCTGCCAGGTGAGGTCGGCCGCCGATGAGAACTGTTTGGCGCCATCGTCGAAAATCTGGATGTTCGGACTGCTCGCGAGATTGATGTTGGCGATGGTCTGCGGCCCGACCGGCTGATTTTCCAGCGAATAGTTTTGCGACAAAACGGAGCCGCTCCCCGAGAGATTCAGCGTAAGACGCCGCGACAGCACGTGCTCGTAGTCCACCGAGAGGGATTGATTCAGGCCATTGAATCCGCCGTTCCCGGAGTATTGCGAATAGTTGCCGGCATAACTGACGCTGACCGAATCCCGCTTGAAGTAGTGCCTCCCCATCACGCTCCAATTGACCATTGCGCCGGTTAGAGTCGAGGCAGGCCCCAGCGATCCGTCAGCTTCTATCTCTCGGGAAATACCCGAGTCATAGACGCTGCTCACGCCCACAGATTCCTCCCACTTCAACTGTTGGGGAACCAGCTGCCGGTTGATCGAATAGCTGCGGCTGAGCACGGCCGGACCGGAATACTCCTGGACCGGCGCGTTTTGGTCTTCCACAACCTCGGGTCCCAGCTGCTGCGGCGCCGAATTTTGCTCCGAAGCGGCGATGGAACCGGGCGTCGGCGTCTGATCCTGCGAACGTCGCTTCTCCGCGTCACGGTCGGCTTTGGCTTTTTCTTTGGTGTCCTGATCCAGGGGATCAACCTGCCGGACCTGCTGATCGCGTTGCTGAAGCGGTGTCAGGGGTGCGGTGGAATTCGGCTGAGTTTGGGCGTCAGCGGGCTGGGTTTGCGTCTGGGCTTGATCGGGCGCGGCCTGCTGCCCGAAAATGACTCCGCAGCAGGCGAGAATAGCCGGGAGTACGTAAACGCCCACTCGCATCGTAATCAAAGTCTGACGGGTTCCCCTCGGAAGTGTCAAGCGGCCGCCAAAGAGGTCAGGGCAATAAAGGACATCGTGCGGGACGCGGTCTTCGGCTTATCATCACCGGTATGCGGTTCCATACCGAATACCTGACGTTTCGCACCAAAAATCATCGCGAATACATAAACATCACGCCTCAGGTCGAGGCGGCGCTGGCGAAGAGTGGCATCACCGAGGGCATGATCCTGGTTTCGGCGATGCACATCACAGCAGGAGTCTATGTGAACGATGCCGAAGACGGATTGATTCGCGATATCGACGAATGGCTGGAGGGGCTCGCTCCGTTCCGGGAAGACTACCGGCATCATCGTACGGGTGAAACCAATGGCGATTCTCATTTGAAAAGCCTGCTCGTCCATCACGAAGTCATCGTGCCGGTGACGAAAGGCGCGCTCGATTTCGGACCGTGGCAGCAGGTCTACTACGCCGAGTTCGACGGCCAAAGGCCGAAACGGCTAATTATTAAAGTGATGGGGGAATAACCGGCGGCTCCGTTACCGCGCCGTGCAGGGCGTCGGATCCCATCCTTTGTTATCAGCCTGCTTCCGGAAATGAGTACTGCGCTGAAATCCCCGCGTGAGATAACGCGGATCGTCCGCCAGCGTGGTCACAATCAGCCACGACGTTCCATCGGATTCATTCGTCAGATCGAAGTGTTCGGTGATCACCGCGTTCGCGCTATAGGGAACACCGTTCTTTTGCAGGTACCCCGGCTTCAGACGAGTGGTGACAACCTTTAAATCACCGCCTCTGCGGTTGGCGCGGCCACCCGCAAATTCCCATTGAGCGAGGGAATCGCCCTGCCATGAAGCTTCTCCTGTTTGCGGCGCACCGTTGAAATAGAAGAGGCGGGTCTGTTCTCCGTTGTCCATCTCGACCTTGAGTGTATTGTCATCCTGCCATCCGATATGCAGCCTCCCAGGCATTCGCATGATGGCGCCGGCTCCGTATGCTCTGCATTGATTGCCGCCGGCTTCGTCCTTTGCCGGATCCCATTCATTCGCTGCTTTTACTCCTTCCGAATTCAGAGGAATGCCGGGAAAGTCGCCTTTGGCGGGAGTCATCATCCGATATCGCCAATCTTCGGTGACGATCGAAACCCAATAGCCGGTGAGATCGATCGGTGCAGCCGCTTTGGGCGTTAAAGGAGCGCCGCCGCGTCCGCCTCTTTGAGCGTGAACCAATGGAGACAGAGTAAAAAGGAGACCCAGCGCAAACAAATGAGCCGGAATGGCTGCGCGTACCTTCATTTTTTCAGGCTCTTGTAGGCGGCTTCAATAAAGCTGTTGGGCGAACCATATCGGCCGTCGTAGTCTTTGGTGAGTCCAGCGGCCTGAACCTCTTCCAGACTCTTGCCTTTTCGGATTTGATCTCGAATCCGGTCCCGAATCACCGTCACCATGTCCCGGTAGTAGGCAACGTCGGCCGAATCGCAGAGCCGCCCGTGGCCGGGGATGATCATCGTCCCGCCTTCCAGCCGGAACTCAGGGATAGCGATATCGAGAATGTGATTCAGACCGTCGAGAACTCCCTGCAGGCTCCCGCCTTTCGCCAGGTCGATGACCGGATAACTGTTGGTCACAAAGATGTCGCCCGTCGCCAGAACATCCGAGCCTCGAAAGTAAACCATGCTGTCGCCGTCTGTATGCGCGGCGGGCTGGTAAATGATCTGGATTGCCTCACCGTTGAAGAAGTGGCTGAAATTCAGTACGTCGGTATCGAAGGTTACGGCAGGCCATGCGCCGTTCGGCATTAACGGCGGATTCTTGCCCGTAGTCGCGCTCATTCTGTTAAGAACGGTCTGATAAGCGTAGATCTGAGCGCCTTCTTCCGGATCGGCCTCGCCGAGACCCCGCAGGTCGCCCGCGACATTACCGCCGGTGAACGTCCGGCCGGACTTCGCGATCTTCAGATTTCCGCCTGTGTGATCGGAGTCGATACTCGTATTGACGATGAACTGAACGGGTTTGGGAGGCGCGCCGTTAGTGCTCAGTTGTTCGCCCAACCGGTGGATTCCCGCAAGCACTTTGTCGGTCATCGGTGCGGTTCCGGAATCGACCAGCAGTGTGCCGTCCGGCCCGGCGGAAACCGCGATGTTGCCGCCCGCCCCGACCAGCATGTAGATGTTCTTCCGGACGGGGAGTATATGGACGTCGGCGTCCGTCTGACCGAATGCAGATCCCATATCGATCGTCGTGCCTGCCGAAACAATTGCCAAAGCAACGGCAACTCCGGCGAGCAGGCGCTTACCGGCTGGCGTTGACCAGTTTTGCATTGGCCCCTTTCAATTTTTTCCGGTATTCCGGGTACATCGTTTCCGGACCGCCTCGGGTGGCTTCGAAAGGAACTCCATAGCGCTCCGCAAACTCCGTGAGGAAACTGTTGGCGCCAGGGAGCAGATTCGGCACGGCGCCCTTCGCCCGCGGAACCTCGTTCACAACCTCGCAGGGGTACGGCGGAATTTGCTGGTGCAGGTCCAGTTCATAATCTGTCGTGCGGATAAATGGCTCGGCGAGATACACAGGGTCCTTAACGATTTCAACGACAGTGAGCCAATCGCCGTGCCGGATCCAATGCTCGGTCAGCGTAGCCAGATCGCTGCGTGCGAGACCGTTGCGCCTGACGTAGCCCTCCTTGAGGTGCGTGACCGTAACGGTCAAAATGTCGCCGTCCCATTTTGCAGTGGAAAAGCCGGCCCATGTGTGTGCGGCATATTCCGGCGGATGAGGACGGCCATCAAGGTACACCGGACGATCGATGGAACGCAGCCACTCGGCGTGGAATGCGGTGATCTCACGCGAAACAGGGTCCACTTCCTTCCAGATACGCAGGTTGGAAGGGCCGCGCCAGATGTAGTCCGCGGAGTGCGGTCTGCATTGCCATTCCGGCAGCGTTTGTGATGAGGCGCTCCAGGTATCGGCGCGCATTCGGTCGGCATCGTTGATCGGAATGCCGAGATAGTCGCCCAGCTCGGGACCGGGAACGCGCTCCGGCTGGTCTTCATAGAAACGCGGCGCCCATTCACCCGAAAAGTCGACTTGGGCAATCGCCGGGAGAGCTGTGATGGTCGTCCCGAGCAGCAGCCATGCGGCAATTCTGTTCATCGCACGCGCACTCCTTTGGTTAAGAAGTGAAGCTATCACATTTCGTGCGGCTGGATTGGACGTTGCTGGTGTTTACCGGAAGCTCAAACGTAGCCGGCTTCTCGGGGTCTGATAGCTGAGGATCAGGTTCTTCGGTTTCTCTTTCGCCAACGGGAAAAAGAGAAGGCCGGACACGGGTTGTGAAACCGTCTGCTCGGCTAGCATCTTTTTCTTTAAAGCATCGAGCGTCGGGTCCGCTTTGGTGCCGTCCTTCATTTCCAACTTGGTGCCTTCCAATGGGCGTGGGGAGTCCGCGTTCGATCTGTTTCCGTATTTGCGCTCCACAACCATCTCACCCGCGCCGGCGATCTGCGACGCCGCGAGGAACGGGCCGCTGTGCTCTCCGCTCGACTCGGAACGCAGAATGAAATCGTCGAGGTGAACCAGATAAGGCATACTGCCCTTTGGAGCCAACCGCACTTCAAGCACGGCATAGCTGTTATTGAAATCGGATCCGACGGCTTCGCGGATCTGATCGGGACTGAGCACGGTTGCCGTAACAGCAACGCTCTCATCTTCACCCTGACCCATCGGGGACTTTTTGTCCGCCGCGCTGACCAGACTGCAAACGGCGAATGCCAGGAAGGCAGCTCTGACAGGGCGCTGAAAAAGGCTTCTTGCCACTCCGTTAGCTGATTCCGAACCAGTTACTGAACCGCGCGCGTCAGCAAGCGGCAACGAAAAGAGATCTTTCAGCATTCTGCTAAGCCGCAGAGTCATAAATGCGGCGTCCATGCGAAGGCAGCCGCGCCTATGGCTGCGCCGATCAGAGTCCCGGCGAGAACGTCACTGAGATAGTGCAGGCCGAGAATCATGCGCGAAGCCGCTACGCTAAGGGCGCAAAAGATGAGCCCCACGAGCAGTGTGGGATAGTAAAGCCCCAGCGAGAACGTAATGGCGAATGCCGTGATGGCGTGGCCCGACGGAAAGGAAAAACGATCCGGCGGCAGCAGTACCGACCAGCGATGCGGTTCCGTAGCGCAGGGCCGCTCGCGTCCGATGAGCCGCTTGAGAATAAAAAACGTCAGTTGCGCCGCGCCGGTCGACACCAAACCGGCTTCAAGAGCGTCGAAACGCCGGGATCCGCCGAAAAAAAGCAGGATCGCACCGATAGCGCTCCAGAGCCAGCCGTCTCCGCCGCGCGTTGCAATAACCATCCACTTGCGGACCCAAAGGGGCGCTTCCCATTGGTTCAGCCGGCGCATTAATTTGCGGTCGCCCGCTGTAATCAGCCGGATCATAGCGCGTACTTCAATATTAGCCCCGCAGACCGGGCGATCATGCAAGAATCATTAGGAATGACGCCAAGCAGGCGCGAGGGTAGTACTGCCATCCCCGTTAAGCCGTCAGCTCTGTCCGGTAAGGTGTCTGTTGCGCGGCCGGTTTCGAAAAAAGTACTCGAGCTGGTGTTCTTCGACGCTGGAGGCGGCCATCGCAGCGCGGCGAATGCATTGAGCGAGGTAGTGCGCCGCCAGGAACGACCGTGGGATCTGCCGCTGCTGAATCTGCAGGAGTTGCTGGACGAAATGGACGTTTTCCGCAAGCTCACCGGCGTAAGGCTGCAGGACCTTTACAATCTGGCGCTGCGTCGCGGATGGACTCTGGGCTCTCCGGCCCTGATGAAGGGGATGCATGGCGTCATTCGCGCGCTGCATTCCCGCCAGGTCAGACTGCTCTCGAAATATTGGCGAAACAAACAGCCGAATCTGATTGTGTCATTGATCCCGAACTTCAATCGCGCCATCTATCAGGCGATGCGGCGATCGATGCCGAACGTTCCACTCGTAACGATCCTGACCGATATGGCGGATTATCCGCCGCATTTCTGGATCGAACGGCAGCCGCAATACTTCATCTGCGGCACGGAACGCGCTTACAATCAGGCCTTGAAACTCGGACACACCCCGGATCGCCTGTTCCGTACGTCGGGGATGATCCTGAATCCTCGTTTTTATGAGCCTGTGGAGGTCGACTGCGGACCCGACCGCGTGGCGCTCGGACTCGATCCGAACCGTCCTACTGCTCTCATGATGTTCGGCGGAGAGGGATCGGCTGCCATGCTTCGCATTGCGCAACTGCTCGACGCAAGCGGCCTCGATGTTCAGATCATCGCCATCTGCGGAAAGAGCAAAAAGCTTGAGGCGGCCATGCGCTCGATGCCGCGCCGGATCGCGATGCACGTGGAAGGATTTACCCGCGAGATACCGCGCTTCATGCGCCTGTCGGATTTCTTCATCGGCAAACCCGGACCCGGAAGTATCAGCGAAGCCGTCGCGATGGGGCTTCCGGTCATCGTTGAGCGCAATCGCTGGACGCTGCCTCAGGAGCGTTACAACGCCGACTGGGTCGAAGAGCAGGGTGTCGGTATTTCCGTTCGCCGATTCAAAAGGCAAATTGTCGATGCGGTGCGCCGGATGCTCGATCCCGAACGAAGGTGCGAGTTCGTGAAACACGTTCAGCAGCAGCGGAATCGTGCCGTGTTCGAGATTCCGGACATTCTGGAGCAGATTTTAAGTAAATGACAATCCCGCGAAGCTGACCACGCTTTGCGGATCGATATTCCACTGCTCGTATCTTTCAACTGATCCGCGCGCATTCGGCATCACCTTCAGAAATGTATAGATGGGCGATGATCCGCACCACTTAAGGTCGTCGTGGTTCTCCTGAACGAGTTCCCAAAAGCCTGCTGCGTCGCCTGCCGCAATTCTGTCCATGCGCTGCCGGTCGCGACCGCCCACCGCCAGCATCTCATTCTCGTTGGCCAGGGCTTCGAACCCGTCGCCATAACGTTTGCCCATATGCGCCATATCGATGCCGAGGATCCAAAACAGCCGGTCGCCTTCGCGCGCGGCAATCTCACCCAGTGCGCCGAGGAACCGATTCACGCCGTCGTTCGATTCCGGCTTCCCGCCGCGATAGATGCTGTGCGCGTAAGAACCGCACAGTATCGGCAGAATGTCGATGTCCGGACCGAAGATCGACTGCAGGAATAGTACCTGAAACTCGATCGAATGCTCCACGGCATGGCAGTAGTCTTCGGTCCCGATCGCTTCCGGCGCTTTCTGAGTGAGTTCGTCGACGAGCGAAATATTTGTTCGGGATTCCCCCCAGGGTGTGACGTAAGGTTTGCGGGTGAGACCGAACCGCTCCGGCGCACCATAATGCGAAGTGCCGAGGATCACGAACGTGCGGTCCTTATTTTGCGGCTCGATCAATCGATACGCTGCGCGATAGGAGTCATAGCCGCCGCCGGGACTGACGTGCGGCGCGGCAATTCCGATCAGGTTGTGTTGATTCGCTGCCGGTGTCTCTTCTCCCATCCAGTGCCGCATCGTGTCGGCCAGTTCGGCGCGGTCCTCGGGATACGCGGATCCGGCGTGCGACGGCTGCCGCACCGAAGCTTCGGTAAACTCCCGCTCGCACTGCTCTTTCATGGTTCGGAAAGTGTCGTCTTCGAGAAATCCGCTGCGTGTCAGAACTTGGATCAACTGGTCTTCCAGATCGCCAACCTCAAGTTGCCCGGAAGCTTTGACGAGCATGGCTCGCAGGTCGAGTTCGGTCTGTTGTCCATCGAAACACGTGAGGCACTGCACCAAAGGCGGAGGAACGATCAGCACGCTGTCGGAATAGCGAAATGAGTCGCGGATCAGGAGTCCGGGCCTGTCCTCGACCGGAGACGGCATGAAATCCAGATCGCCGCGCAGCCGAGGCAAAGGAGAGGACACGCGACCATCGTAGCGCGGTCTTTCGGTTGCAGAGGCGTTAATTGGTCTTCGGAAGCTTATCGAGAATTGCCGCGCTCTCCTCGATTTTGTCCTCGCGGTAGAGAACGCTGGCCAGCGCCTTCATGGCATCGACATTGTTCGGCTCGGCTTTGAGCACCTGTTTGTAGATGTCCTCGGCCATGGAATAGTCTTTGCGTTCGGTATATTGCTCGGCTGCCTGCAGTTTCGTCTTGGTGTCAGCGCCGGCGGGAGGCGCAACCAGCTTGCCGAAATCCGCCGCATCAGAGGGGGCTGCAGCTGGGCTGGCTGCGACCGCCGCTCCGGCCGCAGCCGTCTCTTTGCCCTTGAATAATCTCGGTACCTGCCATGCCGCCAGGACGATAACGAGAATCGCCGCCGCGGCCATCCAGAAGACCTTCGGAGAAAACGAACGGGATGACTTCCTGCGCGGTTGGCTGGGCGCAGCCGCGGAAGCAGTTGCTGCTCCTTCGGGTGCGGCCAGTCTCTTTGGCAACTCCTGTGCCAGTTTGTCCACTCCGCTGATCAGGCGGCTCAAATTGTCTTCCGTGCGCTGGGAATATTCCCGGAGCTGGTTCATCGCTTCCGCCTGCTTCGACATATCCGTCTCAAGGGCCGACACGCGCTGCACCAGCTTTACCTGGATATTCTTGACGAAGGTCTCCAGCGTCCGGACGTGAGTTTCCTCAATCTCCTGCTGGAGCTTGCTGGCCATATTATGGAAGCGGTTCGTCACCGCATCCTCAATCATCTGCGGCAACCGGGCTTCAAGATCGTTGATCGTACGGCCCAGAGCAACTTCCCTGCCGGATGAGCGCGAGTCCTGGAATGTGTCGGCGATCTGGCTGCTCAGCCAGTTGCGCACGTCTCCGGGAACCGGCGCTTCGCCGGTTTCCATTTCCCCGACGCGGTTTTCGATTTCATCCAGTCTGTCGAGGATGGGCCGAATACCTTCGGCCATCATGTCCAGGATTTCGTAATCGCGCTCCGCCAGATTCTCCGATCGGGACTCCTCGCGAATGCGATCGCGGAGAGGCCGGTCCGGGGCTTGTCGGCCCGTTGCCGCCCGGGGTCTTCCAGCGCTGCGTCCGCCTCGATCGGATCGAGGCGCTGCCCGACGCTGGTCATCGTATTCGTCGTCCCTTGGAGTATCCGCGCTTTCTTCTTCGTGATCCCATCCTCTTGCATGCGGAGGGCGATCGTTCGCAGGACGTGGCTTTTCTTCAAGCAGATGCCGATCGAGGCCGTCGCGGCGCAGTTGCGGAGAAAAATACTGACCTCCGTCCCGCACGTAGGAAATGGCATCGATCAAGTGTCTGGCGGGGCCGTTCTTCAGAAGATACGCGTCTCCGCCGGCGCGTACGACCTCGCGGATAATATCGTCGTCCGTCGATCCGGACAGGATTACGATCTTGGTTCCCAACGCCTCGCTGCGTATGCGCCGCACCAGTTCAATTCCGTGCAGTTTTGGGAGGTTGAGGTCTACTACTGCAACGTCCGGACGTCCTTCGCGGATCTGGTCCAGAGCAGTCTCGCCGTCCGGGCATTGAGCGATAATTTCGAAGCCGGCGTTACCTCGGAGTACTGCGGCAAGTCCATCTCGGCGCAAGGCGTCTTCGTCGGCAAGCAGGATCGTGATTTTGTCTGAAGCACCCATCGATAAGGATAAGAGATGTGGTCATATTTTAGCGTGAAAGACGGGTTCACGCTCTGTTGCCGATGCTTCCGCGGCTTCCGGTCGACCGCTTGATCCGGACGACGGGTCGGCTGTCTCGTCTTGCGTGGACAGATGCCTTACGATCAGCTTGTCCAGTCCTCCCAGCAGTTTCTGAATACTTTTATCTGTTCGTAGCGAACATTCCCGCAACTCACTCATCGCAGCCGATTGGTTCACCACTTCTTCTTCGACCTTTGAAATTCTTTGGAGCAGGCGGGTTTGGATCTGGTCCGCAATCGCATCCAGAATTTGTTTCCGATCGCGTTCCGACTCCACCCGGAGCCGGAGCTCCACGTCGGACATCCGTGCGGCAACAGCTTCTTCCAGCCAGTCGCGCATTTCACTCCGCGGCACAGGCGTGCGCTCTTCTCGGTGTTGTCCCGGCTCTGCCGGAGAGACATTCCCGCCTTCCAGCCCTCGGAGACGCCCTTCCACGTCGCTGAGTCTTTCCGCAAGCTTATGGTCGCCATCCGCATTCGCAGCCGGATTTCTGGAAGCGATCGCTTCCCCGAGCCTGATACCGGCTCCGAGCACGAGTCCGCCCCCGACTGAGGCTGCAAGGATTTTGATCAGCTTGGCCAATGTTGCCTTGATCTCAATAATTTATTATGACTAGGGTCTTGATTAGTACTATAACCGGGTTTATCCTAATACTATTGGTTCTATAGTTCAGGGCTTGGTGAAACAAAAACACTGGCTCCGACACAGTTTTCTTTAGCAGGGCAGGGAACTGGTTTGCAGGTTCCTCTGTATCGCGAAACGGACGAGGCCGGCGATGCCGTCGACCTCAAGTTTGCGCATGATATTTGCACGATAAGTATCGACAGTCTTCGGACTGATTTCGAGTATTTTTGCAATATCTTTTGGCCGCATTCCATCCACCAGATATGAAAATACTTCATACTCGCGCTTGCTCAAAAGCGCGATTGGATCTTCCTTTTCTCTTTTAGTATCAATGGAATCGCGGCGGATCAAAGGAGTCAGATATTGCCCTCCGTCCTGCACATAATTAATGGCGTCAAAGAGATGTCTGGCCGGTCCATCTTTCAATAAATATCCATTAGCTCCGCTGCGGAATAATTCCCGAATTACACTTTCATCCCGGTTGATCGACAGCACGATCAGCTTCGTTTCGCACTTCGCCTGACGGACGCGGCGGATGACGTCCAGCCCACTTATCTTTGGCATGTTCAAATCCAACACGGCAAAATCGGGTTTGAGCGAGAGAATCAGCTCAACCGCCTCGGCGCCGTCCGAGCTCTGGCCGAGTATCTTCAACTCCGGCCGCGCGTTGCAATACGCGGCAATACCTTCGCGGACGATCCCGTGATCGTCCGCCAGCACTATAGTGATAGGCTTCGTTGTTTCCATCCGGTTCTCCCAGGTAAAACTTGAGTCCGTGCGGCTTCTAGTCCGCCGAAAGCGGAAGCTGCACGCAAATCCTGACGCCCTCGGCGTTACTGGAAATGTTACACACACCTCCCAGCGCCTCAGCGTGTTCGCGGATTGCGACGAGGCCAATTCCCTTATTGACGGTTGCATCGAGCGGGAAGCCGCGGCCGTTATCCTCGAGCCGCAGTTCGACCGCCGGGCCGGCTAAGGTCACAGACACTGCAAAGCGCGTAGCGCCGGAATGCCGAACGACGTTGGAAATGCATTCCTGTGCGCACCGGTAAATCGCAATTTTGGTGGTGTGCGTCGGCTCGACAGGCAGATCGATGTGGGTTTCCACTTCCAAACGACCGGTCAATCCGCTCGACTGAATCAGATAACGGATGGCCTCTTCAGTAGTAAGGCCTTGCCAATCAGGGGGATGGAGACTATGCGAAACGGACCTGACCTGTTCGAGGGCCTGCGATGCGAGCGTTTGCAGGCGGTCTAATGCCTCCCGTCCCGCCTCAGGTAACACGGCCGCGCAGTCAACCAGCATTTCGAGGTTCAGTTTGATGCCTGCCAAGGGCTGGCCGGCTCCCGCGTGCAGCTCGCGTGCAATTCGCGACCTTTCGCGCTCCAGTTCATGAACAATCGTCCGCCCGGAACTCCGGGATGACGCGGCTCTCGGCCGGGCATTTCGCTCCAGCAGGCTGTAGAGCCGGTTATTCTTCTCGCCGATCATGTAGAGCATGTCGGCCCATACTGCCATATCCGATCCATTCCCCTTGGTTTCAGGCGGAACAGTGCGATGCTTATCTCCCGCGATATCGGCGAGCATAAGATTCGCCTGTGACTCGTTTTCAGGCACTTCCTATTCTTATACCGGAACAATGATGCAAAGGTAATAACCAATGGCAGTTTCTCGGAGAAATGGTTATGGTACTACCAATCGTCGTTCAAAACTGCGCCATCCGCTCCAAAGTCTCTTATAATTGCCTAATTGCCCTTGCGGTCAAAAACCCTGACAACAGCCGGAAAGTCAGTATTGGTAGTAGCGGGAGCGGGATACGGATTGCTCCGGAGTCTGCGCTTGCTCGGCAATGGTCCCCGGGATAATCCTGGTCTGGCGTCTCTGCAGGAGCGAGTTGAACTGATCGATGCAGCGGTCACACGACTAACCGAGCGTTCTGTTCAGCTTCAAAGCAGGCTGGACGAAATGGTCACCCGAGACGAGCTTTCACAAACGCTGGACCGCATTTTCGCGCCTCTCGAACAGCGAATCGAGGCGCGGTTCGAGCATCAGATACGTTCAGTCGAGGCCCTGCGAACGATGGTGGGACAGACGGACGAGCTATTGCAGCGTGTGCTTGACGGGTTGGAATCGGTGGAGACCGAGAGCAACCCGGAGAATGTTGAGCAGAGTGGCCAATGGGATCTGTCCCGAGTCAGCCGTTGATTCGGGCCGGTTTGCTGACAGCCTGTTCGAAAAACTCCTGGGCCGTTTCCTGGAGAACATGCTCAAAACTTGAACTGAGTTGACGGGCGGCGTTCTTCCTGCGCCTGCGATTGAACGGGCATTCTTTCGACGAAAAACGATCGTGGCGGCTGCCAAACGAGGTTGGATGGTTTCCGTCCCGCGGAAACACCTTCTATTGAGCCGGTGCCGGGGGTCAGGTTTTTCAGACCGTAAAGGGCCAGTTCGAACCGGTCCTTGACTCCCAGTTTCTGGAATAAACGGGACAAATACACCTTTACGGTGCCTTCGGAAATGGTGAGAGCTGTCGCTATTTCCTTATTCTTCAGACCTTGGGACAGCAGGCTGACCAGTTGTCCTTCGCGGCGTGTCAGGGAATAACGCCTTGCCGACATGATGCTGTCGGTCATGGCTTTTTCAAACCACAACTCACCGTCTACGACTCTTGTCAAACAGCGAATCAGTGTCTCGGTAGGAAGAGTCTTTCGCAGGATGCCTCTTACTCCAAGGCTCATGGCCTGCAGTGCCAGTTCTGTAGAAATCGAGTGAACCCAAAGAACAATCTTGGCCCGGGAAGCTACCTCATGGAGACCGCTCAACACGCCGAAAGTGACTCCCGCCGTCAGATCGACCAGCAGCAGATCAGGTTGGTGTAACTCCATTTCAGAACGCAAACCATCGATACCCGGACACCAGGAAACCAGATTCAGAGCCTCCGAGCCATCCAGTATCCTTGTGAGCCCCTCCGCCAGGATTGGTTCATCAGTGCACAACAGCACATTCGCCATGGTTGTGAGCTTACCATCATATCGAACAAATTTCTAATACTTTTTATAGTTTTCTTTTGGTTATTTTGTAAGCAAACAATCTAATACTACCCTTGGATATCAAACCTCCGGGGGCACTAATCCCGGGGTTTTGCGATTGACTCCCAAGCCATCTTTTCGATCAGCAATTTAGAAAATAAATTGTTTTGATTGAGCTATTTATCCTACTGAAAAAGAATATTTAGCTTAACAATACTAAAGTTGTAGGACCAACCGCGATCTATTTTCGGTAACCATTGATATCGCCCGCATACAGCCCATTTACGGTATTGTTCGGAACCGAACTCCAGTAATAAATTCAGACTACAGGAATAAAAATGGATCGTAGAACAAAGTCCCGAATAGACGTGCAGTTGACCTGCTACGTCGATGCCGGAAGGGTTGAGGCCGAACCCGTTCGCGCGATCACTGAGAATGTCAGCCGTGCAGGGGTTCTGATGCGTTGGGCGGATGGTATCCCGCTGCCGCGTGTCGATCGAAAGATGACCTTGGATCTTCAGCTACCGGAAAATTCCGAGTTTGGTCCCCGAGTAATGCGGTGTCGCACCGAAGTCACGAGGGTGAGTCCCGTTAAAGGGAACTGCCATGAGGTGGCGCTCCGAATTCTGAGCATGCGTTTTGTCAAGCGGAAGCGGCAAATCCGGGCGAGCGATCTGGCCTCGATGCCCTTACCTGTTAATCGGATAGTCTGATGCTCCTTCACGACCCGGCGCCGGAGCGTACTCCGTCATATGTAGTTTCAGAAAAGACGCCAGCTGTCGCGCGCTTCCTTCCGTCGCTGACCGATCTTGCGTTTCTCATGCCGCTGATCTTCATTTTTGTCAAACTCAACGGCGCAAGAACGCTCCTCGCCGACGGTGACACCGGCTGGCATATCCGCACGGGCGAATGGATTCTGGCGCATCACCAGGTTCCGCACGTCGACCTCTATTCGTTCAGCCGTCCGGGGGCTCCCTGGTTCGCGTGGGAATGGCTG
The DNA here is from genome assembly GCA_036273015.1 of Bryobacteraceae bacterium. GTDB lineage: Bacteria > Acidobacteriota > Terriglobia > Bryobacterales > Bryobacteraceae > BOG-234. The sequence continues at coordinate 42,092 of DATAXN010000067.1, read as the reverse complement.
TCGGATGTGGTGCTTGCGATGCTGCACCAAAGACGGGGGTTGCCCGCGGTCGTGCTGGCAAGCCTCGTCCTGATTTGCTTTACGAATATGGCTTTGTTCCGGCTGGTCCGGCGCAAATGCGATAACGGTTTAGTTGCCATAGCCGTGACCCTATTGGCGACGGGGGCCTGCTCAATTCATTGGCTCGCACGGCCCCATCTTTTTAGTCTGCTGTTCTTCGCGGTTACACTGCATATCGCGGATCGCGCGGCCGCGGGCCGCACCGGACTTCTGGCCTGGCTGGTTCCGCTGACACTCCTTTGGACCAATCTGCACGGCGGATTTTTTGTGATCTTCCTGGTGCTCGCCTGCTACATCGGCGCGGATCTTATGAACGCCGCGATCGAGCCGGATGCCTCACGCCGCCTGCGGTTCCTGCGTTCGGCTAAGCCGTGGGCCGCAACCTTTTTGGCGTGTGCCGCGACTACCTTCATCAATCCCTACGGGTGGGGGCTGCATAAGCACATCGTTCAATACATCTCCGATCCCTACATCCTGCAGCACATCAGCGAATTCCAGGGGATGAATTTTCACTCACCGGCCGTTGTCTATTTTGAACCGCTGATGATCCTGGCGCTGCTGACGGCGTTTTGGGATGCACGGCGCCGGCGGTTTGCGGATGTCTTTCTCAGCGTGGGCTGGATGCATCTGGCTCTCATCGCGCAGCGCAATTTACCGTTCTTTGCCATCGCCGCCGCGCCGCTGTGCGCGCGCGCAATTGTGGCGGCAACCGACGAAATGCGGGACGCGCACGTTGCAGCCTGGATCAGACGCGCCGCGACCTGGTTCCGGATCTCGAGCGGAACCTTCGAAGCGACGGATCGTCTGTGGAGGGTGCATGTGGCGAGTGCCGCTCCTCTGTTGCTGGTCGGCGCACTGCTGCTTGCGCCCAAGCCTGCCGGAGCGAAATTCACTTCTACCTACGACCCCGCGATCTTCCCGGAACGGGCAATACCGATTCTGCTGGCTCCGGAAACGCACTCGATCTTTGCGGAAGATCAGTGGGGCGACTATCTCATCTATCACCTCTATCCGTCGAAGCGGGTATTTATCGACGGCCGCAGCGATTTTTACGGCGATGAATTCGGTTTGCAGTACCTCGATCTCCTGAACGTCAAGTACGGTTGGGAAAAGACGCTCGATAAGTACTCCATCGACACGATTGCGATATCGCCCAAATTCGCTCTGACGGGCACCCTCAAGATTTCGCGCGATTGGCGTGTGGTCTATGACGACGGCGTTACCGTCGTTTTCCGCCGCACCGATTCAGGCCGGTCGCGCCTGCCAGGATCTTTCGTTTCCGGTGGCGGGAGTAAAATTCGCGATCGTCAGATTGCGAAAACAAGCACCGGTGATCGCGGGATCACTCAACCAACAACATAAGAAGAGGACACAACAATGAAAAACATCTTAATGCGTTTTGTAAAGGACGAACAGGGGCAGGATCTGATCGAATACACCCTGCTGATGGCATTCATCGCACTCGCATCCGCTGCGGTTTTCGTGAATGCCGGAAAGAGCATCAGCACGATCTGGGGCTCGACCAGCACGCAGTTGTCGAACGCAGCGGTAGCCGCCAGTTAGTGTTTTTATTTCCCGGAGCCGGAGCGGCGGATGCTTCTCCGGCATCGCGTTCAGGAGACCGGGAACTCCAGCCGACAACAACGGCGACGCAATCGTGAAAAAAAGGAGAAGAGGAAATGCGATCTTTCATGCGACGGTTCTGGCAGGATGAATCCGGCCAGGATCTCATCGAGTACACATTGCTGATGGCCTTCATTGCCCTTGCTTCGGCTTCAATCTTCATCAGCGCCGGAAGCAGTATCAGCACGATCTGGGGTTCGACGAATACTCAGTTATCGAACGCTGCGGCAGCGGCCGCCAGCTAGACCTCGGCGGGGCGACCGGAATACGGCGCCCCGATCTATCCCCCGGGGTTCACAGGAAATCAATGAAAAAGCGATTAATCGCAGTGCTTGCGTTTGCTTTGGCTGTATCGGCCGGAGCTGCGTTCGTGCTGTATCAATTGATCGCCTCGCGGATGACGGTCGGCGCTTCCAGCAAACCGGTTACCACCAAGGTGCTGGTTGCAGCCAGGGATCTGGAATTGGGCGCTCTCATTCAGGATAAGGACGTCAGGACGCTGGAGTATTTGACGCCGCCGCCCGGCGCGATTCTGAAAAGAGAAGACATCGTGAATCGTGGAGTAAGTTCGCCGATACACGAGGACGCACCGTTCTACGACGTTTCGCTGGCTCCCAAAGGGGCGGGCGCCGGATTCGCGTCCACGATTCCGCCGGGCATGAGGGCGTTTGCCGTTCATGTTAATGAAGTGGTCGGAGTCGCGGGATTTGCCGTTCCGGGGATGCGGGTCGATTTGCTGGTTTCCGGAACCCCGCCGTCAGCGGGGCAGGAAACCGCAGCCGCGACCGGGCCCGTAACGCGCACTCTGCTGCAGAACATTCAGGTTCTTTCCGCCGGGCAGAACTACCAGAAAGACGCTGAAGGCAAACCGGTTTTGGTCCAGGTGGTCAATCTTCTGGTCACTCCCGCACAGGCCGAGATGCTGAATCTGGCCACCCAGCAAAATATTCAGCTGATTCTGCGAAATCCTGCCGACAAGGAAATCGTGACCACGCCCGGCGCTTCAACTTTCAACTTGTTCACGGACGGAAGAGTGCCTCCGCCGCCGCACCCTGTTGCGGTAAAGCCCCGGGCCCTGCCCGTGGGCCTCCCACAGGCCCCCGCGCCGGAGAAACCCCGAACCGTAACCATCGAGGTCTATCAGGGCGCGAAGAAAATCGAATCGACGTTCCGCGATCCGAATACTCAGCCAGTCGAGGCGCGGCCGTGAGGATACGCGCCATCGATATTCTGCTGCTGGCCGGACTCGCGATGTGCTCGAGCCTGTTGCGCGCGGACCAACCGGAGTTGACGGGTACCGAGCCGAGCCCGGAAAAGATCGATGTTGGCGCGGGTAAGACCCGGCTGCTCGACATGCCGATAAACATCGAACGCGTGTCGATCGCCGCTCCCGAGACGGCCGAGGCCGTACCGGTCAGCGCCAGAAGCATGATGGTGAACGGCAAGGCGCCGGGTGAGACGAGCCTCATAATCTGGCTGGCCGACGGGTCGCGACGAGAATACACAGTCGATGTGAAGGTTAACTCCGCACGCGTCGCGGCCGCCAAAGAACAAATCAGTCGTGAATTCGGAGACAAAGTGCAGGTCGCGGTGGACAATGGCGCCGTATATCTGACCGGTCGGCTGAAAGACCTTTATGAAGCGGATCGAGCTCTGTTGATCGCAGCCTCGCTGGGAAAAGTCGTCAACCTTCTTAAAGTGGATGCACCGCCGCAGGAGCAGCAGATTCTGCTGAAGGTTCGTTTCGCGGACGTCGACCGCACGAAATCGCTCAACCTCGGTGTCAATTTCTTCGGTGCGCCACGCGGGTATGCGGCTTCGTCCAGTACCGGCGCCTTCAGTCCGTCGACTGTTCAAACCATCGGTTCCGCCGGCGTTCCCACCACCTTTACCTTGAGCGACACGCTCAACCTCCTTTTGTGGGATCCGCACGCGAACCTCGGCGCAACTCTCGCCGCACTCGCGTCGCAGAATGTCCTCCAGATTCTGGCCGAGCCCAATCTTCTTGCAATGAACGGCAAGGAAGCCAGTTTTGTGGCCGGCGGCGAATTCCCTTTTCCGACACTGCAGGGCGGCGGCGGCGGCGTGGGGCAAATCACGATTTCGTTCAAGGAATTCGGTGTGCGTCTTCACTTCGTGCCCACCATTACGCCCCGCGGAACCATCCGGCTGCGCGTCATGCCCGAAGTCAGTTCGCTGGACTTTGCCAACGCGCTCGTCATTTCGGGTACGACCATTCCGGCGCTGGACACGCGCAGGGTCGATACAGAAGTCGAATTGCAGAGCGGGCAGAGTTTTGCAATTGCGGGTTTGCTGGATAACCAGACGACGGAAACGCTGAGTAAAATTCCGGGGCTCGGCAACATCCCGGTACTCGGCAAGCTGTTTACCAGCAAAGCCATCAACAAATCGAACTCGGAGCTGCTGGTGATTATCACTCCCGAACTGGTGGCGCCGCTTCCGGAAGGCCAGACTATTTCTGATTTGCCGAGGCCGGACTCTTTTATCCAGGGGCCGGACGTGCTGACTAAATCGCCGCGAACTCCGGGAACGGATGTTACCGGACCCGTGCCCGCGAAGCCTGTTCGAACGGAGATTTCCGTCCAGGAACTGCTGCAACTGCAGCGCGCGGGACAGTCCTCTCAGAGCGCCCCGGCATCATCCACCGGATCGTCCACACCGCTCGTGATCAATCCGGCAGCGGCAATGCCTCTGCCGGGCGCAGGCGATACAGGGACGTCCGCCGGGAGGTCCAACTGAACATGGCGCCTCTGACAGCCGCGTTCGTGATCTCGAATAGAACGGTTTGGGATCAGGCCTATTCGTGTATCCAGAACCTGCCCGTGCGGCTGGCCGTCGAGCAGGGGGTCAGTCAAAACGACCCGGCTGAAACCGAAGCGCTGCTCGACCGAATTGAACGTCATCGCGTGGATGTGGTTCTGGTGGAAGCCGGACGCATCGCGCTTCCCCTCGAAGAATTTGTTCGCCGCATCCGAACCGCTGCAGCGCAGCCGGCCGTATTCGTGCTCAGCCTGGAGGCTTCGCCCGAACTCATTCTGGAGGCTCTTCGGGCAGGCGCTAACGAATATCTGTACCCGCCGCTTGCTGATACGCTTCGTGACGCACTCCAAAAACTTGCGGCGGCGCGCTCCAAAAACGGCTCGCACGCCTCCGGCGGACTGGGGAAGATCTTCGGGTTTCTTTCCGCACGCGGCGGATGCGGCGCAACCACTTTCGCCGTGCATGTGGCGGCGGATATCGCCCGGCAGACTAAGGCGCCGATGCTTCTCGCCGACTGCGATTTCGACGCCGGGCTGCTTCGCTTCCTCATGAAGTCGAAGAGCGCGTATTCCGTGAGGGACGCACTCGACAATCTGCATCGCATGGACGCGAGCCTTTGGAAAGCGCTGGTCTCTTCGCCTGCCCCGAACCTCGATCTGATCGCGGCGCCGGAAGAGATAGCCGCAAAACGGCATCCGGGCAGGGAAGAGATGACCCACCTGATGCGCTTCATTCGGTCGACCTATTCTCTCTCGATTATCGATTTCGGACGCAGCGTAAGCATGGCTGCGCTTGACTCGTTGCCGGAGCTGGAGGCATTGTATCTGCTCACAACTCCCGATTTCATGAGCCTGGAGAGCGCCAGCCGGGCCATCCAGATGATCGAAGAGCGGGGATTCCTGCGTCATCGTATCTACGCACTCCTGAACAAATCCAAGCCGAGGGAGACACCCGATCTGGCGGGATTCGCGGCAACGCTCCGTCACTCGTGCCATGCGGTTTTCCGAAACGATCACATGTCTCTCTACGACGCCTATTCGGAAGGACGCTTCCTGCCCGTAACAAGCGCGTTGGGAAAAGAACTGCACGCACTGGCGGAATCGATCAGGACGGATGCGGCAGGAGAGCCCGGCCCGGACAAAAAGGCGCCGTCGGGAGCGCCTGCGGGCAGCAAACGCTGGTTTTCATTCCTGCATAAAGCGGTGGCGTTCGAGGAAACACGCGAACAAGAGGCGCGGGCGTAAGCCGGCGGAAAGACTATGGCGACGGTTCCCCCGGAATTCAACGCGAATGGTCAGGAGGCGGGATGGGTGACCCGACTCACGAACAGTAACCCAACTGGCGCGGACTACCAGGAACTGAAGTTCACCATCCACCGAAAGCTTCTCGACAGAATCAATCTGGAAGCGCTTTCGTCGCTCGCCGGTGAGCGGGCGCGCGGGGAAATCCGAATCGCGGTCGCGAAGCTGGTCGACGAAGAGCGTACGCCTCTCAGTCTGATCGAGAAGGAAAGCGTCATCGAAGAAGTGCTCGATGAAGTATTCGGCCTCGGTCCTCTGGAGCCGTTGCTGCGCGATCCCGCCATTTCGGACATTCTGGTTACCACTCCCAAGCTTGTCTATATCGAGAAAGGCGGCAAGTTGTTTCGGACGTCTGTCGAGTTCAAAGACAATACGCATCTGCTGCGCATCATCGAAAAGGTCGTAGCGCGGGTAGGGCGACGTGTGGATGAATCCTCGCCGCTGGTCGACGCACGCCTGCCGGATGGTTCACGCGTGAACGCCGCGATTCCGCCGGTCGCCGTGGATGGACCACTGCTTTCCATCCGCCGTTTCGGCAAGGAACTGCTGGAAGGCTCGGACCTCGTCAAGAAGCTGGCGTTGACCGACGGGATGCTGGAACTGCTCAAGGCCTGTGTGAAGGCAAGGCTCAACATTCTGATCTCGGGCGGAACGGGCGCCGGAAAGACGACGCTCCTGAACGTGCTCTCCAGCTATATACCGGAGAACGAGCGCATCATCACGATCGAAGATGCGGCCGAACTGCGGCTGCGCCAGACACACGTGGCGCGAATGGAAACGCGGCCTGCAAATATCGAAGGCGTCGGCGCAATCAAAATCCGCGATCTCGTAGTCAATGCCCTTCGAATGCGGCCGGATCGAATCATCGTCGGCGAGGTCCGCAGCGAAGAAGCGCTGGACATGCTTCAGGCGATGAACACGGGCCACGACGGTTCGCTGACCACCATCCACTCGAATACCCCCAGAGACGCAGTGGGCCGCCTTGAAGTTCTGGTCGGTATGGCCAACGCCAACATGGGAGTGCGTTCCATCCGCGCTCAGGTGACGAGCGCGATCGACCTGATGGTGCAGGTGGCCCGTTTCAGCGACGGCAGCCGCAAGATTACCTACATCACCGAACTGGTGGGGCTCGAAGGCGAGCAGGTGACGATGCAGGACATCTTCCTCTTCGAGAAGAACGGAGTCGCCGAAAACGGAAAGGTCCTCGGCAGATTCAAAGCAACCGGTGTGCGGCCGCGCTTTTACGAAAAGCTGCGCGCGTCCGGAATACAGCTTCCCGCATCGCTGTTCCAGACCGTGGTGGAGATCGGGCAATCGTGAACACAATTGTTGCTCTGTGTTTCCTGGTTATCCTCGCGTTGCTGTTGTTCTCCATCAGCTTCGGCCTGCGCTTCTACGAAAAGAAGCGGCGCAAGAGGCTGGTCTCGATGCTCCGCACAGTCACGGAAGATGGCGAAGAGCGGCACGTCAATCTGCTTGTCGACAAGTCCGATGAAAAGGGCGAGCGGGAAGGGCTGGACATCAGCGGAAAGCTCAAAAGGCTTTTGAGCGAATCGGGCATCAACTGGACGCCGCATCGTTTCGCCATCATGACTTGCGTGGCATTTGCGCTCGGCGGTGTCGGGAGCATGTGGATTCCGATTGCTTCGCCGCCGGCTCTTCGTGCTCTCATCGCCGGCTTCTGCACAGCCTTCCTTCCGCTGTTTTACGTGAAGAAGAAACGGAGCAGGCGGATCGACGAACTGGAGACACAACTGCCGGATGCGCTGGATTTCATGTCGCGCTCCATGCGCGCCGGGCATGCCTTCACAATCAGCCTCGAAATGGTCGGCGAGGAAATTCACCCGCCGCTCGGCCCGGAGTTCAAAGCGCTTTTCAACGAACAGAACCTGGGGGCATCGCTGGAACGTTGTTTCCTGAATTTCTCAAGGCGCGTTCCGATTCCCGACGTCCGATTTTTTTCCTCGGCAGTTCTGCTGCAGCGTCAAACGGGCGGTAACTTAAGCGAAATTCTCAACCGGTTGTCCTACATCATCCGGGAGCGATTTCGCCTCAAGGGCCAGGTAAAAGCGGTGAGCGCTCACGGGCGCCTGACCGCCACGATCCTGACGCTCCTGCCGATCGCTACTCTGGGCGGTCTGATGATCACTTCCAAGGGTTATCTCGACCCCATGTTTGCCAGTCCTTTAGGCCGGAAGATCATCGCGGCGGCGGTGGTCGCGCAGATTATAGGCAATCTCTGCATCCAGAAGATCATCAAGATCAAGGTGTGATCGAGCCATGCTGCCCATACTGCTTGCCGCCTTCCTCTTTCTGCTGCTGATGGCCGTGATCTCCGTCTACGGATATCGGGCCTACGTCCGGCCCAGCCGGATCTTCGATCGGGTCGGCGGCGTAGCGGAAACGACGGCGGATGCTCTGGAGCCGGTCTCGGTCAAGCCGAAAGATGTGGTGGTTCGCGTCTTCGAGCAGATCGGCGATCAGATTCCCCTGACATCGGCTGACCAGAATGCCACCAGGCGCGATCTCGTAATGGCCGGGTTCCGGTCCGACGGCGCGGTCAAAATCTTTTTCGGGATCAAGGTGTGTTTTTGTGTCGTCATGTTCCTTTTTGCTCTGGTGATGCACCGGCATGTCACTGACAACCCGGTGCTGAGGATTGTTTTTCTGGTCGCTGCCACGGGCCTTGGTTACTATGCGCCGGGACTCTATCTGGAGAGCCAGGTCAAAAAACGGCAGACGAAGCTGCGGCTGTCCCTGCCTGACGCTTTGGACATGATGGTGGTTTCCGTGGAGGCCGGTCTCGGTCTCGATCAGGCGTTGCAGCATGTAGGGCGGGAAATCGAGGAATCGCATCCGGATCTGAGCGACGAACTGGGCCTGGTCGGGCTGGAGATGCGCGCAGGGAGCCGGCGAGCGGAGGCGCTCCGCAATCTGGCGGATCGCACCGGGGAAGGGGAGTTGCGGAAGCTGGTCGCAATTCTCGTCCAGACCGATCGCTTCGGCACCAGCATGGGAGAAGGGTTGCGGACGCATTCGGATTTCATGCGTCTGCGGCGCAGGCAGGAGGCCGAAGAACGGGCGGCCAAGGTGGGAGTCAAGCTGGTGTTCCCGATATTTCTGTTCATCCTGCCCTCGATGATGATCGTCTCCGCTGGTCCGGCGATGTTGAAGCTTTTCGAGGAACTGTTCCCGTTGATGAAGAATTTTGGCAAGTAAATGAAAGGAGTCAGAGAAACCGATGAATCAAACACTCATACAGGCAGTCATTTGGATCGCCACGCTGGGCGCGCTGATCCTTTATATGCAGCGGCGGCGCAAGCGCAAAACAAACTAGCAGGCGTGCCTGCCGGTAAGCGAAACGAAATCTTGACCACACGAAAGAAAGAAGGAGAACAAAACGATGAACCCTACAGTGATTCAGGCAGTCCTTTGGCTGGTTGCGGGCCTTTTTCTGACGCTTCTGATCATCCGCCGCGGCAAGCGCAAAGCGTCGCGCAGCTAGCAGGAGAGCATCTTTGCTGGCGCGCGGGTTTATTAGCGGCGCAGTACCGCGCGCCGGCAGGTGAGCTGTAAAAACCGACGACGAAATGAAGAAACATGTTCGACTGGAAGAGCCGGCAGAACCGCGATGGCGGATGGGCATATAACAAAGGCTGTTCATGGACCGAACCCACGGCTTTTGTCCTTCTCGCTCAGTCCGTCACACAGGTTGACCGGTCGAGCTTCGAAGCCGGCGTGAAATTTCTGTGCGCGCTGCAGCGGAGGGATGGCGGATGGAGTCCGCACCCCGACGTCGCGGAAAGCACGTGGGTGACAACTTTGGCCGCCTTGCTGCCCGAGCAGACGATCGGCCCGGAACGGCTCAAACGCGCTCTGGAATGGCTGGAAGGTCAGACCGGAAGAGAATCGAGCTGGAGTTACAGGCTTAACCAGACGATTGCGGGCAACAAAGAAAGGTATCCCGAAGGCTGGCCGTGGTTTCCCGGCGCCGCTGCCTGGGTGATCCCGACATCGCTGGGGATCCTTGCATTCGAACGCGCGCTGACTCGCGGGGAGAACCGCGGACTGAGAAACCGCGTGAATGAAGGCAGAGAGTTTCTCGCCGAGCGGATGTGCGCCGATGGCGGCTGGAATCACGGTTCGAATCGCGCGCTCGGACGAGACGGCGATTCGTATCCGGAAACCACCGGCATCGCACTGGCGGCCTTGCGATGGTCTCCGCAGCGGGATCTCGTCGAGCGGGCCAGCGAAACAGCGCGCCGTCATCTGGCAACCTGCCGGACGGCGGAAGGTGTTGCCTGGCTGCGCATCGGACTGGCGGCGCACGGTGAGCCGGTAGAGTTGCAATCTGAACCGACTCTCCGGACGACCATCGACGCCGCGTTGACGGAAATCGCCTCGACCGCCAGCCTGCCCGGCGGTCGCAATCCGCTGTTTAGCTGACAATCCATGAAGCCGACACGCAGAACGGTTCTCGGAGCAGGAGCGGCCGCCGCAGGCGGCGTACTTGCCGGCGCGGCGTTCACACGCCATGCCAATGCTCCTCCCGTACAGCATTGGCCTGTGTCCAATGTGTCTATCGTCAAAGCTCCTGCCTACACGATGGATCTATACGATACGGTCTACAGGATCGTTTCCCAGCACAGACTGAATGTGCGTGGGAAACGCGTTGTGCTGAAGCCGAATCTGGTGGAGTTCGATCCGCACACCACGATCAACACCCATCCGATAGTTGTTCACGCGGCCTATGAAGCGTTCCGCAAGCTGGGCGCTGCCGAAGTGAGGATTGCCGAGGGCCCAGGGCACCGCCGCGCCACTCTCGATCTCGCTGACGCCGCAGGCTACTTCGGCACGGTGCCGAAGTTTGAGAGCCTGTTCACAGATCTGAACCTCGACGATGTCTCAAAGCGGACTATCACGCAGCCTGTTTCTCAGTTGAAATCTCTCTATTTGCCGCACACGGTTCTCGATTGCGACCTGCTGGTTTCCCTGCCGAAAATGAAGACGCACCATTGGGCGGGCGCGACGCTGGCCATGAAGAATCTCTTCGGCCTGGTGCCGGGAGGCGTTTACGGGTGGCCCAAGAATGTGCTGCACTGGGCCGGCATCGCCGAATCGATTGTGGACATCCACCATTTATTCCCGAAGCAGTTTGCCATTGTGGACGGGATCGTCGGCATGGAAGGAAATGGCCCCATACAGGGAACGCCCAGGCACGCCGGAGTACTCGTGGCAGGCGCCGATGTGGCGGCGGTAGACGCCACCTGCTGCCGGATCATGGGCATCGACCCGAAGCGCATTGAATATCTCCGGATTGCGCGAGGCGAAGTAAATCTCGGCGAATCGGCCTTCACCCAGATCGGCGAGCCGATAGCCTCGGTCCATACGCCCTTCCAGCTCATCGATCCGTGGCGCAAGATGATTCAGGCAGCCTGAAGACCGGAGTTTTATCCGGCATGTACGAGGTGGCTGCCGGCGGTCAGGATGACGCAGAGATTCCAGACCACCAGGGCGGCATACCAGTAGTTGATCCAGCCTACGAGGCGGGCGCGGTTCAGAAACAGGCACAAGCCTCCGATGCCCAGCCCGACGAGCTTGGATGCGGCTACTCCCATGGCAGGGGATGTGGCATGAATCAGTTTCACGATAAACGGACTCACTTCACTCGCGCCGAAGCGAAATCCGATCAGCGTAGTGAGAAAGTCCAGTAACTGCAGATAGATAAATATATGAATGGCAGGCATATGAATAAACTTTCGATTTAAATATTGATCCCGCGCCGCGCGATGAAAATAAAAGCCAGGACCCCGACGGCGATCATGGCTCCATGCGGCAGCCGCAGTCCTTTGGTGGTTGTTACATCCAGTTCTTCGCTGCTCCGATAAGGAGCCTGCAGGTGCAGAATGTCGCGAATGATCCATCCGACGTTGAAGAAGGTCTGACGCACGCGCCCTCGAAACATCAGCAGAATGACCGCGATCACGCCACCGAGAACAGCGGTCAGCATGAAGATCCATAAACAGTTCCACGGGCCGGTAACAGCTCCCACGGCCGCCAGAAGTTTCACGTCGCCGGCGCCGCGTGCCCGCAGCAGATATAACGGAAAATAAAGTATGAAGCCCAACCCGAGTCCCTCAGACGCGCGGGCCAAACCAGACCAGCCGGAGGAAGATATGTTCCACCCTAAGCCAACCAAAATCCCGGCCAGCACGAGCCAATTGGGGATGCGGCGGTAGCGAATGTCGAAGATTGCGGCTATCGCTACGAGCGCCCCCAGCAGGATCTGACCGGCTCCGGGAAGTAAGGGCTGATCGAACATTGCAAGTTGAGTATAAGCCGGAATCTAACGGACCGGAACATCATTTCGGTGAACGTTATCCATGGTTAGTGCCCGGTACGTTAACGGAATTTGGCCGGTCCGGACTAAGAATTATGGCTGGTTTTGGGAAAGGCCCCGGCGTTGACCGCGGCTCCGAGAATCGCAAGGTCTTCGTCGTCCGGAATGACCTCGAAGACGCTTCCCTGGAGAGGAGACATAGCGACCATTTCCTGCAGATACCGGCTCAGGATGCCGATGTCGACAAATCTCGCATTGGGCCCGGTGAGGAAGAATTTTCCGGGACCGTCCAGATGCACGCTCGTTGCGGACGCCGCTGCCAAGGCGCGATGCCAAAGCAATTCAAACTCGGCGCATCGTTCATCTCCCTGGTGCGCGTTGGCGAAGACCTCTTCAGGCTCCAGATCGAGAAAGCGCAGGCGCATCGCCCGGTGGCCCACAATGCCTTCAAGATGTCCCCTGCCGCCGCAACCGCAGTAAGTCTCTTTGGGATCGATTGAAACGACGGTGTGCCCACCTTCGCAGGGACCCGGCGAATGAGGATAACGGCCGAAGCCGACGCCTTGCCCCAGAGTCCAGACGCGAATGAACTTTTCGAGATGCCCGAACTGCGCGGCGATACCGGTCGCTGTGGCGTCGGCATCGTTGCAGACCGAGACCGGGAGCGGCATGTCCCGTGACTCGAGAGCCTGCGAAAGCATCCGGCGCAGATTTGCCCCCTTCGCCTGCTTCAGGTTGGGGGATTCTTCCACGACTCCGTCGCGTATGATTCCCGGAAAGCATATCCCCGCCGCGGCGGGGTTTGCATTTTGCTCCACGCAGAGACTGCGGACCATCCCGGCCAGAGTTTGCACAAGTTCTTCCATAGGGAGATTGAGCAGGGACATGTCAGGCGCTTCAACCTCGTAGTTGACCGCCTTGGCGTGAGGTATGGACGCAACGACACGGTTGTCGTCCACCAGACCGAGAGACACCCGGCCGGTCACGCTGATGCCGATTATCGTTGCCATCGATTCCCGATCCGCCGTAGCTTTTTCTGGCGGCCTCTTCCCCTCAGGCGCGTGCGAGTTTGTTCAGGCCATTGAAAGCGGCTGCTTTATAACATTCGGCCAGCGTCGGGTAGTTGAACACGGTTTCCACAAAGTATTCAACCGTCCCGCCCAGAATCATCACTGCCTGCCCGATATGGAGCAATTCACAGGCCCCTTCGCCGATGATGTGAACGCCCAGCAGAAGCAGCGTCTCGCGATGGAAGATCAGCTTGAGGCGGCCTGTTGTATCGCCGCGAATCTGGCCGCGCGCAATCTCGCGATAGTAGGCCACGCCCACCTCATAGGGCACATCTTCATCGGTCAGTTGCTCTTCGGTCTTCCCGATGAATGAAATTTCCGGAATCGTGTATATCCCATAGGGATAAAACGCGGGCTTGGACAGCAATGGCACTCCGAACGCACGCCCGGCCGCGATACGGCCTTGCTCCATCGATACCGAAGCAAGACTGGGAAATCCCACGACGTCGCCGACAGCAAAAATGTTCGGCTGGTTTGTCCGAAAATCGGCGTCTACCTTGATGCGGCCGCGTGCATCGGCCTCGATTCCGGCGGCAGCGAGATTCATTTCGTCCACATTGCCCTGCCGCCCGACTGCGTAGAGCAGCGCGTCGCCTGTTATCTTCTTCTTGCTTTGCAAAGTGGCTACCACGCAGCCTGCCGACTCCTCCACGCTCTCCACTTCTTCGTTCAAACGCATCGTGACGCGGCTGTCGCGAAGGTGATACGAAAGCGCCTCCACCATTTCGGAATCCGCGAACTCCAGCAGTCGGGGGCGCTTCTCCACGAGAATCACGCGAACTCCGAGGGTGGCGAACATGCAGGTGTATTCAACGCCGATCACGCCGCCCCCGACCACGATCAGCGTCCGCGGCATTTCTGTCATGGACAGGATCTGATCGCTGTCGATGACGTTGCGTCCGTTGGTGGGGACTTTGGCCGATACCGCCGGCTTTGTCCCCGCGGCAATGATGATGAACGGCGCCTCAATCTGGTTGGCGCCGCGTGAGTTCACCACATCGATATGAGTGGGATCGACGAAACGCGCCTGCCCAGTAATCATGTCGACGTTATTGCGCGAAAGTTGGGCCTGCGTTACGTCGATCTCTGTCTTGATGACATATTGAACCCGGAACGAAAGGTCGGCCATCGAGATTTTCTCTTTGACCCGGTAGTTCATGCCGTAGATGGCCTGATAGTGGAAGCCGGAGAAGTGAATGACCGCTTCCCGCATGGTCTTGCTCGGTATGGTCCCGGTGTTGATACAAACGCCGCCGATCACTTCGCGCTTCTCGATAACGGCGACTTTTTTTCCGGTTTTGGCCGCTTGTATGGCGGCTCTTTGGCCGGCCGGCCCGGAGCCGATGACAATCAGGTCGTAAGACTGCATGAATACCCGCTATTTTCCTATATCCCGACTCGCCCGCTTGATGAAACTTATAGGGATTGCCGTAAACAATCTGCAGCGAAGTTGTAACCTGGCGATTTGACATACACTGACAACACCATGCGCATCCTGTTATTCCTGATCTGCATTCTGTCGGCGGAAGCCTTCGCTCAAACGCCCGCCGGACGGCCGAACAATCGAGCAACCAAAGAGAATCTGGGACTGGTCGGCGACCGCTTTAAACCTCTTGTATATGACGAGATGACGCCGGAACAGAAGACGATGATCGATCATCTGCTCGCGGGGGAACGCGGTAGCCTGGGTGGTCCGTTCAATGTTCTGCTGCGAAGCCCGGAAATGGGCGATATGGCGCAGCAGTTCGGCGCCTCCATGCGGTTTCATGCGGCACTGCCGAAGCCCGCGCTGGAGACAGTCATCGTTGTCACGGCGCGTTTCTGGATGGCGCAGTTCGAGTGGAACGCTCATAAGCGCGCCGCCTTGCAGGCCGGTGTCAGTCCGGCGGTGGTCGATGCCATCGCCAACGGCAAGCGACCGGATGCGATGACACCGGACGTGGAAACCGCTTACAACTTTATCGTCGAATTGCTGAAAACCCGGCAGGTGAGCGACGCCACATTCCTCGCGGCGAAGAACCGATTCGGTGAGAAAGGTGTTGTGGACATCGTTGGACTGAGCGGTTGGTACAGCATGGTTTCGATGGCCTTAAATGTCGACCGCTATCCGGCGTCGCCGGCTGAATTGAAGCCGCTTGCGAATCCGCTTCCCTGACCCGCCGAAGGTACGATTCAGAACATTATTTTCTGAAATGTGCCCTTTAACTCAACCTCAAAAGAAGATATAGTAGCTTTGGCCGCAAGACGGCAATAAGAGGAGAAAATCAATGAAGAAATTCACCGCGATAGCCGCGCTGGCCTTTGGGCTCGCCGCAACTGGACTGGCAGCAGAATTCAAAGGTTTCGTCGAGGACACGAAGTGCTCAACCAATCCGGCGATGAAGAATGACGCCGATTGCGCGAAGAAGTGCATTCAGGGTGGTTCGCCGGCGGTGCTGGTCACTCCGGAAGGCAAGATCTACAAGATCGACAATCAGGCGAAGATCGTCGCCCATGCAGGCATGAACGTCACGGTAAACGGCAGCCTGAAAGGTGACACCATCACCATCGCCAGCGTAAAGTAATTAGTCTTTGATTCCGGGAGAGGCGGCGCTTCCGCCGCCTCCCCTTTTCTGTTCCCGCCCACCTCGAATTCCTGCATTAGACCGCTGGATATTTTTCCAGCAGGACATCAAGCCCGATCGGCGTTTCTCTGATTTCCACCGTGCCAAAACCGGTTTGCTCGATCATCTGCTTGAATTCGGCTTTCGTGTAAGCGCGCCGCAGCAGCATGAATTTGAAGGTCAGATAAACGATTGCCTGATTCACCACCCCGGCGTTCATGCCTGCCGCCGCTTGCCTGATGGACTCCTGGGACGCATCACGGCGCATGTCAATGATCAGCGCGCGCGCGCCCGGCTTGAGCACCCGGTACATCTCCTGAAGGGCGGCCACGGGAGCGGTGAAGTTCTTGAATGCCGCCCGGCAGACAATGTAGTCGAATTGCTCTCCATCGAAGGGCATCCGTGAAGCGTCTCCGCGCTGGAAATTTGCCTGCACGTTCGCGCTCGCGGCATTTGTGCGGGAGATTTGCACAAAAGTCGCGCTGATGTCGAGGCCGGTCAGCCGATAGTCACCCCGTTTGGCCAGCTCGATCGCAAAGTATCCCGGTCCGGGAGCCACCTCGAGTACGCTGCTTCCGGGCGATACTTCGCCCGCGACGCGCTGCGCCAGCGTTTCGAAATCCGCAGCCGACTTTTTCGTGAGTGATGCATACCATCGGGCGACCATGCCTTCCATTCCCATCCCTCTGTAGGGCTTTGTTTCTGACCTTGTATGAATTGACATTTGAAAACCTGCTTTCTGCGGCGATCGTAATTGGTTCTCAGGGCGGGGATCAAACAGAAATCGGCCAAAACCGGCCGTAAACCGGTAAATGACGACGACCGGTCGCTAACCATCGACAACTGGTTGCCCTCCGCCGCCGGCCGCTACCATACCCTCAGGTATCCGCGGGCCGACATGAATGGCAACCCTGCAGCAACACCTCCGGGTCGAAAGCGGGCCTCCGGTCGCAACAACTCATCCGCCGTGTGATCTTGCCGCGAACGTACAACTTCGCGAGATTCCGTCGCTCTCGGGATTGCGTGCCTTCGCCTCCCTCACGGTAGTCCTCTGTCATGTAGTCAGCCCGTCGATCCCCGGACCTTACGCGGTCACTCTGTTTTTTGCCTTGAGCGGATTCCTGATCACGATTCTCCTCTGCAGGGAAATTGCTGCCACCGGCGCAATCGACATTCGCGGATTCTATCTTCGGCGCGTCCGCCGTCTGCTGCCGGCCTACTATGTCTGGCTCGCCGCAGTGGTTTTGTTTCTGACAGGGCGCGTTACTCCGGAGATTGCGGCCGCCGCGTTCTATCTCTCCGACTATTTCAACGCATGGGTCAGGCAGGGGCCGATCTCGCACACCTGGTCGCTCTCGGTCGAGGAGCACTTCTATTTGTTGTGGCCGATTATTTTGTCGGCTTCGTTTCGCTCGAAGCGGTTTGTTCCCGCGATCGTGGCGGCGATTGTCATTGTCCAGGCCGCTCGGTTTGCCTTTGCCTCGGCATACCCGCTGTATTTCTTTTACTCGTTCGAAGCCAAAATCGACGCCTTGCTGCTGGGCTGTCTTCTGGGGATCTGGGCCGTCAGGGGTGGCGTTCTCCCGGCTTTCCTGATACATCGGTGGTCTTTGATCCTGTCGGTCGCCGGATGGATCGTCTGCGCGTTCCTGCCGTCCGTCCAAATACGGACGATCGGCAACACAGTAGTCGCCTGGCTTTCGGTTCTCCTCATCGCTCAGGTGGTTGCTTCTCCACCGGCGATCCTGAATAACCGTGTGACCAGTTACCTCGGGAATCGCTCATACGGCCTGTACCTCTATCATGTTCTCGTTCGGGGACTCTATATGGCCTTGATGCCCGCCTCCAGGGGGACCAATTTCAACGTTCACGGGCCAGCGAATCAGGTCGCCGTTATATTACTTTCCATAGGCGCCGCCTCGCTTTCGTACCGGTACGTGGAACGGCCGCTCCGAAGCTGCAAGTCTTTTCGCGCGCATCTCGCGGTACAATAGGGTTTTTCGATTTCAGTAGGAGAATCCCCGGAAAATGTTTGATCTTTTTCGCAGCCGTGACAAGGCTGTGCGCATAACTTTGAGCGTCCTTCTTGGTCTGGTTGCGCTCTCCATGGTCACGTACCTGATTCCCACGACGGGTGGCGACACCGGAAGCAACGCCGACACTTCAGTTGTGGCTTCCATAGGAAAGGATCAGATCACGGCGCAGGAAGTGTCGCGGACCATCCAGAATATGACGCGGAGCCGCCAGTTGCCTCAGGAACTGCTGGCCATTTACGTTCCGCAGATCGTGCAGCAGATGATTAACGACCGGGCGATGGCTTACGAAGCCAATCGTCTCGGAATCCGCGTGTCTTCCGATGAGACGGAGAATTCGATTCTCGATAGTCTCCCGGCGGAGATCGTGAAAAACGGTAAGGTCGACGCCGGCACTCTCAATGCTGTGCTTCAGCAGCAGGGTGTCACGATGGCGGACCTGAAAGACGATACCGCCCGACAGCTTGCGATCAGCCGCCTGCGGCAGATCGTGAGTGAGGGCGTCGTGGTCTCGCCGCGCGAAATTACCGATGAGTTTCATCGCAAGAACGACAAAGTCCGCGTCGACTATGCGCTGCTGACTCCGGCCAAATATCAGGCCGAAGCTGAGCCCACCGATGCCGAAATCAAGGCTTATTACGATGCCCACAAAGCTTCCTTCCAGACCACCGAAAAGCGCAGCCTGGGCATCATTCTGCTGGATCCGGCATTGATCCATGGGGCTCCTCCTGGCGATGCCGATCTGAGAAAGCTGTATGCGGCGGAGCAGGACAAGTTCCGGACGCCCGAGCGGGTGCAGGTCCGGCACATTCTGATCAAGTCAGACGCCACGAACGATGCGGCCATGAAAGCCAAGGCCGAGGGCATCCTGAAGCAGATCCAGGCTGGTGGCGATTTCGCGAAACTTGCAAAGGAAAACTCGCAGGACAACGCTGGTCCCACGGGCGGTTCCGCGGCACAAGGCGGAGAACTCGGCTGGATCGTGAAAGGCCAGACCGTGCCCGAATTCGAGAAGGCCGCATTTTCTCTGCAGCCCGGCCAGACCAGTGGACTGGTGAAAACCACCTACGGCTACCACATTCTCCAGGTGGAGAAGCACGAACAAGCCCATCTGCAGTCCTTCGACGAAGCGAAGGGAACGCTCACCGGCGAGTACATGCAGAGGGCGAATCAGGACGCGATGGAAAAGATGGCCGACAAAGCCATGGCCGAATTGCGTAAGGATCCTCTCCATCCTGAAAAAGCCGCCGAAGCCGTAGGCGCGATGCTCATCCGTGCGGACAACCTTCAGTCCGGCGATCCGATCCCCGGCATTGGCGTCTCCAAGGAAATCAACGACGCTGTAGCGCCGCTGCGCAAAGGCGAGGTTGTGGCCGGCCCGGTCGTTCTCCCGGGAAATAAGGTGGCGATCGTGTCGGAAACGGACTATCAGCCCGCGCATCAGGCATCTCTGGAAGAGGCAATGGCCGATGTCCGGAATAAGGCCAGTCAGGACAAAGTGCAGGACATTCTGAACAAGAAAGCCGCGGAGCTTCTGACGAAAGTACAATCGATGGGCGGCGATCTTGCCAAAGCGGCCAAAGAGATGGGTATCGAAGTGAAGACGTCGCCGGATGTGAATCGCAGCGCGGCGATTGAAGGTCTCGGCTCCGCCAGTTCGCTTCCGGATGCATTCACCAAACCAGCCGGCACTCTGATCGGCCCCGTCTCCGTTCCGGGCGGTCGCGTCATCGCAAAGATCGATGCGCAAATACCGGCCGATTTGTCCGAGTTACCCGGGCAGACTGCCGTCATCCGCGACCAATTGAAGCAGCAGAAAATCAGGGACCGGACGGCCATGTTTGAAGACGGCCTGAAGAAGCGCCTCGAGGCAGGTTGTTCCCCCTGGCAGTGGATCACTTCGCGCTTCAGCGGCGGATGTCCGGCGTTGAAAGTGCGCCAGGATGTGATCAATCGTCTGGTGCAGAACTACACCACGCGCAGCTAGCGGAAATTCACAGATATCCAGCCAATGCACGCCATTGTGGACTTCCTGAAGTCGTTGTATAACGCCGAGCGGCTTCTCGAGCTGGCGCGCGCTTTGCTGAGCAGTTCGCTCGGTATCGCAGGGCTTTTTGGGATCATTTTCGCCGAAACCGGTCTTCTGGTGGGATTCTTTCTCCCTGGCGATTCGCTTCTTTTTTCAGTCGGTTTTGCGAGCGGAGCGGCGGGCATCAACCTCTACCTGCTGGCCGGCCTCCTGATGTGCGCGGCGATTGTCGGCGACAACGTCGGTTATTTCCTCGGCAGGCAATCCGGCCCCCGCATCTTCAGTCGTCCGAAATCGCGTTTTTTCCACCCGGACCATCTGAAGCGCACGAAAAAGTTTTATCAGAAATATGGCGCGCGGGCGATTGTTTATGCGAGATTCATCCCGATCATAAGGACATGTACTCCATTCATTTCCGGTGTGGCGGAAATGCCGTACCCAAGATTTCTCCTGTTCAGTCTGTTCGGAGGCACGCTTTGGATCGCCTTCATGACGACGATCGGCTACAAGCTGGGCCAGATCCCGCTTGTCCGCCGGAACTTCGAGAAGGCCGTTCTGGCTGTGGTGTTTTTGTCGTTATTGCCGATGTTTATTGAGGCATTCAAGGCCTGGCGGGGGAAATCCTCCCGCCGACTGTGACACTATTGTGAGCGGTCCGCCTGATGCGCCAGTTTCTATACCTGCTGAGGCGCGCGCTTTTCGCGTCGTTTGACGACGGCCTCTTCACCATTGCGAAGGGCGCGGCCTATTCGGCACTGCTTTCCTTCTTTCCCATTTTGACCACGGCTGCGGCCGTCCTGGTGCAGACGCATGCGGATTTCGTTCAAAGAAACGTACTCTCTTTTCTTTCTCAGGTGCTTCCGCCGGGTACGGATGAGGTGGTCCTGCAGCAGTTCCACTTCCGCGGGAAGCGTCCCATTGCTCTCCTGGTCGTTGCGATCGTCCTCTCGCTTTGGGCTGCCGCGAGCGTGATCAAGAGCCTGATCGACGGTTTCAATGCGGCCTATCGCGTGCCGCGCAATCGTTCGCTTTTGGCGCATTCGGCAATCGGAATGATGCTGGCGATTTTGTCGCTGGGACCGCTGCTCGGAGCGACTTCGCTCATTCTGTTCGGCGGCGCCGTGGAAGCTGCCGTGCTCAAGTGGATCAAAGTCGATCCGCTTCTGAACCCGTTCGCGGGCGGGTGGGAGTTGTTCTCTCGCGCGCTGCGATACCTGGTTGCATTTGGAGCTACGGCCAGCATGACGGCGATTCTCTACTTTTACGGACCTTACCGGAAACAGCGCTGGAGCCGCGTCTGGCCCGGCGCAATCCTGGCGACCATCCTCTGGTTGCTGGCGACTGCGGGTTTCGGCTGGTACATCCGCAATGTCACGAACTACAACGTGCTCTACGGCAGCGTCGGGACCGGAATCGCCTTGCTGATCTGGATGTACCTGCTGACAGCCATCGCACTGTTCGGGTGTGAATTCAATGCGGAATCTGATCGACTCCGCATGAATGCGGCCGCGCCTGCGGACAAAATGAACCAATCCGTGGAATTTTGAAAGGCCGGATGCATACAACTTATCGAAGGATTTTATAAAGGTTACTGTAGTCGTCGGTCCACATCCGCAGTCCGGGGATCGGTGCGATCTTTTCATCCGCGCCTTTGATCTCGGGTTGTTCGAAGAATCCGGGGCGGGAACTAACGAGCACCCAGTCTGAGGCCGCGATTTCCTTTTCGTCGTCGTTGTCCAGGCTCACCATCATGGCCTGTTTACCGTCTTCCGCGGCCGCCAGTGCAACAACCGGACCGAGGTTCAGATACTTATTGGACACATGCACGGCGAGCACGCCATCTGGTTTGAGATGGCGCCAATAAAGCTGGTATGCCTGCCGGGTAAGCAGATGCACAGGAATGGCGTCACCGGAAAATGCATCGACCGCGAGCACATCGAATTGCTTCGATTTTTCGCCTTCGAGAGACAACCTTGCATCGCCAAGGACGACTTCGTTGGGCGCCATGCAGTCGCGCAGGAAACGGAACTGTGTCCGGGCAATATGCAGCACCAGCGGATTAATGTCGTAAAAAGTGTAGTGATCGACGGGACGGCCGTACGTGGCGATCGTTCCCGCGCCCAACCCGATTACTCCGACATTGATCGGCCCCGTGTTTTGCACCTTTTGGATAGCCAGTCCGACTCCGGACTTCGTCGCATAGTAAGTGGTGGCGAAGCGTTGATTCTGCGGCAGCAGGAACTCTTCGCCATGATCGATGGTGCCGTGCCTCAGGGTGCGAACCGGACCCATCGATCCGCTGCTCTCTTCGTCGTAAACCCGCAGCGCGCCGTAGAAATTACGGGCGAGGACTCGGGAATCTTTAACGGAATTCCACGTATCGCGCGCCAAAAATCCGGCAATCCCGATCGCCAGGCCGGCCGCAATTACGAATGTCACGAAACCTTCGTTCAGACTTTTGTCGTCCGCCGTTTTTCCGTCCAGCGCTCCGCGGCCGCGCCAGAATATGTAGGCAATGATCAAGCCGGCGATGCCGAGCAGCACCGGCGAGTCGTAAGGCGCGTTCAGAAAAGGTGTCTTGAGAAATGCGGGGTAGCCGAACTTAGCCGCTGCAAGGCGTACCGCAATATAGCCGATCAGCGCCAATGTCAGAACCGCGATGATTATTTTGTCCGAGCGCGTACCTGTGCCCGATCCGGGAGTGACTTCTTTGGCGAATGACGATTCATCGATCGCCTTGCTCGCCGCGCGTCCGCGCTCCAGCCACAGCAGGTAAACCAGCATGAAGCCGGTCAGCGAGACAACGATCGGCAAATCGTAGAGACCGTTCAGGAAATAGGGCGCCGCGAAGCCGATCAGCAATCCGCCGGCTGCACCGCCCACCGAGACCATCAGATAGAACGACGTGAGATACGCGGGCGCCGGACGTCTTCTCGCCAGTTCTCCATGGCAAACCATGAAAAGCACAAACAGCGCGGTGCAGAAGAACCCGAGAGCAAGCTGCAGATTCGAGATGTCGCTCTCCGTGGAAATGGCGTAGGCGACGGCAGGCAGAGCCACGGCGCCCAGCCGGATAAAAAGCCAGCGCCAATACCAGCGATCGCTGTCGAAGCAAAGAATAAAGCTCAGAAGATAGAGGCTGAGAGGCAGCACCCAGAGGAACGGAATCGCCGCAATATTCTGCGTCAGGTGGTTGGTCACTGCGAGCAAAAGCGCCGACGCGCACGCCGCAAGGCCCATCCATACGAACCGCTCCGGCCAGCTCGGCGGGTTAGTCGCGACGACTGCTGTCTCGGAGCTTTCCGATTGGTTATGCGAATCGCGGGATCGCCACGCGACCACCCCGCAGACCAGCACGAACGCGCCATAAGAAATCGACCACATCCACGCCTGTTGTCCGCTGGTCAGGTAAGGCTCGATCAACATCGGATACGTAAGCAGTCCGAGCATGGAGCCTGCGTTCGAGAGCGCGAAGAACCGGTACGGCATCGCCCCGCCGTTCGATCGCGAGTACCACGACTGCAGCAGCGGGCTGGTCGAAGCGAGCAGAAAATAAGGAAGTCCCACGGTCGCGGCCAGCAGTCCGAGAATGCGCAGCAACGGGTCCTCGAGGCCGTGTGGTTTCCATGCCGGCGAAGGCAGAATGGGCAGCGAAAGAAAACTCAGCGCAAGCAGCAGCAAATGGATAATCGTCTGCGTGCGGCCGCTCTGTCCGTTCACCCAGTGCGCATAAGCATAACCGCCCAGCAGCGCCACCTGAAAGAAAAGCATGCAACTCGTCCAGACGGCCGCCGACCCGCCGAACCACGGCAGGATCAGTTTCGCGATGAGCGGCTGCACCTGAAACAGCAGAAAAGCGCTGAGCAGGATGGTCGCGGCGAAAAGCAGCGGCGCCACGGGCGGTTTATGGGTAGGCGATGCCGCTCGCGGCTTCGTCTCACCGGTATGCTGCGACTCCGGTAACGCGCTCTCCAATGACGAGGGCGTGGATGTGGTCGGTGCCTTCATAGGTTTTGACGGTTTCGAGATTGCATAAATGCCGAATAATAGGATACTCGTCGGTAATGCCGTTCGCGCCGAGCAGATCGCGGCTCAGGCGCGCGCATTCGAGCGCCATGGAGACATTGTTTCGCTTGAGCATGGAAATGTGCGCGGGATCGAGTCTTCCGGCGTCTTTCAGGCGCCCGCAATGTAAAGCGAGAAGTTGCGCCTTGGTGATTTCGGTAATCATCCAGGCCAGCTTCTCCTGTACCAACTGGTGACTCGCGATCGGCCGATTGTCGAACTGTTTCCGCATCACGGTATAGGCGCGGGCCGTTTCGTAGCAATCCATCGCTGCTCCGATGACTCCCCATCCGATGCCGTACCGCGCCTGCGACAGGCACGAAAGCGGCGCCTTGAGTCCCTTGGCGTTTGGCAGCATCGCGGAATCCGGAAGTTCGCAGTCGGTAAACGCAAGGCTGGAGGTCACGGATGCCCGCATAGACCATTTGCCGTGAATGTCGGACGTTGAAAACCCGGGGTGACCGCGATCGACCAGAAAGCCGCGAATTCCCTCGTCCTTCCCGTTCACCATCGCCCGCGCCCAAACTACCGCGACATCGGATATTGAGCCGTTCGTAATCCAGGTTTTCTCCCCGTTGAGGACCCAACCGGACCCGATACGCTCAGCGCGTGTCGTCATGCCGGACGGGTTCGATCCGAAGCCCGGCTCGGTTAACCCAAAGCAACCGATGGCTTCGCCCGCCTGCATGCGCGGCAGCCAGTGGGATTTCTGCTCATCCGATCCATATTGCAGGATGGGGTACATGACCAGCGCGCCCATCACCGAAACAAAGCTGCGCAGTCCGGAGTCGCCCCGTTCGATCTCCTGCATGATGAGCCCGTATTCGACATTGCTCATCCCGGCGCAACCATAGCCTTCCAGATTTGCGCCCAGGAACCCCAGAGCCGCCATTTCCGGGACTAATTCCCGTGGAAATCGCTCTTCGCGGAAGCAATCTCTGATGACCGGCAGCACCCGTTCATCCACGAACCGCCGTGCGGTTCGTCGAACCATGAGTTCCTGTTCGGAGAACTGCGAATCGATCAAAAGATAGTCAACACCTGGGAATGCCACCAATCCAGTGTATTCCGCGGGGACGGAGGTTATAGGCCTACATAAACACTGGTTAGCGTCCGAAAAAGTCTAAAGACCGGGAGGATTTCACCGATGAGATAGTCATGTACGCCGAAAGACAGCACAGCATACTCGTGGACCGGCTTCTGAAGTTCGGCAAGTGGCTTGCCATGCCTCCGGCGGAATCGCCGACGGAACTGCAGTCAGCGAGTCTGGCGGATTACGCCGGGTTGGGCGCTGCCAGGCCAGGCTCGGCTGGCCCAGGCTCAGCTGGTCAACGACTCGACGCGCGCCGTTTCACCGACCAGCTCTGTAACCTGCAGAAGTCGCTCCGTCTGGCGTGCGACACCCAAGCCGAACCGGTCAAAGTCATTTCGCAGGTACAGTAAATTTTTCCGTCCGCGGCGCTCAACCGGTCAACGTAACCGCTTCACCGAGCTGCTCTCCGACCACTGCGGCGATCAGCAGATGGAGGGTTCGCCCGTCGGGCAGCACAAAGGCCCCGGCTGCTGCATTCCAATCCAGTTTGAAGCTTTGTACTCGTGCGGAAACCCAGATCTGCCGCACCGGAGCGTTTGGACTGACTACGAACTTGGCCGGCGGATCTTCGAATTCGATCGAAAGCGCTCCCGCGTTGCTGTCAACCTCGAAGTCGTATTGATCGGACGCGCGTTCGAGCGCCCTTTGCAGCGAGGTCAGCGCTTCTTCGGACTTGCTGCGAAATTCATTTTCGTCCACTGAGTTATCGAAATCAGCGTATCAGGTAGCTGAATCCGAGTGCTCTGTTTGTCGAAGCTGCTTTCGCACCGGAGCCTCATGAAAGCAGGCTCAAGGCGGCGATGAGGGATTTGGAGGGTAGTTGCAGGTCAGCCGAAAGTAAGTTTAAAGAAGAAAATCAGGGGAAGGGGGTTTTTTCGCCGCACTTGAGCACGTTTCATGTTTCATACTTCGTCAAGTTCTAAAGCAAGTCTCTGACCAAACTCTGCCGTCAGAAGACTTTGACCCAAATCCCACGGCGCACCTGTTCATCTCTGGTATTTACAGCTTCTGGTCCGTGCCCGCCTGCCTGCCTCACAGACTGCATTGCCGGAACTTTTTGCCCGCAGCCGGACTTGCTACCGTTGCCTCAACACCGAAATCACGTCGTCCGCCGTGATCACTCCGGCGAGCGATCCATCGTCGTCCACCACCGGCAGCGCCAAGAGGTTGTATTTGTCGAAAAGCTCCATGATCCGTTCCTGCTTTTCATCGGCCCTGGTCGAAATCAACGGATCGGTAGCCAACTCACGTAAGCTGGTCGCGCCGTCCGCGAGAAACAGCCGGGCCAGGGGCACGGCGGCGGTGATCTGTCCGGTCGGATTGGCGAGGAAAAGTACGTGCGTGTTTTCCAGCAGGTCCTCGTGCTCGCGCAGGCTGACCATTGCGGTCGCGAGCGCGGTGTCCTCGGGCAGAACGATCGCCTCGGTATTCATCAACCCGCCCGCCGTTCCTTCTTCGTACTCGAGCAGCTCTTTTACTTCCGACAACGGCTCGGTTTCCATCTCGTCGAGGATTTCGGCCGTTGTCTCCTCTTTCAGTTCAGCAAGCGCATGGGCCGCCTCGTCCGGCGACATTTCTTCGACGATATCCGCCGCCACCTCGGGCTCGAGCGCCTCCAGAATGCTCGCCTGCATCTTGGGATCGATTTCCGATAGCGCTTCCGCCGCCACCTCGCTGTCCATCGTCTCGAAGATTGCCTCGCGTTCGGCCGGACCCAACTCTTCGACGATGTC
Source organism: Bryobacteraceae bacterium (assembly GCA_036273015.1). Taxonomy (GTDB): domain Bacteria; phylum Acidobacteriota; class Terriglobia; order Bryobacterales; family Bryobacteraceae; genus BOG-234. The sequence continues at coordinate 15,361 of DATAXN010000067.1, read as the reverse complement.
GGCAAGATCGGCCGGGTGCAGGCGCTCAAGCTTTTCGTTCGAAATGTTCAATCGCAGGCGTCGCAGAGGGTCGGCCTCGACGATATTGCAGAACTCCCACCGGATCGAATTCGGCGAGATCGGCCGCTGCAGCCGCCGGACCCACCGCGGCGGCACCACTCCCTGAAGCAATCGCCGCAGAATGCTCCGGATTCCCACATCCACTTCGAGGATCATGAGCGAGTCCCGCTCGTCGTGCCGCACCTCCAGGCTGACGTCGGTAACGCGCACCACCTTCCGTCCGTTTACGTCGATAATCTGCTGGTCGAGAAGGTCGCGCTGCAGGCGCAACATGTATTCGTCTGAGTGATACGGGTAAAGCTTTTCGTTGCTGAGTTGGATTCCGTTCAGGGAAATCGTTGCAATCTGGTCGTAACGGATCGAGAGCCAGGACGATCCGGCGCCCACCAGATAGCGATCGATTCGCGCGGGATGAATGAGGGGAACAATGGCGGCGTCGCGCACGCGACCGATACGGCGGTGCTTCAGGTCGTAGACCGGAAGCCCCAGCAGATCGGTGAAATAGAAAAAGTTTTCCGCCATGCTCTTCGCCCGTAAAAACGCGCCCCGGCCGATCCCGAACGCGATCCTCCGCAATAAAACGGCGGATAAGCGGAAACCCCGATCTTGGTGCGGTTTACATCGGTTCGGACGTCTGATTTCACTATGCCCCAGGCAACCGCGCCGAGGCAACAACTAAAGTGCGAAATCCGGTACGGAATTCGTCTAGTATCCGTCGCCGGGTTTTAACCCCACCGCCTATGAGGCGGTCAGCTTTGAGCAGGTTTCACTTTTGCTCCGTGGCCGAGGTGGCGCGCGGACTCGTGCGTGCTGTGTCGAGACTATTCTCGACACTGGTTTCCCCTGGACATCCGGGCGTCGGCACGAGTGCCGATGCGGCAGGCAAAAGTACGCGCGCCGCACTGCTTTCCCGCAGGCGACTTTCAGCGGCAGGCAATCTTCGGCTTGGAGTCGGTAGTTGTCCAGCGGGACTGCTGTCCCGCGGTACTCCGGGTTACTGCTGGTGCGGCGTGTCCGCCTGATGTGGATCCGATGAAGCAGGCGCCTGCGCGCCTCCGGCATTGGGCGGTTGTGCACCAGGTAATTGCGCCTTGCCGTCCAACCCAAACACCAGCAATCGCGGCTTCATCGCCGTCGTCGCCTCTGCGCTCCGCCCCGGACTGGCCGTGCCGCCCGAGCCGCCCATCAGCGCGATGTATTGCTTCCCGTCCGCGGTAAAAGTAATCGGCGGGCCCATGCCGTTGCGCAGCCCCGTCGGTAATTCCAGCAGCATTTCTCCCTTGTCCGCCGACCAGGCGATCAGACGTCCGTTCGGAGCCACCTGGAACAGCAGGTTACTCGCCGTGCTCAGGGTGCCTCCGTACCGGCTGTTTCCCACAGGCTTGCGCCAGCGGATCTCCTGCTTCACCGGATCGAAGGCTACCAGCGTGCCAAGCTCACCGCCCGGTAGCGGCTCCGGACCGATCACGGGCGCCGGAGGCTTCATTTCCAATCCCCGCGTGTTCGTCTTCAGACCCGTCTGACTCGCCCCGCCCGCTCGCGAGGAATCCGGCTTGAAATCGAGGTCGGCAGCATAGTTAAACGTGTCCCAACCACGCGTCGGAATGTACACCAGTCCGGTCTGCGGATTGTAAGACATCGGGGACCAGCTGTGCGCCCCTCCACCGCCAGGCGAGACCGGCACTGGGTTTGTCCCGTACATCACTTCCGTGTTGATGATGGGCCGTCCGGTCTTTTGATCGATCCCCTTGGCCCACGAAACCTTGGAAAACGGCTGCGCCGACAGGAACTCTCCCGTAATCCGGTCCAGGACATAGAAGAACCCATTTTTGTTGGCTTGCATGATCACCTTCCGCACCTTGCCGTTAATGGTCAGGTCCGCGAGGATCATCTGCTGCACGCTGTCGTAATCCCACTCGTCCCCCGGCACCATCTGGTAGTGCCACTTCAACTCGCCCGTATCCGCATGTACGGCGACGATGGAAGCAACATACAGGTTGTCGTGGCCCGTGCTGACGTCTTTGGTGCGAAGCGCTTCGGGCCAGGGCTCCGCATTGCCGGTGCCGACATACAACAGGTCGCTGTCCGGATCGTAGGAGATTCCATCCCATACCGAGCCGCCGCCGCCCAGCTTCCACCACTCGCCGTCCCAGGTTGCGGCAGCCTTCCGCATCGCCGAGGATTCGAAGCCCTTCGCGGGATCGCCTGGCACCGTGTAAAACCTCCACGCTTCGCGCCCCGTGTCGGCGTCGTACGCGGCAAAAAAGCCGCGCGTCGGACGGTCGCCGCCCGCTGCTCCTATGATTACCTTGCCCTTGGCAATGCGCGGCGCCATCGTAAGCGTCTGTTCGTCCTGAACCCAGCTGACGCGAGCTTCCCATACCGGCTTGCCTGTGTCCGTATCGAGCGCGACTAACCTGCCATCGTTCACCGGAACGTAGACTTTGTTGTGGTAGAGCGCGAGCCCGCGGTTCACTACCCCACAGCACATCTTGTCGCCGGTCGGCTTGCGGTTCACCAGCGGGTCCCAGCGCCACTTCTCCTTGCCTGTGCGCGCGTCCACGGCGAACACGATGCTCCAGTTGGTAACGCCGAAGATGGTGTTGTTCCAGACCAGCGGTGTGGCTTCCTGATCGCCTCCGCCGTCGCCGATTTCATACGACCACGCCAGACCGAGGCGCTTCACGTTGGAAGCATCGATCTGTTTCAGCGGACTGTAACGTGTCTCGCCGGGCGTGAGGCCGTAGGATAGCCAATCGCCATCCGACGACGACTTCGCAACATTCCGGAGTGCCGCGTCATCAACACGCCGGGCTTGCCCGAACAAGGAAAAAGAGAAAGCAATTATCAGGAAATAACGCATATATACCCCAGAATAGCTGCGAGTCTATCATGGTGTTCGAGTGCCCCTATCTCGGGAGCTTGGGCGGAGGCAGACCGGTTTGCCTGCATTTCGGCCATGTATTTTCCATAGACGGTGTTTCGCGGGAGGGACTCATGCCAACGCGCGCCATCTGGTGCAATACAATTACGCTCCAGAGGCAGGCAAAAAAAAATGAGATACCCGATCACGCTCACCATTGCTCTTGCGTTTCTCGCAGGCTCCGGGCAGGCGCAACTCGCGCAGCCACCTGCCGGAGTGACCGAAGGCCTTCTGAACGGACAACCGAACGTTTGCCCCGCAAACCCGCGGCTCGGCAATCTGGATGCCTCACCCGTTTGGTCGGGCTGGGGCGGAGCCGGCAACGCCACCAACAACGCCCGCTTTCAGACGAAAGCCGGTCTTACGGCGGCGGACGTACCCAAACTTAAACTCAAGTGGAGCTTTGGAATTCCTGATGCCAGGAGCATGTATTCATCGCCCGCCGTGGCATTCGGCAGAGTCTTCGTTGGTGGCGACAACGGCGTGGTGTATTCGCTGGACGCGAAGACCGGCTGTCTTCACTGGGCGTATCAGGCCGATATGTTTGGCCGGTTCGCTCCCATCGCCGCACCGATCTCCGGCCACCCCGGGACCCGGTACGCCATCCTGTTTGTCACTCGCTCCACCACCGCCTACGCTCTCGATGCGCAGGACGGCAAGTTGCTCTGGAAAACGCCGATCAGGACCGGGCTTAATAACCTGAGCGCCACAGCCGCTTTTTATAACGGACGGCTTTATGTGCCGATGTCCGGCACGGAGACGCTGGTCGGCGGGGACCTCAACTATGAGTGCTGCAAATCGCGCGGCGCAGTGGCCGCGTTGGACGCCACCACAGGCAAGGTGCTGTGGGTCACGCAGAGCGTTCAGGAGCCGCTGCGCGAACTCGGCGAAAACGCGAAAGGCAAGCAAAGATGGGGACCGGCCGGCGCTTCCGTGTGGAACACCCCTACCATCGATGCCAAACGCGGACTGATCTATGCCGGTACGGGAAACAGTTTCGGACGGATTGCGGCCGCGACCAGCGATTCCATCATTGCGCTTCGCATGACGGACGGCAGGATGATGTGGCATCACCAGGAGTTCGAGGGCGATGCGTTCATGGCTCGCTGCCAGGCGGTCAACCCGGCTGACTCCAACTGCGCGGAGAAGCTGGGTCCCGACTACGACTTCGGCGGTTCGTCCGCCATTCTGCAAAAGGTCAACGGCAAGGATATCCTTCTGGCCGCGGGCAAAGGCGGTGTGGCGATCGCACTCGATCCGGACAACGAAGGCAAGCTCCTGTGGCGCACCCGATTGTGGGAGGATAAAGCCCCGTCTGCTTCCGGTCTGGTGGTCTGGGGCGGTGCGGCGGATGGAACCCGCGTGTATTATCCGCTGCAGCAGCCCGGCGGTGGATTGAAGGCTCTGGACATCAAAACCGGCAAGGTGGAATGGAATGCCGCGATCGAGGCCGACCGGCGCGGGCAGGCAGGTCCTGCCAGTGCTATCCCCGGAGCCGTCTTCACCGGAGGATGGGACGGGATCCTGCGCGCTGTGGGCGCCGGAGGTATTGAGAATGGAAAGGTGATCTGGTCGTTTAATGCCGTGCGGGACTTCTCCACGGTCAACGGTGTCCCGGCCAAAGGCGGATCGTTTGGTTCCGCCGGTCCGGTGATTGCCGGCGGTATGCTCTTCGCCGCCTCCGGATATCCGGGCACGCTGCGTGGCACGCCTGGCAATGTTCTGCTTGCGTTCGGAGTGGAGTGAACGATAGGCCGCGGCGCTCATGGCCGCCGCGCCGGGGCTCCTCTCAGCACCTGATCTTTGAGAAATGGCCGGGGCCTGTCGCTTCGAATGTACGAAGCTCCACTCCGAATCGCAGCTCGGCACTTAACGTGTAACTATCAGCCCCATCGGCATCCCCAATTTACGTTCCGTTTACACGACGGCAACACTTTCAAAAATCGTCCTTTTTACTCTGAAACCGACTCGCCTGAAAGAGTCGCTTTATGAAAGATATGAGGACTCAAAGGATGATCGGAAACAACGCGAAAACTCGATTGGTCTGTCTCGCGGTAACGTTCCTGGCGCCGGCATTCTCGCAGACCGGCGCATGGACTTCGCCGACGGTGCTCAGTACGGGCGGCCAGGGCTGGCAGGCAGCCGCGGCAATAGATGGGACCGGCAACTCGGTGGCTGTTTGGAATGAAATCACAAGTCTGTCCCAGCTCTGGTCACGCTCCAAACCAGGCAGCGGGAATTGGGGGTCCGTAACTGAGGTTTCCCCGGCACTCGAGGCCACTTCTATTTATCCGGCGGTTCGGATCAGCGCCGCGGGATTCGCGACGGCGGTATGGAGCGATCAGGGCGGCGTGTGGACAGCCGATCGCCCGCCCGCGTCAAACTGGAATTCCCCCCGCCTTCTGATTCCCGGTGTGTCGAATCCGATTTTTGTAATGAATTCGCAGGGCGCCGCCGCCATAGTCTGGAGCGTGGGCGGCCCGAGGAGTACGAGCAGCCAGGTATTGGCCGTGGTGCGGCCCGCGGGGGGAACCTGGTCCGCTCAGCAATTGGTTGCCGGCGCGGTGCATGTTATCGCCGATCATGCGGGAATCGGCACAAACGGCGCGGTGATCGTGACGTGGGAAACCTACAACGCAACCTGCGCGAAATATGGTTGCTCGCTGAGCGCCTATGATTTGCATGCTTCCCGGCAAAATGCGGGCACCGGCTCCTGGACAGACTCGGGCTCGCTGCTGGGACCCGACGGCGCAGCGCACGATGGGCGAGTGGCGCTGGATTCCGCCGGAGGGGCCGCGCTGGTGGCGCTGAACAGCGCCGGCGCCTACGCTTCCGCCACGCAGGGAAACTCCGGCGGCGCATGGAGCTCGTTCAAGACCATTGCAGCTCCGCAGGGTACAGCGATTACCACCGATCTGGCGAGTGACGATGCGGGGCAGGTGACGCTGGTCTATGAGTTCTTCATCGGTTTCTCCACTACACAGGCTTTCGCGGTCAACGGATCCATCGGCAATAACACGTGGTCGTCGCCCACGGTTATCTCGGGTGATGACATGAATATCGGCCAGATATATTTGGCTGTCTCATCAGGCGGCGCGTCGCTGGCCATTTGGTTGAACAGCAGCGGGCCTCCGGCGGTCCGCGCCATCACCAGAGCCACGGGGGCCGGGAACTGGAGCACTCCGGTCACTGTCTCCGGACCGGGCAGCCAGATCGGGCCGGAAGCCGCCGCGGTAAGCTCCTCCGGAAGCGCGATTGTTATCTATTCCGGCTACGACGCTAACAATGTGCACACCGAATACGCGACAAATTATCGGCCTTAAAAAGGGGGAACGCCATTGCCGAAGCTTCGTGGGCGTTTAGGTAGACGACGTGCCGAAGGCTGATTCTCTCACCTGCCGCGAAGAATTTGTAGCACCGGCGATCTTGTCGCCGGTGATTTGGTTGTGGCGCGACTGCTCTGTGAAAATGCTATAGCGTCCTGCATTCACCGGAACGGGCGTGAGATAAGCTCTCGCTCCCGTGGCCGGTTTAGAGGATTCCATTTTGGCGTAGCCTGGCTACGCAAGCCTCATCGTTTGCAGACCATTGTCGAGGAAAAATCAGATATGGAATGTCCTGGCCCATGAGGAAGCAACCGTCGAATCACCTTACGAATCGGCAGGGCCGCTGCCACGGAAACCACAATAGTCAGCGGGCCCGCGAAAGCAAGACGCACACACCTCGACCTGCGGCGACTGATTCCACTCATCGCGCTCAGACATGTGGTCCCGCCGCGGAGGACGGCAGGACGCCATCGCGGAAAAGGCCGAGTCCCTGCAGGAATGGTGGATCCTCTTCTTCGAACTGAACCACCGGCTCGTCGGTCGAGGATCGGCGAGCGGTAAAGCATCGGACGGCTGCCACGACGCATAGCAGGATTCCGATCATTTCTGCATATTGTGCGGGATGACTGAGCGCGTTCAACTCCCAGGCTGCTCCCTTGAGCAGGAGCAACATCAACACATATGAGAATCCGCCGAACGCCAAAAATATATTCGACTTCCCCGGCAGCCAGGAACAGGTGAAAGGAATCTTCCGGAATCGGTACATACAGGCCTCGACCACAAAGGCGGCGATCAGGCTGAACGCGGCGACATGCGCCGCTGCCATGCGCCAGGGCCATACTGAAAAGAACCAGATCGCCGAGCCCGCCCAGACGGGAACCCCCGCGAGCAGGTAGAGCGAAAGACGTGCCGCCGCCAATGTATCCGGACCGCCGCGCACCGGTGTAACGCGGAAGACCCAGTTGGCGCGCAGATCGAGCGGCATCGTAAAGATGATGCGTGTTCCGACGACCCAAAAACAGAGGATCATGATGTCAGAAATGATCGGCAGGAAATTCGTCGGCAGGGGTGGTGGGTACGACTGACGGGCGGGGCGCGGTCCCCCCAGCCTCGAAAGCAGGATCAGGAAAGCGAATCCGATTCCCAGGTAAAATGCCAGGATCACGCGATGCTGGCGGCTGCGCGCCAGCCCGCGCACGCTGAATTGCACGATGGCGGTGCGCAGAGCCGTTCCAAAGCGCGGCGACCAGCGGAAACCACGCGCGCCTGGCAGAATATCGGGTTCTTCCACCACTTTGCGCAGCGTTCGAAAATAGCAGACCGCATATGCCGTTGCTGTGACAGCGGACGCCACGGCGAGTCCGATCCATGCGCGGTGAGCCAGCAGTGTGGTTTCAGGTGACGAAGTACCGTTGAGCTGCTGGAACAGGCCAAGGAACCAGTAATCGGGAAGCCACATCAAAGCGCGATGATTCTGAGGTGCGGCCATTGCTGCCGGTATAAAAAGCGGCGGCTCGAGGAAATAGGTGCTCAGGAATGCGCAGAACGCCGCCAGTTGCAGGAATGCGGAAACGCGGAGAAAGACGCGGCGCGGCAGAAGGGCAGCCAGCCCCTGCAAACCCAAAACACAACAGAAAAGAAAAGTTCCCGCCGCGGTCATGGTGATCCAGTAGGCGAAGAACGACCGGTGGGCAAACGGCAGCGCCATGTCGAAAAAACTCGGGTTCGACGAACTCAGCACCATCGGCCACGTAAGGCCTGGGCCGGCATTGAAGACGCCGATGGCAAGACCAAGTCCGCTGCCTGCGGCCGCTACCTTTGCCAGGAAGAAAGTGCGGGTGCGAATGGGCAATGGGGCCAGCACGAGGACATCGCGTCGGTCGGGGAACGTGGAATCCCAGCTCAGCACGGCGAAAAGACCCACGATGAGCATGGTCGTCGAGATCAGGAAGTGTTCCATGCCGAAGCTCGCCGCTTGAAATACCGCCGGCGTCATCCCTTTGCCATCGAACAGCAGACCGCCCAGGCCGAGATAGGCGCTGAAAAATGCCAGGAATGCCGCGAACCGGCCGAGCAGCTTGCTCGTATCCCCCTGTGCATCGGGCGAAAGAAGCTCAAGATCGACCAGGCGGAAGAGGAACTCGCGGTAAAGAGTACGGAACTGAAGGCTCGTCATCTTTCAGGCCTGAATCAGATCGGCGATCTCCCGCGAGATGGCCGCAGTATCCTGCTCGACGGCAAGCTGGGAAAAGATCCCTTCCAGCGTCGGTTGCGACATCAGCGTCCTCAGGCGTTCAATCGAATCGTCGGCGACGATCTTGCCGCGATGCAGAATCACCACGTGGGAGCAGACGCGCTCCACGGTTTCGAGCTCGTGTGAGCTGAAGAGCATGACTTTGCCGCGCGCGGCGAGTTCCTGAATCAGGCTGCGCAGCACCAGCCCCGTGCCGACGTCGAGGCCGGAGAACGGTTCGTCGAGCAGTATGACTTCGGGATTGTGCAGCAGCGCGGCCGAGAGAAGAATCTTCTGCCGCATGCCTTTTGAATAGGACGAAATAGGCGCGTGGCGATCGCGGTGAAGCGCGAACAGGCGCAGCAGCCCGTCGATGCGCTCGGCCGTGGACTGCCGGGGCAAATTGCGCAGCTGGCCCACCATCACCAGGTATTCCAACCCGCTGAGATGCGAATAGAGGTAGGGTTCCTCCGGCACGTAGCCCAGGCGCTGCTTCCACGCGATCAGGTCGTGGCGGATGGGTTCGCCGTTGAAGAGGATCTCACCGGAGCTCATCGTGATGAGGCCGGTGATCATTTTCATCGTGGTGGACTTGCCGGAGCCGTTGGGCCCGAGATAGCCGGTAATCTCGCCGGCGCGCGCGCGGAAACTGACATCGTTCACGGCGGGAATTCCGAGAAAGTGTTTCGAGACGTTGCGCAGTTCGAGCATTGCACCCTATGTAGCAAACTACATCTTGCTTGTCAAGTAGCATGCTACATAGCTATACTTTCTGCGTGGCGGCTGAGGCCAGACTTTCGCACACGGCGGCAATGATTCTCCAGGCGATCGGAGCGGGCTATGCCTATGGATTCAGCCTGATGGAGGCCACGGGGTTGCCGAGCGGAACGGTTTATCCGGCGATGCGGCGTTTGGAGCGCGACGATCTGATCCGGTCGCAATGGGAGAAGCAGTCGATTGCGGATGCTGAGCAGAGGCCCCCGAGAAAGTATTACCGGCTGACCGCGCTGGGCCGAGCCACACTCGAAGCTTCGCGGAAACGCTATCCGCTCCTCGTCCGTCTGGTGCCGGACAGAGAGACTGAATCCGTATGATGACGCGCGTCTATCTCGCCATTCTGTGGGCCGGAGCGCGCATCGTGCGTGAACGCGAGCGCGCCGAGTGGCTTGCGGAGTGGCAGACCGAGCTCTGGTACGCAATGCAGGGCGGCGATCATCGGCGATCGATGTCGTTTTGTCTCGGCTCGTTGAGAGACGCTCTCTGGAAAAGAAGAAACTCCGGTGCGTACTGGCGTGAAGGGTCGATACTGGCGATCGCAAATGGGCCGGGTTTTCCGGACCCGCCCGCCATTGAATGTACGCATCTGCTGGAGTCGCCTTTCCGCTGCCTCGCTTTGCTGGGCGTGTTGGCCGCGGTCGCGATATTTCTAAGCCTGGTGGTTCCGACGCCTGCGGTTTTTCCGGACCTTCCCGGGTTTCCGACTTCCGGCGGCAGATTCTTTGTTACGTTCCTGCCGGCCTGCGCTGTCTTTTGGCCTATCGCAGCCTTCACCAGCGATATGGTCGGGGGAGAGTACCCGCGGCATCGGAACTGGCTGCGGCGGTGGTGCTTCTGTGTTGCAAAAGTCGTGCTGCTTTGGGTGATTGTGGCTTTCACCACCTGGTCTCTGGTCCGGTTTTCCGTGGCGCTTCACATCGTGCTCGGCGGAGATTTTATGGCGATGCGCTGGGCCATGATGGATCAGCGCCGCCGCTGTCCCACCTGCCTGCGGATCCTGGATAAGCCGGTGCGCATGGGAAGCCGCTCGCGAATCCTTCTGGAATGGAGCGGAACCGAGTTGCTCTGCCTGCGGGGACACGGTGTGATGCACGTTCCGGAGAGCCCGGCGATCTGGTTCACCAAACAGCGCTGGATGTCGCTCAGCTGAGACTTTGTCTTTTCACCGATTCGGCAGGGTCTGAATACCCCGGCAGCGCAGCAGTTGCTTGTCGGACGTGGCAAGCGCGAATCCGTGGACCAGCGCAGTTGCCGCGATAAACCGGTCCGCCGGATCCTGATGGGGAAGCTCGATCAGGCGGCTGCGAACCGCAATTTCGTGACTCAGGGCAACTTCGGCAACGAATCCTTTCGCCAGAGCGCGGCGGATCCAGTCGGCAGGGTCGGATGCGATCTCGATTTTCCCTCTCTGAAAGAGCACCATAGCTTCCCAAACGCTGACAGGGGACAGCCAAAGTTGATTTTCAGGATCTTCCAATAACGCCGCCAGTCGCTTTCTGATTCGCTCCTTCTCGAGAAAGGACCACAGCCAGATCTGAGTATCGAGAAGGATATTCAAGAACGAAGCACGTCCCAGTCGGATTTATCTGTTGCCGGCGACTCAATGTCGCCCACGATTTTTGCCGTGCCCTCCATGCATCCCATCAGGCGTCGCTTGCCGGGAGGAGAGACCGGAACCAGTTGAGCGACGGGTTTGCCGCGTTTGGTGACACGAATGGGCTGACCGGTTCTCTCAACCTTATCGAGAAGGGCAAGGCACGTGGCCTTGAAACTGGCGGCGCTGATCGTCTCCATATTTTCTATATTACTATGGTCATACGACTATGGTCATTTCAGTTGGGACCCGATGCCGCCGCTATGGAGTCGAAGCCTGAGTAGCGGCCGGTTTCGCCTGTTTGACCGACGAAAAAAGAACGTTCAGTCCTTCCGCCATCGTCGGGTGCGCCAGAATGGCCTCGCGCAAAACCGTATAGGGCAGTCCACCCTGCATGGCCATCTGTACGACCGCCATCACTTCTCCGGCTTCCGGTCCGACCATGGTAAAGCCCAGGATGCGGCCGTCATCCGGCGAGATGAGCGCCTTCATGAACCCGTCGGACTCGCCGATCGTCAGCGTCCGCAGGACGGAAGCCATCGGCGCCTTCACAATGTCAAAAGGCATGCCCTGTCGTCGTGCCTCTGTTTCGCTGAGTCCGATATGCGCGACCTGCGGATCGCTGAACAGGCACGCGGGCATCAGTCGCCCGCTGGTTGTTCGGTTGCCGGCGGCAAGATTGTCGCGGATCACTCGGAAGTCGTCCAGCGAGGCATGAGTGAACTGCGGGCTCCCGGCGCATTCCCCGATGGCCCAGACATCCCGCGCCGTGGTTTCGAGACGATCGTTCACCCGAATCCAGCCGCCCGGAACCAGGTCGACACCCGCGGCTTCCAATCCGATGCCCGACGTATTGGGAGTACGGCCCGTGGCGGCAAGAATGTCGCTCGCGACGATCGTTCTTTCCCCTTCGGCGGTACGAACCGTGAGCCTGACCTCGTCTCCGGAGCGGCCATCCACGCGGACAATGGCGGCTGACGTAAGGATCTCGATTCCGTCGGCAGAGAAAATCCGTTCGATCTCGGCGGACACGTCCGGGTCTTCTCTTGCCAGAAGAGTGGACTCGTTTTGAAGAATCGTGATCCGGCTGCCGAAGCGGCGCAGGGCCTGAGCGAATTCGATCCCTACGTAGCCGCCGCCGATCACGAGGAGATGTTCGGGCAGGCGATCCAGTTCGAGAGCCTCAATATGCGTGAGCGGCATCGATTCCGGCAGCCCCGGCACTGCCGGGATACTCGCATGCGTGCCCAGATTCAGGAACACTCTCTCGCCTGTGATCGTCCGCATGCCGCCGTCATTGAGGCGGACCTCGACTGTCCTGGGAGCGATGAATTTCCCTCGCCCATGACCAGTTCCGCGCCCGTCGCCTGATACTTTGTGAGATGAGTTGCCACCAGACGCTGGACCATCTCGCGCTTCCGGTTGCGCACAGCCGCCATGTCGATTGAAACGGTGCCCGTCTTGACGCCGAATTCCTTGCCATGGTGAATGAGATTCGCGACTTTGGCGCTCCAGATCTCGTTCTTCGACGGGAGGCAGTTAATGTTGGGGCACGAGCCGCCGATCCAGCGCCGCTCAACGACGACTGTCGGTTCCCCTGATTGGGCAAGATGCCAGGCGAGATACTTTCCTCCTTCGCCGCTTCCGATGATGACGTTTCGATAACGATCCGGCTGCATCGATCAAAGTCCTTTCGAAGAAAGGATAGCCGATGTCATGAACACACCCGTCTCAGATCGGTGCGAAGAAAGACGGAACCTGAGAACGGTGATCGACAGGCTCTATTCATTCGATCAGATCGCCGAAGCGCATCGGCACGCCGAGCCCGGACACAAGAAGGGACACGTCGTCGTAGTGATTGAAGGCGCTTACAGCGCTGCCAGTACTTCTTCCGCATGACCTTCGGGTTTCACGTTGTTGAAGATCTTCGTGATCCTGCCGTTTTCGATGACAAACGTGGTGCGCGCCACGCCCATCACCTTCTTGCCGTACATATTCTTCTCTTTCATCACGCCGTACTTGTTCGCGATTTCCTTCTCAGCATCGGCCAGCAGCGTGAAGTTGAGATCGAACTTCTCTTTGAACTTCGCCTGAGCTTTCGTTGTGTCGGGTGAAACTCCCAGCACAGTCACACCCTTCTTCGTGAACTTCTTCACCGTGTCGCGGAACTCGCAGGATTCGATGGTGCATCCCGGCGTATCGGCGCGCGGATAAAAGTAAAGAACGATCTTCTCTTTCTTGTGCTGTGCGAGATCGAACTCCTCGCCGGTATCGGTAAGAACTTTGAACTCCGGGGCCTGATCGCCTTCTTTCAGCGGCATCGATTTGTCTCCTTCTGTTCGCTAACCCAGTTTGGTTTTCAGTATCTCGTTGACCGCCGCCGGATTCGCCTGCCCGCGCGAAGCCTTCATCACCTGACCTACCAGGAATCCGATCACCGTGGTCTTCCCGCTCTTGTACTGCTCCACCTGCTTCGGATTGCCGGCGATCACTTCGTCGACGATCTTTTCAAGCGCGCCCGAATCGCTGATCCGTTTCAGGCCTTCCCGCTCCACGACGACCGCGGGAGCATCGCCCGTTTCGGCCATCTTCGCCAGAACCTCTTTCGCTAATTTGCCGGTGAGCTCATTGTTGACTACCATGGCGACAAGTTCACCGAGATAACGGGAGGGAACGCGCGATTCGACGATGTCCCTGTCGGCGGCGTTTAGGAGCGCGGCAAGATCTCCTATCACCCAGTTGGCGGCCATCTTCGGGTTCTTCGAGACGTCGGCGACCACCTCATAGTATTCCGCCATCGCGCGCGTCGAAGTAAGTACCTGAGCCTGGTATTCGGTGAGGCCATGAACTTCGATGAAGCGCTTGCGCTTCGCCGCCGGCAGCTCCGGCATGGTCTCGCGCACTTCGTCACGCCAGCGGTCGCTGATCTTCAGCGGAACCAGATCGGGCTCGGGGAAGTAACGATAATCGTGCGCGTCTTCCTTACTGCGCATCCCCGCTGTCTCGCCGGTGTCCGGATTGAAAAGGCGAGTCTCCTGATGAATCCTTCCGCCGCTTTCGAGGATGGCCGCCTGCCGCGCGATCTCGTACTCGATCGACTGCTTGAGAAAGCGGAACGAGTTGAGGTTCTTCACTTCCGCGCGAGTGCCAAACTTCTCCGCGCCTTTCAGCCGGATTGACACGTTGGCGTCGCAGCGCAGATGTCCTTTTTCCATATCGCAGCTCGATACCTCGACGAACTGCAAGGTCTGCCTGACGGCGCTTAAATACTCAACTGCTTCGTCGGAGGAGCGCAAGTCGGGCTCACTGACGATCTCGATGAGCGGGGCGCCGCAGCGGTTCAGATCGACATAGGTGGAACGCGCGGAATCCACAAAGCCTTCGTGCTGGCTCTTGCCGGCGTCGTCCTCCATGTGAACGCGCGTGACGCCGATGCGCTTGCCTTTGCCGTCTACTTCGATATCGACGTAACCATACTCAGCGAGCGGTTCATCGAACATGGAAATCTGGTAACCCTTCGGCAGGTCCGGGTAGAAGTAATTCTTGCGCGCAAAACGCGAGAGCGGACGGATCGAGCAATTGAGCGCCATCCCCGCTTTCATCGCGAGCTCGACCGCTTCGCGGCTCAATACCGGCAAAGCGCCCGGCAGTCCGAGGCACACGGGACAGACGTTGCTGTTCGGCAGAGCGCCGAACTCCACCGGGCATCCGCAGAATATCTTCGTGCGCGTGCCCAGTTGAACGTGAACTTCCAGCCCGATCACCGGTTCGTACTTCGCGATGACCTCCGGCGGCGCAAGATCTACGGCCAATGTGGACATAAGATTACAGGATACCGGGTGGTTTACCGGCCTATGCGGCGCCGGAGCGTTCCGGCAAAACGAGCCTAATGCTTCGTCCCGAACCTGGCCACGTTGACCGGGGTTGCACGTTTGAAGTCGTTGATGGCCGCTGTCAGTTGGTTCTTCTCGCCTCCAAGCTTTTCCGGATTTCGAAGGTAGTCATGGTAGCGTCCGCCCAGTGCCGCTGCGGCAAGCCCATTGGGACCCGTTCGATCCTCGCGCCAGATCTCATAAAAAACGTGAGAGATTCCGCCCTCGATACCTAATTCGGATTTCAGACTGTCGTACCCCTCCTGATCGAAGATGCTGCACAGGTTTTTCTCGCTCATCTTGCCGTACATCATCGCAGGTATGTTCGCCTGGATCTCACCCGGCCAACCAGACGTAAGGGCCGGGAAGTTCCAGCCGGTCATGCCCGATTCGCCGCCAACGCTCAGGCGGACCACCAGGTTCAGGCCCGAATAGGTAACAGTTCAGGTAGCTGCGAAAGTCGTGTCGCGAAAATCTTTTAAAATCTTCATCTTGGACCTGGCTATTAGCTGAAAAACCTGGCAGTGTATATGTTTGATGGCATCGCATCGCCAGCCTGGCCAAGGACAGCCGGTA
>DATAXN010000066.1:0-55032 GCA_036273015.1 Bryobacteraceae bacterium | reverse complement strand
CCGCATCTGCTCCAGGCTCAGGTGCTCCCCGTTCTTCATGCTGATTAACAATCCACAGCATCCGTTGCTCCTCCCTTCAGGCTCATCTGGCATTGGAAACCGATAGCCCCTTTAGGCTCATCTGGCATTGGAAAAGACTCTCAAAGCCAGGCGTCGACAAATCGTGATAAAATCCTCAGCCGATGGGCAACCGAGGAGATTACATCGAAACGATCGGGCGAACTTTGGGATTTGTGGCCACGGTCTGCCTGGCCGCAGGCCCATCACTCCCTGGCGGGCGTGTAGGACATGAAAGGGGAAAAAGAACTTTTCGGGACAGTGACCAGCGTGAAGTTCACGAACCCACATGGTTCGCCGGCCCTCGCCCAGCGCGGGATCGCCAAGACCGGACCGAATGCGCTCCATACCGGGGACGAGATCAAAGTGAAGTTTCTGCCGGCGCGGGACGGCAGTCCGCTGGGCTTCCTCAGGACCGTGATCATGCCGGACGGGCGCGTGATCCGGATCTCCGCCGGTAACCCGAACGACTAAACAAAGAAGGGGAATCATTATGGCTGTTTTACGAAAGATCTTTGGGACAAGTATCGCGATCGCAGTCGCCCTGACGGTCAGCGGGCCGTCCTCGGCCTTTGCACAAGCGGGAGGCGCTGCCTCTGCGGCGCCGGTGCAGGGTGGCCCGGGTGCGGGCGCCGGAGGTGGTGGACGAGCCGGCGGCCGCGGAGGTCGCGGAGGCCGAGGCGGGCCGACGTATACCCCTGCAGCCGGTGCGAAGGACCTTAAAGCAGTCCTTTTCAACTGGGGCTGGTATACGGGCATGCTCCGAAGCAGCGAGGAACGAGACCTGATGATGACGCTCGAATACCAGGGCAAGGGCGCCATGCAGGTAAACGGACAGCCCTGCAATCTGACGAAGTATCGAACCAGCATCAGCTACCAGACGTCGGGCGAGCGGATTCAGTACACGGGGACGCGGCCCAATGGTCAGTCGTGCTCGAATGTCGAAGTCCTCAGTGGGGCATATGCCTGGAATGAAGACATTCCTGGCGCCGAACTCGACCCTGGTAAAGGGAAGGCGACGCCGATGCCCGGAACTGTAGAGGAACGGATGATTCGCCTGTGGTCAGGTCCGCAGGGCGCGTTCAAGGGCGCAATGGCGGGGATCAGTGATCCACCGGAGATGGCGCCCAGGCCGCAGCGAGTACCCGCTGACGTCTCGAAGGCCGGGAAGACCTCCGTCGCATGGGAAGGCAATAAGCCCGTCGTGACGTTCCCGATTCCGGGCGTCCCGAACGCGATCGCAAGCGCGACGCTCAACGACAAGTACATGCCGGAGCGTGTGGTGGTGAAGGAGGGAGCGAAGACTTACGAGTTCGACTACAGCAACTATAAGGACTGGAACAATCCGCTGAATCCGGCGGAGGCCTTCTACGCAGGCAGGATGATCGAGAAACAGAACGGCGCCGTGCTCCGCGACATTACGACGACCGTGACGGAAACGGGACAGATGTATGTCGTGATGCCGGTTCCGGCAAGCGTCAGGGCGGCGATCAAGCCAACGAATGAACCTCCCAAATGGACTCTGAATACCGATGCGCCGCCGAGGCAGACTGTGGCATCCGGTGTAACCCCGCGGCTGGCCGACGGACATCCGGATTTGACAGGAAACTGGGGTGGCCCCCCTCTGTCAATCGGGGGTCAAGGGAACCGTCGATGTGGTCCAACGCAGGTGAAGGGTGGGGGAATCAGCCCCGAGACCGGCTGTACAACCCCCCAAGACAACTTCTGGGTGGATTATGAGTGGATCTCACCCTCGCGGTTTGGTTTAACAGGCGCCGCGGAGGTATTGAAGCCGAGTCATCCCATGTACAAACCCGAGTTTTGGGACAAGATTCAGGAACAGGATCAGTGGACGAACAAGTACGATCCCATCATGACCTGTCAGCCGATGGGACTTCCGAGGGAAGGTACACCGGCGCGCATTCTCCAGACGGCGACCGACGTCATCTTTTTCTATACAACCAGCGATTACGGCGGCGGAAATATCGAATTCCGCGACATCCCGACCGACAACCGAAAGCGCCAGGATACGGTCGAGGCCTATTACAACGGGCTTTCGATCGGCCATTGGGAGGGCGACACCCTGGTGATCGAGTCCACCAACTTCGTCGATACCACCTGGTTCGGACGCGGCGGCCTGTTTCATTCCGCCGACATGACCATGGTTGAGAAGCTGACCCGGAATGGCGATGAAATTCTTTACCAGGCGACCATCAAGGACCCGGACGACCTCATCGAGCCATGGGTGATGCCGGACAAGATTCTGCGCGTGCGTCAGGGCGCGCCACAAATCATCCATGAGCGCGCCAATTGCGAAGTGTACGAGACCAAGGACATCACCGGTCAGGAACGACACTAATCGTCCTTTAGTTACCAGACCCGCAGCCCGTTTCGGAGTCCGCTCCGGGACGGGCTGTTTTTTTGTCCGGCGAGATGCAAGGCAAGGCAGGCCAGGTTCCCCGAAATGCACGTGAATCGCAGGCATACGTCAGGCCGAGCCGCGACCGCAAGAGAGCGATATTGAGGTATTTCATTACATTCGCCTGTTATGGCGTCCGTCTGCACGGCGATGAAGCCGGCTCGGTGGACCGTCATCACAATCTGATCGGCAGCCGTTTGCCGGAACCTGATTCAAAACGGGTTATGACGGAGCGCTGAAAAATGCTTCAGGACCCATATGTGATGGACGAGCCTGGCCGTACCGCGGTGCTGGCCGCTCTGCGGAAGCATTGCGCGTACCGCGGCTGGACACTATGGGCGGCGCACCGTCAGATCCAACCATGTTCATGCCATCCATGTTCATGCCATCGTGGAAGCCGAGGTTCGGCCCGAGAGAATTATGAACGAGTTCAAATCCTATGCCGGCCGGGAGTTGAATCGTTTCGAAAGCGGTACGTCCGGCGCCAGGCGCTGGGCAAGGCATGGAAGCACGCGATAGCTCTGGACGGATCAGGATGTGAGAGATGCTCTTAAATACGTGATCGATGAGCAGGGCGAGCCGATGGCGCTTTTCGTTGCACAAGAACTTTGATAAAAGCCAACCGACTCGCGGTCGCGGCTCAGAATGTGGATTTTCCGAGCCGCGCACGTTAGTAAATCGGGGCCATCTTAGTATTCGCGGTGCTGCACAACTTTCAACGCGGCGAAAAAGAGAACGGCCGCCAACCCGAGCGCGAACGCCATCGGCGTCCACGGCATTGTGTGCGCCATCAGCGGCGAACCCTCTCCCATGGCGCGAAAGACATTGAAGGATGCCCGCAGTGGAGTGTGACTGGAAAGCCACCATAGCCCCACGGCGGCGATCATGGTGCCCCATGTACGCCATAGATCGTCGAGGAAGGTACCCGCGAGCACCGATACGAAATAGAGAGCTGACGCACAGGCCATGAGCGCTGCCGCATACTGGAACAGTTCCATCGCCGTCGCCGTATCCCTGAGGTCCGGGAATACAAACCAGATTGCGTAACACAACGCGCCAATCGTGCCCGCCATCTCCAACCATCCGAGACTGGCTCTGACCGCGAGCAACCGGAACCGACTCACAGGCAGGGATAGAGTGAACAGCGTGGAGCCGTGGAGACCTTTCGCTGCCTGTAAAGAGGGTTGCGTGGCGATCCCGGCTCCAGCAAGCATCGCGCACATCATCACCACGAACATCGGGACAGAGAATGAGACAAATCCGACGAGCGGCTTGACAGGCCCGGTTACGGGCGCCCTGGCCGCCATCGAAAAGAAAATCAGAAAAGAACCGAAGACGACGAGCACAAACACCAGTCGAAACCGGGTCTCCAGCCAACCCTTGTACCAAAGCATCTTAATTGCTCCTCACGTGTTCCAGAAAAATCTCTTTGAGCGTCACCGGGAAGCGCTCAACCGCGGCTCCCGGTATGGACCGCGCCTGCTCCACGATCGCCTCGACGTTATGGCTTGCCAGGATCGAGACCATGCGCCCTTCCTCCCGCACCGATTCCACGCCTTCTACCCATCGCGCCGGCGTTTGTACGCGATCCCCGAAAGCGACCGTGATCCTTTGATATCGCGCCTTCATATCGTCGAGCGACCCCGTCACAATCATCTTTCCCTGCTCGATGATGCCGATATGATCGGCGATCGATTCCACCTCGCCCAGTTGATGCGACGAAAAGAACATGGTGGTTCCTTCCGCCGCGGATAAAGCCACCAACTCGCGCAACATGTCTTCAGTGGCGGCGGGGTCCAGACCGTCGGTCGGCTCATCCAGGATCAGCAGCTCGGCGCCGCGCGCGATCGCCAGCAGCAACATCAGCTTGGAACGCATTCCCTTGGAAAGATCCGGAATCTTCTTCGCGAGCGGAAGTTCGAACATGCGAAGATAGCGCTGCTCCAGATCGTCGCGCCATTTTGGAAAAAAAGGGCGCGTGAAGCGGATGATCTGCTCCACCGTCATGTATGGGTACAGCTCCTTGTCCTCGGTGACGAAGCCAATCCGACGCCGGATATCGACGGAACGATTTTTATCCCCCACTGGAATTCCAAATACGCCGGCGCTTCCGCTGTCGGACCTCAGCAGCCCCATCAGAGTTTTGATGGTGGTCGTCTTGCCCGCGCCGTTGCGGCCGAGGAAGCCGAAAATGCTGCCCGCCGTCACGCGCAGATCGAGGCCACGCAATGCCGGGTGGCCTTTAAAAGACTTCGTTAGTTGACTGGTTTCGATGATGAAATCGCTCATCGCTTTACCCTTTCTGTTTTTCGACGCGTCCTTCGGCGCGCAATTGCGCCAGTTGGCTTTCAAATACCCGGCGAAGTTCTTCCTCCGTCAGCCCCAGCGTCGCAAGCCGGTCGACGGCCGACTGCACAATAGCCTGCGCCTTTGCGATCAACGGGGCGCGTTTTGCCGACGGCTCCCTGATAAAGGCTCCCGAGCCGTGCCTCAGGTCAAGGACGCCTTCGTGTTCCAGTTCCCGGTACGCGCGAACAACAGTATTCGGATTGATGACCAGGTCTTCGGCCACTTTGCGGATGGTCGGCAGTTGGTCGCCTTCATGAAGCGCGCCCAATTCCACCGCATGCTTCACCTGTTCCATGAGTTGGATATAGAGCGGAACGCCCGCGGATTGATTGATTCGGAAGATCACGTCTTAAGTGTGTTAATCAATTAATACACTACACACTTCGTGACGGCTCGTCAAGAGAATTCCTTCGATCCAGGGAGCACCAGGGTGCCGCCCTCTACTAACACGAATGAATCTCTCAAGTATCAGAGCCTCTCAAGTATTGGTAAACTAATCGATGACTGGTTAATTTATGGCCTTTGTATCCGCGTTTGAAGCCAAGACGCATTTCGGCAGCATTCTGGATCGGGTGGCCGACGGGGAAGAGATTGTCATCACGCGGCATGACAAGCCCGTGGCGCGAATCGTTCCCGAGGGACGCGAATCTTTGACCACGGTTCGCGAGGCGATCGCCGGGCTGCGCGATCTGCGCACGAAGATGGCAAAGCGCAGAGGATACAGAGCACCGACCGATGCTGAACTTAAAAACGCCGTTAATCAGGGCCGTCCGTGAACGCGGCTTTCGTAGCCGATGCTTCAGTCGCGGTTTCGTGGTCCATCGCCTCGCAGTCCTCGCCGTTGACAGACCGACTACTCGATGAAGTTGCCGCAGGCGCTGCCATAACGGTCCCTCCGTTGTGGCCTTATGAAGTAGCAAACTCCCTTGTATCTCTCCTGCGTCGCAGAAGAATTCAAAAAGACGACTACACTTCGGCGCATTCGCTTCTGAGCAAACTCTCCGTATCGATTGACGACGAGGGTCCACGCGTCACATGGCTTCGCGTAGCCGATCTGGCGCTGGAACATCGCCTTACGGTATACGACGCATCGTATCTGGAGCTCGCGGTCCGGAAACAACTGCCGCTGGCGTCGCGCGACGGGGACCTGAACCGGGCCGCGGTCCGCTGCCGAGTTCAGACGTTGCTGTAGCCGTCGTCCACCGCCTCGCCCTTTACACAATCACCGCAGGCGGCGCGGGATCTTCCGGCCGACCTGCGTTCGCGAGCGGCACGCGAACCAATACATACGCCAGTACGAACAGAACCACAATGCCGGCGATATAGGAAGGATCCTGAAATACCACTGGTATCTTCCATTTCAAAAAGCTGAACGTGGCGGTGATCAGACCGGTCAGCGCTTCACCCGCAATCATTCCCGATGCCGCCAGCACACCGACACTCTCCACGCGAGTCCTTTGTGCTTCATTCAAGCCGCGCCGCTTTGCGAGCATATCCGTCACCCACCGCACGATGCCGCCGATGAAGATCGCAAATGTCGTTCCGATAGGCAGGTACATGCCGATTGCCACAAGCATGGGGCTTTTGACACCGATCATTACCAATGCCACCCCCATCAGGATGCCGGCGGCGATCAACGGCCAGGCCATATCGCCGCCGACAATGCCCTGCGCAAGAGCGGCCATTAATCCGGCCTGCGGAGCGGGCAACGCTTTATCGCCAAATCCAATGCCGCCCGCATTGATGTTGCCCTGATAGAGCACGAGCAACGGGAAGTACATCACCAGGCTGGCCGCGACTACCGCGATGAGCTCCACAATCTGAATGCTGCGGGGCGTGCCGCCAATGATGTATCCGACTTTGAAGTCCTGCAGTAACTCTCCCGCGACCGCACTCGAGACGCAGACTACCGCCGCAACGCCCAGCACCGCAATCACGCCGCCCCCTCCGGACACGCCCAGCGCCACCATTAAGAGGGCCGCGATAATTACGGTCGAAAGAGTCAACCCCGAGATCGGGTTGTTCGAGGAGCCTATGACGCCCACCAGATATCCGGAGACGGTGGCGAAACAGAAGCCGACCAGCAGCATGACGATGGCGGCGATCAATGCGGCCACCATGCCGCCGGACAGATATCGGTAGAGCACGATCATCGCGCCAAAGACCGCAAGGATTCCCAAAAGGACAACCCGTGAGCTCATGTACCGTTCCGTTCTCGCGGTTGTTTCAACCGGCGCCGCACCGGTTTGGAGTTCCTTAAACGCGCGCGACAACCCGACGCCCAGGGACTTGCGCATCCGGAACAATGTGTAGCCGGACCCAAACAGCATTCCGCCCACGGCTATCGGCCGCACGATATAGCGCCAGACCAGATTGGCCTGCGCGATCCAGGAGTCGCCGCCCGCATTCGCCGGCATGAAGGTCTGCAGTTGCGGCCCCATGAAGTACATCAGCAGGGGAATCAGCAGTCCCCAGGCAATCATCGTGCCTGAGAAATTGAGTGACGCGAGCGCCGGCCCGATGACGTAACCGACTCCTATATAGGCGGGGCTGATCGTTGGTCCGGAGAAAACGGTTACGCCGCCGGTTTTTAAAACGTTCGTCGATCCGGGCGCCCCCAACCGCAAAGAGCTTTTTCCCAACTGACCGACCGGGAAGAGCCAATCTTTATCGGTCGCAAAAATGTTGAACGCACCCGCCAGAAACACGCCGCAACCGAAGGCCATGTTGTAGAAGAGATATTTTGCCGCCTGCGCTCCCACTTGCCCCGCTTTGTGAATCTGCGACGCCGCAACCGATTCCGGAAACGGCAATTCTGGATCTTCCACGAGCGCACGCCGCACGAGCGACACGAACAGCACGCCCAAAACGCTTCCCACAAGCATCAGCGCGGTTGATTTCCAATAAGCGGTGCCGGGCGAAAAATCCAACCAGGAACGCGAAATGATGAACGCGGGAATCGTAAAAACGGCACCCGCGGCGATCGACTCGCCGATCGTGCCCGCGGTTCGAGCGATGTTTTCTTCGAGGATCGTGCCCTTATAGATGCGCAGCACCGCCATACCAATGACGGCCGCCGGATAAGTGGCGGCGATGGTCTGACCCGCGCGCAGGCCGAGGTATGCGTTGGCCGCGCCCAGAACCACGCACATGATCAGACCAAGCAATACCGCCCGAAGGGTGAATTCCTTCATCTGCACGTTCGGCGGAACGAACGGCTTGTGCTCGCGCGCGACCGGCGTCATCCGAGTCTCGCTTTCACTTTCTCGCTGATGAATTTGCCGTCAATGGTTTTGCCTGCCAGTTTTGTCTGCGCCGCCTTCATGACGATGCCCATCTGTTTGGCGGTTGGTTGACTGCCGAGAGCCGCACTGGTCTCCGCGAGAGCGGCATCCACAGCGGCGAACATTTCTTCTTCGCTGGCGGCAGCGGGAAGGTAGCTCTCGATGATCTTCTTTTCGGCTTCTTCTTTCCGCGCCTGTTCCTCGCGTCCCGCCTTGCGGAACATCTCGGCGGCATCGATTCTCTGCTTAACGAGAATCTTCAGGATCTGCTGTTCGGCGCTATCGTCAAGAGGTTTGGCGGAGTCGGCGATGGCTTTTTGAAGGGCGGTCTTGATCATGCGTAGAGCGCTCAAACGAGCCTCTTCTCTGGCCTTCATGGCCGCTACAAGGTCTTTTTGCAACTGATCGAGGATTGGCATGCGTTTGATATTCTTAAGACTCTAATTCCTTTCCATGCACATTCGCAAGCAACGGCTTTTGACTCCAGGCCCTACCCCTCTCTATCCACCGGCGCTTCACGCGATGATGGCTTCGGACATTCACCACCGCACTGAAGAATTCCGGAATGTGTATAAATCGGCACTGGCGGACCTGAAGGAAGTTTACGGCACTTCAAACGATGTTTTGTGTTTCGCAGCATCCGGCACGGGTGCGATGGATGCTGCGGCGTCCAATTTGTTTTCGGCCGGCGACAAGGTGATCGTCTGTACAGCGGGAAAATTCGGCGAGCGCTGGGCGGAAATCGCCAAAGCATACGGATTGGACGCAAACGTACTGAAAGCGGAGTACGGCGATGTCGTAACGCCGGACCGCATCGAAAGCGCGCTGAAAGCAGAACCGTCTACAAAAGGCGTGTTTATTCAGGCTTCGGAGACTTCGACCGGGGCCGAGCACGACGTCAAAACCATTGCGGGAATTGTCAGGAAAACCGACGCTATCTTCATCGTCGACGCTATTACCGGCCTCGGCACGATGCCTCTCGATATCGATGGATGGGGGCTCGACGTGGTGATCGGCGGATCGCAGAAGGCGTTCATGATTCCGCCTGGGCTTGCGTTTATCTCGATCAGTTCGAAGGCGTGGAAGCTGGCTGACACGGCGAAGCTGCCGCACTATTACTTCAATCTTAAGAAGGAAAAGAAGAGCGCGGACGCGAACGATTCGAGCTGGACTCCGGCGATATCGCTGATTCTGGCGCTCGGCGAGGCGCTCAAATATGTCAAGAAGGTCGGGATGTCCAACCTGATTGAGAACGCGCAGTTACTCGCGCGCGCCACCCGTGAGGCCACGAAAGAGATGGGACTGGAGCTTTTCGCCAAGCGGCCGGGTAGTTCTGTAACCGCAGTCAAAGCTCCGGCCGGCATGGATTCCAAGGTCATCGTCAAAGGGTTCAAGGAACGCTTTGGCGCAATTATTGCCAATGGCCAGGGCAGCATGCAGGGCCAGATCTTCCGCATGGCGCACCTGGGCTACTTCGATTTTGCCGACATGTTCGGAATTATCGCGGGGCTGGAACTCATCCTCCGAGCCAATGGCCACAACGTGGAGTTGGGCAAAGGCGTTGCGGCTGTGCAGCGGGTCTACGAAGCTGCTCAGAGCGAACAGACCAAGAAGGCAACCTCATAATGAATGTCCTTATCGCCGAGCCGATGGCTCAGGCAGGCATCGAACTGTTCCAGGCGCAGCAGGGCTGGAACGTCATCGTTTCCAATCCTAAGGAATACGCGAAGCACCTGGCGGACGCCGAGGCGCTGATTGTCCGCAGCGCTGTGCAAGTGACGCCGGAGGTTCTGAAGAAGGCTCCGAAGCTGCGGGTCATCGGACGCGCGGGCGTCGGAGTCGATAACGTCGATCTGCCTGCCGCAACCGCGGCCGGCGTGCTGGTGATGAATACACCGGGCGGCAACGCGGTATCGGTGGCGGAGCACACGTTTGCCCTGATGCTTTCGATGGCTCGCTTCATTCCGCAGGCCAGCGCCTCGACCAAAGCGGGCAAATGGGAGAAGAAGAAGTTCCTGGGCAGCGAGCTGCGGGGCAAGGTTATCGGCGTCATCGGACTGGGCAGTATCGGCCGCGAGGTGGTGAAACGCGCCCGCGCGTTTGAGATGCGCGTACGAGCGCATGATCCTTACGTGACCAAGCAGTTCGCAAAGGATCTCGGCATTCAGCTCGTCAGTCTGGCGGAACTCTACAAGAGCAGCGACTACATCACAGTGCACGTGTCGCTGACACCTGAGACGGACCGGCTGCTCAGCAAAGAAGCTTTCGCGCAGATGAAGACGGGCGTGCGCATCGTGAACTGCGCGCGCGGCGAGCTTGTCGATGAATCTGCTCTCAAAGAAGCGATCGAATCCGGCAAGGTGGCGGGAGCGGCGCTCGACGTCTTCCTGAAAGAGCCGACCGACGCCTCCTATCCGTTGTTTGCCCTTGAGCCTGTGCTGGCCACGCCTCACATCGGCGGATCGACCGAAGAGGCGCAGGAGATTGTCGGGGTGCGCATCGCCGAACAGATTGTCGAATACCTCAACAACGGGGTCGCAATCAATGCGGTCAATATGCCCGCCATGTCTCCGGAGCAATATAAAAGCGCGGGGCCATATGCCGATCTGGCCGAGCGCCTCGGTAACTGCGCGGCGCATCTCGCTACCGGCAATCCGACGGCGGTGCGGCTGACTTATTTCGGCAACATTGCCGATATGAATACCAGTCTTCTGCGCAACTCAGGGCTTGCGGGCGTGCTCAACCGTTCGACGGCGGCGTCGCGGGCGAACGTGGTGAATGCCATGCAGTTGGCCGCGGACCGTGGATGGAACGTGGTTGAGGTGCATGACAAGCGGTCGGGGCATTCCGATACGATCCGGCTGGAAGTCGAGTCCGATTCGAGCGTTACGGCGGTGGAAGGCGCAGTGATTCTCGGCAAGCCGAGACTCATGCATGTCGATGGAATTTACTGCGAAGTGCAACTGACGGGTTCGCTGGTGCTGGTCAAGAATCTGGATGTGCCGGGAGTGGTGGGGCACATCGGGACGATTCTGGCGTCGAATAATATCAACATCGCGAACTTTTCGCTCGGCCGTCGGGATTCGGGTGAGCCGCTGGAAGCGCTGGCGGTCGTTACGACCGACACGGTGGTTCCGCAGAATGTGCTGGATTCGCTGATGTCGAATCCGGCGATCAAGCTGGCGAGATTCGTGCCGGCGGTTTAAAGAAGTTGTTGATGCAACTCCGCGCCGGCCGGAAGGCCGGCGGCAGGGCCGAAGCCCTGCCCCACGTTGCTCTATAATTCGATGCGGGTTCCGAGCACTTTCAGGAACTGCGCGATCCACGCCGGATGGGCAGGCCATGCGGGTGCGGTGACCAGATTGCCGTCGGTGTGCGCTTCCGTCATTGCCAGTTCAATGTACGTCCCTCCCGCGGCTGTGACATCCGGGCCGACTGCAGGATAGGCGCTGCACGATTTTCCTTTCAAGACCCCGGCCGCCGCGAGTAATTGTGCGGCGTGACAGATAGCGGCGATGGGCTTGTTCGTATCGGAGAAGTGGCGCACGATTTCGAGCACGCGCTTGTCGAGACGAAGGTATTCGGGGGCGCGTCCGCCGGGGATGACGATACCGTCGTAGTCCTGCTCGCGAATGTCGTCGAATGTGGCGTTGAGCGTGAAGTTGTGGCCGCGCTTCTCGCTGTAGGTCTGGTCGCCTTCGAAATCGTGAATCGCGGTCCGCACCACATCGCCCGCATGTTTCTTCGGGCAGACGGCGTGGACGGTGTGACCCACCGTCAGCAGGGTCTGGAAAGGGACCATTACTTCGTAGTCTTCGACATAGTCGCCGACAAGCATCAACAGTTTCTTCGCAGCCATATTATGCGGTATAAGCCCTCAGAATTAAGTAAACCGCGACTCCCGTGACGGAGACGTAGAGCCAGATGGGGAAGGTCCATCGGGCAATGCGGCGATGGAACTGAAAACGCCCGCGAAGCGAATACCAAAGGGTCGCGAGTATTAAAGGCAGCGCCACCATGGACAGGCCGATGTGCGTGATCAGGATAAAGAAATAGACGGGACGAATGAAGCCGTGACCGGGAAATGGTGTGTCACCGCGGAAGAAGTGATAGGTGATATATGAAATCAGAAACAGCGCTGAAAACGCCGTTGCGGTCAGCATGAAGCGCATGTGCGTCGCGCGCCGGCCGCGACGAATGTTGATGTAACCCATCACAAGACAAAGCGCGCACAGAGAATTGAACAAAGCAATGGCCGCGGGAAGTCCGGCCACCCAGTCGGGCGCGGCCACACGGCCTTTGAAATAGATCAGCCAGATCAGAAACGACGCGATTGCGGCGCTCAGCGCTACGATAACCGGAAATGGTCGGCGAATTGATTCAGCGGGCTGCATTTTTGTCGATCAGTGACTGGAGGAGAATCGCCGGATGGACGGCGTGTTCGTCGGTGAAGTCGTGGATTTGATGACGGCACGATGTTCCGGCCGCCACCACAACAGTGGATGACTCTTTGGCTCGAACCTGCGGAAGCAATTTCCGCTCTCCGATCCGGCGGGAAACTTCGAAGTGGTCTTTTGAGTAGCCGAAAGAACCGGCCATACCGCAGCAGCCGGCGTCGAGATCGATTACGGTGGAGCCTGGAATTTTCTCCAGCAGCGCTTTGGCAGGCGGCACCAGCCCCATGGACTTCTGATGACAGTGTCCGTGCAGAAGAATTTTCGGCGGACCAGACCTCAATGGAATCTGCAGGCCGGCGGCGAACTCTTCAAAGAGCACGCAGGCATCGGCAACAATGCGCGCTCTTCGCTGGTCTTCTCCTCTGAGCAATGACGGCGCGTCCTCGCGAACGGCGGAAAGACAACTGGGCTCGCAGAACACGATTTTCTTGCCGGCAACGGCGGCATCGTACAAGGCTTCGGTGTTCTGCTGAGCGAGCGTACGGGCCTTCGCCAGCAGTCCTTTTGAGATCAGAGGACGGCCACAGCAATGATTCGGGGCGAGTCTCACGGCCGATCCGGCGGCTTCGATCACATCCCATGCGGCGACACCGATGTCCGGGTCATAGAAGTTGGTGAAAGTGTCGTTGAAGAGCAGGACATTGGCTTCAGCGCGGTCGCGACCCCGAACGCGCGATTCGAATGTGCGGCTGCTCAACACGGGCAAGGTGCGACGACGATCAAGTCCGAAGATAACTTCATTGAGCATCCGGACCGGCATCGTCGCGGAGATCCAATTGAACACAGCCGCGAACGGTTTGGCAAGTTGCGCGATCCTGCGGACATTGCCGAGCACCTGCGCGTGCATCGAAGTACCATACGTTTGCCAGTAGCCTGCCAGAAATTCGCTCTTGAAGCGGGCCATGTCCACGCCCACAGGACATTCGGCCTTGCAGGCGCGGCATTCGAGACAAAGATCGAGCGCTTCGTAAACACCCTGATCGCCGAGACCGGACGCCGCGAGGCGACCGTTCATCGCGAGACGCAGAACGTTGGCGCGACCGCGCGTGGCGTGGGTCTCCTCTCTTGTCGCCATGTAGGACGGACACATCGTGCCTTCGAGCGTCTTGCGGCAGACGCCGAGCCCGCTGCACATTTCGACCGCGCCACCCATGCCGCCATACTCGGAATAATCGAAAAAGGTTCGCGGGTTCGGGCTGACATAGCCGGCGCCGAAGCGAAGGTTTTCGGTCAGCGGCGGACTGTCCACGATCTTGCCGGGGTTGAAGATTCCATCCGGATCGAAGGTGCGTTTGATGGTTCGGAATGCCTCGTAAAGGACCGGTCCGAACATCTTCTGCATGAACGGGCTGCGAACCATGCCGTCGCCATGCTCGCCGGAGAGCGCACCGCCGAATTCCAGCACGAGATCGGCGACATCGTTCGCGATGGCTTCGAATTTGCGAATTCCCGCCTCGGTCTTCATATTGACGACGGGACGAACGTGCAGACATCCGACGGAGGCGTGCGCGTAAATGCCCGCCTTCGTTTCATGCTTCTCGATGAGCTGAAGGAAACGCTCAATGTAATCGCGCAGTTTCTCCGGAGCAACGGCCGTGTCTTCGACGAAGGAGAGCGACTTGGCGTCTTCCTTCATCGTCATCGAAAGACCGAGGGCGGACTCGCGCAGATTCCAGACACGCGCCTGCTCAGCCGGCTCCAGCGCTTGGAAGTAGCGGTAACCGAAGCCGCTGCGTTCGAGATCCTGCTGACACGCGTTGAGCCGGGGGGAGAGATTTTCTTTCGCGTCGTCGTAGAATTCAATGCACAGAATTGCGCCGGGATTTCCTTCGATGAAAGTCTCGCGAACGCGCTGCAGGTTGGGGCTGAGATATGTGTGATCGAGAATGAACTTATCCATCACTTCGCAGGCGGATGGCTTGTGGAGAAGGATCAGCGGAGTTGCGGTGAGCGCTTCCAGGAGGTCGTGGAACTGGACCACCAGCACGGCTTTAGCTTTCGGAAGAGGCACCAGATTCAGAGTGGCTTCGAGGACAACGCCCAGCGTGCCTTCGGAGCCGACCATCATTTTGGCCAGGTTGAATGGTTTTGAACTCGGGATAAATTCGTCGAGATTGTAGCCTCCGACACGGCGAAGAACCTTCGGGAATCGGCGGTCCACTTCATCGGCCAACTCGATTCCGAGACGATGCACGGTCCGATAGCAATCGGCTTCGAGGGTGTCGGGCTGCATGGCTGCGTCCAGCTCACCAGCATTCAGAGGGCGAAATCGCGCGACAGTGCCGTCGGCCAGGACAACTTCCTGTTCCAGAACGTGATCGATAGTCTTGCCGTAAAGAAACGAGCGCGCGCCGCTGGAATTGTTGGCCATCATGCCGCCGATCGCCGCGCGGCTGGCAGTGGAGACGTCGGGCGCGAATCGGAGACCGTGGGGGCGCAGGGCGGCGTTCAGTTCGTCGAGAACGATGCCGGGCTGCACGCGGGCCCAGCGCTCTTCGACATTGAGTTCGAGAATCTGGTTGTAGTATTTCGAGGTGTCGACCTGGAGGCCGGCGCCGATCGACTGCCCGGCCTGCGCCGTGCCACCGCCGCGTACGGTAATGGGGCAGCGAAATTGTTTGGCCAGGCGCACGATGCGGATCAGGTCTTCGCGCGATTTAGCGACGACGACGCCGAGCGGCTCGATCTGGTACACGCTGGCATCGGTGGAATAGAGAGCGCGAGAGACAGCGTCAAACCGGACTTCACCTTCGATCTGCGATTCCAGCGCGCGCTGCAGGGCGGTGGCATCGACCAAACGGGCGTTGGCCTGAGGCACAGGAGTAGTGGTGTCAAGAGCGACGAGACTCACGTAGTGACCTGTTTGGCGCGCATCAGAGGGATATAGCCAGCTTATCGCTCTCTACCATCTGGCCAGGAGTGTGGCATTGGCGCCCGGAGGCAGCGACGGGTCCTGGTGACCGCGAATTCCAAATTCGCAAATTCAAACCCATTTGGCGATTCTCGATATAGACCGTTTGCTGCATCCGACGTGCCTTTCTCCTGCTTCAGGTGTAGCAGACGAAATTGCCGTAGACGACACCCTGGAGGGCTACGGCGCTGAATCCAAAGGGGAGAAATATGGAAAACCGAGGCGAACGCCTGGAGGAATGAGTGCGACGGGATCTCGATTAAGGCAACGCTTTCAGGGGACTTTCAGGTAAAGCCGATATGTTTGAAGGCAATCATGAGGGTGATATCTACACTGTTGCTGCTGGTTCCGCTGAGCGCCTTCGCCCAGACATCGCCAGGCTACATCGGGTCGACGGCCTGCAAAACCTGTCACTCAGCCGTGTACAACCGCTGGAGCAAGACCCGGATGGCGAATGTTATCCGCGACCCGAAAACGCATCCGGACGCGATCATTCCCGACCTGTCGAAACCCAATCCGCTGGTGAAGTTCACGAAAGACGATATCGCGTTCGTCTATGGCAGCAAGTGGAAGCAGCGGTATTTCACGAAGAAGGGTGACGATTATTATCCGCTCGGTGCTCAATGGGATGTCTCCCATCAGGTATGGAGAGCTTATCAAGCGGCTCCCGGCTCCGATTGGTGGACCGCGTTTTATCCCAACGACAATATGCAGCGGCCGACCGGACCTCTCTGCGACGGCTGTCACTCCGTGAACTACAACATCCGGACGAAAGCTGTGACCGAATGGAACGTAGGCTGCGAGAAGTGCCACGGTCCCGGAGCGGCCCATGCCGCCAACCCGTCTCAGGCGAATATCGTGAACCCGGCGCGGCTTGATTTTGTACAGGCGAACAACGTCTGCATTCAATGCCACTCGCAGGGCCAACCGCTGAAGAATCCCATCGAAGGCAAATATTACGATTGGCCGGTTGGATTTGAGGTCGGCAAAAATTTACAGGACTTCTGGAAGCTGGAAGAGCACAAGCTGGGCGAGCAATCGTTCACACACTTCGCGGATGGCACCGCCCACAAGAACCGGATGCAGGGCAACGATTTCGTTACGAGCCAGATGTACACCCATGGCGTGAGCTGTTTCAGCTGCCATGATGTGCATGGCACGGACAACAACGCAGATCTGGTGAAACCGGCAAACGTATTGTGCCTTGAGTGCCACGGCCCGAACTCACCGAATGGCCCGCGAGCGCCCACCATCGAAGCGCACACGCACCATAGACTGGGAAGCGTTGGTAACGAGTGCGTCAGCTGCCACATGCCGAAAATAGAACAGACGATCGGGGACATCAACGTCCGCGCCCATACGTTCAAATTCATCACCCCCGCCACTACCGAGAAACTGAAAGTCCCGAACGCATGTGCCGGATGTCATGCCAACGAAACGCCGAGCTTCGCCGTGAAGGCACTTGAGAGCTGGCCGAATATTTCACCGTGGCGGATAGCTCAGTAGGATACCGACCGTCTCACAAGAAAGCCGGATTGCAAAACCAGATTCGAACACGGTGACATCCTCATCGTGTGGAGGCTTGACCGGCTGGGCCGCAGGTTGCGCGACTGACAACCATGCTCGACGAACTGAACCCCGGGGCGTAAAATTCCCTCGCTCACGGAGGCAATTGAGACACCGATACAACCGGCCGGCGGCAAGACCGCCAGCGCTACCAAAACTGTTGCGGAGGAGACTGGTACGCGGTCAAGAGCAGGCAGCGATACTCACCGATCCGTTACGCGCGGTTCTTCAGAATGCGTTTGATATTTCTCTTGCCGTGCAACACGGCTAAGACCTGCACGGGAACGGTTTCGGGCCGGTACACGATGGTGTAGTTGGGATAGCGCGTCAGCGTCCAAAACCGGAGCAATCGTCCAGTCAAGTCGGGGTGGGAATGACCTCGCAGAGGTGACGCGGCCACGAATTCGCAGGCGTCATAAATCGCCAGTTCCACGCAGTCCGCTGCTTCTTCGTTGTCCTCGGCAATCCAAGCCCAGATTTCGAAAATGTCGACTTTGGCAAGCGACGTGAGGACATAATCGCTCATCGCGCGGGCGATCGTTCGTCCCGCCAGTTGTCTTTCAACAACTGAATTTCCTCACGTGCCTGTGCACCGTCCGTCAGATCCCCACGCGCGGCCTGA
Organism: Bryobacteraceae bacterium; assembly: GCA_036273015.1. Taxonomy (GTDB): domain Bacteria; phylum Acidobacteriota; class Terriglobia; order Bryobacterales; family Bryobacteraceae; genus BOG-234. The sequence continues at coordinate 37,367 of DATAXN010000066.1, read as the reverse complement.
AGAAAGCCCTGTTCGATATGGGACATCGCAGCGCGGCGTTCCGCGTCCGTCCAGCTTTCGACAATCTCAAAGAATCGTGCCTCATCCGCCAGATACCGAGCCAGAACGTCCTGAACCAGCTCATCAGCTGCGCGGCCCTGTTTCGCCGCGGAGTATGTCAGCTTCGCTTCAAGCTCGGGGGGAAAATGCACTTCCATTGGCTTCGGCTCCTCTCTTGAGAATACCGTTTACGCAGCGCAAGGTTCACCCGGCAGTTCACCGGCGTTTCATCAGGCACTGCTAGCATAGCCTTGTGAACGGCTGGATCGATATCTCAGTACCTGTGCGCAATGGCATGGTTCACTGGCCGGGCGATCCTGACTTTCACATCGAACGCGCGGAGGATCAGGAAAAAGGCGATGTCGCGACCGTTTCGCGCATGTCGCTCGGCGTGCATACCGGCACCCACATGGATGCGCCCCTGCATTTTATAAGAAATGCACGGAGCATCGACACCATGCCTCTCGATGCAACGGTCGGTCCGGCGCGGGTGATTGCGATTCGCGACCGGAAGTCCATCAAGCGCGAGGAACTAATCCTGCATGGGATTTCGGCGGGAGAGCGGCTCCTGTTTAAAACGGTGAACTCGGAACATTCCTGGGACAGTGATCGCTTCGATGAGAATTTCGTATTCATTTCGCAGGATGGCGCGAAATACCTCGCAGAGCGCGGCGTACGAACAGTCGGTGTCGACTATCTTTCAGTAGGCGGTTTTCGGGAGGACGGTCCGGAAACGCACCATGCCTTACTCGGCGCCGGGATCTGGGTGATTGAAGGGTTGAACCTGAAGGGCGTGGAGCCCGGCGAGTACGAACTGGTCTGCCTGCCGCTTCGATTGATGGGCGCGGAAGGTTCGCCCGCGCGGGCCATTTTACGGAGAAATCAATGAAAGCAGCCGCCGTTTTCCCGGCCCGGAAGTCGCTCGAAGTTCTGAACGATTTCCCGGAGCCGAAGCTGGAGAGTCCTGGGGCGGTGAAGCTTCGTGTCCTGAACGTCGGTGTCTGCGGAACCGACCGCGAGATTGCTTCGTTTCAATATGGCTTTCCGCCGCCGACCGGTTCCGACTTTCTGGTGATGGGGCATGAGTGCCTGGGGGAGGTGGTCGAGGTCGGACCAGAAGTGAAGGACTTCAAGCCCGGCGATCTGGCGATTCCCATGGTGCGGCGACCCTGTAACCATCCGGAGTGTCTGGCCTGCCGCGCGGGACGGCAGGACTTCTGCTATACCGGCGACTATCAGGAACGCGGCATCAAACAGATGCACGGCTTTCTTACTGAGCGCATTGTCGATGAGGCGCGCTACATGAATCCGGTGCCGCAGGCGATTCGGGATGTGGCGGTGCTGGTGGAACCTCTGACCATCGCCGAGAAAGGGCTCATTCAGGCGCTGCAGATTCAGAAGCGGCTGCCGTGGAACGGCAATCACCGGGCAGTGGTCCTGGGAGCCGGGCCTGTCGGTCTGCTGGGAGCGATGGCGCTGCGGCGCGCGGGGCTGACAGTCACTGTGTATTCCCGCAATCGCGAGCCGAACGAAGCGGCCGACATCGTAAGAGCCATCGGAGCGAAGTACATTTCTTCGCAGGACCGCTCGATTGAGCAGATGGCGGCGGAGGTCGGGAACATCGACGTGGTGTACGAAGCGACGGGCGCATCTCAACTGGCCTTCGATGTTCTAACAGTGCTGGGGACCAACGGGCTGTTTATTCTGACCGGAGTGCCGGGCAAACACGGCCCGATCGGTATCGACACGGATAAGATCATGCGCAATCTGGTGCTCAAAAATCAGTGTGTGCTGGGAACGGTGAACGCCGGCAAGGATGCGTTTGCAAACGCCGTCGACGACCTGACGTGGTTCTACGACACCTGGCCGCAGGCGGTGCGCAGCCTGATTACCGGCCGCTTTCCGCTGGAGAAGTTCGCAGATCCCATCCACGATCAGAGCGGAATCAAGAACATTATCGAGATCGGGAAATGAATCCTGAGCGGACGCGTCTCGATGAAGACGCAAAGCGCGAGAAAAACTGGAAGCGCTGGGGACCTTATCTGTCCGAGCGGCAATGGGGAACGGTACGCGAGGACTACTCCGCCACCGGCGAATGTTGGCGATACTTTCCGCACGATCACGCGCGCAGCCGGGCCTATCGATGGGGCGAAGACGGCCTGGTGGGAATCTGCGACCGTGAAGGGCGTCTGTGTTTCGCGCTGGCGTTGTGGAACGGCAAGGATCCCATTCTCAAAGAGCGCCTTTTCGGACTGACGGGCGAAGAAGGAAATCACGGCGAAGACGTGAAAGAGTATTACTTTTACGTCGACGGTACGCCTACGCATTCCTACATGAAAGCGGTGTACAAGTACCCGCAAAGGGCGTTTCCCTACCAGCAACTGCTGGACGAAAACAAAAAACGTTCGAATCGCGACCGCGAATTTGAACTGTTGGACACGGGGATTTTCAACGAGAGCCGTTACTTCGACATCACGATGGAGTATGCGAAGGCTTCGCCCAACGATATTCTGATTCGGCTTCGCGTCGACAACCGGGGTCCTGAGCCGTGGACACTGCACGTGCTGCCGACACTATGGTTTCGCAACGCATGGTCGTGGGGCAGAACCGGCGAGGGATATTGGCCGCGGCCCGACATGCGGCAGACTGAGGATACGCTGGTTTCGTGCGAGCAGGAAACGCTGGGCCGATATACATTCGAGGCGTACACGAAGCCGGAGCGGTTTCTTTTTACCGAAAACGAGACGAATCACGAACGGCTGTTTCAGTCGCCGAATCGAACTCCTTATGTAAAGGATGCGTTCGATCGCTTCGTGGTCCATGGGGAAAGCGGCGCGGTCAATCCCGAGCAATACGGCACCAGGGTTGCCCCGTATTATCGGCTGGAGATTGCTGTCGGCGGGAATATCGAACTCAAGTTCCGGCTGAGCGCTGAACGGGAGAGCGGCCCCATCGATTTCGATGCTGTGTTTGCGCAACGCATTCAGGAGGCCGACGAGTTCTACGGCGTGGATGACAAGTCCAACGCCGCGCTGCAGATTTCACGACAAGCATGCGCAAGCCTGCTGTGGTCCAAGCAGCTCTATCATCTCGGGGTGCTCGAATGGCTGGAAGGCGACCCGGCCTTTCCGCCTCCTCCGGCAGAGCGCTGGAATGGCCGCAACTGCGCATGGAAGCATCTTTACAACCGCGACGTTGTCTCGATGCCGGACAACTGGGAGTTTCCGTGGTATGCGTCATGGGATCTCGCGTTTCACATGGTTCCCTTCGCCGAAATCGATCCGTATTTCGCGAAGGAGCAACTGATTCTGCTGCTGCGGGAATGGTACACGCATCCCAGCGGGCAGATTCCGGCATATGAATTCGCGTTTGGCGACGTGAACCCTCCGGTCCATGCGTGGGCGGCGTGGCGCGTTTACAAGATTTCCGCGCCTCACGGGCAGCGGGATCGCACATTTCTGGAGCGCGTTTTCCAAAAGCTGCTCATCAATTTCACGTGGTGGGTGAATCGGAAAGATATCGAGGGCAAGCAGGTTTTCTCGGGCGGATTTCTCGGGCTGGACAATATCGGTCTCTTCGACCGTTCCAAGCCTTTGCCGAACGGCAGCGTTTTGGAACAGGCAGACGGGTCCGCATGGATGGCGTTCTACTGCTCGACGATGCTGTCGATGGCGTTGGAGCTGGCTGCCTGGGACTCGACATATGAAGACGTGGCATCGAAATTCTTCGAGCACTTCGTCGCCATCTCAGACGCGATGAATTCGCTGGGAGGCACGGGACTCTGGAACGAAGACGACGGCTTCTATTACGACCAGATGCGGACGACGAGTCATTCGACCGTGCCTGTAAAAATACGCTCGATCGTGGGACTGATTCCACTGCTGGCCGTGGAAGTACTGCACCAGGACGTCATCGACCGTTTGCCCGGTTTCAAGAAGCGCATGGAATGGTTCCTCAACAACCGGCAGGACCTCTACCATCACATTTCGATGATGGAAATGCGGAAGGACGGGGAATCCTCCACACAGCGTTTGCTGGCGATTCCAACGCGTGCGCGGCTCGTTCGCGTACTGAGCCGGCTGCTCGACGAAAAGGAATTTCTTTCGCCGTTCGGTATTCGGTCAGTGTCGGCGATGTACCGAGAACACCCCTATTCGTTGGCTCTGGACGGCCAGGAATATACGATCGGTTACGACCCCGGCGAATCGACCACCGGCATTTTCGGCGGCAACTCAAATTGGCGCGGACCAATCTGGATGCCGATCAACTATCTGCTGGTCGAAGCGCTGCAGCGATATTGTCATTTTTACGGCGATGACCTGGAGGTCGAGTGCCCGACCGGTTCCGGCCAGTATATGAATCTGAGCGACGTGGCGAAGGAGATCAACCGCCGGCTTTGTTCTCTTTTCCTGCCGGACTCCAGCGGCTGGGCGCCTTGGCAGGGTGAGGACCGGGTCTTCGCCAACGATCCGCACTGGCGCGGATTGCTGCACTTCAACGAATACTTCCATGCGGACACCGGACGCGGCTGCGGCGCCAGCCACCAGACAGGCTGGACAGCTCTGATTGCGCGCTGCCTGAAGGATCAGTCGGCGGAGGCAAAAGCCGATCTGCGGTGAACGTCAGCGGAGGTTCGAAAACCAGTACGGAACCCACGCGGCGGCCAGCACGACATCCGTGAGATACGCGCGGCGATTGCGGGGTTCGCGCCAGGCGCGATATGCGGAGATCAGTCCGAATATCGCAAACACAAAAACCGAAGCCAGGAACCAATAGTAAAACGGCGGGAAGGCGACAAACGGCATACGTCCGCCGGACCAGCGGGCAATGGCCATGACCCCCAATGTGAGGACGATCAATACTCGGAAAATGATTCGGGCCATTGCTTAAAGAACATTCTATCGACTGAGATCTTTTGGGGCTTTCGGCGTTGTACGCAGGGCAACGCGCGAGAAATGAGAAAATCACATTTTAGAGATGATTTTTCCTCTTGTCATAGCGCTGGCGCTGCTGACCGGAAACCAGCCGCAGAACCGTGCCCCTTTCCGGCTCGAACCCGGAGAGTTTCGCTATCTGCAGGTCAACGTGCGGCAGGTTCCCTCGGAAGTGGATGGACGGTTCGAGGTGATCGCCGGCAGTCCGAGCGTGCATATCGAATTGCTCGAAATGGGAGAATTCCGGCGATTCGATCGGGGCCGCGAGCACGACACTATGGCGCTCACTCCGACCGGGCAGAGCGGCGAATTCCGGCGGATCATCGATGTTCGCGGTCAATATGCCGTGGTTGTGGAGAATGCACGGAACTCCGCGCCCGCCACAGTGCTGCTCCGCGTACAAACGAATCTCAATCCGGGCGCGGATGTGGCAGGAATGCTGTCGCCGACGCGACGGCTTACTGTAATCATGGTGAGCTTCGCCTTCTTCTTTGTAACCGTGGCGTGGTCGGGTCGAAAACTGGTCCGAGCCATGCGCGCGGCGCACTGATGTTTTCGAACGCGGCGCTATCATGAAGTTGTTGGTGGCCCTGAGCGCGTATGGATACCGTTGAAGCGCCGCCGAAGCGGCGAGTGGTTCCGAAGTGGCTGGTGCCTGCCATCGGATACGCTGTATCGGCCGCCTCGCTGATCTGGGTTTTCTGGAAGTTCCCCTATGCACAACTCGCAGACCACCTGCGAACCATGGAATGGAACTGGGTGGCGCTTGCCGTCCTGTTCGAGGTTGGAGTTTATTTCGTCGATGCCTGGCGATGGCAGGTTCTACTGAAGCCGGTGGGCGCGCCGTCATTCGGATTGTGCCTTCAGTCGGTGTTCGTGGGAGTGCTGGCAAACGACATTCTTCCCGCCAAAGCGGGAGAACTGGTTCGCTGCTTCCTGCTGACTTATGAAACCGAGGTGCCGTTGTCGCTGGCGATTACTTCGGACCTGATTCTGCGCATTATGGACGGCGTGTGGATCGTGATCACGTATCTTCTGATCACCTTCCAGATCGCCACTCACCAGCACGTGACGGACGGAATGTGGATCTTCGGCGCAGGCGCGGTGGCGCTCGGCGCACTCATGCTGTATGTTTTGTTCCGACGCCACCATGCCCATCACTTTGTACGGAACACCGCCTGGGCGGAGCGGTTTATCCACCTGCTGGACGAGATTCATCGGCTGGGTCACTGGGCCGAGCTGAGGAAATCGATGGCGATCGGCAGCCTTTACTGGATCGCCCAGATACTCGCGATCTGGGCGCTGACGAAAGCTGATCGCTTCGATCTCGGTTTCAGCGCCGCGGCCTTTCTGCTGGTGGTAAAGTCTGTTGCGACGCTGATCCCCAATGCGCCCGCGAATGCGGGGGCCTATCAGGTATCCGTCGTTTACGCCTTCGGCTTTCTGCTGGTGGAGCGGGCCAATGCACAGGCATTTTCCGAAATCATGTTTGCTTTTCTTACGCTGCCGGCTGTAGTGGGAGGCGCGATCGCGCTCCTGTTTGCCGATATCGACCTTTTTGCATTGAATCGCAATGCGCACCAGGCAAAGGCGCGCGGCAGACATTGATTCGCTGCCTGATTACGGACGGAACATTCGCGGTGAGCGGCACAGCGAATCGCGCCCGCTGGATGGCACATCTGGAGCACTGGATCGCGGAAGGTATCGCGTTGGTTCAGATTCGCGAGCGCGATCTTCCAATCCGGGATCTGGCTGAGTTAACGAAGGCAGTTCTGAAGATTCCCAATCCGCTGGGCACGAAAATTCTTGTCAACGATCGTATCGACGTTGCATTGGCCTGCGGAGCGCACGGCGTTCATCTCAGAGATGGATCAATTTCGCCGACACGATTCGCCCGGCAGGGCTTCATAGTTACAGTTTCCTGCCATCGGCCGGAGGGCGCAGACGACACCCACGGCGCCAGTTTCGTTTTACTGGCGCCGATTTTCAAGCCACTTTCCAAGACCGATCGACGGCTGGCGTTGGGAACAAGAGCGATTACGGATTTCTGTCGCCGTTCACCAATTCCAGTGTTAGCCCTGGGCGGAATCAGCCGCGAAAATGCCCGGGATTGTATCGATGCCGGGGCTGCCGGAATTGCCGGAATTACCTGCTTCGGTGGGTCGATCCACTACCCGCTGTAGAAACTTTTTCTTCTTCTTTCAAGGCTTTGGCCCACTCGTCGGCCTGCTTCTGAGCTTCGTCGCGCGCTATGCCGTAACGTTCCTGTATCCGGCCAACTAACTGGTCCCGTTTCCCCGCAATAGCTTCGAAATCGCTGTCGGTCAATTTGCCCCATTGCTCCCGCGCGCGACCGCGCATCTGCTTCCAGTTCCCTTCAATTCTGTCCCAATTCATATGAGACCTCCAGCACTTATGGGTGCAAACGGCGGGCCAAAGAAAGGGAGTGTGCGTGCGCATACACGGCACGCGAAAGGTCGTCCAGACTATATCCACCTTCCAGTACAGAAATCAGTCTGCCGGCGGCGTGCTTGTCTGCGATTTCCAACATAATCGTGGTCAGATCGGCGAAATCGGCGTCGGTTAACGTGAAGCGGCCCAGAGGATCGCCCAGTCGTGAATCGAAGCCGGCCGAAATCATGACGAGATCGGGGCGAAACTCATCCATGCGCGGGGTGAATTTTTCACGGAATGCACCCAGAATTTCATCCCGGCCCGAACCTGCGGGAAAAGGACAATTGAGCGTCATTCCCTTCCCTGCTCCTTCACCGGTTTCATCCGCGGCGCCGGTGCCGGGATACCAGGGCGACTGATGGGTGCTGAAGAAAAAGACCGAGGGATCGGTATAGAAAATATCCTGCGTGCCGTTGCCGTGATGCACGTCCCAATCCGCTATGGCGACGCGCTCCACTCCATATTTACGCTGCGCATAACGAGCGGCGATGGCAATGTTATTGAAAAGGCAGAAACCCATACCGCGACCGGCGGAGGCATGATGGCCCGGCGGACGCACGATGCAAAATGCATTCTGCGCCTTCCCAAGCATTACGAGGTCCACGGCGTTCAGGCACGTGCCTGCAGCGTGCAAGGCGACGTCGAACGATCGTGTGTTGATATCCGTGTCGCCGGTGCTCAGGGAATGTGCGCCGCTCAGTACATCGTGATGCGCGATCCCGATGTATTTGGCGGTGTGACTCAGCTTCAGTTCATCTTCAGTGGCGGCGCGCGGCGGAACATTGGTCAACTCGTACGCGCCGAGGCCGCGAATCGCCGCATCCCAGCGAGCAGGCTGCTCCGGATGCCCGTGGCCGGGATCGTGCTGCTTCGCAATGGGGTCGGCGAGAAACGCGGTGCTCATTTAATGGCTCTACTTAATAACGACGGCATTTGGCGGCGATGCGATGCCGCCCTCGATGTTCAGCGGGGCTGAGACGACCATGAATTCGTAGCGTCCGTCCTGAGCGCAATCTTCGGCCAGCGGGGCGAGTATGAAAAGTTCTCCCAACGGCAGACCCAGCAGCGGCAGGGCGCGATAATGCAATGCAGTTTCATCCATGAAGTTGAACGGGAATGCTTCGACAGCCGGGCAATCGGTGCCGATCGCAGCGACACGATTGTTCCAAAGCCATGCGACCATCTCGCGGCTGGCTTCGATTCCCATGGCACTCAATTTGTCCATTGGCGCCAGCGCCTTCTTCTCATCGGCCGAAAGGTGCTCGTAGGATTCCATCCAGCCGGTTCGAACCAGCAGGATTGAGCCGGGCTTCAGCGTTGTTCCCTGGGCGTCCAGTGCAGCCTGCAGTTCCTTGAGCGTATAGATGTCTCTCAACAGCGGGTTCACCGAAGGGTTCTGCTTTTTTCGGAATCCAAAGGCGTCGATCAACACGCCACGGCCGACGAACTTATCGGCCCAATGGTGGATGCCGAGTCTGGCGTTTCCTGCCTCGCCTCTGACTTCGTCGACTGTTACATCGTTGTAAAACCGTTCGTGACGAAAATGACCGACGTGCCCCAGCCCGTCCCACTGGCTGCCTTCCTGGGTATTGAAGTGGATGGTATCGTCGTGCGCGGTCGGTCCAAGCGGAATGACAGTATGGACCATAGCAGCGCGGCCGAACAAGGGCGGCTGGGCGAAACCGATCTTCGCATCCAGACGAAATACCTTTCCGTTTTGCACCAGCCGCGCGGCGTCGACAACTCCGGCAGGAGTCAGAAAGTTCAGACACCCGAGGGCGTAGGCTTCACCGAAGACTCCCCAAGAGGACTCTTCGGGCGCACCCTTTGTTACAGGCAATTGGTCGAACGAAGGAATGTTGTTCAGATCGATGTTTTTCATTGGGCAAAGCCAGTATATAAAGAGGGGGCATTGCGGTGATGGTTACAGATTGTCATACGGCGGGAGATTAATTTTTTCGGCTCAAGACCGCTGAGCTGGGATAATCCGCACAAGGACGGTACGCATGATCCAGGTGATGGAACAGGAATCGACGCTCGCCGGACCGCTGACTGAAGAAGAGTTGCGGAAGATCAACGCCTGGTGGCGCGCCGCCAACTACCTCTCGGTTGGCCAAATCTACCTGATGGAAAATCCGCTGCTGCGCGAACCGCTGCGCAAGGAGCAGATCAAGCCGCGTCTGCTGGGCCATTGGGGCACCACGCCCGGACTCAATTTTGTGTACGCGCACATGAACCGCGCGATTAAGCTGCGCGACCTCAACGCAATCTATGTTTGCGGACCGGGTCATGGCGGTCCCGGCATGGTTGCCAATACATATCTCGAAGGAACTTATTCCGAAATCTATCCTTCCATCGCGCAAAACGAAGAAGGAATGAAGCGCCTGTTCCGGCAATTCTCGTTTCCGGGCGGCATTCCCAGCCACGCGGCGCCGGAAACGCCGGGATCAATCAATGAAGGCGGCGAACTCGGTTATTCGCTATTGCACGCATACGGCGCTGTTTTCGATAATCCCGATCTGCTGGCATGCTGCGTGGTGGGCGATGGTGAAGCGGAAACCGGCCCCTGCGCTACGAGCTGGCATTCGAACAAGTTTCTGAATCCGGAGCGCGACGGCGCGGTGCTGCCGATTCTGCATCTGAACGGATATAAGATCGCCGGACCGACTGTGCTGGCGCGGATTCCGGAGGCGGAACTGGAATCTCTTTTTAACGGATACGGATACCGGTGTCATGTCGTCGCAGGCCATGATCCGGCGAGCATGCACCAGAAGATGGCGGCCGCCATGGATGCGGCGATCACCGAAATCAAGGCGATTCAGCACGACGCCCGGGCACATGGCTTCCGAACGCGGCCATCATGGCCGATGATCGTGCTGTGTTCTCCCAAGGGGTGGACCGGCCCGAAAGAGCTTGACGGGAAGCGTGTCGAAGGAACGTTTCGCGCGCATCAAGTGCCGCTGGAGGCTGTCACCACGCGACCGGACGAACTGCAGATGCTCGAAGACTGGATGCGAAGTTATCGGCCCGAAGAACTCTTCGATGAACATGGCACGCTACACGAAGAATACGCGGCGCTGGCACCGAAAGGTGAAAGGCGCATGGGCGCAAATCCGCATGCGAATGGCGGGCTGCTGCTCCGCGATCTGACGATCCCCGATTTCGGCGATTATGCCGTCGATGTTCCGAAGCACGGCGCCGTTGTGGCCGAGGCGACGCGCGTTATGGGGACTTTTCTGCGCGATGTGATGAAGCTGAATGCCGAATCGAAGAATTTCCGCGTGGTTTCACCCGATGAAACTTCGTCGAATCGCTGGAATGCGCTGTTTGACGTCACGAACCGCGAATCGACGGCGGAGATCATTCCCGACGACGACCACATCGCGCCCGACGGCCGCGTGATGGAAGTGTTGAGCGAGCACATGTGCCAGGGCTGGCTGGAAGGTTATCTCCTCACCGGACGGCACGGCTTCTTCTCCTGCTATGAGGCTTTCGTACATATCGTGGACTCGATGTTCAACCAGCACGCGAAGTGGCTCAAAGTCGCGCGTAAGCTGGAGTGGCGGCGGCCTATCGCGTCGCTCAATTATTTGCTGTCATCGCATGTCTGGCGGCAGGACCACAATGGCTTCAGCCATCAGGATCCGGGGTTCATAGACCACGTCGTGAACAAAAAGGCCGAACTGGTGCGTGTATATCTTCCGCCCGACGCCAACACGCTGCTTTCCGTCACCGACCATTGCCTGCGAAGCCGGAACTACGTGAACGTGATTGTGGCAGGTAAACAGCCCGCGTTGCAATGGCTGAATATGGATGACGCGATTCGCCATTGCACGATCGGACTCGGCATCTGGGAGTTCGCGAGTAACGACGCCGGCGAGGAGCCGGACGTGGTGATGGCCTGCGCGGGCGATATTCCGACGCTGGAAACGCTCGCGGCGGTCGATTGGCTGCGGCACCGTATTCCGGATCTCAAGATCCGAGTGGTAAACGTGGTGGATCTGATGACGATTCAGCCGCCCAGTGAACATCCGCACGGAATTTCGGACAAAGAATACGATTCGCTGTTCACGACGGACAAGCCGATCATCTTCAACTACCACGGTTATCCCTGGCTGATTCACCGACTGACTTATCGCCGCACCAATCAGAACCTGCACGTGCGCGGCTACAAGGAAGAAGGCACGACCACAACGCCGTTCGATATGTGCGTCCTGAACCAGATCGATCGTTTCGATCTGGCGATAGATGTGATCGACCGCGTGCCGAAGTTGTCGAACGCCTCGGCGCATTTACGGCAGGAGTTGCGCGACAAACTGATCGATCATTGGCAGTACGTGCGGGCGCACGGCGAAGATATGCCGGAGATCCGGAACTGGCGCTGGCCGGAATAGAATGCCGGCATGAAGATACTGGTCCTGAACGCCGGGAGTTCTTCGCTCAAATTCAACCTGTTTGACATCACGCCGGAATCGATTGCCGGGAACTCCGAACAGGTTCTTGCCAAAGGAGAAATTGAGCGTGTGGCCGGGATGGCGGAGGCTCTGCGCTCAGCTTTCGGGCAGATCGGGACCGCGACAGTCGATGCGGTTGGCCATCGGGTGGTGCATGGGGGTGATCGATTCCACGAGTCGGTCATTATCGACGCCGAGGTCGAGAGGCAGATTGAGGAGCTCAGCGCTCTGGCCCCGCTGCACAATCCTCCGAGTCTGGAGGCGTTCCGGGCGGCGCGGGAGCATCTGCCGGACGTGCCGCATGTCGCGGCATTCGATACTGCCTTCCATCACACGCTGCCGCCGCGCTCTTATGTTTACGGGCTGCCGTATGAATATCTGACGGAAAAGAAAATCCGCCGGTATGGATTCCACGGCATCTCACATCGTTATGTTTCGGGACGATTCGCGCAGCTTCACGGCGGAAAACGAAGCGATTACCGGATGATCGTTTGTCATCTGGGCAACGGATGCTCGGTGTGCGCGATCGGGCACGGCCACTCGATCGACACTTCCATGGGGTTCACGCCGCTTGAAGGTCTTGTCATGGGCACGCGCAGCGGGGACCTGGATGCGGGCGCGGTTCTGCATCTGATCACGCAGGAACGTCATGATCCAGCGTCGCTGCTTCAGGTGCTCAATCGGGAAAGCGGCCTCAAAGGGATTTCCGGCATTTCGAACGATATGCGCGACCTGGAGCGCGAGGCGGGTTCCGGTAACGAGCGCGCGGCGCTGGCGATCGAGGTGTTCTGCTATCGGGTCCGGAAGTATATCGGCGCATATCTCGCCGCGATGAACGGCGCGGATGCGCTGATTTTTACCGGAGGCATCGGAGAGAATTCGCCTGCGATTCGCGCGCGGATCTGCCAGGAGCTGGGAAATTTGGGCATTGCGGTCGATGCTGAAGCCAATGAGAAAGACAGCCCGGATGCTCGTGCGATCGGGGGTTCGAAAATTCCGGTGTGGGTGGTGCCGACCAATGAGGAACTGACGATCGCGCGCGACACGCTGTGCTGCGTGCAGAGAATTCCGTAAAGGTCCGAGCCGGGCGGAAGCCCGGCTGCAGGGCCGAAGCCCTGCCCCACATGCTAAGTTCGGTCTTGCACGTTCCGGCCAACCGTAAGTCAATAGCCATGGCGGTGGTCCGCGTTTCGAGCGGCAACTTCCTCGAAATGTATGACTTCATGGTTTACGGCTACTATGCGACATACATTGCCGGCGCGTTTTTCCCGACCGGCAACGAGTTTTCGTCGCTGATGCTGTCGCTCGCTACGTTCGGAGCGGGCTATCTGATGCGGCCGCTGGGCGCTCTTGTGCTCGGCGCATACGCGGACCGGCATGGCCGCCGCAAAGGATTGATCCTGACGCTGGCGATGATGTCGTTCGGAACTCTGTCGATCGCTTGCCTGCCCGGATATCGAACACTCGGTCTGCTGGCGCCGGTGCTGATCCTGATCGGAAGGTTGGTGCAGGGATTTTCCGCAGGGATGGAGTTGGGCGGCGTGTCGGTCTATCTTTCCGAGATCGCAACTCCGGGACATCGGGGGTTCTATTGCAGTTGGCAGTCGGGGAGCCAGCAATGCGCGGTGATCTTTGCCGCATTGCTGGGCGTTGCGGTCAGTCTGCGGTTGTCGCCCGCGCAGATGGCGGCGTGGGGCTGGCGAATTCCGCTGATCGCCGGCTGCGTCATTATCCCGTTCCTGTTCCTGATTCGGCGCTCACTCGCGGAGACCGAAGAGTTTCAGGCTCGGAAGCATCGGCCGGAGATCGGTGAAATCATGGCGTCGCTGAGGGCGAGTTGGCGCATCGTCGTGCTGGGCATGATGCTCTCCACCATGACGACGGTGACGTTCTACTTGATTACGGCCTATACGCCAACCTTCGGGCAGAACGCGCTGCACCTGGCGAATATCGACAGCCTGACGGTCACGATGTGCGTCGGCGTATCCAATCTGTTCTGGCTTCCGGTGATGGGCGCAGTCTCCGACCGGATGGGTCGCCGCCGTCTGCTGACCGCGTTTGCGCTCCTGTCTCTGATTACGGCTTATCCGGCGCTGTTGTGGCTGGTGAGCGCTCCGTCATTCGTCAGATTGCTGACAGTCGAATTGTGGCTCTCGTTCCTGTTCGGCAGCTACAACGGGGCGATGGTGCCGTTTCTAACCGAAATCATGCCGGCAAGCGTGCGGGCGGCCGGATTCTCAATTGCGTTCAGCCTGGCGACGGCGCTCTTCGGAGGATTCACACCGGCGATCTGCACGTGGCTGATCCATGAGACTGGAAATCGCGCAGTACCGGGGCTGTGGCTGTCTTTCGCTTCAATAATCGGCCTTGCCGCGGTGTTTCTGACGCGGAAGGCAACCAGTGGATTTTTGGAAAATCAGGTGGTAGCCGGTGCTGCGCCCGCGAGTGTGCGCGCGTGACGCACGAGCAGGAAGATGCCACCCGCGGCGAGCGCCAGCGAAAGCCATTGCTCGAGAGTGAACGGACCACCGAACGGATTGGACGCGTCATGGTCGCGCAGGAACTCGACAGCGAATCGAACGCATCCGTAGAGCAGCGCGTAGAGTCCGATTACCTGTCCATCGCGATGCGGCCGCTTTAACTGCGCGATCAGCACCAAACAGATAATGCCTTCCGCGAGGGCTTCGTAAATTTGCGTGGGGTGTAAGGGGATGCCGAGAGGCACGCCGGTCGTCGCGTTTTTGTTCGTGAACGTGACAGCCCAGGGTAAATGCGTCGGTTTGCCCCAGCAACAGCCGGCCGCGAAACATCCCAATCGCCCGATGCCGTGACCGATGGCGATGCCGGGCGCAAAGACGTCGGAGGTTGCCAGCACAGGGAGCCCCTGCTTTTGCATATAGAAGTACGCAAACACCAGCGCCAGGATGAAGCCGCCGAAAAAGATACCGGCGCTTTGCAGGGTGGCGAGAGAGAAGATTTCGCCAAGGTGGCTGCGCAGATCGGGATCGAGCGCGATCATCAGCAGCTTGGCGCCCAGCATTCCGGCCAGCGCGCAGTAAACACCCAGATTGACGATCTTTTCGCTGTTCAGCCCGCGCTGCTTCCCGAAGCGTGACGCCATCGACAACGCAACCAGAAAAGCCAAGGCGACCAATACGCCGTAAGTCGGCAGCGAGAAACTTCCGATTGTAATCAGGCGGGGAAACATATCAGACGTGCGCCTCCCGGCCCTTGCCTGGTCGAGAGAGAAGCATACTCAGAATCAAAAGACAGGCTCCTGTACAGATAGACGCATCGGCAACGTTAAAGGTATACCAGTGCCAGGTACCGGCATAAAAATCCAGAAAATCGGTGACACTTCCCGCCCGCACACGATCGAAAACATTGCCCATGGCGCCGCCGAAAATGAGAGCGAGACCGATGGCCGAAGGGCTGTCGAGGCGGTCGATCCGCCAGAGCATTCCGGCGAGCAGAAGCACCGCAACAATCGACAATCCAATCAGAATCGGCGTGCGCGAATGAGAGGCGCTCTCGGCGAAGATTCCGAACGCCACGCCGGGATTCTGAGAACGAACAATATTGAAAAAGCCGGGGATAACGGTCTTTGTATCGTATGTGCTGAACTGCGTTTCGATCAGCCATTTGGTCCAGCGGTCCAACCCGAAAACGCCGAAAGCGACGAGAAAGGCGACGATCCTCCGGGCTTCGTTAGACATAGAGACCGTCAGGCATGAGGAGGAATTTCCTGGATGGCCGCTGCACAGGCCGCGCAGACGGTGGGAATCTCGGCCACGGAGCCAACGTCTTCGGTGTATTTCCAGCAACGCTCGCATTTCGTGCCGCGCGCGCGATCGATCGTGACCTGCACGCCGGCGTCGGCATGATTTCGAACATCGACCTGCGAAACGATAAATAATCCCGGCAGTTCGTTTTCGTACTGATTCAGCAGCGGGTAAAGCTCGGCATCGGCTGAGATTCGCACGCTGGCCTCGAGTGAAGACCCGATGATTTTTTCCTGCCGCGCGGTCTCGAGACTCTTTGAAACAGGCTCGCGAAGCGCCACCAGGCGATTCCAATTTTCGACGCGCTTACGGCTCTCCGCGCCGATGCCTTCCATCAGTTCCGACAATTCGGGGAAATAAGCAGTGTGCACGCTGCCTGTTTGATTCAGATGGCCCCAAACTTCTTCCATGGTGAAGCTGAGAATGGGAGCGAAAAGGCGCGTCAGCGCCAGCGCGAGGCGATGAAGTGCGGTCTGGGCGCTGCGACGCGCGAGGGATTTGGGGGCCGATGTGTACAGACGGTCCTTGAGGACGTCGAAATAGATGGAGCTGAGTTCGACCGTCGCGAAGTCGTAAACGGCGCGGTAGACCTTGTGGAACTCGAAACCCTCGTACCAGAGGCGGCTGCGGGACACGACTTCTTCCGCGCGCACCAGAATCCACTGATCCAATTCGAGAAGCTCGCTCCCCGGAACCGCGTCGGTGGCAGGGTTGAAGTCATGCAGGTTGCCGAGCGCGTAACGAAAGGTGTTGCGGAGCTTGCGGTATGCCTCGGAAAGCCGAGTAAGGATCACGGGCGAAATACGGACGTCTTCCGTGAACGCAACGGAAGCCGTCCAGAGCCGGATGAGTTCGGCGCCGTAGTCCTTGATGATCTCTTCGGGAGCAGTGCCGTTGCCCAGCGATTTCGAAAGCGGGCGGCCGTCGCCGTCGAGAGTCCAGCCGTGCGTTGCGCAACCGCGGAAGGGAGCAGCGTCCCGCAATCCCACGCCGATCAGAAGCGAACTTTGGAACCAACCTCGATACTGATCGCCGCCTTCCAGATAAAGTTCGGCGGGCCAGCGAAGGCCGTTTTCTTCGTTGAGCGTCGCGAGGTGGCTCGATCCGGAGTCGAACCATACGTCGAGAATGTCGTTTTCCTTGGAAAATTCGGCCCCGCCGCACTTGCGGCAAACAGTCCCGGCGGGCACCAGTTCGGCAGCGGTCCGATCGAACCATACGTCGGCTGAGTGCTGCTCGAAAAGGTCGACCACGCTGTCGAGGATTTTTCGGTCTGTCAGCGGCTCGCGGCAGGCAGAGCAGTAGAAGACGACGATCGGAACACCCCAGACACGCTGGCGTGAGATGCACCAGTCGGGACGGCCGGAGACCATGTTCGAGATGCGCTCTTCGCCCCATTCGGGGCTCCACTTAACGGTTTTGATCGCATCCAGCGCGCGCTGGCGGAGGCCGTTGCTGTCCATTCCGATGAACCACTGGTCGGTGGCGCGGAAGATGGTCGCGTTATGGCAACGCCAGCAGTGGGGGTAGGAGTGTTCGATCTGTTCGGTGGCGAGAAGCGCGCCCCGCTCTTTGAGAATTTCAACAACGATTGGATTGCCTTCCCATACGGTCTTACCGATGAGTTGAGCGGGGACCTTCCCCGGCGAACCTTCGGCTTCGAAGAAACGCCCGGCGGGATCGACCGGACAGTACACCGGCAGCCCATACTGCATCCCTACTATGTAGTCTTCCTGGCCATGGCCGGGGGCCGTGTGGACCGCGCCGGTTCCCTGCTCCAGCGTGACGTGGTCGGCGACCATGCCGAGTGAGAGGCGATTGATGAAAGGATGTTTGAAAACGGTGTGATCGAGT
Organism: Bryobacteraceae bacterium; assembly: GCA_036273015.1. Classification (GTDB taxonomy): domain Bacteria; phylum Acidobacteriota; class Terriglobia; order Bryobacterales; family Bryobacteraceae; genus BOG-234. The sequence continues at coordinate 19,850 of DATAXN010000066.1, read as the reverse complement.
TTCTGGCCTTTGAAGCGGGCGAGGACCAGGGGTTCATCCCAACCACATTTCGCCGCGGTGGCGCCGAGGAGTTCCGAAGCAACGATGTAAACATCCTCTCCAACCGCTACCGCCGAGTATTCGAATTTCGGATGAAAGGCGATGCCCAGATTGGCCGGGAGCGTCCAGGGCGTGGTGGTCCAGATGAGACCGTAAACTCTCTTGCCGGCAAGGACCGGATCGATGTCGGCGGGATCCGATGAAATGAAAAAACGAACCCAAACGGACGGGCTCTGGTGGTTTTCGTATTCCACCTCGGCTTCGGCCAAGGCGGTGCGGTCGTGGATACACCAGTTGACGGGCTTGAGGCCCTTATACACATAGCCTTTGTCCAGGAAGTCCACGAAGGTACGGGCGATGACGGCCTGGTAGGCCGGTTTCATCGTCAGGTAGGGGTCGTCCCATCGGCCCAGGATGCCAAGGCGTTTGAAATCCTCCCGCTGGAGATTGACCCATTTCTCGGCGTATTTGCGGCAGACCTTGCGGACCTGCGAGGCAGTCATCTGAGCTTTTTTAGGCCCGAGCTCTTTGTCGACGTTGTGCTCGATGGGAAGCCCGTGGCAATCCCAACCGGGAACATATGGCGAGTCATAACCCGCCATGGTTCTTGATTTTACGATGAAATCCTTAACGATTTTATTGAAGGCAGTGCCGAGGTGGATGCGACCGTTGGCGTAAGGAGGTCCGTCGTGCAGGATGTAAATCGGTTTACCGGCCCTCGATTGGCGAATCTGTCCGTAAAGGTCTTCCTGCGCCCAGCGCGCCAGCATCTTCGGCTCGGCCTGGGCCAGATTCGCCTTCATGGAAAAGCTGGTCTTAGGCAGATTGACCGTCTGCTTGACGTCAACGTTCAAAGGATTCATCTCGGGGATGTCTCCATTATAGCGGCGATTGCGCGGCTTGCCTGAAGTTCAGGCCCGAAGCGCAGCCCGGAGGTCAGTGCTTTGGCGGGGGTGGTTTTGAGGTTGACGTTTGGGCGCGTTGGGTGTTGCTGGATTGTTTGGCGGGCGATTCAGCCGACGATGAGGTCCCGGAGTTGTTCGACTGATACATGATCACCACGGTCACGCGCCGGTTTGTGCCGTCCGCAGGGTGGGCAGGATCCCGAAGGCTTTGCTCGCCGAAGCCGCGAACCTGGGTCACCTGATCGGCGCGCATGCCGTTTTCCTGCATCCAGCGCCGGGCGGCATTGGCTCGATCGGAGGACAGTTCCCAATTGGAGTAATCTCCGGCTCCGGAGAAAGGACGCGAATCCGTATGGCCTTCGAGCACGACGCGATTGGGAAGCTTGCCGATTTCCTCGGCAAGTTTCTTCAGGAGATCCTTGCCGAATTCCGTTGGATGACTGTTGGCCGATTCGAAGAACGTGGAGTTTTCACCCTCGAGCAACTCGACCCTAAGGCCTTCGTTTGTAACCGTGAAAACTACGTGTTCTTTGATCTTTTGCATTGAGGACGAATCTTTGATCGCCTGCTCAAGCTTGTCCCGGAGGCTTCTCATGTTTTCTTTGCGAATCGCAAGGCTTTCGCTGCCGGCGCCTCTTAATCCATTTCCGACATCTTTACCATGTCCTTTCGGATCGACGAAGTAGCCTCCGACGGCTTTCTTTACCTGCTCGCTGCTGCTCACAAGCCACAGGACGATGAACAAGGCCAGCATCGCGGTAACGAAATCGGCATAAGCAACTTTCCAGGCGCCGCCGTGGTGTGCGCCGCCCTGGCTTTTGGTCCTTTTGACGATGATGATCGGTTGAGAGGCCAGACCGGACATGGGTTATGTGTTCCGAAGCAGAGGATTTCAGGCAGCGGCGGCTTTCGCCGCGCCTTTACCGCCTGCAGCCGCGAGCGGACGCCCCTTACAGGTGGCCTCCATTTCGGCGAAAGTCGGCCTCATCTCGTGAGGGATGGCCCGGCGCGCAAACTCCACGGAAATCATCGGCGCCAGACCCTTGGCAAACGCCATCAGGCCGGCGCGAAGCATCTGATAATACCGGACTTCAGCGTCGATCATCTTCTCCAGATTCGATGCGAGGGGCGACACCACGCCATAGGAGAGTAAAATTCCGAGGAACGTACCCACCAGAGCCGCTGCGACCTTTTCGCCCAGTTGCTCCGGCGGGCCACCCAGCGCGCCCATGGTGATCACGATTCCAAGAACCGCGGCAACGATACCGAGACCGGGAAGGGCATCCGCAACCGTGATCAGCGAACGCACCGGCGCCGCGCTCGCGTGATGATGGATCTCAATATCCGCCTCCACCAACGCGTCCAGATCGTGAGGAGCGACCACGCCGGCCACCGCCGTGCGCAGAGTGTCACAAATGAAGTACAAAATGTGGTGGTCTTTGATCAGTCTCGGATACTTCGAAAAAACCAAGCTCTTCTCGGGGTGCTCGATATCCTCTTCCAGCTTCGCCATGCCGCTCTTGCGGGCGTACTGGAAAATATCGTTCAACATCCTGAGGCTCTCCAGGTAAAGGGCCGCGGAATACCGGCTGCCGCCGATAATCCCCAGCAGACTCTTCATGATGGTGACGATCAGGCCCAACGGGTTGGCCGCAAGCAGTGTGCCCAGCGCCGCGCCACCGATAATGAGCAACTCCGCGGGCTGGGCCAGAAGAGGCAGTTTCCCGTGTTCCATCAGGAATCCGCCAATTACAGATCCGAAAACGACCAGTATGCCGATGATCGCGAACATGTTCTGCGCTTTGATCGGCAGAACAACAGGAAAACTTGAGGAGCAACCTTTTGCAGGCGCAGTTCTACTGCAGGCGCAGATCGTGAATCTCGAAATGGAACCGATTCGGAGGAAGATGCGCGGCCGATTCCGGGATCATGCGCGCCCAAGTCTTATAGGCGGTTCCCGCCAAGCGGCTGTTGAGGAAAAACAGGAACTGATTCGAGCAGCAGTCTATGGGGGGCGGCTGCCGGAACGTCAGGCGCATCCCCACGGCGTTCTGGATCGCCACGCCGGGCGTGGGCACGTGCTTATCGACCAACAGGTCGACAAAGCTGCTGCGCGCGGCATGCGGCCATACGTCGCCGCTCAACAACGGACGCAGCGCGCTGGTAGCCGCGAAGGTGATTTCACATTGGCGAATCCATTCAAGAACCGAATCTCCCCATGCCCAGTGCGCAAGCAGGCCGAAGTACTGGTCCGTCAAATGCAGCGCCAGATCGAGCTTGCGGTGTTCCAGTTCGTCCGGGGAACCGTCCGCGACCATATCCTCCATCTCTACGATGGCGGCGGCGCGCTCAACCAACTCCATGCGGCTGGCGTCCTCGGGAATGCCGTGGACGAGTAGCGGCGGCAGCTCATGCATTCCGAATCCGGGAACCTCAATATAGGACCGGCTCATCTTTTCTCCTGCTACTTGTTTGACGTATCGCCTACAGTTCCGTATATAACATGAACGGAAAATCATTTTCGATGAAATTTGTAATGCAGTCGATCACCGCTCCTTATCGACTCTTTTTTCGGCCGCAAGTGCTATCATTCGCGCATGTCAGCGGCGCCTGAATACAGCATTGGCCTCGATCTGGGCGGCACGAATCTGCGCGCTGCCGCCGTGGCGCGCGACGGAACGATGCTCGACAGCGTCTCCGGCAAGACCGCTTATTCGGCTGGACGCGAAGCGATCCTCAGCGAGATGGTGAACGAGATTTCGATGCTCAGGGAACGATTCGGCGCGTCGAGTCTCGCCGGCATCGGAGTTGCGGTGCCGGGGTTCATCCTGCTCAAGGAAGGTGTGATTCGGAATTCCAACAATCTGTCGTCGCTCGAAAACTTTCCCATTCGGGATGAGATGAGCCGACGTCTCGGAACACCGGTGATTCTCGAAAACGATGCAAATGCCGCGGCGCTGGGCGAGCACTGGATCGGCGCGGGACAAGGAGTGGACGACCTCGTGCTGCTGACGCTCGGCACGGGGATTGGAGGCGGAATCGTTTCGAATGGAACGGTGTTGCGTGGTTTTCTCGGGATGGCGGCGGAACTGGGGCATATCACGGTGGTTCCGAACGGAAATCCGTGCGGCTGCGGCAATCGCGGATGCGTCGAAAAGCATGCGTCAGCGACGGCGGTCACCGCCATGGCGAAACTGCTGGGTTTGGGCGACGGGCTGACGGCGAAACAGGTGTATGATTTGGCGCTGGCCGGTAACGAAAAGGCGCGAACGATTTTTGTCTCGATGGGCGAGGCGCTGGGGGTGACACTCGCCATGCTGGTGAATACGTTCAACTTTCCTTTGTATCTGTTGAGCGGGGGAGTGCTTGGAGCGTGGGACCTTTTCGCGCCGGCGATGATCGAGGAAACGCGGCGGAGGTCGTTTACGTTCCGGACTACGGAGACGCGGATCGAGAAGGCGAAGTTGGGGGATGAAGCCGGGCTGTATGGCGCGGCTTATCTGCCTTGGGTTGGGTGATTCGGGAAGCTTGTGCCGGGCGGAAGCCCGGCAGCAGGGCCGAAGCCCTGCCCCACGTTAACCACATTATTCGGCGGCCTTTGCGGCCAAGGTCTCGATGACGGCGATGTTCGGGAGCAATTCCGCCGGGAGATTGTGACGGGCCTGAAGATACGCCGGGCTGTTCCAGAAAATGCGCACTTTGCCGCTTTCGTCCTCCGTCACCAGAATCCTGAGCGGCAGATCGATGGCGATGCCAGGCGACTCCAGCATCAGCGGTGTGCCGGCCTTCGGATTTCCGAATATTAGGACCTTCGTCGGCCGCATCCCCATTCCGGCCTTTTCCGCTTCACCGCTGTGATCGATCAGCGCGAAAAGCTTCACGCCTTTGGCCTGCAGAATCGCTTCCAGTTTTTGAACCGTGTCGTCCACTGAATGGTTGCTGAGAATCGATGCGATGCCGTTGCCGCCGACTGAGGACATAGCCTTTAGTGCCGGTGTTGATGGTTCGTGTCTTCCGGAAAAACGGCGTGCCCTTCCGGCGGCGGGAATAGGGTTTTCAGCGCCTCGAGCCGCTTCCGCAGATGCCGGCTGGGCAGTTGCCGGGGACCGGTTTCCACATCGATATCGCAGCAAAGACCATGGAGGTAAAGCGTCATGGTGTCTTCAAAAGATTGACGCGCATAGGCGCGGAAGGGCTTGCCGTCCTTTCGCGCAGCCATCGGACGCCGGAGCAAAACCTGCTTCAGATGCCAGCTCTTTTCGTCCACCTCGCCGTGCAGTTCGGCGCTTAATTCCTCCCGCAGCAGGCGATGCCAGGCTTCTTCCGCCTTTTCCGGCCAGTGATCCGCAATCAGAGCGGCGAGTTCGTCGTACAGGTAATAGTGGTAATCCGAAACCTGCTCGTCCTTTATCGTGAAGAACAGCGTCGCGAAGCCGTCAACCTCGATTCGCGCGGAAAACGCCAGCTTCGGCTCGGCCGGCTTTTCGTAGACGACTGAAATGTTCGTTTTCGTGGTGCCCCGCTCCAGAAAAGGAACCAGCACGATTCCCAGCTGCGGCAGCAGCTCCGACACCGCCGGCGGGAGTGCCTCCACGGGATCGTGCAGGTACTGACGGAGATCCTCTTCGGCCACCGGCAACGCAAGAAAGTATGAAACCTTATTGTTGAGCGGTGTCATTTCGGAACGCAGGCTGCGACTGAGTTCGTCGACCGAGGTCCGGGGACGTCCGTTTTCAGATGGCATTGTCAATGGATTTGCGCGGTTATATCGAGTCGTGACGATTGTAACAAGCTACCCGGACGAGCCGATCCGGCTACTCTTAAGATTGCCCCGCGCGCCGCGCTCCATCCTTGTGTCGGCCGGAGAAGCTTCCGGCGACTTTTATGCCGCCGAGCTTGTTCGGGAACTGCGCCGCCGGTGGCCGGAATGTACGTTTTTCGGATGCGCCGGGCCACACCTGCGCGAGACGGGCGTCGAGACGGTTGTCCGTTCGGAGGATTTGTCGGTTGTCGGCATTGTCGAGGTGATCGGCCACCTGCCGCGCATCCGGCGTCGATTCCAGGAACTGATCCGATCCGCAGCCAAGCGGAAGCCGGATCTAGCCATCCTCACCGATTCGCCGGACTTTCACTTTCGGGTTGCCCGGAAACTCAAGCGGCTGGGAATACCGGTGGTTTATCTCGTCGCGCCGCAGGTGTGGGCCTGGCGAAAAGGCAGAGTAAAGACGATGCGCCGGATTATCGACCGGCTGCTGTGCATCTTCCCCTTTGAAGAGGCTTTTTTCCGGGAGCATGACGTGCCGGTCACCTATATTGGTCATCCGCTGGCGACGCGGGTCCGCCCGGCGCTGTCGCGTGCGGATTTTTTCCGGAAACACAACCTTGACGAAAGTCGTCCACTGGTAGCAGTGCTCCCAGGCAGCCGGCGCAGTGAAAGTCTCCGACACCTGCCGGAATTGGTGCGGGCGGCCGAAATCCTGAGCAAGGACCGGGCGCTGAGTTTCATACTTCCCGCTTCACCCACCTGCGGCGCGGCATTTTTCACGGAACCTCTGGCAGGCACGCCGATTCGGGCAACCGAGGGCGAAGCCTGGGACGCTATGGCGCACTGCGACGTGGCGCTCGCGGCCAGCGGGACTGTAACGGTTGAAGCCTGCCTGCTGGGCGCGCCGATGGTCACTTTTTACCGGGTAACCGGCGTCAGTTGGGCCATCGGGAAGCTGCTGGTCGATGTGCCGTTCTTTTCCATGGTGAACCTGATCGCGGGGGAAAAAGTGGTGCCGGAACTCATGCAGAAGGAGATGACGGGTGAGCGAATCGCCGCCGAAGTCACCCGCCTGCTGGACAATGCAAACGAAAGAGCGAAAATGAAGGAAGAATTAACACGCGTTTCGACACTGCTCTCCGGACCCGGCGATGCGATCGCGCGGGCGGCGGATGCTGTTGAACAAGTATTGGAGGTGGCGGTTTGAAGACGGTTGGATTATTGGTTCTCGGCATTCTGATCGCGATGGCTCCGGCCAGCGCACAGGAAGACAGACGCTCCGCCGATCGAGCATCATCGTCCCGGATCGACGTCGACAACTATACGATCGACGTTCAGATCAATCCCGACACGCAGACTCTGACCGCGCGCGCCGCCGTTCGCTTCATACCGCTCGACGACCAGATCAACAGCGCCACATTCGAGCTGAACAATGCCCTGAGTATCTCCCGAATAGTGGACGACAAAGGGCAGACGCTGCGATCTTCACGTAACCAATCCGACAATACGGTACGAGTCACGTTCGCAGACATTCTGCCCAAAGGCCAGCCCGCTGTCATTACCTTCAATTACGACGGCCGGCTTACGGGTTCGGAAGAATCGCCGATTTACGGAATCAAGTTTGCGGCTATCCAGAACGACTACGCGTTTTTGCTCTATCCGTCGCGCTGGTTCCCCATCAGCGGCTATACGTCGGACCGGTTCACTTCGAAAATCAACGTCACAGCCCCGCCGGGATTCACCGTTGTGGGCGGCGGAGATTTTACCAAGCCGGCTTTTCCCGGCGACATAGCGATCTTCAAAGGGCAGCCGGTAAAGAATTCGACCGACGGTCTAACCACGACTCTTTGGTTTCGCGGCGCCGAAGCGAACATGGCGAATGCTTACGGCGCGGCTACTGCTCAGATGGTGGGGTACTTCACCGGACTCTATGGCCTGGCGCCATCGGCGAACCTGACGGTGATCGAGACGGACGATGGTTTTCCCAACGGCTATGCGGGAACGGGGATGGTCTTCATTTCTCCGGCGGCCATCGGCAAGGAAGTCAACAGCGCCGTGCTCGCCAATCAGGTGGCGCGGCAATGGTGGGAAGTGGAAGTGTCTCCCGTGAACCGTAACCATATGTGGATGGAGAATGGGATGGCGCTTTATTCGGAAGCGCTTTGGACTGAGCACGAAAAAGGCGCCAGCGCCATCGAACAGAAGATGAAAGACCTGAGCGTCACCGCTCTGACCGTCGACAACGTGCCGTTGATTCAGACGGCGCGGCTGGAAGACTATTCGCCGGAATACTGGGCGCTAAGCGCCGACAAAGGCGCGGTAGTGCTGCAGATGCTGCGCAGCACGATGGGAGATGACAAGTTCTTCCAGGCATTGAAGGCGTTCCTGCAGCAGAAGGCGTGGCAATCGGCAACAACCGAAGATTTCCGAAAAGCGGCAGAAGGCGTGATGGGCGAAGAACTGCGGTACTTCTTTCTGCAGTGGGTGGAGTCGAACGGCGCTCCCGAATTCAAGCTCGAATGGACCATTCTCCGCACGCAGAAAGGCTTCCGCGTACAGGGCAAGATTTCGCAGGATCTGGATACGTTCCGGATGCCGGTCGATTTGAGAATCGAGACTGACGGCAATCCGGAGGAAAAGCGCATCGAAGTCATGGGCACATCATCGGAGTTTTCGATCGATACCTTCGGCAAACCGAAGAAAGTCACGATCGATCCCAACAACAAAATTCTTCGGATGAGCCCGCAGATGCGCGTCGAGGTGGCAATCCGTCGCGGCGAGCAACTGGTGGAAGTATCGGAATTCGCCGAGGCGCTGAAGGAGTACCAGCGCGCGCTCGACACGCAGAAGAACAGCTCGATGGCGCATTATCGGGTGGCCCAGGTCTTCTTCCTGCAGAACAATTACCAGTCGGCCGCGAATGAATTTCGGGAGACGCTGAACGGCGACTTACAACCGAAGTGGCTGGAGGTCTGGGCGCATATTTATCTGGGCAAAATTTTCGACATCAGCGGACAGCGCGAACGCGCGGTGAACGAATATACGCAGGCCCAGCGTACACGCGACAATACGCAGGGCGCTCAGGATGAAGTAGCGAAGGACATCCGTACGCCGTATAAGACGAAGAGTAAGGAAGCCATTTAATTGAGCCAGGAGAATAGTGCCGTGTCTGCTGCGACCGTCGTGCCGCTGAGCGAATACCTCAACACCAGCTATCGTCCGGATTGCGATTACCTTGAGGGCGAACTGGTGGAGCGAAATGTGGGCGAATGGGATCACGCACGGATGCAGATGCTGTTGAGCGGTTATCTGTTACGCAGCGAGAAACAACTGGGAATTATGGTAGTGCCGGAGCAGCGTGTTCAGGTCAAGACGCGCCGTTTTCGTGTACCTGATATCACGGTGCTGAACGGGCCGAGGCCGGCTGGAGGAATTATCACGGCGCCACCTTTCCTCTGCGTCGAAATCCTCTCTCCCAGCGATCGTGTTACGGAAATGCAGGTTCGCGTCGACGACTATCTCGCCTTCGGCGTGCGATATGTCTGGGTCATCGATCCGGTCACCGGTTTGACGTTTGTTCACACGCCCGCAGGCATTCAGGAAGTCAGGAATGGTATTCTCGCCACCGAGAATCCGGACATCGTCGTGGACCTCAATACGCTGGAATAATCAGGCTCTCTGTTAGCCTGGTTATTCCGGATGATTTCTCTTTCCAACATCAACAAGCAGTACGGCAAACAACTCGTTTTTGTCGATGCGTCCTTTCAGTTGAACCCGGGTGAAAAGGTCGGGCTGGTGGGGCCGAACGGCTCCGGCAAGACCACTCTCTTTCGCATGATCGTCGGCGAAGAAGATCCGGACGACGGCGAAGTCTCCATCCCGAAGAAGCTGACGGTCGGTTATTTCCGGCAGGATGTCGAAGAGATGAAGGGCCGCTCGGTACTCGATGAGGCTATCGCGGGCAGCGGGCGCGTGGGCGATCTACACCACGAACTGGAAGCGCTCCAGAAAGCCATGGAAGATCCGGCGCAGGCAGACGACATGGACCGGATCCTCGCGCAGTTCGGCGAGGTGCAGGAAGAGTACGAGCATCTCGGCGGATACACTCTCGAAGCGCAGGCGCGCGAAGTGCTGCACGGCCTCGGGTTTCAGGATGACCAGATCGACGGCGACGTGGGCGCGCTTTCCGGAGGATGGAAAATGCGCGTGGCGCTGGCGCGCGTCCTGCTGGGCAGACCCGATGTACTGCTGATGGACGAGCCCACGAACCACCTCGATATCGAGTCGATCATCTGGCTGGAGCAGTTTCTGAAGTCGTTTGGCGGAGCGCTTCTGATGACTTCGCACGACCGCGAATTCATGAATCGCCTGGTTTCGAAGATTGCGGAGATCGATTCCGGCGAAATTGTCACCTATTCGGGCAACTACGATTTTTACGAACGGGAGCGAACGATTCGCGAGGCGAATCAGCAGGCGGCATTCGCACGGCAGCAGGCAATGCTGGCCAAGGAGCAGCGTTTCATAGACCGATTTAAGACACACGCAGCCAAAGCAGCACAGGTGCAGAGCCGCATCAAGGCGCTGGACAAGATCGAAAAAATCGAACTGCCAAGGAAGCGGCAGGTGGTCAAATTCGATTTCCGTGTTCCGCCGCGCTCGGGCGAAATGGTTGCAGTGATCGAGGACCTCGACAAGAGCTACGGCTCGCGCGTTATCTACAAAAGTTTCAACCTCACCGTGCGTCGCGGTGAGCGCTGGGCGGTGATGGGAAGAAACGGCGCGGGAAAGACCACGCTGCTGAAAATGATCGCCGGGGCCAGCGAGCCCGATGCCGGCAGTGTGCGGCTTGGCGCCAGTCTGTTTATGGGGTATTTCGCGCAGCAGTCGCTCGACGTGCTGAAGGCGGATCTGACCGTTATCGAACAACTGCAGCAGGATTTTCCGCAGGACGGGCTTGGGTCGTTACGGTCGTTGGCTGGAGCTTTTCAGTTCTCAGGCGACGATGTGGACAAGAAGATCCGCTCTTTGTCCGGCGGCGAAAAGTCGCGACTTGCGATGGCAAGGATGCTTTACAACCCACCGAACTTTCTGGTGCTGGATGAACCGACCAACCATCTGGATCTGGCAACGAAGGAGATGCTGGTCGAGAAACTGAAGGACTTCGAAGGCACCATGATCTTCGTTTCACACGACCGGGTATTTCTGCGCGGTCTCGGATCGCGCGTGCTGGAACTGGGCGGCGAGAGCGGCACGGATCGGAATCCGCGCGTCTATCCCGGTTCCTATGTCGAGTACGTGCAGACGATCGGGCACGAGGCCCCGGGCATCTACTCCTGACGAGAACCTGGAATGCGCCTATCAGGCGCGTGGCGCGGTAACGGACGAACGCGGCTGGTAGCCGCATCTCCGCGCAGATTACGTGTTACGCCCGCTTCGCTTTTTGAAGAAAGCGACCGGTGTGGGAATTGCGGACCGCGGCGATCTCTTCCGGAGTGCCTTCGGCCACAATCCGGCCGCCGCCTTCCCCGCCCTCCGGGCCCATGTCGATGATCCAATCAGCGGCCTGAATCACATCAAGATTGTGTTCGATGACGAGAAGCGATCCGCCGTGATCTATCAGGCGCTCAAATGCCGCCAACAGCTTCTTGATGTCGTCGAAGTGGAGGCCCGTGGTCGGCTCGTCGCAAATGAAGAGAGTGCCGCTGTTCGTCGACTGCGCCAGATGCGCCGCCAGTTTCACGCGCTGCGCTTCGCCGCCCGAGAGCGTTGTGGCCGATTGGCCCAGCCTCAGATATCCCAGACCAACCTCGTCCAGCAGTTTCAGACGCTGCACCAGGCGTCCGGTCTCACGGAAAAAGGCGATGGCTTCCCGCACCGTCAACTGCAGCACTTCGTGCACATTCAGGCCTTTGTATTTGATATCCAGAATGCTGCTCTTGAAGCGGGTGCCTTTGCACTCATCGCAGACAAGTTCAACATCCGCGAGAAACTGCATTTCGACTGTGACGGTGCCGTCCCCCTGACAGACTTCACAGCGCCCCCCGGGGACGTTGAACGAAAAATGCCCGGCGGTGTAGCCGCGCTTTTCCGCAGCCGGTGTTGAGGCGAACAGGCTCCGAACGATATCGAAACCCTTGATGTAAGTGACGGGATTGGAGCGCGGCGTCCGGCCGATGGGCGTCTGATCGATCATCACAACTTCCTGCACCAGGTCCGCGCCTTCCATACGGTTGCAGTTCAGCCTCGGAGCATCGTCCGATTCGAGGCCTTCCGCTTCGAAGTCCCTGCCGGCAAAATCCGGTTTTCCTTTTCCCGGCCCGTCGCGCCGCTGCATCCCGGCATGAAGAGACTTATAAACGATGTCATGCACCAGGGTCGACTTCCCTGAGCCCGACACGCCGGTAACAACAGTCAGCAACCGCAGCGGAATGGTGACGTCAATACCCTTCAGGTTGTGAAGGCGCGCGCCGAAAAATCGTAGCGCCTTCCGCGGATTCATTTCCCGGCGGTTCTTCGGCAGCGACACTTCCAACTCGCGCCGCAGATAATGGCCGGTCAGAGAACCGTTTTTGTCCGCGATCAGCGCCGGAAATCCGCCTTCGAAAACGATGTTGCCGCCGTGCTCTCCTGCGCCTGGACCGAGATCGATGATGTGGTCCGCGGCGCGCATTACCTCCGGATCGTGCTCGACCACGATGATCGTGTTTCCCAGATCCCGCAATTCGTGAAGAATGCGGATCAGCCGCGCGGTATCGCGGCTGTGCAGGCCGATCGAAGGTTCATCCAGTACGTAACACGCGCCGACAAGACGCGATCCAAGACAAGTCGCAAGCTGAATCCGCTGCGCTTCGCCGCCGGAGAGCGTGGAAGAAAGGCGGTCCAGCGTCAGATACTCGAGGCCGACGTCGTTCAGGAACTTGAGCCGCTGCTGAATCTCGACGAGAATCTTCCCGGCAATACCGGTTTCTTCCGGCGTCAGTTCGAGGTGCGCGAAGAACTCGATCGCTTCGAAAATGTTCATGCGAACGGCCTGCGCAATGGTCTTGCCGCCCACGTGTGTGTTCAGCGCTTCCCTGCGTAATCGCGATCCGCCGCAATCGGGACACTTCGCATACCCGCGATAACGGCTCAGGAACACGCGGACGTGCAGCTTGTATTTCCTGGTTTCGAGGAAGTTGAAAAACTGGCGGACGCCATCGATCTTTTTTTCGCCCTCCAGCACCAGCCGCTGTTCATCCTCCGTCAGATCGCAGAACGGAACGTCGAAGCGAATGCGTCCGGCGGCCTGTTTTCGGAAGCCGCTCAGCCACTCTTTGCCTTTGGGCTTGGTCCACGGCTCGATGGCGCCTTCGTTCAGAGAAAGCCCGCGATTCGGAACGATCAGATCGAGCGAATAGTCAATCGTGTTTCCGAATCCCTGGCAGCGCGGGCAGGCGCCGAACGGGCTATTGAAGCTGAAGAGAATCGGTTCCGGCTCGCGGAATTCGAGATTGTCATGCTTGCACATGAAGCGTTCGCTGAAGAGCTGGCGCTCGCCGGTGCGGGCGTTTTGGAAGATGGCATCGCCCGACTCGCGATAACAGGCTTCGACCGTATCGACAAGCCTCTGGTGCAGTTCGGGACCTATGGCGATCCGGTCGGCGAGCACGTAAACCGGCTGCTGCCAGTCGATATCGAGCAGCGATTCCGGCGTGGAGAACTCGGAGACGGCGCCGTTTTGCCAGAGGCGATTGAAACCCCGCGAACGGAGCTCGGTCAGAGCCGGCTTGGGTATCTGGCCGGCGTCATGCTTGACGGGAAAAAGTACAAGAAAGCGTTCGCCCTCCGGCTGCGCGAGCATCCTTTGTGCAACCTGATCGACTGTGTCCTTCTCGACGCGCCGTCCGCAAACCGGACAGAACGTGCGTCCGGCGCGCGCCCAAAGAAGGCGCATGAAGTCGTAGATTTCGGTTGAAGTGGCGACGGTGGATCGCGGATTGCGGGTCGTGTTCTTCTGGCGAATGGCGATGGCGGGCGCGATGCCGTCGATCTCCTCGACCTCCGGCTTTTCCATTCGCTCGAGAAATTGCCGCGCGTAAGCCGAGAGGGATTCGACGTAGCGCCGTTGGCCTTCGGCATAAATGGTGTCGAATGCGAGCGACGATTTACCGGAACCGGATACGCCGGTGATGACGGTAAGTTTATTGTGCGGGATGGAGAGAGTGAGGTTCTTGAGGTTGTGGAGGCGTGCTCCACGGACAACGATTTCACCGAAACTGGTCTGCGCGCTCAAAGGAATCGAAAGGCGAGTGCCTGAGGGATGAGAACTATATTTTAGCAATGAGCAGCCGTGCGGAGCCTGGCACTATTAACCAAGGCAGACTATCGGCAATGCCTGTGCGGAATGCTAAAATCCACTGGTCCTGTGCAATGACCCGCGTCCTGACATTGTTGCTCGGCCTGAGTTGCGGTCTGGCGTCCGCTCAGACCATCATCACCACGCTGGCTGGGAGCCGCTTCGTTTTCCCCTCCGGGACGATGCCCGCGATCGACGCCCCTGTAGGCGATGTGAGCGGCGTCACCGAAGATCAGCAGGGCAACATCTATTTCTCCGACATCACCACGGATCGCGTTTTTCGCGTCGACATAAAAGGAAATTTGACAGCCTTTGCGGGCAGCGGTACGCAAGGCTATGGCGGGGACGGCGGCCCCGCCGCTTCCGCCGCGCTTTTCAATCCCCGCGGTCTCGCGTTCGACTCTTCCGGCAATCTTTATATCTGCGATACCGGAAACTACCGCATTCGCCAGGTCACGCCCGCCGGCGTCATCTCAACCGTCGCAGGCAACGGTACCGACAGATTCTCGGGCGATGGCGGACCCGCAGCCTCCGCGTCGTTCGGCAGCAACACGCGAATCGCTGTCGACGCCACCGGCAATATCTACATCTCCGACCCCGACAACCACCGCATCCGCCGGATCACCAACGGCGTGATACACACCTTCGCGGGCAACGGCAATAACGCCTCAACAGGCGATGGCGGCTCTGCTCTGCAGGCTTCCCTGATGAGCCCCCTCGGCCTCACTTTCGACCCTACTGGCAACCTCTACATCGCCGATAGTGTCGCGAACCGCGTCCGGATGATCACACCATCGGGCGCCATCTCTACCGTCGCAGGCACCGGTGGCGGGGCCGAAGCCGGCGACGGAGGTCTTGCAATCCAGGCCAAGCTCAACGGCCCCACCGGAGTCGCCATCGAAGGCAGCATCCAGAGCACCCCAGGCAATCTCGCTCTGCTCGTTGCCGATCAGAATGGCAGCCGCCTGCGCAGCATCAATCTCACGAGCGGCATTATCACCACCGTCGCCGGTACTCTTCAGCAGGTCGGTATGGCCGGCGACGGCGGCCCCGCTGTCAACGCTTCCCTGTACGGGCCCGTCGATCTCTTCGTCGCGCAATCCGCCTCTGGTCCTGTCATTCTCATCGCAGACCTCGGCAACTTCCGTCTGCGCCGGATCGTCAGCGGAACCATCTCAACGGTCGCCGGTAATGGAAACTACGGCTATACCGGCGACGGAGGCATCGGCACCGATGCCACTCTCCCCGGACCCGATGGCGTGGTTATCGATTCGAGCGGCAACGCCATCGTCTGCGACAGCTTCGCCAACCGCGTGCGCAGCATCACCACATTCGGCATCATCAATCTCATCGCTGGAGACAATACGCCGGGCTTTACCGGCGATGGCGGTCCAGCTGTCTCAGCCTCCCTGGTCGATTGCCAGGGCATCGCCATCGACGGCGCGGGAAACCTCTACATCGCCGACACACACGACCGCCGTATTCGGAAGGTCAGCACCACAGGAGTCATAACCACCGTTGCGGGTACCGGAATGAACAGCTTTTCCGGCGATGGCGGCCAAGCTGTCAACGCCGCTCTGAGCCAGCCCGAAGGCATCGCCGTCGATTCGCAGGGCAACCTCTATATCGCCGATACCGGCAACAATCGGATCCGGCGTGTGACCCCTTCAGGAATTATCACCACGATTGCCGGCAGTGGCACGCAGGGCTACGCAGGCGACGGAGCTTCCGCCCTCGGCGCACAACTGAACGCGCCCACCCGCATCGCGCTCGATCCTTCCGGCAATATCTATTTCACCGACAACGGCAACAACGTCGTCCGCCGCATCCTGGTCGGCGGCACGATCCAACCTGTCGCAGGCAACGGCCAATACGGCTTCTCCGGCGATGGCGGTCAGGCAACTTCCGCCATGCTCGCCAATCCCATCGGCCTCGCCATCGACGCCTCGGGCGGAGTTCTCATCGCAGACGCCAACAACGCGCGTATCCGTCGCGTCGATCCCACCGGCATTATCAACACAATCGCCGGCAATGGCACGAATACGCTGGCCGGCGACGGCAGACCTCCCCTCCAGACAGGCTTCGGCTCTCCTGCCGACGTAACTGTGGACCCCGAAGGCAACATCTATATCGCCGATCAGAACGACGGCCGCATACGCCGCATCGAAACCAAGCCGCCCTCCCTCGTGGTCTCGGATTCCGGCCTCACGTTCATGACCGCCATCGATGGCATACCAGCGTCTTCGCGCACCGTCACCGTCCTGAATGGCGGGTCGGGCACTATCGGATACTCTGCTGTCGCGAGCATGCTCTCGGGAAACGCGGGATGGCTCAGCGTCTCGCCTTCACAGGGCGCCACAAGCGCCTCAGCCGGCTCGGCAATCGTGGTTTCGGTCAACACGGGCGGTCTCGCGGCGGGCGACTATTACGGGCGCGTGGAGATCGCATCTCCCGGCGTCGCCAACTCGCCGCGTTTTATCACCGTGGTGCTGCACATAATCCCTCCTTCACAGACCACCGGCCCGAACGTCTCGCCCGCAAGCTTTCTGTTCTCCGCGGCTGCCGGCGCCATGAATCCGCCTGCGCAGACGCTGACGCTCAGCATCCTGCATGCCGGCGCCGTTTCCTATACGTCGACCATCGGTTACGGAAGCTCGAGTCAGTTCCTGACCGTAACGCCCGCCAGCGGCAGCTTCACAGGCGCGGCTCCCGCGAACCTCACCATCCAACCCAACATCGCCGGGCTCGCGACAGGCATATACACAGCGACCATCAACCTCTCCTTCGCCAGCGGCGCTTTGCGCGCGATACCCGTGACGCTCACGGTTTACTCCGCATCTTCTGCCAATCGAACTCCTGCCATCCGAACTTCGCGCCTGGGCGAGCATCCGTCCGCGACCATCTGCACGCCGACCCAATTGCTGCCCGCCATCACCGGGCTCGGACAGAGTTTCTCCGTTCCCGCCGGATGGCCCGCGGCGATCGACGTCAACGTCCTCGACGACTGCGGCAATACGTTCACAAGCGGTTCTGTCGCCGCGACTTTTTCCAACGGCGACGCGCCCCTTGCACTCGGCAATCTTCAGAACGGCGTATGGGCTGCCACATGGGCGCCGCGCAGTGTTGCCAACGTAACAATAAAGGTGACCGCCCGGAGTTCTCCGCCCGGCACTCTGCAGGGCTTCGCGCAGATTCTCGGTCAGGTCAGCCCGAACACCGAACCTCCGATCGTCAATACGGGCGGCATTCTCAACTCCGCCAGCTTTGCCGCGGGTGAACCTTCGACGCCCGGCGCTCTGATTTCAATCTTCGGTTCGAATCTGGCATCCGGCAACGGAGTCTCCGCCACATCGCTTCCGTTGCCGACGCAGCTCGCAGGCACGCAGGTCATCATCGGCGGCATGCTGATGCCCCTGCTCTACGCCGGTCCGACTCAGATCAATGCAGTCGTGCCTTTCCCGGTACCCGTCAACGCAACCCAGCAGGTCATCGTGCAGTCCGGCAACACGCTCTCCGTACCCGAACCCACCAACGTCGCGCTGGACGCCCCCGCTGCCTTCACGCTCAACGGATCGGGCACAGGTGCGGCGATCGTAGCTGCCGCAAATTCCGACGGCGCCGGATACATCGTCACGACATCGCAGCCCGCACACCCCGGCAGCGTGATCGTCGTTTACTGCACCGGACTCGGCGGCGTGCAGAGCTCCCTGCAGGCGGGCGATGCAACACCGCTGTCTCCGCTGGCAACCACAACAGACACTGTGACTCTCACGATCGGCGGCGCGAACGCGCAGGTGTTGTTTGCCGGACTCACGCCAACGCTCAGTGGCCTCTATCAGATCAATGCGGTGATTCCGGCCGGCGTAACCGGGGACGCCGTCCCTCTGGTGATCACGGGCAGCGCTTCCCCCGGCCCGCCCGCCACCATCCCGATTCACTGATCATGTTATGTTGTTGATGTCCGACGGAGCGCGGGAGTAATTCAGCGGTAGAATGCCAGCTTCCGGCCTCACCCTTATTTTTCTGTAGCTTATAAGCCTTACTGTCCCATTTACTGTCCTCGTTTGCGCACTTTTCGACTCCGTGCTATTCAGAGGGCACGGTGGCGCACGTCAATCTTCTCAAACAATTCAAGACCGACACCGGTTGGGTCATGAAGTCGATCCCGAAAAAGTCCAACGGCCAGCGCGATTGGGGTGCGCTGCCGGACGGGAGCTACTTCATCGAGTGGCGCGAAGAGGGAAAACGAATGCGTTTGCCCGCCGGTAGCACGGTTTCGCAGGCACTCGAGGCACAACGCATCAAGCTGGCCGAAATTGCCGCGACCGAAGTGGGTATCCTCCCAGCGCTACAAGCCGCTGCCGCCCCCGACGGAGCCGGAACCCATTCGCCTCTCCGCCCAGATCCGCCGTTACCTCGATCAGATCGACACGCTCAAGAAGCCCAACACCTGCCGCAAGTACGTTGCTGTGCTGAAACGCTTCGACGAACACTTCCCAAGCCGGGCGTTGGAAACAATCTCGGTCGAGCAGTTGAACGATTTCGTCGTCAAGCTCCGGAAGAGCGGCTTATCTGCAAATAGAGTGCTGCACAATATCGTCATCATCGCTCAGTTCTGCCGGCGTAACGGCCGCCTGAATCTCACGCGTGACCTGCAGCTTCCGGAGGCGATCCACTTTCTCCCCAAGGTGTACACGGAAGAACAGCAGTCACGTTTCCTGGAGGCATGCGATTCCTGGGAGCGGACTCTATTTTCGACGTTCCTGTTCACGGGATTCCGGGATCAGGAAGTGATGCACCTGTTCTGGAAGGATCTCAATCCGAAGCTGAGGACCGTGCGCGTCCTCTCCAAACCCGATCTGAAATTCTACCCAAAACGGTGGGAAGAACGCGAAGTGCCGGTACCTGCCGAATTGGCGGAGTTGCTGGAACGCCATCCCGTATCGATTGACAGCCCGTTCGTCTTTCCGTCACCGACCGGCAATCGGGAACAGAACTTCCTGCGACGCTGCAAACTGATCGCTGAACGCGCCGGCCTCGATCCCGAAGAATTCGATCTGAAGACCTTCCGTTCCACGTATGCCACCAGCATGCTTCGGCGTGGTTTTGACGTGCGAACCGTCCAGCACTGGATGGGGCACAAGTCCCTGGAAACGACGATGCGTTATCTGGCGCCCGCACCGGATGTTCATGACCGGCTCGATCTAATCCGCGTTCCGGGCGCGCGAAAGCGCGAAAACAAACGCAAGCCGCCGTCGAGCGAAGTCCGCCTCGGGAAGGCGCGCCGGAAGCCGGGCGAGGCGAGGTGAATTAGCGGTGCGTCCAAGCTCAAAGGTTTCTGCTGCCCAGCAAAACGCACAGCAAATCGCGGTTTAATGTCAGGTCTTCGGTCTCGTTACTGTCAGAAACTATGATAAACTTCTGACAGGAAACGATATGGAAGTCCTGGCATCAAGAGTCATGGAATACGTCAATGGGCTGCCCGAAGGCACGCCAGTGGCCGCAAAGGAATTGCTGCATCTGGGCCGTCGTGCAGCAGTGGATCAGGCACTATCGCGCCTGGTCCGGCGCGCCAGCCTGATGCGGGCCGGGCGTGGAATCTACATTCGTCCCGTCGAGAGCCGCTTCGGCACAAGCCCCCCAGCGGCGTCCAAAGTCGTTGAACGTATCGCCGCTCAACGGGGTGAGCGCATGGTGCCGCATGGCGCCGCTGCCGCTAACGAGCTTGGCCTAACAACTCAGGTTCCCGTGCGTGAGGTATATCTGACATCGGGGCCGAGCCGGCGCCTCAAACTGGGTGCTCAGG
>DATAXN010000065.1:0-83130 GCA_036273015.1 Bryobacteraceae bacterium | reverse complement strand
ATCTCGGGCGCGAACTCGGCCTGGAACTCGACGAAATCCTCGCGGTCGAAGAGGCGTGTGAGCAGGTCCTCTATGTGATAGGGCAGGCGGTGATCGGCGGGAAGTACTGCGTAGATGTCATCCACGGGGTGCACTGGCTCGCTCGCAGGCGGCGCGGGATCGCGCATGGGTAGCTGGCGAAAACGCTGGCGGATCCGCTCCAGGCATTCTTCGTCGTTCTTTGCGACATAGTGGGCGACACCGCTTGTCGCATTATGCAGGTGCGCCCCGCCGAGCGATTCCTGGTCGATGGACTGGCCGGTCGCGCCCTTGACGAGATTCGGACCGCCGAGGCCCATGAAACTCGTGTGTTCGACCATGAAGATGACGTCGCTGAGCGCGGGAAGATAAGCGCCGCCCGCGATGCACGGACCCATCACGGCGGCAATCTGCGGCACACGGAGCCTGCGCCGCATAAGTGAATTATAGAAGAAAATGCGGCCTGCGCCGTACTGGCCGGGGAAGATGCCGTCCTGATAGGGAAGGTTGACGCCCGCCGAGTCCACCAGGTAAACGATGGGGACACGATTGCGCATCGCGATCTCCTGCGCGCGCAGGATCTTGGTGATCGTCTCCGGCCACCACGCTCCGGCCTTCACGGTCGCGTCGTTGGCGACGATCACCGCGGGACGGCCTTCAATCTTACCGATGCCGGTTACGACGCCCGCGGCCGGGGCCTGACCGTCATATTGGTCGTAAGCGATCAGCAGGCCGATTTCGAGGAACCGTGAGCCCGGATCGAGCAGCCGCTTAATGCGCTCCCGAGCAGTGAGCTTTCCGGCACGGTGCTGCTTCTCGATGCGCTCCGCGCCGCCGCCTTCCCGAAGCTTGTCTTCCAGATGATGAAGCGTCTCGACCAGATGACGCATGTGCGCCGCGCGCGCGACCGCTTGGGCGGCCGAGGTATCTTCGGGCATCCATGCTTAGTTTAGTGGCTACCAGATGCGCTTGATGCCGTAGCGGTCGAAAACCGGATCGCGCGAGACGATCGGCAGCGATTCCTCGTGTGCCTGGGCAACAAGCAGACGATCGAAGGGATCACCATGATGGCGTTCCAGAGATGCACAGCGCATGACCTGACGGAAGCTGATTTCGAGTTGTTCGAACCCGTTGAGTGACATCTGCTCGGCGAGATACCGGTCGGGGATCGCCGGCAGGTGGAGCTTGTCGAGGCTGACTTTGATCGCGATTTCCCAAAAGCTCGCGAGACTGACGAAGCAGTCGTCCGCTGCGATGGTCTTACGAGCTTTCCTGGAAAGTTCGGAGCTGTCCTCACACCACCAGAGAAACGCGTGGGTGTCGAGGAGAACCGGCAACTACATGTACTCCGCGAAATCGGCGAGAGGTTCGTCGAAGTCCGGAGCCATCCAGATGCCTTTGCCTGTGCCGGGAGTGCGTGTGACCGGTTTGATAGCCACGATCTTCACAACGGGGCGATTTTCCTTTGTCACAACAATGGACTCTCCGAGCATCGCCTTTTGGACGATCTCGGAGAAATGCGCTTTCGCATCCGCCAGTTTGTATTCGGCCATGATGGTCATATTATATGACTATCTCCGATTACATGCAAAAGCGCCGGCGACAAGATCGCCAGTGGTACTTAGGCGACGGCGGTGGTTGGGATCTTTGGGCCGATGCCGAGCGTTACGCGCAAGTCGTCGTCGAGCTTTTGGGCGGTTTCCGGATGTTCCTTGAGGAAGGCGCGGGCGTTTTCGCGGCCTTGCCCGATCCGCTCGCCACGATAGCTGAACCAGGAGCCGGACTTCTCGACCATGTTCTTCGAGACGCCGATGTCGATCAGGTCGCCTTCGCGTGATGTGCCTTCGCCGTAAAGAATGTCGAATTCGGCCTCTTTAAACGGTGAAGCGACTTTGTTCTTGACCACCTTCACGCGCGTGCGATTGCCCACGACGCTCTCGCCATCTTTGATCGCCGCGATCCGGCGGATATCGATACGCACTGAAGAATAGAACTTCAGCGCACGGCCGCCGGTGGTGGTCTCCGGACTGCCGAACATGACGCCGATCTTTTCGCGAATCTGATTGATGAAGACCATGCAGGTGTTCGTCCGGGCCACCATGCCAGTGAGCTTGCGGAGTGCCTGAGACATCAGGCGCGCATGCAGTCCGACATGGTTATCGCCCATGTCGCCATCGAGTTCGGCTTTGGGCACAAGAGCCGCTACGGAATCGACAATCGCGATATCGATCGCTCCGCTTTGAACGAGCGCGGCGGTGATTTCGAGGGCCTGTTCACCAGTGTCGGGCTGGGAGACGAGGAGGTTGTCGACATCGACGCCCAGCTTGCGGGCGTAGCCGGGATCGAGCGCGTGCTCCGCGTCGATGAAGGCTGCAACGCCGCCGTTTTTTTGTGCCTGCGCGATGACCTGCAGAGCCAGAGTCGTCTTGCCGGAAGACTCCGGGCCGTAGATCTCGACCACCCGTCCGCGGGGAAATCCGCCGACGCCGAGTGCCGCGTCAACGGAGAGGCAACCGGACGAGATCACCGAAACGGGAACGACGTTATCGGCGCCGAGCCGCAGCACCGCGCCCTTGCCGAATTGCTTGTCCATTGCCACAAGGGCGAGATCGATTGCCTTACGCTTTTCCGCCTCAGTCATGACACCTCACTTTGACAGAAGTGGCGAATCGGGGAATAATTCTCAGAAGTGATGCGAATCGGAGTTCTGTCTGCCCTGTTGTGCGCTGCCGCTGCTCAGGCGCAGCTTGCTCCCACGGGTACGCTGCGGGCGGTGTTTCTGCAGACGAACCCGGTGCAGGGGAGAGTGGATGCCAATACCAGCGCGATCACGGGGCCGGCGGTCGATCTGGCGCGCGAACTGGGCCGTCAGCTTGGTGTGCCGGTTTCAGTTACGCCCGTGTCGGGACCGAAGGCGGTGATCGAGAGCTTGAAGAATCGCACGGCCGATATCGGCTTTCTTGCTTACGACGCGACGCGGGCCACGGAGGTCGATTTCTCGCATGTCTATGCGTTCTCCTGGAGCAGCTATATCGTGCCGGCGAACTCTCCTTTGCAGGTGGTGGCGGACGTCGATCGAAAGGGAACCCGCGTCGGATCGACTACAGGCGATTCACCGGAACTCTATCTGTCGAGAAACCTCAAGAAAGCGGAGCTGAAGCAGTACGGGAGTCTGCGTCCCGAGGAAGTGCTGCGGATGCTGGCGGCCGGCGAGATCGATGCCTGGGCTGCGAATCGGCAGCGGCTCATTGAGATGGCTGCAGCCGACAAGAGTACGCGAGTGCTGCGTGATAACTTCTTCGCCGTCCAGCAGGCGATTGTTGTTGCGAAGGGCGATGACGCGGCGCTGGATACGGTCAATCGGTTTATCGAAGCTGCGCGGGCTTCCGGGCTGATCAAAAAGGCCATTGTCGCGGCTGGGCTGGGCAGATCGGTCGATGTGGCGCCGGGGAAGCCTTAGCCTCAGCTCCGCGCCGGCCGGAAGGCCGGCGGCAGGGCCGAAGCCCTGACCCCACGATTTACTATTTAGCGGAATTCGTTTTGGAGCTGTTCGAGGGCTGCAGCGCCGGGGCACAGCGTCTCGTAAGGCAGGTCGACCAGAGCAGTCTTCGGCGTGCGATTCATTTCGTGCATGTCGGGCACGCCTTCATCGGCGAACAGGACGCCGGTGACCACTTCATTCGGGTGCTCCTTCAAATACGCGAAAGCCTTTTGCCGGTCGGTGACGTCGTAGTCCTCGGGCACGCGCGTGAAGCGCAGGACGCTGCCGTCATGCATCGTCACATTCGTGCAGCCGGTGGGAGCAATCTCCGCGACAATTTCCCGCGCGTCCGGAACGAAGTCGGATTCGGTTGCTTCAAGAAGATGCTGACGGGTGTGCAGGTAACTCTTGGTGGATCCTTCGTGATCGTTAAAAGTGACGCAGGGTGAAATGACGTCGACCAGCGCGAATCCGCGATGCGAGAGAGCGGCTTTCAGGATCGGCACCAACTGCTCTTTGTCGCCGGAGAAACTGCGGGCGACAAATGTTGCTCCGATGCTGAGGCCGAGCATCACCGGGTCGATGGGCGACATCACGTTCGGCTCGCCCTTCTTGCTCTTGGAGCCCACATCGGACGAAGCCGAGAACTGTCCTTTGGTCAAGCCGTAAACGCCGTTGTTCTCGATCACGTACAGCATGCGCAGATTGCGGCGCATCGCGTGGCAGAGATGACCGAGGCCGATGGATAAAGAGTCGCCGTCGCCGGAAACACCGATATAAGTCAATTCACGATTGGCCGCGTTGGCGCCGGTGGCAATCGGCGGCATGCGGCCGTGCGCGGAGTTGAAGCCGTGAGCGCCGCTGACGAAGTAGGTCGGGGTCTTCGAGGAACAGCCGATGCCGCTGAGTTTGGCGATGCGATGCGGAGGTGTCGAAAGCTCCCAGAAGGCGCGTACGAGAGCAGCGGTGATCGAGTCGTGTCCGCATCCGGCGCACAGCGTCGACATGGAGCCTTCGTAATCGCGAACGGTGAGGCCGAGTTCGTTGCGTGTCAGGCTGGGATGCGCAACGCGGGGCTTAACGATGGACGGCATAGGGCACCTCGGCATCTACCTTCTTTGCGTCGATTGCTTCCAATACGTGACTGGCGCTCAGCGGAAAGCCTCCATAGATCAAAATCGAGCGCAGCTTGTCCTTTGCAACAGGAGTTTCGAGAACGAGCAGTGAGCGAAGCTGAGCATCGCGATTCTGTTCGACTACGTAGCAATAGTCGTGCTCGTCGATAAATGCCAGGACCGGTTCATCGAAGGGAAAGCCCTTGAGGCGCATGTAGTCCATCGAGACACCCTGGTCCGCCAGAATATCGATGGCCTCGCGAACCGCGGCATCGCATCCGCCAATGGTGATGATGCCCACATGCGCGCCTTTGCGTTTCTCGATGATGGGCGCAGGAACGAATCCGGCCGCTTCTTTGTGCTTGCGCAGCAGGCGGTCCATCACTTCCTGATATTCGTCAGGGATTTCGGTGTAGCCGCCGTCTTTGTTGTGGCCGGAGCCGCGTGTGAAAAATGCGCCTTTCGTGTTAACGCCGGGCAGCGTGCGTGCCGCGACGCTACCGCCGTTCTGCGGCGTGTAGCGCAGGAACTTCGGAATCGATTCGAGTTGTTCAGAACTCAGGACAAGGCCGCGATCGGGGCTGCAGGAATCGTCCCAGGTCAGTTTGGGCGTGACCCAGTCATTCATGCCGATGTCGAGATCGGTCAGCATGAAGACCGGCGTCTGAAAGCGCTCGGCAAGATCGAAGCTTTTTGCCGCGAGTTCGAAACACTCGGCCGGATTGGCGGGGAAGAGCAGGATATGTTTGGTGTCGCCGTGAGAAGCGTAGGCGCATTCGAGCACGTCGCCCTGCTGGGTGCGGGTGGGCATGCCCGTCGATGGACCGACGCGCTGCACGTCGATAACGACAACCGGGATCTCGGCGTAATAGGCAAGCCCGAGCAGCTCATTCATCAGTGAGATGCCGGGTCCGGCGGTGGAAGTGAAGGCGCGCGCGCCATTCCACGAAGCGCCGATGACCATGCCGATCGCCGCGAGCTCGTCTTCTGCCTGAATGATCAGGTAGTTATTTTCGCCGGTGACTTTGTCTTTCCGGTAGCGTTCGCAGAATGCTTTGAACGCGTCCATCGTGGAGGTCGACGGCGTGATGGGATACCACGCGGCGACAGTCGCGCCGGCGTAGACACAGCCGAGGGCGGCGGCGGTATTGCCGTCGATCAGGATCTTGTCCGAATTCGCGTTCATCGTCCGCAGATGGAACGGAAGCGGACAGGAGAAGTGTTCGCGGACATAATCGGCGCCCAGACGGAGCGCCTTCTGGTTCGATTCCTGCAGTCCTTTTTTTCGGCCGTATTTTTCCTGCACGAGCTGCTGGACGACCGCCCCATCGATATTCAGCAACTCGATGAGCGCGCCCGCGGTCGCGATGTTCTTCATCAGAACTCGTTCCCGTGGCTCGCGGAAGGTCGCGTTGCACATTTCGGCAAGCGGTACGCCGATGTAGTTCACGTCATCGCGAATGAGCGATTTACCCAGAGGCCACGACGAGTCATAAAGGATGTGCCCGCCGGAGCGGACTTCTTTGACGTCGCGCTCGTAGGTTTGCGCGTTCATCGCCACCATCAGGTCGTAATTGAGCGCGCGCGCCGTGTAGCCGTCTTTATTGACGCGGATCTCATACCACGTGGGAAGACCCTGGATGTTGGAGGGAAACAGATTCTTGCCGGACACGGGCACGCCCATGCGGAAGATGGCCTGCATGATGAGGCCGTTGGCGCTGGCGGAGCCTGATCCGTTTACATTGGCCAGCTTGATGGCGAAATCGTTTATGCCGCTGTGCATGATTCGGTGGGAGTAACCTGGCCCGCGTAATTGATCAACAATTCGAATTTCTGCATGTCCCACGCCGCGGTGGGGCATCGCTCGGCACAGAGGCCGCAATGGACGCACAGGTCTTCGTCCTTCAGCATGAGACGGCCGGTCTGCGGGAGCGGTTTGGAGGCGTAAAGCGCCTGATCCTGATTGACCGCCGGCGCCGAGAGGTGATGGCGAAGCACGTCCTCCGGAGCATCGCCGGCGATCGTAAGACAGGAGATGGGGCAGATGTCGATGCAGGCATCGCATTCGATGCATTTGGCAGCCGTGAACGCTGTCTCGACGTCGCAATTCAGGCAGCGCTGGACTTCGCGGGCGGTCTGCTCGGCGTCGAAGCCGAGCTCGACTTCAATAGTGAGTTCCTGAAAGCGGCGCACCAGATCGACATGCTGCATCTTCTGGCGGGAAGCGGGATTGTAATCGTTGTGATAGCTCCACTCGCTCAATCCCATCTTCCGGCTGACGAGATTCATGCCGAACGGAGCACGCCGGCTGACCGGAATACCCTGGCAGTGATTGTGAATGGAAATCGCCGCCTGATGAGCGTGCTCGACGGCCCAGATGATGTTTTTCGGTCCCCAAGCGGCGTCGCCGCCAAAGAAGATGCCGGGGCGCGTGGACTCGAAGGTTACTTTGTCGACTGTCGGCATGTCCCACTTGTCGAATTCGATGCCGAGATCGCGCTCGATCCAGGGGAAGGCGTTGTCCTGACCGATGGCGAGGATGACGTCGTCGCAGGGGAGAATGACGGTGTCGATGACTTTGGAGTTTTTTGCCGCTGCGTCCCATTCGAGGCGCTCGAATTCCATGCCGGTGAGAACGCCATTTTCGATGACGAAGCGCTTGGGCGCGTAATTGATGACGATCTCGACGCCTTCTTCCTCGGCGTCCTCCAGTTCCCAGGGCGAAGCTTTGAAGAAAGCGCGCGGACGGCGGGCCATCACTTTGATGTCTTTGCCGCCGAGACGGCGCGAGGAGCGGCAGCAATCCATGGCGGTATTGCCGACGCCGATGATGAGAACGCGCTCGCCAATGGAGGTGGTGTGGCCGAAGGCGACGGAGCCGAGCCAGTCGATACCAATATGGATGTGGGCTTTTTCCGGTTCGCGCAAAACGGAGCCTTCTCCCTTTGCGCTTGTTTCATAGCGACCGGGGAGTTCCAGATTCTTGCCACGGGGCGCGCCACTTCCCACGAAGACGGCGTCAAATGTTTGACGGCGCAAAACGGAACCTTCGCCCTTTGCGCTCATCCCGCCGTTGAGAAGCGACGCCATGCTTTCGATGCCGGAGTTGTAGCGGATCTCGACGCCCATATCCAGGATGGCGTCGACCTCGTCCATCAGCACCGGTTCCGGCAGGCGGAAGGAGGGGATGTTGGTGCGCATCAGGCCGCCGGGCTTGTCCAATTTCTCGAATATGGTTACGTTGTAACCGAGCGGCATCAGATCGTTCGCGACTGCCAACGATGCGGGGCCGGCTCCGATGCAGGCGACACGTTTGCCGTTTTTGGCGGCGGGGATTTTCGGAAGGAGATCGCCGATGTCGCCGCGCAGGTCGGCCGCGACGCGTTTGAGGCGGCAGATGGCTACTGGTTTTGCCGGGTCACCGTTCAGCTCGGGGAGGCGTCCGCGGCGGCAGGCCGGTTCGCAGGGACGATCGCAGGTGCGGCCGAGGATGCCGGGGAAAACGTTCGACTCGCGATTGAGCATGTAGGCATCGGTGTACCGGCCCTGCGCGATCAGACGAATGTATTCGGGAACGTTGGTGTGGGCAGGGCATGCCCACTGGCAATCGACAACCTTATGAAAATAGTCGGGGTTGGAGGTGTCGGTGGGATGCATTCAGGTCGGCCGCTGGCACAGAGAGATGTTCAGCGGGATACTCCCTGGATGGTGTGGTGCATACATGGCTGTTCGGACATTATTTTACATGGGGGTTTTCGTGGAGCCGCTGAAGCGGCCGCGGCCCGTTTCGCTATTCGCAAATTCGAACCCATTTTTGACGAGATGTTGACCCCGTATAGATACACTGGTGCCCCGCGATAGTGCAATGTTACTTGCTGGCTTCAGTAAAGCACACGCGATCGCGGCTGAAGCACGTTCGGCCTGCAAGTGATTCAAAACGCGCGGGAGATTTGGGAAGATCGATGGTCACCGGCAAAACCCTTTTGGCAATGATGAAAACGGATCAAGACAAAAGCAAAGGCGCTCGCAAAGCCGCCAAGACGCCAAGTTTAAAGACATATCGAGTGCGGGTTTCGTCATACGGGGTTGGTTCGAGGTCAGGCTGCCTGCTTTTCGATCCCTGGTTCCTCCTTTTGGGCGGCCGCAGGTAGCTCAGAAGGCGGTAGGCGTTGGGGTCCTTTGAATTCAGGCCAAACGAAGCTGGATCGAATGCATCATGCATCTCTTTCTATTTCTTCATTCGTTTTGTCTTCGTCGATGCGCTCCTGACGTTTCCGCACGGCTTGCAGGCGCTCGAATTCTTGCTGATATTTGAGCAGAGTAACTGGCGCGCGAGGCGGGCTTCGTAGCGACCGATGAGGTCGAAGGTGGGGGCGTGCCGGATCCTGGTGATATTCCGGAATTGGCTGGGAGGGTCGCGCGATCTGTACCTTACCAAGTCGGATGACGGCGTCACTTTTCGAAGCCGGAGAGGCTCGGGATGGGAACCTGGAAACTCAATGCGTGTCCGATGGATGGCGGAGGGCTGGTGGTTGCAGGCGGCCGCATCGTGAGTGCATGGCGCAGGGAACACGACATTTTTCTGGCGAGCCCCGGTGAGAAGGAAGTGGATCTCGGCAGCGGTATCGACGTTTCGATTTCGGCGGGATCGAGCGGCGTATACACAATCTGGACCACACCGGCAGGGATTCAGGCCATGTTGCCGGGGAAGAAAGAGGCAACGCCGATTTCGAAGAGTGGTTCGTTCCCCAATGTGGTGGCCTTGCCGGGCGGCCATGCGCTTGCCGCCTGGGAAGCTGACGGCAGAATTATCGTCCAGCAACTACCGTAAACGCCTGAGCGGATAGTCAACTTCCGTATTGCGCGTAATCCTGGAACCATTTATGCGGGCTTCTTTCACGGGTGGGCGAGTGGTTTGGCGATATTCGCGACGGCGGTGGCGACACCTGAAAGACACGTCAGAATCGAAACCACAATAGCAATCAGCTTATCGTGGCGCACGTACCATGGCGTCAGTCTATACCGGATCTTTTCCATCAGCTCCATCATCTGCATCAGGGCTTTCTGGCGTGCTTCCGGTTTTTTGGCCCTTCGGAATTCATCAACCATGATCGCGATACTGAGGCCCACTATTCTCTCGTCGAGTCGTTCCAATTGGAGGACGAGGGCCTCAACTTCGATGGCGAGGGTTTCGGTGAGCTTCTGCCTGGATCTGGCACCAAAGAGCAGACGCGTTGCTTCCTCCTCAATTCGGTTGCGCCTTTTTGAAAGCCATTTTCCGATGGCCATCCCCAGAGGAAATGCGGCCAGGGCAACTACAATCCCAATGAGCGCCAGGACCAGCGGCACCCGAGTCGCCGGGTGGGCTGGGGGGACGGGCGCCGAAATCGGCGGATGTGTGAGGTCCGGATTCGGCACATTCGAAGGCAAGTGTCGGCTCAAGACCAGGTAAAGCAACCCGACAACCAGCAGGGCTCCCACGCTTGCGCCTATCAACCAGGCGCGACTACTCGATGACCGTTTTGCGACACGTGAGGATCGTGGCAACTGCGAAGGCGGTATCGGGGACGAGAGTGTACCGCGCGCCGCGCGCTGGGGCGATTCGCTGGTAACCGACTCGACGATTCGAAGGAACTCGTTCGCCGACTGTGGCCGCCGGGCCGGATCTTTCTCCAGACATTGTCTTATTAGTTGCTGAACAGATCCGGATATGGCGGGGATATCGGGAAAAGTCAGCGGGCCGTCGAGCACCTTTCGGAATACGTCAATATCGCGGTCCGCTTTAAACGGCAGGTTCCCGAAAAGCATTTCGAACAGAAGAATGCCAAGTCCGTAAATATCTGAAGTCGCCGACTGGGGCTTTCCCATTACCTGTTCCGGACTCATGTAGTAGGCAGTACCGAAAATCTGTCCTGATCGGGTACTGTGGCTCTCCCTCTCGAGAAAGCCGGCAATACCGAAATCTATGAGAACCGGACGCGCAAAATCCCCTTCGCGCAGAAGGACGTTTGAAGGTTTAATGTCTCGATGGATCACACCGTTCCTGTGTGCCACCGCCAAGCCTTCCGCGAGCCCCCTCGCCACAAGCAGAGCGGATTCAAGCGGAAGAGGGCCTGTTTGTTCGAGGGTTATCGCGAGGGATGGGCCTTTGATAAATTCCGAGACTAAGCAGGCTCTCCCCTCGAAAAGCTCCGTGTCAAAAACACGATTGACATAGGGACTCTCGATCGGCCGGAGCAATCGGACCTCCGCCCTGAAGCGGTCACGGACGTCTCCCACATCCGGTCTTGCCAGCTTGATCACCACGTGGCGGCCCATGACAGGATCTTCGGCGAGATAAACATCACCAAATGCACCCTGCCCCAGCTGCCGGAGAACTTTATATCGACCGATTTCTTTCGGATCCATTCGCGATCTTTCGGCTAAACCAACAACTGACCAGCGTTGCTGCTGCTGCCCGCATCCCGGAATGATTGATCGATTTTACAAGACGTATACGGTCACGTTTCCGGTTGGCCGACCGAACACTATGGATCATCGTAACCCGCGACTCGTTGAAGTGAATCCGCCGGAGGCTCGAGGGAACCCCCAATCGAGGACATTCCGGGAGTTGGAAACGGAAAGTCGTCCCTGCGATGTCCGTAACTCGGCCGGCACAGTCACAGCCGGGGCACTACCGGGATATTTCGGCCACTCCCTCACGGGCACCGTTTCCATGAGAAGGCCGGCAAGAAGCGGTAACGAAGTCGCAGGGACAGCCCGCTACGGAGTCGTTACCAGATGCTCCGGCTTGTTGTTTTCACAGACGAATTCCAGTAACTCTTCCCGCGGGGCCAGCGTCAACGTCAGATTTTCGTGATAAGGCGCCGTGAATGCCTGGGCGTCTTCGAAGGTCACGTTGAGATCCATGTGCCCGTAGTCGATGCGCCGATAACGTTCCGTCATCCGCAGAGCCTCGGTGTGCGGAAACGGGCCGCCGCCAATACCACCCAGCAGACTCAGGTCATTAAATCCGATCGTGTCGACGATGAGGGTATCTTTTTGCCACCGTCCAATCGAGTGGCCCATCCAGGAAGGATTCAGGTCCGCGGGATGTTTACGGCCATCGAGAAAAATCTGGCGGAAGCCGGGATAGTCTTCGAACATTGCGACCAGGACCGAAGGGCTCTGGACAAACTTCGCGATGAACGGCGATGACGCTCCAGGCAAGGGAGGCGGACCGGGAAGACAGCGGTTGTGCGGCGCATTCCTGGGGTCTTTCGCCAGAGCTTTCATTCGCGCGTCGGCTGCCGGCGTAAGCTGAGGCGTTTCGGGATAGGGATCGTCCGTAAGCAGCCAGACGCCGCTGAAATCGGGCAGGCCGGCGGCCGTGCGGGGCGCCGGTCCGGAGCGAACATGCTGGCGCTTCCGCATCGCGTCCGCGTTTCGGGCGGGATCGTCGCCGAGAGTGCTGCCATTGATCGTCTCGACCAGATTGATGTCGAGCTGTTGGTTTTTCTCAGGCGCAATGTCAACTTCTTTGGAAACCCGAGAGTAGGCACAGCAAGGCATCTGGATGGTGAAATCCCACTTGCCGCCGGCCAGGTTGGTGAATTGGTAAGCGCCGTTGGCATCGGATCGCGTCCGTGCGAGTGCGCCATCCGGGTTGTGCTTCGCCTGGATCGGCGCGTTGGGAACGGGCGAGCCGTCCGGATACAAGACACGTCCGTGGAGAGATGTGGGCGCGCTCTGCGCGTACAGGGACAAGGCGTATGCCGAAACACAAGGAGCGGCAGCGATGCAGCGGTGAGCTTACGATCCAAAACGCTTCGCATTTTTCGAAAACCAGAGGCTACCATGAATCGCGCGGCATTTGTATGCAGGGAATTGCGTGCAGGTGAATGAATCCTTGTCGCCGTTCTTATTCAATGCAACATTTCATGCGCGGCGCTTAACGCGGCAGTCCCGCGCCTCGCACGAGCGCCATATCGAGAACCGCGCCGTCGAAGCGCGGATACAACCGCCTCAGTTCCCGCTCGGCGTTACGAAAATCGTCGCGCGAATCGACCAGCACCTGCTGGCCCTGAGCGCTGCGGTCGGGAGCGGGCCTGACTTCGATTTCTCCTACGTACATGGCGACAGGTTCCTGCCCCTCGCGCATGTGGGCGTAGATAATCCGATCGAACCCCGACATTTCAGAACCAACTTCGACGTAGAACGCATCCAGGTATTTCGCGCTCGGCGCGTGCAGGACCGCATAGAAGCGCTGACCGGTGGAGAGGGTCGTCGACCAAAGCAGAGCGTCCGGCGTTCCGGAAGTCTCGGGATGAAGGAAGCGGATGGCAGGGCGATCGAGTTTTCCACCCGGCGTTGAGAGCGATCCGAAGACGAGGACAAACTGGTCGCCATTCCTCGTCAGCCGTTCGAGCGCGCCGCCCGACACGCGGTTCAAATGCGCACAGGAGACGGTGGCACAGAGAATTGAGAGGAATGCAAGAGCCGACAGCACGAGACGCGACCCGCATCTCCACGCCCGGAACGAACCTTTGCAGCAGGGCATCAGGCAGCTCAATTTTTCAGCCCGGTTCCTGAGGCGTTCAGTCAAGACGGAGCCACCGACACCGAATCGCAGTGACGCGGACTATGCTGCGAGAAGGTGAATCCCGCGGCACAGAGCCGAAAGGGGTTGGTCGCACACGTCTAAAATACGCTTTGCAGGTCCGGATGTCCATGCCGAAACCATCGCAGCAGCGGTAGCCGAGCCGGCAAGAGAAGTTCGCAGTCTGGGCAGCATCCCGAAGCATCCGGAATCGGTTCCGAAGATGATCGGCAAGCTGGGATCGGTGGGGAACCTGAAGTGTCGTTACGAAGAGGGTCCGACCACGGTACCGCGCCAAAAACATTTTGGATCTCGCGCGATCCGGTTGTATTATTGATAAATATTTTATGGGGAAATACGCCAAGCCTCGGCTTAAACTCGACGACCGCCTGAACACATACACAACGACGGTTCGCACCTCAGCAGCCGCGAGTGCGCTGAAACGAACCGCTGAGAAATGGCCCATCTATGCGACCGTTACGGGCGCCGCTCTGGCAATGGCCAGCAATGCGTCGGCGAGCATTATTTACAGCGGTCTCCTGGACAGCACGGTAAGTCTGGGGAGCAAACAGAAGAGCGCAAATCGCACCACCGGCCGGAGCGTTCTGTTAAAGAGCGGGAGCGGGGCGCCCATCGGCTCTTTCCAACTCGTCGTTGCCCATCATGCAGGTTCCGGAATAAAGGGCGCCGTTATCGGAGTAGGTGGCTCACAACTCAACCTTTTGGGAAGCAGCGAACTGCTGGCGCGGCTTTCGTCCGGAGCCGCGATCTCGGGCGCGGCGGCCACCGGCTCAAATTTCTTTGGAACCGGTTTCCGTTTTGTCGACTATGAACGAATTTTCTCGACGAGCCGGCATACTTACGGGTGGTCCAAAACCAAGGGATTTGGGGGCTTCAGTTTCTTTAACAGCGTAACCGACCAGAAGGATTACGGCTGGATCCGACTGCAGTATGGAATTGGAAAGAACGACCTGATTAACAGTCTTACCGCGGTCGATTGGGCGTATGACGACAGCGGCGCCGCGATTCTTGCCGGGGATACGGGCCTGAGCAGTACGCCCGAGCCGTCCACCACGGCGCTTTCGCTGCTGGCCGCGGGCGCGGCGGGTGTTGAGGCGTTGCGCAGGCGCGGAGCAGCGGCAAAGACCCGGTAGCCGCGGCTTCGGTCGCGTCTACCAAACGCAAACGCCGGGCAGAATCCCGCACTACATGGCGTCCGGCAAAAGTCGGCTGATATGATGATCTGTTTTATGGAGGTGTCTCATAGCGCTCATTATTGGTGTCCCGCGCGAGACGTTCGGGGGCGAACGCCGCGTCGCATTGACCCCTCGCGCCTGTGAAGCCCTTATTAAGCTGAAGCTGGAAGTGGTCGTCGAATCGGGAGCCGGGCTCGATGCCGGGTTTCCGGATGAAGAATATTCCCGCCGGGGCGTTCGCCTTGTATCCCGTTCACAGGTATTTCAGGAAGCCGGCGTCGTAGTGCAGGCGCGCGCGCCGGGAGCGAACCCGGAACATGGCCACGCCGATCTGGCGCAGCTGCGATCCGGACAGATCCTGATCGGATTCGGCGAGCCGCTGACGGCGATTCGCGAATGCGCGGAGATCGCGGAACGCGGCGTGTCCTTCTTCGCGATGGAGATGGTGCCGCGCATCACACGCGCGCAGGCGATGGACGCATTGTCGTCTATGGCGAGCGTGGCGGGCTATGAAGCGGTGCTGATCGGCGCTGTGACGTTGCCGAAACTCATGCCGATGATGATGACCGCTGCCGGTACTCTGACGCCCGCGAAGGTATTGGTGCTCGGGGCGGGTGTGGCGGGCCTGCAGGCGATTGCGACCGCGAGACGTCTGGGCGCGGTCGTATCGGCGTACGACGTGCGCTCGGCTGTGCGCGAACAGATCGAAAGTCTCGGCGCCAAGTTCGTCGTGCTCGATATCGAGTCGGCGGAAGGCGAAGGCGGCTACGCGAAACAGATGGGCGAGGATTACTACCGGCGCCAGCGCGAGCTTCTGGGGGCTGTGCTGCGCGAGCAGGACATCGTCATCACTACGGCGGCGGTTCCGGGCAGGAAAGCCCCGATTCTTGTTACCAAAGAGATGGCTGAGGCCATGCAGCCGGGTTCCGTGATCGTCGATCTGGCCGCGGAGCGCGGCGGGAACTGCGAACTGACGCAGGCTGGTCAGACGGTCGTGCACAATGGGGTGACGATTGTCGGACCGGTGAATCTTGCTTCGCGCGCACCGTATCACGCGAGCCAGATGTATGGGACGAACGTCGTCAACCTGCTCAAGCTGATGGTGAACAAAGAGGGCGTGTTGACGATCAATCCGGAAGATGAAGTGATCCGCGGGACGCTGATGACACACGGCGGCAAGGTGGTCAATTCAAGAGTGAACGAACTGCTTTCAACGGGAGTCGCAACCGCGTGAACTACGAATTCGGGCTATACGTCTTCATGCTCGCCGCATTTCTGGGGTTCGAGCTGATCCGGAAGGTTTCTCCTCTTTTGCATACACCGCTGATGTCGATGACGAACGCGATCGCCTCGATATCGGTGGTCGGCGCAATCATTCTGATCAATGAACAGGGCGCGACAACGTTGTCGAAGGTGCTGGGCTTCGTCGCCGT
This sequence comes from Bryobacteraceae bacterium, assembly GCA_036273015.1. GTDB lineage: Bacteria > Acidobacteriota > Terriglobia > Bryobacterales > Bryobacteraceae > BOG-234. The sequence continues at coordinate 67,309 of DATAXN010000065.1, read as the reverse complement.
CGTATCGGCCACGACGAACCTGGTCAGCGGTTACCTGATCACGGATCGCATGCTGAAGATGTTTAAGAAGCCGGAGCAGCCGAAGAAATGACGCTCTACCAGCTCTTCTATCTCGTCGCAGCGTTCTGTTTCATTTTTGCGCTGAAGTGGATGTCGCATCCGTCGACGGCGCGGCGCGGCGTGTTCTCAGGCGAGTTTGGGATGCTGCTGGCGATTGTCGGCACACTGATTCGCGCCGACATGATCAATTACGAACTGGTCATTGGAGGGCTGATCGTCGGCACGGCGATCGGCATTCCGATCGCCCTGCTGATGCCGATGACGGCGGTGCCGCAGAGGACCGCGATTTCACTTTCGTGCGGCGCTTTTGCGTCGACGCTGATCGGAGCTGCGGAATATTACAAGATCGGTCCGCGGCCGGCGTTCACGAACGGTGCGCTGATGGTGGAAATCCTGCTGGGAGCACTGACGACGACGGCGAGCCTGATGGCATTCGGGAAGCTGCAGGAGATATTGCCGGGGCGCCCGATGGTTTTCAAGTTCCAGAATTATTTCAACCTGGGAGTGCTGGCGGTTGCAGCGGTGATCGGCGTCTACAACGTGGCGAGTCCGGGCGACACCCACCTGTTTCCGGTTTACGTTGCGCTGGCCGGGACCTTCGGCGTCCTGCTGATTATTCGAATCGGCGGCGCGGATATGCCGACGGTGATCGCGCTGCTGAACTCGTATTCGGGGCTGTCATCATGCGCGATGGGTTTTGCGCTGGATAACAAGCTGCTGATTATTTCGGGCGCGCTCGATGGCTCGTCGGGGCTTATTCTCTCGATCATCATGTGCCGGGCGATGAACCGGTCGTTCTCGAACGTACTGTTCGGCGGATTCGGGCAACTGCAGGCGAGCACCGCGGGCGGGAAAGACGCGCGTCCGGTGCGTTCAGCGAGTCCGGAAGAGGCGGCCGGGATTTTGGCCGATGCGCGGTCGGTGGTCGTGATTCCCGGCTATGGAATGGCAGTGGCGCAGGCGCAGCACAAGATCCGCGAACTGCACGATGTGCTGACCAAGCGCGGCGTGGAAGTCCGGTTCGCGATCCATCCGGTGGCGGGACGCATGCCTGGCCATATGAATGTGCTGCTGGCTGAAGCTGACGTTCCTTACGACAAGCTGATCGAGATGGAAGATATCAATGGCGACATGGGGATGACCGATGTGGCGTTGATTGTGGGCGCAAACGATATCGTGAATCCGGCGGCGTTGAACGATCCGGGCAGTCCTATAGCCGGCATGCCGATTCTCGATGCGTACAAATCGCGGACGATCATGATCATCAAACGCGGCATGAGCGCGGGCTTTGCCGGTATCGACAACGAACTGTATTACATGGACAAGACGCTGATGCTGTTCGGCGATGCGAAGTCGTTCGTTGCGAGCCTGGTGAAGGAAATCGGCTCGAACCACGACTAAACTGGTGAGGCACGGCTGTTATCACGCCGTCTCGCTATATGGTCGAATTCGTAGTTCCTGAAGATCCGCTGGAATTCGATCAAGCTTTAGAAGCGCTACCGAACCGTCCCGCGGTATTTCTCATTTGGCCGCGCGAGGGCAAACCTTATCTCGCCCGAACCAACGTCCTGCGCAAGCGGATGAAGCGGATGCTGGGGAATCTGCGCGGGACTCCGTCGGCGGGGAAGCTCGAACGGGTTGAGTATCGCTTTACGGGATCAAAACTCGCGGCGCAGTTTCTGGTGCTGGAACTGGCGAGGAAGCATCTGGGGGCGGGGTATCGCAACGCGATTCGATTGCGCCTTCCGCCTTACGTGAAGCTGATCCTTTCGAACCCGTTTCCCCGCACGCAGGTCACGGCGCATCTGGGACGGGCGAAGGCGGTCTATTTCGGCCCGTTCCGGAATCGATCGACGGCGGCACGCTTCGAGTCGGAGTTTCTGGATTTGTTCCAACTTCGCCGCTGCCAGGAGGATCTCGAACCGCGCTCCGATCATCCGGGTTGCATCTACGGCGAGATGGGACGTTGCCTGCGGCCTTGTCAACAAGCCGTGGGTGTTGACGAGTATCGCGGCGAGGCGGATCGCGTGGCGGAATTCCTGAAGACGAACGGGCGGTCGCTCGTCAGTCTGACCGAGGGCGCGCGCGAACAACTGAGCGCAGAGATGGATTTCGAAGGCGCCGCGCTCATGCACCAGCGATATCAGCGGGTGCAGGAGGTTCTCGGGTTGCGCGATGAGATTGCGCGCGATGTGGATCGTCTGAATGCCATCGCCGTCACGCCGGGGAGCGATCCGGACACGGTGGATCTGGGGTGGCTACGGGGAGGATCGTGGCAGGGCTTTTCACAGCTTGAGTTCAATACAGCCGACGGCACGTCGGTTTCACTCGATGCCAGACTGCGCGACCTGGCGCTGGCAGTGCCGCTGAAGGCCGCGTTCGGCGTGGAGCGGATGGAGCAGTTAGCTGTGATTGCGCGCTGGTTCTATTCGAGCTGGTGCGACGGAGAGCTGCTGCTGGTCGACGACTGGGAGAAGATTCCGTATCGGAAGCTGGTCAACGCGGTTTCGAGAATTGCGGCCGTGTCAAGAACAGCGCAACCGCCGAATCGTCCGAGCACTCATTCTTAGCCACGGTGTTTGCTGTCAGCAAGACGCCGGGAGCGGCGCCGATGCAGTGGCGCGACATGCCGTATCCGCCGATTTCATTGTTCTCGATGGTGTTGCCTTTGGCTGCGTCGGGACGGTCGGCTCCGGCTCCGAGATAGATCCCGGTGCGCAGCAGATCGGGCTGAGCTGCGTTCGCGCAGTTGATCGGACCGGGTTCGTTGCAGTGCGCCATATTCAGGTGCTGCAGATGATTGCCGGTAACGGTGTGGCCGGAGCCGATGAGAAAGATACCTCCGAAGACAGCGCCGTCGATGGTGTTGCCGGTAATGCGGATGTTCCGTGACTGCATGTCCGGATTGCTGTTGTTCAGGATGAGGCCGAAGTTGCCGTAAGGATAGTTCCGGAGTTCTTCTTCGTTGAGGCAGATATTGTTGCTGACTTCGCCGTCATGGAAGCCGTCGAGATCGAAACACTTGCCGTCGATTTCTTCGAATTGGTTGTTGCGGTAGACGGAACGGTCTACGTTACCCGCGGTATCGACAGCGACGGGTTGACCCTGCGGGTCTACTTCTTCGGCGGGATAGCCGAGCATGCGTCCGCGGTTGTTCTCGACGCGAATGTCGGTGGCGTGACCCACCTGGATGGCATCGCGTGCGATCATGGCGAATTCGTTACCTGCAATACGGCCTCGGGCGTTTCTTGCGGAGGTGTAAAGAGAATGGGTCCAAATTCCGTTGCCGCGAACGTTGACGATGCGACAGTCGAGAACTTCGAAATCGGTAGTGCCTTCCTCCAGCAAAATGCCGCCGGTGGTGTTGTTGTGTTTGCCGGCGTTGAGGCTGCCGCTGTCGGCGATCTGGATGTTGTGAATGCGTACAGTGTGGCTTGCGTTGACGAGGATCGGGAAGCCGGCGATGGCCGAGGCTTTGATTGGGCCGATTTCCAGATTGTTGACGGTCTCGGCAAGGATGCCGTTGTTGGGGGTGAAGCGCGAGAACATGGCTACGGACGGCGGCAGCCCGAGAGGACGTGACACAGCATCGCGGTCGCCGTCGAGCGAGAGATCGTGGAGTTTGATGTTTTTGCCTGAGGGGATCACGATCAGGGCACGTCCGCGGAATGTGGACGTGGCTTTGATCGTGGTGCCGGAGGTTGCGCCACGGATATCGAGGTCGTGCGCGTCCGCGGGCAGGATGATCTCGCGGGAGATTTCTATGACTCCGGCGGGCAATGTGACGGCGCCGGTTTTGGCTGCGAGAGCGGTTCGAAGGTCGGCTTCGGGGGTGGCGGCGGACAGCAGCAGGGGGCCGAGAAGTGCGAGGAGGAGTTTCGCAGGTCCGCGCCGGGCCGAAGGCCCTGACCCGAGGCTGAAATGCTCGGTCACCTTGTCAGGGGATAAGGCCTGCCCAGCAGTCTGCGACTGGACAGGCCGAAGCCCTGACCCCACAAATTGATCTGGTTTCATACGACCTCGATTCCGGTGCGCGTGAGGGTACGCCTGCCGAGCCGGATTTCCAGAATGTGAGGGCCAGCGTCTAATCCCTCAGGCATGTCGAAGTTGACTTCGTAACGTGAGGCCAGGGGGTCGGTGCGAAAGGTGTCGATGTTGCGTACAGAGCGGCCATCGACGGTTGCGGCGAGGCTGTCGATGGAATCCACTTCTTCAATCGTCGCCTTCATCATTCCGTTTTCGATGCGCTGAACAGACAGCAGGTTCACACCGTCGGTAAGGGAGATCAGGCGGGGAACGGCTGGCCCCGCAGGGATTATCCGAATGGTTGTGTCCGGGCAGAGTTGCTGTCCGTGCCGGTTAATGCGGACCGGGACCAGTCCCGTCCGCACGCCGGGCGGGAGGAAAACGTTGACTTGGGAGAGCCCGTTCACGGGGGGGCCGACATAGCAGACCATACCGGCAACGCCATCTACAAATGCTTCGAGCGAATTCAGGTCGCAGGCCACGGGAAGGTGCTCGATCTGGAGTGTGGCGCATGCCAGACGTCCTGTCGATGGGACCGCCTGTTCACCGCTGAAGGCGTTCACCACGTGCCGAATGCGAGGGGCGTTGGTTGCGGTAGTCTCCGGCGGTGCAGGTGGCTTCTGCCAAGTTGTCCACATATACTGCGTATCCACGCCGGTCAGAGAGAGCAGCCGAATACCGTGATCGCGCGTGAACTGGTGGATCTCTTCGCTGCCGATGCGAACGCCCTCCCAAGTCGTGTAGGCGCGCGCGGTCTTCGGCAGGCCGTTCATCTGAAGGCGCGCGAATCCACCGGGCTTCAGGACGCGCACGGTCTCCCGCAGATAGGAGAAGACCACCTCGGCGCTCGGGATGTGCTGGAAGACGGCGTATGAGTAGACGAAGTCGAAATGGTCGGCAGGGAATTCCGCGAGGTCGCTGCCGCCGGCATGATGAGCCTTGGCCCAGGGAATATCTTTCAGCTTGGTCTGCGCCTGGGCGATCATCTCGTCCGAAACGTCCACACCGTGAATCCCGGCGAAGTGGCGGCTCATGGGACGCATCAGGCGCCCGGGGCCGCAGCCGATCTCTAATGCGCGGCGTGACGAAAGCGGAATGTACGCGGGCAGCCGCTTCAGTTCACCCTCAAGATCGCGTATAACATCGGCTGCCGTGGAGAGGAATTCGCTGTCGTCCTGATCGCGGCGTCCGAAAGCAACGTAGTAGTGGGCGTCTTCGCGGGCGCGCGCGTTCCAGTCCGCCCGCATGCGTTCGCCAACAGACTGATCGGAAGTCAGGGTCTCCAAGGAGCCATTTTACTCAGGGTGCTGGTATACGCGGATGTAATCGACATCGAAGGAAGCGGGCAGGGCAGTGGATTGGTCCGGCGCGTGAGCCAGACGGCCTCCCACCGCGAGATCGATCAACAGATACATCGGCTCATGCGGGATGCCGTCGACCGATCGGAACCTCTCTTTTCCATCGACGGACCACGTGATCTGGTTCCGCTCCCATTCGACGGCAATGATGTGAAAGTCGGCGGAGAGATCGGAGACGGTGAAAGAGTCGGCGAAGGAGCGCTCGGTCTGCTCGGTCCCCCAACGATTGGCGAAGAAGATTTTCGAAGGCGTGCTTCCGGCAGTTTCGAATACATCAATCCCGGGTAGCGGGTTCAAAGGAACCGGCCGCAACAGAAACCCTGGACGAAGTCCCTGACCGGGGGGAATCCTGCAGCGAATTTCGAAACGGCCATAGGTCTGCGCAAAGGTACCGTAGGTGGTGACCACGCCGGAAATATATTCGCGATCTTTACCGTCATAACGGACCGGAATTTCGTTCGCCGCCGTGCGCCGCGCGACGATATGCAATTGTCCTCCGCTCAGAACGAGCGATTCAGGCGCATAAGCCTGCAACTGGAGATCGCGCGAAGTCCGTGAGGGATCGTGCGGCACCCATCGGGAGAGGTCGAGTTCTTTTCCGTTGAACTCATCGGCGAACGTAAGAACCCAATTGCCGTCCGGCTTGCGGCCATTCTGAGGGAGGCCATTCTGGGCGACCGACAGGGACGAAAGCGCAAAGAGCAGCAGGAAGGGTTTCATTGCAGGTGACGTATGGGCTGAAGTCCCAGTGTAAAATGTAACAAAATCGGCTGTTGAGGTAACCTGGTAACAGAATGCGAATCCTCGTTGTCGAAGACGAGAAAAGAATTGCCGACTTTCTCGGCCGCGGATTGCAGGGCGCCGGGTACGCGATCGATGTGGCGCATGATGGCGCCACGGCTCTCCAGTTAGTCCACGATACCGATTACGATCTGATCATTCTCGACATCATGCTGCCGGACATGGACGGCCTGAAGGTGCTGGAGCGCGTTCGCAGCCGCAGAGCCGGTCCGCCCGTGCTGATTTTGAGCGCTCGAGGCGCGGTGGACGACCGGGTGAAAGGCCTTGAAACCGGGGCGGACGATTATCTGACCAAGCCGTTCGCATTTGTGGAGTTGCTGGCTCGCGTGCGTGCGCTGCTGAGGCGCGGGCAGCCTGCGCCGGAAAAGCTGCAGGTTTCAGATCTGGCGCTCGACTGCGCGCGGCGTAAGGTGGTCCGCGGGGCGGAGACGATCGAGCTTGCGCCGAAGGAGTTCGGGATTCTCGAATACATGATGCGGAACAAAGGCCGTCCGCTCAGCCGCACCATGATTGTGGAACATGTCTGGGACATGGACTACGACGGTCTGACCAATATCGTCGACGTTTATATCCGGCATCTGAGAAGCAAGATCGACGACCGGTTTCCGCAAAAACTCATCCACACCGTTCGCGGGATCGGGTACATGATCGAAGCGCCGGAAAAAGAGATGACGCAGAAGAGCGGAATCGAAAGTCAGCTCGAATCGCAAGTCTGAGCAAATCCGGCTCTGAGCACCGTCCGACCGCATATCTTCAAGCCGTTGTAGAGTAGTGGTCGGAGGGCTTCGTGGCGGGACGCTGGCACATTACGCGCGGCCTTCGATTTACTCTCACGGCCTTATATACCGTCGTTTTCACGCTCCTGCTGGTGGGCGTCGCGCTTTACTTCCGCCAGACTCTGGCGACCAGTCTGGAGGATCAGTCGCATGACGATCTCGAACAGAACTGGGCTGTTGTCAAAGCCTATCTCCGGATCGTCAACGACAGCGGGCAGAACAACTACCACCCGAAGTGGTTCAACGACCCCAATGACACGGACGAGACCAGCGCGGTTGCCGGGGTTAAAAAGGTCTATTCGATCTGTTGCGATGCGGCGGGACACGTCATGGAAGGATCGTCGAACTACGAGTCGCTTGGCATGGATAATCCAGCCGAGATCCGCTCCGTACTGCAGGCGAACGGAGCCGTATGGAGCAACAAAACCGACTCCGATGGCGTCCCCTACCTGATTCGAGCCAGCTACGTCAATGGTGAGGAAGACACGGGCCGGAGGTTCTACGTGGCGATCGGCACGTCACTCGCCGGTTCCCGCGAGGTCCTGAACCGCTTTACTCTGCGAGCCGTGGGGCTGGTGTTGCTGATCATCCCGACGGGATGCATCATGGGCTGGATTTTCGCGGGGCGCGCTCTGACGCCGGTGCTTGAGGTGGCGCGCACCGCTGAGCGAATCAGCGGATCCAACCTGAGCCTGCGTATTCCGTCGCGCGGGGCCGGAGACGAAATTGACCGTTTGATCGAAACGTTTAACCAGATGATCGAGCGCATTGAAATCAACTTCAATCAGGTGCGCCAGTTTTCGACCGACGTTTCGCATGAGCTTCGCACTCCGATCACGGTGGTACGCGGACAGTTAGAGGTTGCATTGTTCACCGCCCGGACCGTGGACCAATATCGCGACGCGATTGTCGATTCCCTTTCCGATATTGAAAGGCTGTCTCAGATTGTGCGCGCGCTGCTGCTTTTGTCGCAGGCGGAAACCGGGCAAGTCATTCTGCAGAAGCAGCAAATGGATCTGGCGGATGTGGCCGAAGGCATCGTGGATCAGTTCCAAATTCCGGCGGAGGGCGCGGAGGTAACGCTGCGGTTTATCAAACACGTTGCCCATTGCACCGGCGATTTCGATAGGGTTCAGATCGAGCGCATGCTCTCCAATCTGCTTTCGAACGCGGTGAAGTTTACGCCGGCGGGTGGAGAGGTCCGGGTAATCATCGACCGCCGCGACAATGTCGCAGAGCTTCGCGTGGAGGACACGGGCGAGGGGATTCCGGCCGAGCACCTGCCGCACATTTTCGACCGATTCTATCGCGTGCGGGGTCCGGGCGAACAGGCATCTCCTGAGAAGGGCCTGGGGCTCGGGCTCAGCTTCGTTTCGTGGATTGTGCGGGCGCACGGCGGAACGGTGGATGTTCAAAGCGAGCCGGGCAAGGGCACTCAGTTCATCGTCAAGCTGCCGTTGAGTGTAGCGGATTCCGCGCCGCAGATTGAGAATCCCGGTATGCCCGCCGAGATCATGAAGCCGGTTTAATTACGGCTTAGTCGTAACCCGCGCCCCAATTCGGGGGTTTGCACTTATTCTGAAGATAGTGATTCGAAACTCCTGTATGGCGCTCCTGATGCTGTTAAGCGTCACGACGCCTGCCGTTCTACCGGGGCAGGAGCCGGATACAGCCGAACCGAAGGCCACCGTTCCCGCCGAGGATATTTTTTCCGGCACCATAACCCAGCTCACGGATCGAGAGCTTACGGTTGTCCGCAGGCTCCCGGGTCAAAAACCGGTAACGCGTGAATTTGCGCGCGACGAAAAGACCACCGTGGAGGGAAAGCTTCGCAACAAGGCAAGGGTCACGGTACGCTACAAAACGCTCGACGACGGCGGTTTCGCAGCCGTGCATATCATTGTGCGCTGACCAAGGCGCAAATTCGGTTTCATCTATTGAGGGTCCTGAGCTTCGGACAAGGCGATTGGCACTTCAACGCCGTCGGCAAAGCGCGCGGCGATCACAAGTTCACCGTTCATGGCTTCGATGAATTTCCTCAGCGTGCCTACGTAAAGCTCAGTTCGACGTTCCATTTTCGATACTTCGGCCTGGGTGACGCCGAGCAGGTCAGCCAACGCTTCCTGCGTCAATCCTCTGGCTTTTCTCAGTTGGGACAGATGCAGGTCGTCAGAGAGCGTGCGAGCCTCAGTCTCGATCCGAAGGCGCGTCTCTGGTTCTAAACGGTTCTTGATCTCGGACCATTTATGGCGGTTCATATCAGACCTTCCTCTTCCAGGTGACGAAGATGATTTTCGTATAATGCCTCGGCCAGCGGCACTTTCTCTTCGTACCAACGGTTGTCTCCGGTCTTGTCTCCGCCGAGCAGAAGAATCGCGTGGCGACGCGGGTCGAACGCATAAAGGACTCGATAGGGCCTGCCTTGGTGTTGAATTCGTAATTCCCGCATATGGCGATAGCGAGAGATCTCAATACCCGATGAGTACGGAAAGGGAAGCGATGGTCCGTGCTCCACAAGCAAGTCCGCAACTCGGCCGACGCTCACCTGTTCATTTTCCGACAGGGCAAGGAACCAACGACTGAACTCGTCTGTTCCTTCTACTTCCCAAACCAACAGCTACATTATGCCATAAAAGGAATAAGTCTTTGTGGGTTATAGTTTGCGTCAGCGGTGCCTTTTGGCTTCCGGCTGCATTAATCGCCGGAGAAGCGCCGTGCGGCCACAGCATTCGAAGAAGCAAAGTAACTTCGCACCTGAGCCCAGTTCGTTCGAATCAAGGAAAGCCCGAGCATCAACAAAATCGTCACCACGGTGGAGAATACGGTCTGGCCTACGGTCAAATTCTCTTTGAGCACGCCGAACCAGCGTCCATAGACGAGTTCCACATGGACCCAATAGACCAAGAGGCTCGTCAGTCCGAACTGACGCACCCAACTCCAATCCTGCGCGGTTGTCCGAATATTCCAGAGCCATGCGAAGGCAATCAGAATCAGAATCGCCCCCAGCTTGATAAAGATCAGAGACGGGCCGTTCAGCCAGAAATCCGAAGCCGAATAAATCGAGAGTGGTGTGCTCGACATGGCATACGCCGCAAACGCCGTAGCGAGGCCGCCCCATCCAAACCACTGCATGGCGACCGGCACATCCTCCGGTTTGAGCAGACGCAGGATGCTTCCCGCGCTCATGCCGAATGCCACGAAGGCCGCCCACGGGAAAAATCCGAAGAAATTGTGATCGGGGATTATGTAGCTGCGCACAAGCGCAGGCGTACCGGACCAGTCGAGACTCGAAACAAGCGGCGCCGCGGCGGCGATTGCGACTCCCAGGATCGCGCAAAGCCGGATCCGTTCCTCAGTGCGGAAAACAGACATGACGGAAAGAATCAGCAGAGCCAGGCCCATGCAGTTCAGAATGTCCACGCGGAGGAGATCGGTCCAGGTGTTTTTGTTAAAGGAAAAAAGCCACAACTGCAGACGAAAAGCAAAGGCAACCGCGAAAAGATAGCCGGAGCGCTTCATCGCAGCGCGCCAGCGACCGGCGGGCGACACGCCCTTCCGCTGCTGACTGTCCATCAGGAACGCGAACGTGACCCCGAGCAGAAAAAGGAAAACAGCCGGCGGCATTCCTCCCAGGAACTGGGAACTCATGTATGGCCCGCCCCCGCGCAAGTCATTGCGCAGAAAGGACTGAAATACATGGCCCTGCAGCATGATCAGAGCCGCAAAGCCCCGGACCCAGTCCAGATATAGTATTCGCTGTGACGGCGGCTTCATGCGCGTTGTTTAGGGCAATAGTAGTTCCAATGTGAAACTACAATTGCGGGTGCTCTACTTTAACCCCTTTCGGATATTTGAGTTTCAGAGCGCCGTCGGATAACGAAGGATTAAACTTTACGTTCGAATAAGTGACCAGCGTGAAGTCGCCGGTGGAAGAGGTAACAAATCGCTGCTGAACCGGCAAACCGCTTGCTTCAGCGATCCACAGTTCGGCTTTTTTCAGATTGTGCAGGACTTCGGCGGATTTGGGAATGAGTTGCAGATGCCAGGTGCCCTCCGTCCCGATCTTTTCCTCGCCAATCAGAGTGACCTCGTATTCCTGTTTGATTTCGGAACTCGATGCGCCAAAGCCGAGAAGCAGGAATTGGTCCAAAAGATTGCGTTTTGAGCCCAACCTATAAACCTGCACCAGCTGACTCTTCGGAAGGTAAACGCTGACGGACGTGTCGTCCACCGAAACGGTCTTGGCGTCGCTGCCGGTGAAGTCGATCAACATGCGGGGCTCGTGCGCTTTTTCACGCTTCACCTTGATGGTCCCCGTGTCCATCGCGTCGTCGTTGATTACGGCCGTATGGACGTTGCGCTTCATATCGGCTGTCACGGACTTGAACTGCTGTGCGGTTTTGTCCATGCGCGCGAAAGCGTCGTTGAGAGCGGGAGATTGTGCCGCCACAGGCAAAGCAATTGCGAGCGCCAGAACGAGTCGATACGGCACAAACGTTGGATGCGCCATGGATGGCATCTGAGTACGCATCAGGGCCGGGCGAAGGCCATGTAGCCTTTAAGTTCCTGCTCGGAGTCGAGCACAGGCTCTATTCGGGTCAGGCGTTGTTTTTTTCCGGTGCGAGCGGTAAGCACTTTCCCCAGCTGGTCGAGCCGCTGGTTTTCCGGAAAGGATGCCACGAGTTCTGTATCGACCCAGAAAACCGACTCCCCATGGCTTGGCAAAGAGGTGATCTGAGTTGCGCGCGAAATGCGGGGCTGATCGCGAAACCATTGGCGCGGAGTGAAAACAACGAAACAAAATATGATGATGCAGACGACGTCGTACTGCCATACGGCGCGCTGATAGTCCCATAGAATGAATCGCTTAAGGCCGGAAGCCACTTGTAAGAGTGTAGCAGCGGTATTTCAGGCGTCGAACCCGAACGGATGCCTTGTTCCGGCCTTCACAGTGGCGCTCAGCTCGCCGATGCCGTCGATGCGCGATCGAACTACATCTCCCGCTTTGATCCGCGCACCCCTGGGGCAACCGGTCGAAATCACGTCTCCCGGATGCAGGGTGAAGAAGTTGCTGTGAAAGGCGATCAAATCCAGCGGCCCGGTCTTCATATTGCGGACGAAATCGCGCGAACAAACCGAGCCGTTGTGCTCGGTGATGACTTCGAGGCTGTCGATGTCCGGAACTTCGTCCGCGGTAACGATTACCGGGCCGAAGCTGAAGAAGGTATCGATACTCTTGGCTCGGGTCAGATAGCGGGGATTCCTGCTGAGCACATCGAGGGCGGTGAGGTCGAGCGTGGTGGTGAAGCCGTAGATTACGCTGCGGGCCTTTGCGGCGGGCACGAAGCGGCAACTGCGTCCGATGACAATAGCGAGTTCGCCTTCGGCATCAACGTCATTCGAAACTTCCGGCGGCGGTAAAAGGATTTCTCCACCAGGCTGGAACATGCAGGATGCCGGCTTCATGAAGCTGCCGGGCTCCTCGGGCTGGACTGCGTTGATGTCTTCCGCATGTGTTTTGTAGTTGAGGCCAATGCACCATATCTTCGGCGGAACACTGTAAGGCAGCTTGGGTTCAACGTCGGACAGAGGGATCGGCGGAACGCCGCGGACGGGAATGTCGCGGATGTCGTTCTCGATGATTCCGAGAAGATTGTTCGGGATGTGAATGCCGTGTTTCCTGTTGATTTCCAGGATGGGAACAACGCCTCCGGAAGTGACAACACCGGCATGATCCGTGGCCGCGTAACGGAATGTCATCAGGCGCATGAGGGCCCATCATATCGGACGGAATCGCGCGTGAGGACAGCCTCAATACATCCGGGTTCGCTGCAGCTTTCGCCGACTGAAAGCCGCCGGCAGCCAGGATTGGCCGCCCTACATGAGCCAGGCATACAATGAAACTTATGAGTGCTCCGATCGCCAGCGGTCCAGTCGAACTGTTTTCGCGCATCGACAATGAAACAGTGGAACAGGCCGCCCTTCGCGCGGGTGTGATTACCACCACGCTCGACAACGTAATCAACTGGGGCCGCAAGAATTCGATCTGGCCGATGGCCTTTGGCCTGGCATGCTGCGCGATTGAAATGATGTCGATGAGCGCTTCGCGCTTCGATATCTCGCGTTTTGGCGCTGAGGTGTTTCGCGGGTCGCCGCGGCAGAGCGATTTGATGATCATCGCGGGCCGTGTTTCAAATAAGATGGCTCCTGTGATCCGGCACCTCTACCAGCAGATGCCGGAGCCCCGCTGGGTGATTTCGATGGGCGCGTGCGCGACTTCGACCGGCGTCTTCAATAATTACGCGCTGGTACCGGTCAACCAGGTGATTCCGGTGGATGTTTTTGTGCCGGGATGCCCGCCAAGGCCCGAGCAGTTGATCCACGCGATCATGATGCTTCAGAAGAAAATCGGTGCGTCTTCGGGAGCCTTCAAACAGGCTCTGAATCTGGCGTAACTCAGTCAATATCGACTGAATAAATCCCAAAAGGGTTGACTTTAGTTTCCACGCGGGACATAGTTTTGCGTATGTCCTCTGATGTGGAGCAGCCCAAGTCGTTTGATCACGTTATTGCCGAAGAGTTACGGCCTTCACACGATTCAGAAGGTATGCGAAGGCTGGGACCGCGCAGGGGGCCTGACGGGGATGTTCGACTTTCTGGCGGACTCGAGCAGGAGGGCTGCGGCAGGCGGCCGTTAGAGTATGGACATGCGGCTACCAGCCGCGTTCGTGGGCTGCCGCGGAACGCGCCTGATAGGCGCATGTCCCGACACAACACTACTTTGCCGGGGCGGTATTGGCTGCAGCCGGCAGTTCACGCCGCACGGCGTCCAGCACGCCGTTCACAAAGTGAACCGACTCTTCGCCTGAAAATTTGCGCGCCAGTTCCAGTGCCTCATCGATGATTACGGCAGGCGGTGTATCCGTGCGCAGCATTTCATAGGCTGCCAGGCGCAGAATATTCCGGTCCACGACGGGCATCCGATCCAGCCGCCAGTGCGCCGCGTGGCGGGTAATGAGTTCATCGATTTGGGGGAGTTCTTCAGTGACGCCCCGCAAAAGGCGTTCCGCGAATTCATCGGGGCGCGGGCGCGCGAATGTCTCTTCGCTGATCAACAGGGAATCGTAGTAGCCGCGGAGGATTTCTTCCAGCGGCAACCGTCTGAGGTCCCATTGAAACAGCAGTTGAAGAGCCTGCCTGCGCGCCCTGTGTCTTGCCATTAAAGCCGTGCCATTATATCCGAGTCCGCAGATTACGCAGCAGATGGGCCATTTCGATCGCAGTCATCGCGGCGTCGAAGCCTTTGTTGCCATCCTTGCCGCCTGCGCGATCCGTGGCCTGCTCCACCGTATTGGTAGTCAGCACCCCGAATGCCATCGGTATGCCGGTTGCTGCAGAAGCGTCTGCAATGCCCCTGGCAGCCTCGCCGGCAACATAGTCGAAGTGCGGCGTATCGCCTCTGATTACGGCGCCGAGGCAGATAATCGCATCGGGTTCTTTCTGCGCAGCGATCGCGCGCGCGGCTATGGGAAGTTCCCATGCTCCCGGCACTTTGAGCACATCGATTTTTTGCGGATCGGCCCCCCTTTGCTTCAAAGCGTCAAGCGCACCAGCCAACAACGGATCGGTGACGAAGCTGTTGAAGCGGCTCACGACGATCGCGAAACGAAAGCCCGCGGCGCTCAACTCGCTGTCAAAGTTCTGGTTGATGTGTTCGCTCATTTTCCGCTGAAAACGGGCTTTCGCTTTTCGAGAAACGCGGTTGTGCCTTCGCGGCGGTCATCCGATGCCGCGGTGAGCCCGAAGGCCATCGCTTCGAAGCGCAAGCCTGCCTGTAATCCGCCGTCGAGCCCGGCGTCGACTGATTCCATGGTCAATGCTACTGCCAGTGGGCCATTGGCGACTACCTTCCGGGCCCACTGCTTTGCGGTTGCGATCAGCTCTTCCTGCGGCGCCAGTGCATTCACAAGGCCGATGCGATATGCTTCCGCGGCGTCGATTGGTTCACCCGACAGCAGCAGTTCCAACGCTCGGCCGCGCCCGACCAACCGGGGCAGACGCTGTGTTGCACCGTACCCAGGTACGATCCCGAGCTTCACTTCCGGCTGACCCAGCTTCGCATTGTGTGACGCGATGCGGATGGTGCAGCACATCGCCAGTTCCAGACCGCCACCGAGCGCGTAGCCGTTAATGGCCGCGACGGACGGCTTCCGCAATGTCTCGAGAGCGCGGAAAATCTCCTGGCCACGGCGCGAAAGAAGTTCCGCCTGAACACCGTCGATGCTCGCCAGTTCACCGATATCGGCGCCCGCCACGAAGGCTTTTTCACCCGCTCCCGTTAAGATCAGCGCCTTTATCGAATCATCTTCCCGAACTTTTCGGAACGCTTCCCCCAGCTCGGAAATTACCGTCCGATTCAGGGCGTTCAGCTTCTCCGGCCGGGTGACGGTTACGAGGGCAAGCCCGTCCGCATCCGACTCAAAAGAGAGGAATTGAAAGGACATATGGGATAATCGGGGTTCAGCCTTAAGGTCACCCCAATCTTACCGCATGGTCCCGGAATTCATACGCAATTTCTCCATCATTGCGCATATCGATCACGGCAAAAGCACGCTTGCCGACCGCCTTCTGGAGACCACGGGAGCTCTTTCGCAGCGGGAAATGATGGCCCAGGTTCTCGACACGATGGATCTGGAGCGCGAGCGCGGCATCACCATCAAGGCGCATGCCGTGAGGCTGGACTACAAGGCTGACGACGGCAATTGGTATCAGCTGAACCTGATCGATACGCCGGGGCACGTGGATTTTTCGTACGAAGTTTCCCGCAGCCTGCAGGCCTGCGAAGGCGCGCTGCTGGTGGTGGATGCCTCGCAGGGAGTGGAAGCGCAGACTCTGGCCAATACGTATCTCGCGCTGCACCATAATCTCGAAATTATTCCGGTAATTAACAAGATCGATCTCCCGGCGGCCGAGCCGGAGCGAATCCGCGAGCAGATTGAAGACGTGATCGGTCTGGATGCGAGCGATGCGCTTCTGGTCAGCGCGAAGCAGGGAATCGGCGTTCACGAAACGCTGGAAGCCATCGTGAAGCGTGTTCCTCCGCCGCGCGGCAATCCGGATGCGCCGCTACGCGCGTTGATCTTCGATTCGTGGTTCGATCCTTATCGCGGCGTCATCATTCTGGCTCGCATCATGGACGGGAAGATCGCGATGGGGCAAAAGATCCGGCTCTGGTCGAATGGCGAAACGTTTGATGTGGAGGGGTTGGGCTATCAATCGCCCAAGGCGATCCCTCTGCCGGAATTGTGCGCGGGAGAAGTAGGCTATATCTACGCCAACATCAAGAACGTCGGTGACGCGCAGATCGGCGACACTATTACGGATGAGCAGAATCCCGCCACAGAGGCTCTGCCTGGTTTCGAGGAAATCAAGCCGATGGTCTTTGCCGGCTTGTATCCGGTGGAATCGCACGAGCACGGTCTGCTGCGTGACGCGCTGGAGAAACTGCGGCTGAACGACAGCGCCATGAGCTTCGAGCCGGAGAATTCTGTGGCGCTCGGGTTTGGATTTCGCTGCGGATTCCTTGGGCTGCTGCATCTGGAGATCGTGCAGGAGCGATTGGAGCGCGAGTTCAACATCGATCTGATCACGACCGCGCCGGGTGTGCGCTACCGTGTCACCAGTACGAAAAACGAGATCCTTGAGATCGACAACCCGACCAAGTTTCCCAATCCCACCGATATTCAAAAGATCGAAGAGCCGATTATCGATGCGACCGTAATTACGCGCGAGGAATACATCGGTGGCATTCTGGCGCTGATGGAGGATAAGCGCGGCATCCAGAAGAAGTTCGAGTACATCGGTTCCGGCCGGGTGATGCTGCTGTATGAGATGCCGCTGAACGAGATCGTGCTGGATTTTTACGATCGTCTGAAGAGCGCATCGCGTGGCTATGCGTCACTCGACTACCACCTTGCCGGTTTCCGGGTGTCGCCGATGGTGCGGTTGGATGTGCTGATTGCGGGCGAACCGGTGGATGCGCTTTCGATGATTGTCCATCGGGACTTCGCGTACGAACGCGGCAAGATTCTGATCGAGCGCATGCGCAAGCTCATTCCGCGGCAGATGTTCGAGATCGCGCTGCAGGCCGCGATCGGCACCAAGATCATTGCCCGCGAGACCATCGCAGCCATGCGAAAGAACGTGCTCGCCAAATGTTATGGCGGCGATATCAGCCGCAAGCGCAAGCTCCTTGAGAAACAGAAGGAAGGCAAGAAGCGGATGAAGCGCGTGGGGCGCGTCGATATTCCGCAGGAGGCGTTTTTGGCCGTGCTGAAGGTCGGCGATACCGGGCCGGAAGATTAGTACTCGCAGCCGGGTTGGATGGTCGATTCAGATTTCTGTCTTCGGCGCAAATGCTGGTTGCGCTGGCTGGCACGTTTGCTGATTTATGGTGCCTCGCCGTTCCCACTCCCCGTGTCCGTTAAATTACAAAAATTCAATAGCTTACGTAATAACTGTACATACAGATAAAGGTTATGTTTAGGTTTGGCGACCGGCTATCTGCCGGTCGCCAAACACGTGGAACTATAAATCTCCGAAGTCTGCTTGCTGAACGGCCACGATGAAGTCAACAACCTTCTTGGCCCATGGTTCGCCTTCTTCAAACGCATTCTCCAAAGTCTGAAACACATCTTTGGGGGAGGTTCCTTTGAAGCGTTTCATCGTCATCAGAAAGCGTTTGACCTGTTTCTTGTTTTTTATTCAAAAACTCCTTTTCTCCATTCCCCTGCTCGGCCGCTAACCGATACCACTTCGCCGCTTCCGTGTTATCTGCCTGAACGCCATCTCCGCCAGCCTCGTATATGGTGCCAAGTTGAATCTGAGCTTGTGCCTGCCCCTGTTCCGCCACTGAGCGACACCACTTCACTGCCTCCTTGAAGTCATGTGGAACAGCTCCATCCACGTAAAGAGAGCAGAGATACAGTTGCGCCGCTGGGTTTCCCTCTTTAGCCAATGGCAGGACCTCCCGGACGGCTGTCGCATCATCGCCATTCTTCATTGCTTGCTTCCCTGCAGAGAGATCGGCCAGCGCCGGGCCACAGAGCAGGAAGGCAAAGAGTGCAGCGGCCTTCATTGCCACATGATAACGCCACTCTCGGTAAAAAAAGGTCAACCGCAAGCTCGTAAAGCGTTTACGCAAAGAGCCGGGACCCGTATGGCTGGCCTTGATCGCTGCCTTGAGCCACGGCGCCGCACGTTAGAATGAAGTTGTGAGTACGCTTCTTCCATTGACGCCGGAACAACTGGCAACGGCAGAAGAGCGTCTGCGAAACCCGAAGCCGGGAAGCCGGATTGAGGCGGCGCAGAAGTACGGTGTTGATCTCTCCCTGCTGATCGAACAACTGCGGCGGACGCCTGCCGAGCGCGCCCGCATCCTCGAGAGCGCCTCCATCGCGATAGAGAAAGTTCGCGGCGCAGCCCACAAAAGCCGCTAATGCCGTTCGAGGAAGCAGTACACGCACTATGCGATGCCGAAGTGGAATTCGTTGTCGTTGGTGGCTTGGCGACGGCCTTTCACGGAAGCTTGTTGAATATCACTTTTAATTTTGAGGTCTGCTTCTCAGTAAGCGCGACAAATCTGAAGCGTCTGGTTGCAGCCCTGGTCCCGTTCCATCCGAGGCCGCGAGGATTTCCCGAGTCACTGCCGTTTGTTTGGGATGAGACGATGCTGCGCAACGCGACCGTTCTCACCCTGCAGACCGATATTGGCGAAATTGACCTCCTGGCCGAAGTCGCAGGTCTCGGCGGCTGGGATGACGTCAAGTCTCGGTCAATCGACATAGACGCCTTTGACCGCCACATTTCCATTCTCAATCTGCCAAGCCTGATCCAGGCAAAACGTGCGGCGGGCCGCGAAAAAGATCTCGCCGCTCTTCCCGAGCTGGAAAGTCTGCTCGAAGCGTCCGAACCTTAATCGCCATTCGAAGCTTTGGTTCCGAGACACAACGGCGTCCAACGTGCTTAAAACACAGGTGAGGACGATCCTTATGAGCTTCGACCGAAACGATGTAAAGCACGGAATCGATAAAGCCGCGAGCCGTCTGAAAAGCGCAACGGATAACCTGGCCGACAAGAGTCAGGAAGCCGGCGAATCGATGAAAGAAAAAGCCAAAGAGATGGCGCGCAAGACCGGCGATCAAATGATTGAAAAGGGCGCCAAGCTCAAAAACGCGGCTCGCTGACGGAGGACAAAAGAATGTTGCTGATTCTGCTGATCGTAATTATCATTCTGCTTGCGGGTGGCGGCGGCTACTACGGCTATGGTCGTTGGGGCTACGGAGGCGGGGCGGGCATCAGCGTCAGCACACTCCTCCTGATTCTCCTGATTGCCTGGATGCTGGGCTTCTTCCACTAAAAACCCGGGATCGGACTCGCGTTTTCGCGAGTCCGATTTAATTTGCGGTACACGTTACACTGAATTACTAACAATGATTCAGGACTCGATCCCCGAAGGTCTCACCTTCGACGACGTGCTTCTATTACCCGCCAGCAGCGAAGTACTTCCGGCTGAGGCTGACACCAAAACCAGACTGACCCGTAAAATCTCAATCAACATCCCCATCGTGAGTTCCGCCATGGACACGGTGACGGAATCGCATCTTGCAATCGCGCTTGCCCAGCAGGGCGGCGTGGGATTTGTGCATCGCAACATGTCGATCGACCGCCAGGCGGAAGAGGTCGATCGCGTCAAACGCAGCGAGAGCGGCATGATTGTCGATCCCGTCACGATTGCGCCCGACAAAAAAATAGCCGATGCACTGGCGCTCATGGAGCGTTATCGCATCTCCGGCGTTCCGGTTACGCAGGACGGCAAACTCGTCGGCATTTTGACCAATCGCGACCTTCGTTTCGAGTCGCGCTTCGATCTGCCGATCTCGGACGTGATGACGAAGGACCATCTCATCACGGTTCCGGTGGGCACGACGCTCGACGAAGCGGAAGAAATTCTGCACCGTCACCGCGTTGAGAAGCTTCTCGTGGTCGACGATCATTACTACCTCAAGGGCCTGATTACCGTCAAAGACATCCAGAAGAAGCTGAAATATCCAAATTCCGCGAAGGATGAACAAGGACGTCTGCGCGTGGGCGCGGCGATTGGCGCGACGGGCGATTTTCTGGAGCGTGCTCAGGAACTGGTGAAGCGCAGAGTGGACGTAATCGCGATCGATACCGCGCACGCTCACCAGCGGCGCGTGATCGAAGCCGCGAAGACCGTCAAACGGACGATGCCGGATGTGCAGTTGATCGTCGGCAACATCGGCACCTATGAAGCGGCGTGTGAACTGATCTCACTGGGAGTGGACGGAATCAAAGTCGGCATCGGGCCGGGTTCGATCTGCACCACGCGCATAGTTTCCGGTGCAGGCGTGCCGCAACTGACGGCTATTTCCGAATGCAGCCGGGCAGCGAGAAGCGCCAATGTCCCCCTGATTGCGGATGGCGGAGTCAAGTTCTCCGGCGACGTTACCAAAGCCATCGCGGCGGGGGCGGACTGCGTGATGATCGGCAGCCTGCTAGCCGGCACGGATGAGAGTCCCGGCGAGACGATCCTCTATCAGGGCCGCACGTTCAAGAGCTATCGTGGAATGGGGTCGCTCGGCGCGATGGCGTCGGGGAACACGGACCGCTATTCACTCGATCCCACCAAGAAACTGGTTCCCGAAGGCATCGAAGGCCGGGTTGCCTCAAAGGGACCGCTGGCCGATCTCGTGTATCAGCTTGTAGGCGGACTCAAGGCCGGTATGGGTTATTGCGGTTGCCGCAATATTGAGCAGATGAAGGCGGATGCACGGTTTATCCGGGTGTCGCCGGCCGGACTTCGCGAAAGCCACGTCCACGACGTGATCATCACTAAAGAAGCGCCCAACTATCGCGTCGAATAGTGGCTGCGCCGCAGCCGGCAGAGCTTTTATACTCCCGACAAAAAAACATTTTGCCCTGCAGATGTTTCTGCTATACTGGCATTTCGCCTTTTGTTCGCGTAGAAAAAGGAGTTACGGATGGACGACAAAGAACGCGCCCGCGCACTGGAACAAACCCTCGGCCAGATCGAGAAACAATTCGGAAAAGGCTCGATTTTGCGTCTGGGGGCGAAAGACGCCATTGTCCCGGTGTCGGTGATTTCGAGCGGATCGATCGCTATCGATGCGGCTTTGGGGACGGGCGGCTTCCCGCGCGGACGAATCTGCGAAATCTACGGCCCTGAATCCTCCGGTAAGACAACCATCGCTCTTCAGGCGATTGCCGAGTCTCAGAAGACAGGCGGCATGGCGGCATTCATTGACGTGGAGCACGCGCTCGATCCGATATACGCCCGCAAGCTGGGAGTGGACGTAGACAATCTTCTGGTGTCGCAGCCCGATTACGGGGAGCAGGCGCTCGAAATCACCGCCGCCCTGATTGCCTCGGGTTCGATCGATGTGCTTGTGGTGGACTCGGTTGCAGCTTTGGTGCCCAAAGCCGAACTGGACGGGGAAATGGGCGACTCGCACATGGGCCTGCAGGCTCGTCTGATGTCACAGGCATTGCGGAAGCTGACCGGCGTGGTATCGAAGTCGAAAACCTGTCTTATCTTTATCAACCAGATCCGCGAAAAGATCGGTGTGATGTTCGGCAGCCCGGAGACAACTACCGGCGGACGCGCGCTCAAGTTCTATTCTTCGGTTCGTATCGATATCCGGCGGATTGCCGCGATCAAGGATGGAGACGCGGTGGTCGGAAACCGGACGAAAGTCAAGGTGGTGAAGAACAAACTGGCGTCGCCGTTCCGGGAAGCCGAGTTCGATATCGTCTACGGCGAGGGAATCTCGAAGGAAGGCGAAATGATCGACTTGGGCGTGCTGCACAACGTCATCGAGAAGAGCGGCTCCTGGTTCAGCTACAAGACCGAACGGATCGGTCAGGGCCGAGAGAACGCACGCCAATTCCTGAAGGACAATCCGGATATTCGCCACAACATCGATACGGAACTGCGAAAGGCACTGGGGTTGATCAAGGCGGATCCGATCAAAGCCGATCTCGTCAATGGCGCGGTCCCCACTCCCATTTCCGCCGCGGCATCGGCAGGGCCGAGAGCGGCTCCGGCAATGGCCCCGCGCGGGCGATAAGGCAGGGAACTACTTAAGGGAGGAAACTACTCTTCGTCCTGCCGCTTCAGGACACGCCCGATATCGAGCTTGAATGACGGGCTTCCCGTCGTGCCGCTGATTCGGATCGGCAGGACTGTGCCCGCTCCGTCGCGCTTGAACAGCGGATCGACAGGCTTCAGCAGAATGTGCTTCAAGCCGGTCGTCATCTGTGAGACTGTGGCATCCAGCTTTGCTGTTCCCCGGAAGTCGATATCCCCTGACGACAGGGCATATCGGCCATCCAGATCGATATGTGCGCCCGGTACTTCAAACGTCAGTCGCGGCAGATCGAGCACCGCGTTGCGGAGCGTAAATCGCCCGGCAAATTGCGCAAAGACATCATTGGGATCGTTATCTTTGAGATCCCCTTGAGCATGATGGCTCAGGCTTGCGATCTTTTCCTGGACGCTCTCTGTGTTGAAGTGGACTCCGGCGAGGGTAAAAGTCCCATCCAACTGCATGCGTTCAATCACCGGTGTCTCGCCTGGCGGAATCCGGACCTTCGTGTCGAAGCCGATCTTCCCGTTCATCGGCGCCTTGGAGCTTTTGATCGTAAGGCGCAGAAAGTCGTCAATACCGGTCTTCTTTGCCTGCGCCCTCAGATCGATTTCTTTGTGCTTCTGAAGCGCGTTGCGTTCGATGGAGCCGCTGATATCGAAGGCTGCATTTCCCAATAGCGCGTGGACCGGATGCAGTTCCGTATCGCCGTTCGTACCGTCGACGGTGGCGTCAAACTCTGTTCGCAGATGTATCGGGCGCTCAGCAAGCGTAAGCGCGAAGTCCGGGACATCGGTAGTGCCGTGGACTTCGATGCGATCCAGCTCGCCATGATAATCGCCGCTGGATGCGAGAGTTCCGGAGATGCCATGGAAGACAGCCAGGTCGGCGTTGCTGAACGTGTAGTGTCCGGCCACGGCTGTGTCCGCCGGCTCATCCTGATTCCACGGTCCAAAACGTCCGTCGCTGTGGATGAAGCCGGGCGGTTTCGCATTGTTCAGCTCCGCATGAAACGTCATCGGCAGCCCGGGGCCAACTGTATGCAGAGTGAGCTGCATAATGTCGAAATGCAGCGGATCTTTCCTGGGATCTTTGGGAAGCGTTTCGAGCTGAGTGCCGTCAGCAACCACTTCTTCCAACACGAATGGGTAGACCGCGGTCTTCTTTGTGGAGTTCGGGGAACCAGCGCCGGATCCCGTGCCCTTCGGCGGAAGGTGGATTTGCAGCCCTTCGAGCGTGACCTTTCGGATACGCTTCGGATAGCGGAAAAAGCCCCTTAATCGGGCTTCAACGGTAAACCGCCGGATTACGATCATGGGCGGCAGATCGCCGCGGCCCGGAACCCGCAGCACCAGATTTTCACCGGTCGCGCGAACTACCGGGAACATCGAAATCTGCAGACTGCCCAATTGAACGTCGCTCTTATAACGCTGTTTGAGCGCGGAGATGACGTAGTTTCTCGCTTCCGGCCTGAAGTGATTTATGACGATGATGACCGTTATTGCCAGTCCGGCGACAGCACAGGCCGCTATCCAAAGAAAGATCCGAACGGGACGAGACACCGTTCAGAATCTACAGCAAATCAGTTGCCGTTCTTACTTAAGTGCCGCGGGGCGCACATGAGCGCCGCCAATAATGCCAACGGGCGTCGGCAGGCTGTTTACAAGCGTCTCAATCTGGGCTTCCGGAATGGACAAGGACAAATCGACGGTCGGACCGTTCGTCGTTATTTGCATGGCCTGCAGAAGCTGTACGACCTGCGCGAGCTGCGGATTGTTAGAGCCGCTGACCACGCTCCCCGCTCCCAGCGTGATACCGAGTCTGATGACGGCATTCAGAGCCGCCGCATTCTGATCGCTGTTTGTAACGATATCGCCGGTGAATACGACGTTCTCGCCCGACTTCGCGCCGCCGCTGAAGGACTGGATGTTCTGCAGCAAAGGCAGAACCGTAGCGACAGGCCCCTTCGCGTCCGCGGTCGCGCCTGCGGGAATCAGCGATCCGAGGGGCGCCCTGCAGATCACCCATTCATCTTCACTGGCGCTGAGTTGGGAGACTTGCGCGGCCAGGGTCGGATCGATCGAATTAACAGTAGTGCTGCGGTCGATGGCCGCTTTCACCGACGCGAGATCGCCGCCCACTGCGATGGAATTGCCGAGGAACGCCACGGCAAAGGGCGTTTTCTCCTTGGGATTGCTGAGGCTCAGGAGTGTAGCTCCGCCATAGGTGGTCGCCTGCCAGCCGGAATTGTCAGCGGTCAGGGCCGCGCTGATCTTGTCGACTGGAAAAGTCCCCCGCGCCAGAACCAAGCCCCCTGGACTGGAGGGATTCGCCGACGTTGCAGCGAGGACTTCCGAGACGTTCTGCAGCGGGTTGAAACCGGTCGCATTCTCGAACCCCTGTGGGAAGTGGTCGTTCTGTCCGATTTTCGAAACGAGAAACCGGCCCAGGGGGCTGGCAACCGCGGTGGACTCGTTAAAACCCGCCAGAATCTTCGCATCCGGCATCACCATATTCATGAGTTGGGGATCGGCCGCAAAAGCGGTCACTGAGCAGAGAAGGCCTGCGAGGAAGGCGATTTGCCGCATAAAGTGTCTCCTGTCTCATGCTAACGTACTGGGCATTCCCGGAGTTCGCATTTTTCTGGATTAACCTTTGCGGTCGATGCGGAAATCGTCGAAGGAAGCCTCTGTCCCTCCGCGAGTCCAGAGGCCGGTCTTTCCCGGCGTACTGAGCGAGGCGTCGACCGCGTCGAAAAGCTGCCGATTGTCGAACAACACCCGAATGCTGTCGCCCCGGAAGACCACCTTCGCCACGTACCATTGGCCGGTCCGGAGGTCGTGCGGGACCTCCAACCCGCCCGGCTTGCCGCCGTGCAGAGGAATTGGATGCCGCTGCCCATTTTCAACGCGAACCAGCCCGATGTTCTTATCGTCGGCATTGAAGTCGAGGAGGTAGTAATTCCGCGGGTCCTGATATCTCCACACAATGCCGGCGGTTTTCACCCTCCGGGCGCCTGAGGCTATTTTGAATTTGACGCTGAGGTCGCCATCGCGGCAGATGACTTTATCGAAGACCGCCAACGCATATTCGGAGTTGTTGGGCACGCCGGAGACCCGCGCGAAGACGTTCGGTCGGCTGGGTGCGGTCGAATCGCGCAGAACCTCCCAACGCGCCGGTTCCTGCGGCCGCGTGGTGACGGCAGTCCAGTAGGGAGGGAATGACGTGGGCTTCAGGTTGTCGAAATTGATGGTCAGTCCGATCAGACCGAAAAAACTGAAGGTGATGAGGGCAGCACCGGTTTTGGATATCAAATAACCAGTTTAGTAACTGCCTCACTCCAATTACGTTCGCGTCCCGCCGATCTGCCGCAGAGTCGCCGCCGGGATTTCGATCCACCATCCCGTCCGCCTGCCCGTCTCTTCGAGCGACGCCCACATTTCACGCGGCACGTCCACAATCAGATCGTTTCCGAAATCGGCCCGGATCGTCTGCGGCCTCGCAGTGACCTGCCGAAGGTCTCCGCGGATTCGGTTTTCGCCCGGCTGTGTCCGCAACAGCAGTTCCTCAGGGCGCGCACAAAGAGTAACGTGGTCGCCCTTGAAGCAACCGCGCAGGTGCGGCCCGCGAATATCAGCGCCGAGCAATCGCAGGCGGCTGGTCTGCTGGCCAGGATCGAGCGCTGTCACTTCGGCGTCGTAGAGAATAAATCCCCCGAGGAGCCGGGCAACGTCCGCATTCCCCGGGTTTCGCAACAGTTCCGTGGGCGATCCGCGATGGATGATTCGGCCCGCATCGTAGATCAAAACAGTCTCCGCCAGCGCAAAGCATTCTTCCGGATCGTGCGTGACAAGAAGAACGGGAACACGTAGTCCGTCTCTCAGTTCCCGAATCAATGTATAGAGATCCTGCCGTAAGGCCTCATCCAGACCGCGCCCCGGCTCGTCCAACAGCACCGCGCGCGGGCTGGCTATCAATGCGCGCGCAATCGATCCCCGTTGCTTCTGGCCGCCGGAAAGCTCGTGTGGATATCGGCCTGCCATCTCGGTCAGTTTGAACCGCTCGAGTTGTTCCGCGATCCGCCGATGGCGTTCGAGCCTGGGAAGACTGTGTGCCGCGAACGCGAGATTCTCGCGCAGCGTCATATGCGGAAAGAGCGCGTAGTTTTGAAAAACGTAGCCGCAGGAGCGCTGCTGAGGGCGCAGATTGACGCCCGATTCCGCGTCGAAGAGGATGCGGTTATCGAGCATGATGCGTCCGGCGTCGGGCGCCGCGAAGCCGGCGATGCACTCGAGCGTCAGCGTCTTGCCGGAGCCGCTCGGCCCGTAGAGCACGGTCACGCCCGGCGCTGCCTCAAACTCGACGTTGAGATAAAAACCGGCAGATTCGGAGCCCTGTGCAAACCGCTTAACGATATTTCCGCGGATCATAACGCGCCATGCCGGCGTTGCTCGAGACGATTGGCAAGATAAACGATTCCCGCCGTGGCGATGGAAATCACGATCACCAGAACGCGCGCCACCAGCGTGTTTCCCGACTCCACCGCATCGTAGATGGCGATTGCAGCGGTTTGTGTGTGGCCCGGAATATCGCCCGCGATCATAAGCGTCGCGCCAAAGTCGCCCAGCGAGCGGGCGAATGCGAGCGCAGCCGCAGCGGCAATGGGACGCCGCGCGAGCGGAATACTGACGCGCCAGAACAAGCGCCATTCCGATGCCCCCAAGCTCCGTGCCGCTCGTTCATAGGCCCGGTCGATATTTTCCAGCGCCGCCCGCGACGATTTCACCAACAGCGGGATGGCGTGCAGAGTGGACGCGATCACGGCGGCGCGCCATGTGAAAACCAACGGAGATCCGGTGATCTTCTCCCAAACCTGGCCGATCCAGCTTGCCCTGCCAATGACAACCAGGAGGTAGTAGCCCAGCACAGTAGGCGGCAGGGCGAGGGGAAGAGTCGTCAGGGCGTCGAGTACATCTTTGCCGCCGAAATGCTTGTTTGCAAGCAGCCAGGCCAGCCAGATTCCCAGAATCAGCGAGATCAGGGTGGCCAACGCGGCCACTTCCAGACTCAGCCAAAGAGGGAACCAGTCAATCGCCATAAGATGGTTTTTCATTGTGCCATAAGAACCATAATCCGCGAGACGGTAGAATTCATTCGCATGATTGAATTTTCAGGGGTGGGTTCCGATCGGGAAAACCTGACGGCGCCTGACGGCAGCATCATCGGCATCATTGAGGAAGGGCCGCCGGAGATCGCGGCGAGGGTGGTTCGCGACGTAGTCAGGCTCAGTGCAGGCGATCCCGTGCCGGACGCTCCCGGGAATTACCTCCTCGATCATATGCTTTCCTTTACCGACGCGGTCACGAAGGCGAAGGCAGTCTCCTGTCTTGTGAGTCTCCGCCGAGCGGGAGCGACGATTGCTCTGATAGGCCACGATGAAGCGTTACTGGAAAGCTGCGCCGATGAGATCTGGTGGTTGTCGAACGGCGGGTTAGTCGCACGCGGCGATCCCGCTGATGTCGTCGCCGGCTATCGGCGTCATGTGGCGGAAGTGTTGCGGGAGTCGGGCCGTGGCGAGGCGCCCGGTTTGTCGCCGACCATGCGGAATGGCGATGGCCGCGCGGTGCTCGAACAGGTTGAGTTGCTGGATGCAGACGCTGTCCACACCGTCGTTTTTCGAAGCGGCGAAGCGATGCAGGTGCGCGTGACTGTGCGCTTCACAAGCCCGGTGGCCGATCCCGTGGTGGGCGTTATGATCCGCACGCGCATCGGGCTGAATGTCTACGGGACCAACACGGAGCTGGAAAAAGTCAAGCTTGGACCTGTGGCGGCAGACGACCGGAGGCGTGTCAGCTATCGTTTCCGCTGCGATCTTTGTCCCGGCGATTACACAATTACCGCAGCTTCGCACGATCCCGACGGCGTCTGGCACGACTGGATGGAAGATGCAGTCGCTTTCGCCGTTACCGATTCGCGCTATACAGCGGGCGTGGCAAATCTGAAGGCGAAAGTGGAAGCGGAAGGGTCATGATTACCCTGCCGCCGGTCCTTGCAATAGCCATACATTTGTACGTACAATTTAAGTAGTGGCTTTTGAGTGGGACACGAAAAAAGCACGAGAAAACTTTCGCAAACACGACGGCGTCCGGTTTGAAGAATCGAAGGCTGTTTTCGATGATCCTTATGCGATAACGATTACCGATGACGAATCCGACCCTTTCGAAAAGCGATTTATCACCATGGGAATGGCTATGTTGGGGCGGGTATTGGTCGTTGTGTGGACTTGGCGTGACGAGAATATTCGAATTATTTCTGCGCGGCTTGCTGTCCCGCATGAACACGTGGAATACGAAGCAGGACTGTCATGAAAAACTCCTACAATTTCAGTGCGGGTAAGCGCGGGCGGGTTCTGAAACCGGAACCGGAGCCTGCAGGCAAAGTAAAAATTACAATTCGGCTTGACCAGGACATCGTAGATCATTTCCTCGAGAAAGCCGATGAATCCGGAGGAGCAACTGGATACCAGACTCTAATCAACGAAGCGCTGCGGCGATCGATAGACGCGCCGTCGCTGGAAGCTGTCGTGCGGCAGGCCATCCGGGAAGAATTCAGGTCCCGGCCGGACACGGCCGCATAGATTTACGCTCTTCGCTCGCGCGCTTTCAGAAACTCTCCCACGGTTACCGCCAACCCCAGCGCCAGCATCGCGACATGCTCGACGTACCACATCGCATCGATCGCTCCGCTGTGACCCGAACCGAAGCATCCGCAATCGACGGTCAGGCCTTTGACCGAAGCTCGAATGCCGATAAAGAGAAAGAATGCCAGCAGGCCCGTGGCAATCAATGAAAACCAGCGCGAAAGAATTCCGGGAATCAGCGAAATACCGAGCGCAATCTCGCACCAGGGCAGGATCCTGGAAACCGGCTCCAGCCAGCTGTCCGGCGCCATCTTGAACGATTCCACCGAAACCGCAAACTGCAGCCACGGCTCACGAACCTTCTCAAAGCCCGCGTAGAGAAAAATGACTGCGATAATCAGCCGGCCCGCTATCAGCAGCCAGCGTTTCATTGCCTGAGCTTCTGGTCCAGATACTGCTTCAGGATCGCGTACGGAGCGCCGCCGTTAATCACTTCGCGCTTTCCTTTCGCGATGATCACGATGGTCGGCGTCTGATTCAGGTGGTCTACATTGTTTCCCATCGCGACGTCCTGTGTGACGGAGTCGTCGAGGTGCGAATCGGACTTGACCATCGTGCGAACCTTCTCCATGTCGGCGGGTGAGAGCACTTTCGCCACGGCTGCATCCACATTGCCGTTCTGCGACCAATCCGGCTGCGTCACGAAAATCTGGTTCGCCACAACGTCATATTTGCCGATCGTGCCGGCGGCATTCGCATAGCGCGTTGCCAACTTTGAGAACTGGTGTTGCGGCAGCGGATAGTCGCGGTGAAGGAGATGCACCTTGCCGGTTGCCACGAACTCCGAATTCAGCGACGGCAGGGTTTCCATATAAAGTTGACGGCAGGCCGGGCACTCATAGTCCGTATAGATTTCAACGGAGACCGGCGCAGTCGGCGAGCCGCTTTCCTTGAAATTTTTCTGCACACTGGCGGCGGCAAGGGCCTTGTGGTTGGAAACTTTCTTCGAGGCTGCGGGCGTCTGAGCCGTGAGCAGCGCGAGAGGCACAAAAAGAAGGAGGTAACGCATCATTTCCATTATGCCTCAGTACAGGGCACTTTAAGATAAGTGAGTATGACCGACTCCGCGCTGCTCTCTCATATTGCGAAGCAGCCAAATGGGAAGACCGGTCTCAAGCATCTTTTTAAGGAATTACGCATTCGGGGCGAGGAGCGGGCGGCAATCGAATCCGCGCTGGATCGGCTCACGGCTCGTGGGGATTTGGTTGAAATCTCGAACGGACATTACGTTGCAACGTCCCGCAGCCGCGATTACATTCCGGGACGCCTGAGCATTCATCGGGACGGCTATGGATTTCTGATTCCCGATCGCGCGATCCCAGGTGTTTCCGGCGATCTCTATATCGGGCGCGACAGTGTGGGTGGAGCCATGAACGGCGACCGCGCAATCGCGCGAATTACCCACGCCGGAGCAAATGGGCGTACCGAAGCCGAGATTGTCCGGATCCTCAAACGAGCGCATCCCACAGTTGTGGGGCAGTTCCGCATCAATCGCCGAGGTCTGTTTGTCGTTCCCCACGACGAGCGCTTGACGGCATGGATTGAAATTCCGGAGGACCTGGCCGTTCCGGATGCCGCTGCTCCAAGCCACTCAAGTATCGACCGTATCGGGCCGAAGGCAATCGAGATCAACGAAATCAGCCAACTCGACGGCATGATCGTGAACGTCGAACTTCTCGAATACGGCGACCGGAAAGAGTCGCCGGTCGGGCGCGTCATTGAGGTGCTGGGCTCGCCGGACGATTTCGGCATCGACGTCGAAATCACGATCCGCAAGCATCACCTGCCGAGCCGATTTCCGGCTGAAGTCGTGGAACAGGCGCAGTCGATGCCATCTGTCATCACCTCGGAGGATCTCAAGGGACGACGAGATTTTCGCAATCTGCCGATCGTCACCATCGACGGTGAAACGGCGCGCGATTTCGACGACGCAGTGTTGGTCGATAGACTCCCCAACGGCCACTACGCCCTGCAGGTCCACATTGCCGACGTAAGCCATTACGTCACGCCTGACAGTGCGATCGACAATGAAGCGCGCCTGCGCGGCGCCAGCGTCTATTTCCCCGACCGCGCCGTTCCGATGCTCCCGTTTGAGCTCTCGACCAATATTTGCTCGCTGGTCCCTCAGGCGGACCGCCTGGTAGTTTCGGCGCTCATTGAGTTCGATCGCCAGGGCGAACCGTTGAGTTTCGAGTTCTGCCGCGGAGTCATTCGCAGCGCGGAACGCATGACCTACACGAACGTGCATCTGCTGCTTGAAGGCGACGCCGCCCAGAGAGGCCGGTATGCCGCGCTCGTGGAGCGCTTTGAGTTGATGCGCGAGCTCGCCGAAATACTGCAGACCAGGCGCGACAAGCGCGGTTCCATCGACTTCGACCTTCCCGAACCTTTGATCGAATTCGACGAATCCGGCGTGATGACCGGCATCGGGCGCAGCCCCCGCAACATCGCGAACCGGATTATCGAGGAGTTCATGCTCGCGGCCAACGAAGCCGTCGCGGCGCATCTTGAACAGACCGGCCACGCGGCGATTTATCGTGTTCACGAACAGCCGGATCCGAAACGAGTGATGGAATTCGAAGAAGTGGCTGCTCAATTTGGATACTCGCTCGGAGTGGGCGCCATTCCTGTTTCGCGCCACCACTATAGAGAGCGCAAAGCCGAGGGCCGCACCGTTCGCAGGGAAGTTGTGCTCCCCAAAGAGATCAGGCTTTCTTCAAAGGCATATCAGAAACTGGTGGCGAAGATCGAAGGGAAGCCGGAAGAGCGAATTCTGAGCTATCTCATGCTGCGCTCACTGAAACAGGCCCGCTATAGCGAAGAGAATTCCGGCCATTTCGCGCTTGCCGCGACCCATTACACCCACTTCACCTCACCCATCCGGCGCTACCCGGATCTGATTGTGCACCGTCTCCTGACGGCGTCTCTGGACCACCGTACTTATTCCAATGAGTCGGAGCTGAAGTCGATCGCGGACGAATGTTCCCTTACCGAGCGCCGCGCCGCCGAAGCAGAACGCGAACTGGTGGAGTGGAAGAAGGCCAAGTTCATGGAGGGGCGCGTCGGCGAGGAATTCGACGGCCTGATCATCAGCACTGCGCGCTATGGGCTGTTTGTGGAACTGGCGGACTTGTTTGTGGAGGGACTCGTTCCCATCGACACGCTGCCCGGCGATCACTACGCTTATCACGAAAACGTACGGAAGATCGTCGGCCAGCGAACCCGGCGGGAATTCTCTATAGGCGATCGCCTGCGGGTCATACTCGACCGCGCTGACCCCTTGGAACGCAAACTCCAGTTCTCAGTCGTCGAGCCGGTCAGACATAAACAGAAAATCAAGCGTAAATAATAGATAAAAAATAACTTATCGTTGTCTCCGTTGACAGTACTGTCAGGACTGGAAGCATTGTCAGGTAGAGAATATTGTGAGAAAATTCACATCAGATGAGGAGTGGCTTTCAGCTGCGGATGTCCCAAGTATTGAGCTTGGCATGTTTGGCAATTTTTGCTTCAGCAGCTTCCGCGGATATCTACGATCTGAATGCGACCGTCGGGCTGACCAGCTACACGAGTGAGTTCATCCCCGGCTATACGGGGTTGGCTGTAACCGGCACGTTGGATGTCGATCCGACGAACGGCATTGAAAGCGGCACGATCCAGGTACAAGGGGACCCCAACATCTTCACGGGTTTCTTCGGCTGCCCAGGAACCTGCAGCTTCTATTACAACAATGGCTTCGCCGAATATGGCTTTCTGGACCTTGGAGTGGCGCCGTTCACAGGTAGTTCTATCCGATTGGGAGCGGACTCCAACATCGACCTCAGCTTTCTCACGCCGCCTGTGACGAACGATCAATTCACGCTTTCCGGCACACTCACCGATGAGAATGGCGGCGGCTTCTTCAGCGGTGCTCAGGGCCTTGACGGAAGCCCGGAGGCTCCTGAACCGACCTTCTTTGGAGTTCTGATCCTCTGTCTGGGCAGCGTGCTGTTTATCGCCCGCAATCGCCGCGGTGCGGCAAGAGCGCGGATGGCGTCAAGCCCTCGCTGAATTATTTTTCAATCCGAAAAACCGCCGGATCCGCCTCAGTAGTTGCGTCTGGCTCTCTGCTTCACGCATCTGGGCTGTTTCGAAATCCAGTCTTTCCCGCTTCGTGTCAAGCTCTGTCAGACGGTGCGCCAGTACGACCGAGATATCTTCGGCAAGATCCGCTCGCCTCGTGATGATCTCCTGCAGTCCCGCTTTATCGAGCTGGTAGCAGTCCACGCGGGTCAGGGCGACAGCACTGGAATTCCGAGCCTCTCCCGTCAGCAGGGCAGTCTCTCCGAAGAACTCTCCCGCCGAGATGACGGCAACCTGGATCTCTGTGCGGTCGACGCCGGTAAAGTTAATCGCCACCTGGCCGCTGGAGACAAAGTACATCGAATCGCCGTCGTCACCCTGCCGGATAATCAGCTCTCCCGGCGCAAATGAGAGATGGTGCAGCCTCGCGCCCAGCTCGAAGAGACTGGGATCGTCCAGCAGGCGGAAGATCGGAGTGCGCCGCAGAATGTCTACCGGATTTGTCCGCGCGCCGGAGCTGTCCGCCGCCGCCTTCATCTCGAGAAGATAGGTGATCTCGGTGGCGGGGATGCCGGCCCGCTCGAGCGAGAAATAGATGCGCAGCAAAATCGCCGAAGTTGCGAAAGTTTCGAGGCCCGGCCGCAGCATCCAGACCACCGCGGCGTATCGAATGTGCCCCGGCGCCATCTCGAGCACGATGCAGAAAGGCTGTGGGTCTGCCGCAACTCCCTGGATCGGCGACGCTTGGAGCGCCGATGTCACCGCATCCGTGAGTTCCTGCGGATTTTGCGCGTAGGGCATCGTGAACGGTATGAATTGACGACGCGAACGGGAATGCACCGTCAGGGCGGACCGTGTAAGCAGGCTGTTGGGAAGGAAGACGCGGTCCCCCTCCGGTGTCTCGATAGCAGTGTGCCGCAACCGGACATGCTGCACCCATCCGGACGCGTCGCCGCACTTGATGAAGTCGCCTGCCTGGATCTCGTCTTCGAATTCGAGCGCGACTCCACTGGCGATATTGCCGAGCATGTCCTGCAGCGAGAGACCGAGTACGGCCGTTGCCACAGCGGAAGTCGCGAATATTCCGGTGACATTGACGCCCAGCTTGTAGAAGAGGTTGAAGAGGATGAGGATGTAACTCGCGACCAGCACGATTTCGCCTGCGAAGCGCGGCACTCTGGCTTTCTCCACCGCAAAATCGAACACCAGGCCCGCAATGAACTGCAAAGTTGCCAGCGCGATTAACGCCCATGACAACTGCCGCGAAGCCGCTGGATTCAACGGCCACCATGCGGTGGACGTCCCGGCCCAAAGGATTAACCAAAGCCCCAAAAAGCCGAGTGCTGTGCGGAAGCGGCCGCGGCTGCGCGGAAAAGGCTTCCACAAGCCTGCGACGCAGACGAAAAGCATCAGAGCAATCCAAGGGAGGAGAGCGTACACGAGTGAACTATTTTAGCGGGTCGATTCTGTGCGGACGGCGATCAGCGTAGCGGGGAGGTCCGCTATTCGAGGCGTACGATGCGTTCTTCGTGGTTGTCGGGTTTCATCTCGATACGGATAAGCCTTGCCAGGATCTCATCAGGGCGCCGGTTAAATTGAGACCGGAGATCGTCAAACCGTTTGTTCTGACTCCACCAGCCGGACAGATAGTAACGGTCGGCGTCACCATAATCGGCAACGCGACCCTCACGAACATCTGGAGAGGCGCATTCACCGGCTTTACTTTACCGCAGTATCTTCACAGGCTGCTGAGAACGGCTTCTTGCCGTTACCGTCGCGGTTCGGAAATGCTCGGGGATCAATCCTTCCAGATCAGTCATACGGTACACGCGGCTTCAGCCGCGTCCTTCGGCTGCGGAACCAACGCGGCTTCCATCTGAAGCCGCATGTACCGAGTTTGGCGAGGGGAACTTCGGAAACACTACACTAAGTCGCGCGAAGAACAGCCTGGTTGATTCGGCGGTCGGCGCGGCGGCTGATCAGCTCGGCAACGCGATCCAGCAGATGGTACACGTTCTCGTTGCTGATATGAACCGCTGAGTGGCGTGACTCGTCTTCCCAGGCGGGACTGCCGGCCGCGCTCGTATCACTTTCCATGCTCGCATCAGAGGCTATGATGTCCGACGAAATTAACGCCGTTGCGGGATGAAACTCTTTCTGTCTCGCATAAGCCAGCAAGTGAGGACCGGCTTCTTCGGATTCAGCCCGCAGATCGGCCAGCACAAGCTGATACTCGTTTTCATCCAGTTTTCCAATGGCTTCAGCAGCCGTGGCAGCACCGCTTACGGCATAGCCGGCGGTTGACAAAATAGTTTTCAGCGCCAGCCGGGACGCGAGAGCCGTATCGGCAAGCAACACGCGAGCAACTCGCATCCGACGTGTTTGTGGCGCTGGATCTTCAACCAGTGCGGTCGCAACAGGGGAACGCATTCTTAACTACAATTTAAAGTAAAAGGCTTGAAATACAAAATCTATTAATACTAAAATAACCAGCCTACCTGGTACGTGGGGTACCCGCCGACTGTCGCTCAATTTTTGCCGGAGCGCCCATCCAGCATCGGTTGTAAGTAATTCATAACGTTACGTGCGACGATGCTCGCTCCCTCCGCAGTCGGATGGATCCCGTCCGCCTGCGTCAAGTCCGGATGTCCGCCTACACCTTCGAGCAGAAATGGAATACGTGCGAGCTTATACTTCTTTGCGAGATCGAGATACATCTGCTCGAACGACTGAATGTATTCGGGCCCATAATTGCGCGGCAGCGTCATCCCGGCCAAAAGGACTTGAACATGATCCTTCCGCAGGGCTTCCACGATCTCTGCCAGATTTTTCCCGGCGGACGCCACAGGCAATCCGCGCAAACCGTCGTTGCCGCCGAACTCGAGGATCACGATCGCGGGATGAAGCGCGAGAACAGACGGAAGGCGCTCCAGGCCATCGGTGGTTGTATCGCCACTCACTCCAAGATTGGCGACCCGGTACCGGTATCCGGCTGCATTTAGTAAACGTTGCAAATCGTCCGGAAAGCTCTTCCCCGATTCCACGCCGAATCCGGCGCTGAGACTATCGCCGAACGCCGCGATTATGGGACGCGTGTCGGTTTCCTGGGCAGGCGGGACTTGCGAAGGTGGAGACTGCGGTTCCTTTTGAATTGATTGCGATTGTGTCGCAGCCTGATCTGAGGCTTTCTCTTGAGTCTCCCGGCTGCCGCATGCGGCCAATGCAACCACAAGCGTCACAGGAAGCATCAGTTTGGGTGACACTGCAATAATCATGACAGACGTGTCAGCGATTTCTTCCCCCATCATTGAGGTCATCCGGTTGACGCGGAGCATTCAAACCCCGACGCACCGCGTGGAAATCCTTCGCGGCATCGATCTTGCGATACCGCGCGGACAATTTGTCGCTATCATGGGGCCGTCCGGCAGCGGAAAAAGTACGCTGCTCGGTCTTCTCGCCGGCCTCGACAATGCGACCAGCGGCAAAATCCTGCTCGACGGCGACGACATTACCGGTCTTTCCGAAGACCGCATGGCGGAAGTGCGTGGCCGCAAAATTGGGTTCGTTTTTCAATCTTTCCAATTGATCCCCACGCTGACCGCGGAAGAAAACGTTCTGCTGCCGGCGGAATTGGCGGGCGCGGGTACGGAAGTCACCTCGCGCGCACGCCAGCTTCTCAATCGCGTAGGTTTGGCGGATCGTATGGATCATTACCCTGTGCAGCTTTCCGGTGGCGAACAGCAACGCGTGGCGCTGGCGCGCGCGTTCATTACGCGGCCGCCGATTTTGCTCGCGGATGAGCCAACAGGCAATCTGGACGGGAAGACCGGCGAGCAGGTGCTGGAGTTGCTGCTCGAACTGAACCGAGGCGAAGGCGCAACGTTGATCATGGTGACGCACGATCCCGCGCTTGCCGCCCATGCGGATCGCGTAATTACGCTGCGCGACGGCCTAGTGGTCAGCGACCAGGCTGTCTCGGCGGAATCGGCGGCGCTGGAATCGGCTTCGTTGGAATCAGCCGGGGGCCATGCGTAAATCGATTTCGTTCCGAACGGCGGCTAAGATCGCCTGGCGCGAAACACGCTCTTCGTCCGGCCGGTTCATCTTCGTAATTCTTGCGGTGGCGGCGGGGGTGGGATCGCTCACGGGTGTGCGAGGCTTTTCGCGTGCTTTCCACACCATGCTGCAAAGGGACGCGCGCACCTTCATGGCGGCCGATCTGACCGTGCGCACCTTCCAGTTGCCCACCGGTCCGCAGACCACCGAAATGAAGGCGCTCGCCCAACGCGGCATTGCGAGAACCCAGGTTACCGAGACGCTGACCATGGCGTCGCCTCCGAACGGAGCAGCGCCGATTCTCATCTCCGTCAAGGCGGTTGACCCCGCGGTTTATCCGTTCTACGGAGAGGTGAAGTTGAACCCGCCTCAGAGTCTTCGGAGCGCGCTGCAGCCCGACGCAGTTGTCGTTTCAGACGGTGTGCTGCTGCGGCTCGGCGCCCGCCTCGGGGACACGATTCGCATCGGAGGCCAGCCCTTCCGAATCGCCGCTGAAGTGACCAACGAGCCCGATCGGATGACGGGAAGCCTCAACGTCGGTCCACGCGTCATGATTTCCCGCGCCGGACTCGCGCGTACCGGACTGCTGATCGCCGGCAGCCGCGCGGCGGAGCGATTTCTTTTCAAAGTGCCTTCATCAATTCCCATCCTCACGGTCCGGAACGAACTTAAGAGTGCGTTCAAAGAGGGGCTGATTGCCGACTACTCGGAAGCGCATCCGCTGATCGAACAAGGTCTCCGGCAATCTACGACATTCCTGTCGCTGGTCAGCCTGATCGCGTTGGTGATCGGAGCGCTGGGCGTCGCTACTGCGATTCAGGCGCATCTGCAACAGAAAATGGATTCGATCGCCATCATGAAATGCCTCGGGGCGCGATCGGCGCAGGTTCTGCGTATCTACATTCTTCAGACTCTGGGACTGGGGCTCGCGGGCAGCTTCGCCGGCATTGCGCTCGGCAGTCTGGTGCAGATGGCTTTCCCGGTCTTCCTGGCCCGCTATTTCCAGATTTCAATGGCGCCGCGATTCGACATCGTTTCGGCCCTGCAGGGGCTGACGGTCGGATTACTCACCGTTCTGCTGTTTACGGTTCCACCGCTTCTCGGCATTCGTGATATCCGGCCGGCGCTGATCTTCCGGCGGGAAATGGCTGCGCCGCACGCGGACTTGAGTGTGTGGTGGAAGCGCGTAGCGGCGTCCGTGATCTCCGCGGTAGTGATCCTCGCGTTCGTCGGCCTGATTGCGGTATGGCTCAGCGAAAACCAGCGCACCGGGCTCTACTTCGCCATCGCAATGGCGGCGGGACTGACGTCCCTTGCATTGGTTGCATGGACGCTTCTCCGCGGGCTCCGATGGCTCAGCCGGCATCTCCC
This sequence comes from Bryobacteraceae bacterium, assembly GCA_036273015.1. Taxonomy (GTDB): domain Bacteria; phylum Acidobacteriota; class Terriglobia; order Bryobacterales; family Bryobacteraceae; genus BOG-234. The sequence goes on along the minus strand of DATAXN010000065.1, from coordinate 28,911 downwards.
CCGGAGCGCCGGCCCGGTGATCCGCCAGGGTATCGCCAATCTCTATCGGCCGGGAAATCACGCGGGCGCGGCGGTGATGGCGTTGGGCGTGGGCGTTATGTTTACGGTAACGGTGTGGATTGTGCAACGCGGTCTGCTCAAGGACATCGTTCGCACCGCACCTCCCGGCATGCCGAATGTCTATCTGCTCGATGTGACGGCCGCCTCGCGTGATGCTGTATACAAATTAATCTCCGGGCAGCCGGGCGTGGAAGGCACGCCTGAAATGGTCGGCGCGGTTGCGGCCACAATTCAATCGATCGACGGGGTTCCGTTCGAGCGCGAGAATCAGCGGGGAGTCGCGCGCCGCTACGCCCGCACCGTCACAGTTTCTCCGGCGGCGGTCAAGCCTGCGTTCACGCAAGTGGTGGCGGGCAAATGGTGGAGCAGCGGAGATCATACAGGCTCTCCTCAGTTGTCCGTCGCGGAATCGGCCGCGAAGCTTCTCAACCTTCATGTGGGCTCTCGGGTTGTCTGGACAACACCCCAGAAGACCTTTTCCTCGACAGTCGCGGCAATCCATAAAAGCGAAGCGGTCCGGCTCACAGCGCGCATCGAATTCTTCCTGACGCCGGAAGCATTGGCAGGACTTCCGGCGATTTATTACGGCGGCCTTCGAGCCTCCGCGAGCTCGGTGCCCGCGATCCAGAAGGCGGTTTACGATCGGTTCCCGACCGTCACAGTCGTGAACATGGCCGACGTTCTGGACACGATTCAATCCGTGGTGGATCAGATCTCGCTCGTCGTGCGTTTCATCTCGGCGTTCTCGATCCTGGCGGGGGCGATCATTCTGGCGTCCAGTGTCGCGGGAACGCGATTCCGTCGCATAAGGGAAGTCGTGATTCTGAAAACGCTGGGCGCAACCAGACGCCGGATCGCACAGATCTTCTCGATCGAATTCTTCGTGATAGGCACAGTTGCCGGACTGATGGGTGGATTGCTTGCCGGCGGCTTCGGATGGCTGGTTCTCAATCGGCTGCTTACCGCGGAAACCGCGCCCGATTCCCTGCCGATGCTGGTCTCCATCGCGGGCACGGCGCTCCTCGCCATCGCAACAGGCTGGTTGGCCAGTTTCCGAACGCTCGGGCAAAAACCCCTGGAGATTCTGAGGGAAGAATGAAGGCGGCCGGGTTATTCTTTCTGCTCGCTGCGCCGGTTCTGCAGTTCCAGATCACCGACGGGCGCGGAAAGGAGACCACCGCCATCACTATCGAGGCAGGCGCGGCCAATGACGACGGCTGGCGCCCGCTGACAGTGGTTAAGGCAAAAGGCGACGTGGTAATTGTCTGGCCGTTCGATCAGTCGGCGAAAACGCCGGACGGCCCTGAGCCGGTCCCCGCGATTGTGATTCAGCGCGGAGAAGAAAAGGCCCTGGGCAACAAGCGCATTGTGGCGGCGATGGCAACGCCGGTTGTTCTTGGCCTCGCCGGCGTTGAAGAAGAAAGCCGGAGGACTGGCCTCACTTCGGAAATGCTGACCAAGGGGTTTTCGGGTCTCGCCACATCTGCGGACCCATTCGAGAAAGGCCTGGGGCTGCTTTATGCGGGGAAAGCGGCAGACGCAGCCGAACAACTCTCCGTCGCGCTGAGACAAACACAACGGCAACTGACGCGCGTGCCCTCCGAAATCTATCCGGTGGCGATTCTGGACGGACTTGCGCTTTACCGCGCAAACAAGTTCGACGATGCCGCGGTGGCTTTTCTGAGTGCGCTGAAACAGCGCCCCTCGGACCAATGGGCTCTCAAGTATCGCTCCGAAGCGCTGACGAAGGCTGGGAAACCCGAAGCCGCTGGTCGTTAGTTGGAAGGCAGCGTGGGACAGGCCATCGCCGTTTTGTGGCCTGTCCTTTCGTGAATATAGCGGGCAGACGACGGAAAACGATCGTCTGCCCCACGGAATCAGGGCTCAATCAGCGCGTAGCCAGGATGGGCTTCCACTCGCCCGCTAACTTTTGCGCCCGCGCAACATCTTCCGCGCTCAATTTCGCGGCCAGCGCGGCGCGCCGCCTCTCGGCATTTTTTTCATTCTGCTTCGCGGCCAAGGTCGACCAGAAGTAGGCTTGCTCGGGATCGGCAGTCACGCCTTGTCCCCTTGCGAACATCTCGCTGATCTTTTCCTGCGCCGCGGCCATTCCCTTCTCAGCGGCCTTTCGGTACCACTGATAGGCCTCGATGTCGTCGCGCCTGGCGCCTTTGCCCTTTTCGATCAACTGCGCAAGATTGAACTGCGCCTGTGCATAACCGTTGGCGGCTGAGAGACGGTAATAATAGACAGCTGTTTTGTAATCCTGCTGGACGCCGAACCCGTCTTCATACAAAGATGCGATATTGTTCTCCGCGAACATGTCGCCCTGATCGGCTGCACGTTGATACCATTCCGAAGCCGCCGCGTAGTCCTGCTGCACACCCCAGCCCTGCGCCGATCTCAAACCCAACCGAAATTGCGCCTGGGCATTCCCCTGTGCAGCAGCAACCTGGAACAGCCGCCATGCCTCCCCGATGTCCTTTTCGACTCCGAGACCACGGGCATACATGATCCCGAGATTGACCTCCGCTTCCGCTTCACCCCGGTCGACCCCGGCTTTGAATTCGCGGACGGCAGTCGCGTAATCGTGATTTTTCAACGCGGTCAGCCCGGCAGCCGTGTCAGCGACAGCGTATGCCGAAAACCCCAATAAGAAGAACGCCCCAACGATCTTCATGAAAGCCTCCTGAGAAACGCGTTTACGTTTCTTTACGTTCGCAACTCTACTCCTGTCAAATGCCAAACGCAAGGGTCTTTGTCAATTTGTGTCAATTTTCCAGTTCCATTTGTCTTACGACAAACGTCGGCAGATCACTTGCTCGGGTTTCGGCATGCCAAGACTCAACCAGCAGAAACGCGACAGCATCCCGGATGATAAATACGCATTTCCCAAAGAGGAAAAGGAGCCATTAAATAACGCTGCTCATGTGCGCAACGCGATCGCCCGATTCAATCAGGTGGAAGGCGTGAGCGACGAAGAACGCGACGCGGCATGGAAAAGAATTCGCGCAGCGGCAAAAAAGTTCGACGTTGAGATGGAAGAAACCGACTGGCGCGAACTAGCGCACGGCGGCAAGAGAACAAAGACGGCGCGATCCTAAGACGCGTCGGGGAGTACTGAGGAAAATGAACGAACTTCTTGAAGGTAAAAAGGTCGCAATTCTCGCAACCGATGGTTTCGAGCAGGCGGAACTGCTGGAGCCTCGTAAGGCGCTTGAGGAACAAGGCGCAACAACACTGGTGGTTTCGCCGGAAAAAGGCAAAATCCGAGGTTGGGACCAAAAGGACTGGGGCAAAGAGATTCCCGTCGATCTGGATCTCAATTCCGCCAGCGCCGAGGATTTCGATGCTCTCCTGCTTCCTGGGGGCGTCATGAACCCGGACAAACTCCGCATGAACAAACAAGCGGTCGAATTTGTGCGGGAATTCTTCGCGGACGGCAAGCCGGTGGCCGCGATTTGTCACGGACCGTGGATGCTGGTGGAGGCCGGCGCGGTAGGCGGACGCACGCTGACTTCCTGGCCGTCATTGCAAACCGATATTCGCAATGCGGGTGGAAGCTGGGTGGATCAGGAAGTGGTCGTGGACGAAGGCCTGGTGACCAGCCGGAAACCAGCCGATATCCCGGCATTCAATCGGAAGATGATCGAGGAATTCGCCGAGGGCTGGCATACGTCGGCTTCGTAAAACAATCTACTTCTGGTTTTTGGAGGAGTCGCCGAAAATCGTCTTCGACATGTTGTTGACGACTTTGGCTTCGTTTCGCGCCGTCTCGTAATAGGCGGTCTTGAGCAACTGGTCTTTGCGTCCGAGCAGAGTCTCGCGAATGGATTGCTGCACCCGCGGATCGCTCAGGTCCCGCTGACCGGCGGGTTCCTTCGAGATCATCTTAAGGATGCGGTAGCCCTCGGGTGTGCGAATCACCGGCGACAACTGCCCCGGTTGAAGGGACAGCACCAGCTTTCGCAACTCGGGACTGGTCTTGTCGAAAGACGATTCGCCCAGAAATCCCAAATCTCCGCCGTTCGGAGTGGTGGCGGGGTCCTCGGAGTAGTTCTGCGCGATCATCGCGAAGTCCTCGCCCTGCTTCAGACGCGATTCCAGAGCCTGCATCTTGCGGACGGCTTCTTCTTCGTTCTTCGCCTTATCGTTCTTCAGATTGTGGACGTTCGGATCGGGCTGCGCGGTCACCAGAATCTGCGCCATATGCACCTGCGGCTCCGGCAGGTTGAAGCTTCCGCGATTCGCGTTATAGAAATTCGCCACGTCGGCGTCGGTGATGTTGATCTTCGAGGTGATCTCTTTATTGAAGAGCTTTTTGACGCTCTCGTCCTTGCGAATGCGCGCCTTCAATTCCTCCAGCTTCAATTCCCATCCCTGCAGTTGCTTATCGAACTCCTCTTTGGTGTAGGGGGCCTTCAGTTCGTTCAGCCGGGCGTCCACGTCGGCATCGGTTGCGACCAGCCCGGACTTTTCCGCGCGCTGCAGCATCAATTCGTTGTCGATCAGCGACCGCAGTATCTCGAGGCGGCGCAGTTGGATCTGATCGTCGTTTTCGCCTTCGACCCGTCCCGGAAACTGCGTTTTGTAGGCTTTGTCGACGTCCGCATAGTAAATGGGGCGGCCATTAACCGTAGCTGCCACGTCTGGCGAAGCCACGCTTTTGCAGCCGGATAAAGCCAGGAAGCTGCAGATAAGAGCAGCCGGAATCAGGATCTTCGTCATCAATGAATCCCTATTATAGTGAGGTACGGAAGCCGGTAAGCTTTGCCCGGTAAGCCCTGCCCCGAAAATACCGATGGATCACACACTCTCACAGCAACTCTTTGAACGCGCGCAGCGTTCGATCCCCGGCGGGGTAAACTCGCCGGTTCGCGCCTACCGCGGCGTCGGCGGAACGCCGCCCTTCATCGAACGCGGTGATGGCGCGCACATTTTCGATGCCGATGGCAACGAATACATCGACTACGTCGGCTCCTGGGGACCGCTCATCCTCGGCCATCGCCATCCGGTTATCATGGACGCGCTGAACCAGGCGATGACGCGCGGCACCAGTTTCGGCGCGCCTACCGAGCAGGAAATCGAACTCGCCGAAACGGTACGGGACATGGTTCCTTCGATGGAGATGGTCCGCCTTGTGAATTCCGGGACCGAAGCCACCATGAGCGCGCTGCGGGTTGCCAGGGGCTTCACCAATCGCGACCTTACCGTCAAGTTCGAAGGCTGCTATCACGGACATGTAGACTCGCTCCTGGTAAAAGCCGGTTCGGGAGTTGCCACGCTCGGACTGCCGGATTCACCAGGCGTCCCGAAGGGCTTCAGCGACACCACGCTCACGGTTCCATACAACGATGTCGAAGCGCTGGAAGAAACATTCCGAGCGCACCGGAACAAAATCGCGGCCGTGATCATTGAGCCGGTTTGCGGCAACATGGGTTGCATTCCTCCCAACAAGGGGTTTCTGGAAGCCGTTCGCCGGGTTACCGAAACCAATGATTCGCTGCTGATCTTCGACGAGGTAATGACCGGATTCCGAGTGGCTCCTGGCGGCGCGCAAGAGCTCTATGGCATCAAGCCCGACCTCACGACATTGGGAAAGGTAATCGGCGGCGGATTGCCCATCGCCGCCTATGGTGGACGGCGCGACATCATGACTTATGTCGCCCCGAGCGGCCCCATCTACCAAGCCGGCACGCTGTCCGGAAATCCTCTCGCGGTGAGTGCAGGGCTGGCAGCTATTCGATATCTTCAGGCGCATCCGAAAGTCTACGATCAGCTTGACCGCTCGAGCGCCAGGCTTGCGAAATGCGGGCCGGAATCGATCTCGGTCAACCGCGTCGGGTCCATGATGACATGGTTTTTTACGGATCAAAAAGTGGTTGACGCGAAATCCGCTAAATACAGCGATATCAAGACATTCAGCAAATTTTTTCACGCGATGCTTGAGCGCGGTATTTACCTGCCGCCATCGCAATACGAGGCCCTTTTCATATCCGCTGCTCACTCGGAGGCGGATATCGCGCGGACGACCGACGCGGCCAAAGAGAGCTTTGCAATCGCATTGTCATAATTTCGTGTAAACCTGGTTCGTACCGGCTTTGGACATCTCCCATGCGTGAATCCATCATCGAGGCGCGCGCCCTCGAAAAGTTCTATGGCGAACCCGGCAGCAACCCCATTCAGGTCATCGCGCCGACGGACCTTTCGGTATACGCGGGCGAAATCCTCGCGGTGCTCGGGCCTTCGGGATCGGGAAAATCCACGCTGCTGCGCATGCTTACCGGCCTTTCGGCCCCATCGGCGGGAGAGGTGCTGTGGCACGGCAAGCCGGTGACCGGACAGTCGCCGAACGTTTCGATCGTGTTCCAGAGCTTCGCGCTGTTTCCCTGGCTCACCGTACTGGAGAACGTGGAAGCGCCTTTGAAGGCGCGCGGCCTTGGGGAGATTCCTCGTCGCAAACGAAGCCTCAAAATCCTGGAAACCGTCGGGCTGGACGGATTCGAAGCCGCATACCCGAAAGAGCTCTCCGGCGGGATGAAACAGCGCGTCGGTTTCGCGCGCGCCCTGGTGGTCGAGCCGGAAGTTCTGTTCATGGACGAACCGTTCTCCGCGCTTGATGTGCTCACGGCCGAGAACCTCCGAACGGAAACTCTGGAGCTCTGGGCCAACAAGTCGCTTCCCACCCGGGCGATTTATCTGGTGACTCACAACATCGAGGAAGCGGTTCTGTTGGCGGACCGGGTGATCGTACTGGGCAAGAATCCCGGGCGAATCCGAACGGATTTTCAGGTCGGATTACCGCAGCCGCGCGATCGAAAGTCCGCGGGGTTTTTGCAACTTGTCGATCACATCTACAAGGTGCTTACGCAGCCGGACGCGTCTCCGCAATTTGTGCCCGAAGCCGAAGCAGCGCCGCTGCCTCCCGGTGCACCGCGCGCGAAGTATCCGATGTTGCCGCATGCGCGTCCCGGCGGGATCAGCGGCATGCTGGAGATCCTCTCGGACCGCAGCGGACACGACGACATCTATCATCTGGCAGACGATCTTTCCTTCGAGATTGACGATGTGCTGCCGATCGTAGAGGCAGCATCCATGCTGGGCTTTGTCCATGTCTCTGAAGGAGACGTCGAGTTGACACCGGCCGGGCGCGAGTATGTCGAGGCCGACATTGGGCCTCGCAAAGAACTCTTCGCCCACGCCGCTATGAAGCGGGTGCTGCTGATCCGCCAGATCAAGCGCGCGTTGGAGTCGAAATCGAACCACATGCTGCCGGACGAATTTTTTCATGACACGCTGGATGAGCATTTCAGCGAGCAGGAAACAATTCAGCAACTGGATACAGCCATCAACTGGGGCCGTTACGCCGGCCTGTTCGATTACGATTCCGCAAGCCGCAAATTCTACATCGCGGATGAAGAGCCGGAGACGGTTCCGGCTTGACTCCCGTCACACCCGCAATCGGCCGCCGATTCTCACTCGACCGCACCTGGCCCTTCTTTCTGGACATCCTTGTCTTTGCGGGCGTTCTTGCCGTGTTCTACGGCGTCCTGACCATTGCGCGCTATTGGCTGGGGCAAGCGATCCCGGCTACCGAAATATCGCGTTCACCCTGGAGTCTGCCCAAGTACGCCTTCTTCTCACTGGTACGCATGGCGATCGCGTATTTCCTCAGCCTGCTGTTCGCCGTCACTTATGGCCGCATCGCGGCGTATAACAAGACGCTGCAGCCTTTCATGGTTGCGATCCTCGACATTCTGCAATCGATTCCGGTGTTGAGCTTCCTGCCGGGCGTGATGCTGGCGATGGTCTCTCTGTTTCCGTCCAGGCAGGTCGGCATCGAACTGGGATCGATCGTTCTGATTTTTACGGGGCAGGTCTGGAATATGGCCTTCAGCTTCTATTCGTCGCTGAAATCCATTCCGCGTGAGTTGAGCGAGGCGTCGTCGATCTACCGTTTCGGCAACTGGCAGCGCTTCTTTCAACTGGAGCTTCCCTATGGCGCGATCGGGCTGATCTGGAATTCCATCGTCTCGGTTGCCGGAGGCTGGTTTTTCCTGATGGCCTGCGAAATGTTTGTCCTCGGCAAGCGCGATTTCCGCCTGCCGGGACTCGGTTCCTACCTGCAGACGGCGGCCGGCAACGGTGACACCTCCGCGATGCTGTGGGGGCTTTTCGCGATGATCGGCGTCATCATGCTGATCGATCAGCTCATCTGGCGGCCGCTTATTACCTGGTCCGGCAAGTTCAAGTTCGAGCAGGTGGAGAGCACGCATGTCCCTACTTCTCCCCTCCTGCACATCCTGCGAAATTCGAACGCGATTAAGGCGCTTCGCGAGAAGACCATCGAACCTTTGGGCGAACGGATCGACCTTTACTTCGCCCGGCGCGCGCCCAAACCTTCACAACCAAAGACGACGCCCGTTTGGCTCAAAGCCATAGGAATCCTTCTCGCAACTGTCGCAATTGCCGGAATCGGCTACCAGGTATTTCGCGCCTTTGCGCTGCTGCGCGGCGTTCCGGGCGCCGATTTCAAAAGAATGTTGGAAGGCGCCGGGGCCACGTTTCTCCGTGTGAACGTATCGTTGCTGCTGGCATCAGCGTGGACCATACCTGTCGGCGTTGCAATCGGTTTCAATCCGAGGCTCGCCCGCATTCTGCAGCCCGTTACACAGATCGCGGCATCAGTTCCGGCTACGGCCCTCTTTCCTGTTCTGCTTCTTGCGATTGTCCGGCTGGGCGGCGGTTTGGGAGTGGGATCGATTGCGCTAATGCTGCTCGGCACTCAGTGGTACATCCTGTTCAACGTCATCGCGGGAGCCAGCGCGATTCCGTCCGATCTCAAGGAAGTTGCCAATCTGTTCCATTTCAGCCGGGCGGATCGCTGGCGCATTGTGATTCTGCCCGGAATATTTCCTTATCTGGTTACCGGTCTTGTCACCGCGTCCGGCGGAGCGTGGAACGCCAGCATCGTGGCCGAGTATTTCCATTTCAAGGATTCCGTCATGTCGACCGTCGGGCTCGGCGCGCAAATCAGCGCAGCCACCGATGCCGGCCGTTTCGATACGCTGCTGATGGCCACGATCGTGATGGCGACTCTGGTGGTCTGCACCAATCGGCTGGTGTGGCGGCCGCTGTATCGGTTGGCCGAAACGAAGTATCGGCTGGAAACCTGAGATTTTTCGGCCGGCAGGGCGGTTGCTGAAAAAAGCTCTTTTCGTTGCCGCTCGGTGACGCGCGCGGTTCAGTAACGATTGCGGAATCAGCACGAGTATTTCCGAACCGCGACGGTAACGGCAGGAAGCTTCTTTCAGCAACGAACTTTGCAGTAATCTGAAGAACGCCATGAGGAAAATCAATCCGGCTCGATTCTACGCGGTTGCCTGCCTCTCTCTGCTCCTGTGCGTTGCGGCCCTGATTACGCAAAGCTCGCCCGCGCAAAACAAATCGGCCCAGCCGCCGAAGCCCAAACACATCAACAGAGCGATCGAGCTCCTGGAGCAGGGCCAACCGGTCTATTACACCGGCTCCCATTCCGGCACCACCGGCACTTTCGAACAAGGCAAACAGGACGCTCAAACCTATGCCGACTACATCAGCTATGACATGGAGCACGCGCCGTTCGACGTCGCGGGCCTTGCTGAATATATGAAAGGCCTCGTGGCCGGTGGCCCCACGCGCAGCGGTCATCGCACGCCCGCGGTCATCGTCAATGTTCCGGTCAACGGAACGGATGAAGCCGCGGTCCGGGCCAATGCCTGGATGTTCAGCCAGGTGCTCGCGACCGGCGTTCACGGCATCATGCTGACTCACGCCGATACGCCCGGCGCCATCCGCGCCTTCATCGAAGCGGTGCGGCTGCCGATTCACAAACAGGGTCTGGACCGGGGCATCAACGAAGGGCGGCGCGGTGCGCACGGCACCCCCACTGCCGCCGCGATCTGGGGCGTCACCCAAGATGAGTATTTGGATAAAGCCGATCCCTGGCCGCTCAATCCGAATGGCGAGTTGCTTCTGGGCGTGAAGCTGGAAGACAAATACGCTCTGACCAACGCGGAAGAGAATTTGAAAGTTCCCGGCATAGGTTTCGCAGAGTGGGGACCGACCGATATGGCGTTGTCGCTCGGCGTCAGAGGTCCGGGTGCCGAACGCGATCCGAAGATGCAGGCTGCTCGCGCCAAAGTCTTCACCGCCTGCAAAGCAAACAAGATATTCTTTCTGAATTCCATGAACCCCAACAACGTCATCGACATGATCAAGGAAGGCGTGATGGTCGGGCCGGCGAACCAGCAGGCGGCTGAAATCGGCCGCAAATATACCAACCGTCAGATGCCCTGGTAGCCGGCGACGAGCGCGCTACAGCTATCTGCGATTGCGCGGAGCTTCGTGCCCTCGTGGATCGTGCATAGCCTGGCCGCGAAATGGCACACGTTGTGCCGCTGCAACCTGGCCGCGTGCAGGAAACGATCCCCGATATCCTTTGCGGTAGTCGAGGGCGTGATCCACATGGCCGTAGAAGCGCCCTCCGTGATACCAGGGACCGGCGCCGATGAACACTCCACCGTTGAACCACTCCGGCCCGTAATAGCCATCCGGTGCACAGTTATACGGAGGCGCTTCATAATATCCGTACGGACAACCCGGCGGAACCCCGAAGCCTACTGATACGCGGTCCGGTCCACATCCCACAGTCAAGATACTAAGAGCCGCAGCCAGAATACTTACTCCTGCTAATGTCTTCACGCCGTACGTTAAAGCAATCCACCTGCCATTTCGCAGTGATGCCTTACGGGACGATACTTCCAGCCATGTTATCTATTACAAAGGACTCGTTATGCGCAAAAAGCTCCTGATCGCTGCCGCCTTCACCATCTTTGGAATTACCTTGACTGTGAGCGCGCAGTATCAGGGCGCCAGATCGCTCTGGGTTGAGCCGGCCAGCAACCAGGTCCTTCCCGACCGCGACGCATTCGACGATGTCGATGGCTCCATCGGTGTTGTGAATGCATCGGGAAACATCGATACCGAAGGTCATCCGTTTTTTACCCCTTTGGGAACGAACGGGCGCGCCTGCATCAGTTGCCATCAACCGGCGTGGGGAATGAGCGTTTCCTCCACCGGTCTTCTGGAGCGCTGGCGGGCGACCAGCGGCAAAGATCCGGTCTTCGCCGCCTTCGATGGATCGAACTGTCCGAACCTTCCTCAGGATCAGGAAAGCTCCCACTCTCTCCTCCTCAAGCGCGGCCTCTTCCGCATCCCACTGCAATGGCCTCCCCGCAACGCGGATGGGTCGAAGAAGCCCGTCGAGTTCAGTATTGAAGTCGTGCGCGATCCCACTGGCTGCAACACCAGCAGTGAATATGGCCTGAAGAGCGCTGATCCTGTGATCTCGGTCTACCGCCGTCCGCGCATGGCGGCCAATTTGAAATACGTCCTCTCAGGCGCGCAGCCGATCATTCTCAAAACCGGCACGCTGGCCGACCTAGATCCCGATACCGGCAAGCCGGTCAGTATGAATCTTATGACCGATGCGCGCGAGCCTACGCTGAAAACCCAGGCCATCGACGCCATCATGGGCCACGAGCAGGCCAAAGCCGCTCCTTCGCGCGAAAAGATCGAGAGGATCATTGAGTTTGAATCGCAGGTCTATGTGGCGCAGGTGGCGCATGTCTTCGGTGGCGCTCTGGCGGTACCCGGCGGACCTCCCGGGCTCGGCCCCCTCGCGATGCAGGATCACAAGGCAGGAGTGCTCGGCGACAATGATCGCGATCCCGTCTTCGGCACTTTCGCCGCATGGCGCGGAAACGATTACTATCGCTCCTCAGTCGCGCGAGGCGAGGACATCTTTATGCACCGTCAGTTCTGGCTGCGCGACGCCGCGCATATCAACTCCATCGGCTTGGGCAATCCGCTGAAGCGCACCTGCTCCACCTGTCACAACGCGCAGATGACTGGTCAGGATCTCTCTGCCGGCTGGGTCGACGTGGGCACCACGACTTTCCCCACCTGGACCGAGCCCGCTACTTGGGCGGACTCAAGTGAGCTTCCGGTGTTCAAGATCACGTGCTCCCGCGACGCCGATCCGCATCCTTACCTTGGACGCGTTGTCTATACGACGGATCCCGGCCGCGCCCTCATCTCCGGACGCTGCGTGGATGTCGGCTCGATCGTGATGCAGCAGCTCCGCGGACTGTCCGCCCGCGCTCCTTACTTCGCGAACGGATCGGCGACGACACTGCGCGAAGTGGTCGACTATTACGATCGCCGTTTTGACATCAAGTTCACCGATCAGGAGAAGGAAGACCTCATCAACTTCCTTGCCGCACTCTAGGTAAGCTGCACTTTGGGTAAGGTGTTCCCTTCATTCCGAAACCAATGTGGGGCGGCCCTTCAGGCTGCCGTCGGGCTTCTGCCCGCGTGCGCGGTAATGCGAATAGCTTTGGCTTTTTCGCTGGGATTGCTGCTCACCACAGCGCTTGCGACAGCCCAACAACGCAGCTTCGTCTCCTGTCCGATCGTCCGGGACACCAAGACGGTACCCTGTTTCCTGGCCGAGTATGAGGGCGAACTGTACTATCTCGGCATCCAGCAGGACATCACCAGCGACTTTCATCCTCCTCAGTTGAAGCATGAGGTTTTGGTGGAAGGCCGCGTTGCTCCCGGGCCGCGCATATGCGGCGGGATTCCGCTCCAGCCGGTCTCTGTGTCCGTCATCAAGGAAGTCAATCTGGCCTGCGACACTCTCCTTCCTCCGGAACCGGGTATCGATGCGCCGGCCGCGCCCCGCGGCGCCGGACCTTCGTCGCGTCCTCTCGATATTGAAAGAGCCCCAAGCGCACCACTGACCGGCGCGCACGAATTCACTCTTCTTTACTCTTTCAATGACGACTATCTGCAATACGCAGCCAATTCAGCCGTCAATCAGGCCGCGGCCTATGCCAGGAAGATCGGCGCATCGAAAGTAAAGGTTTCCGGATATCGCGCCACCAGCGTGTTGTCGAACGGGAATCGTCTGGTCGAAAAGACCGGTCTCGCCGAGAAGCGGGCGCAGAATATCGCGACTCTTTTGCGAGGACTGGGAGTCTCGAATGTCGCCGTCGACTGGAAGCAGGATGCCGAGCCAGGCGACGGACAGGCCGATGCTTCCCACCGTCGCGTGACGATTCTGGTTACTCCTTAGCGCACCTTCGCCAGTGGGGCAGGGCTTCGGCCCTGCGGCCGGCCTTCCGGCCGGCCCGGAGCTGCGATAACATCTGATACGATCCGACGCATGAAACTACTGCCGATTTCCGTCCTGCTGTTCCTGACAGCTTCCGCGTTCGCCGCCGATCCCGATGGCTTCGCCATGTACAAAGCCTCCGACATTAAAGCGCGCGCCATGGCCGCGAAACTCGACGCCAACAAAGCCGCCGCGGACCGCGTTGCCACTTGGGGCAACCACGGACTCCTGCTCGTTCGGCGCGAAGGCGACGGCGCGTCTGAAACCCACAACACTCAGGTGGACATGATCACCGTTGTCTCCGGTGAAGGCACGCTGGTAGTGGGGGGAACGATGGTCGGCGCCAAAACTACAGCGCCCAACGAAATTCGGGGTACGTCCATCACCGGCGGCTCGCGTCATCCGATGGCTGTGGGCGACGTCTTTCATATCCCGGCGGGCGTTCCGCATCAGATGCTGGTGCCGAAAAGCCTGATTATTCAAGTCGTCAAAATAGACACGAAGTAAAGGATAGGCAAAAGATATGCGAAGCTTTCTGGCCGCATTCCTGGTTTTCACCGGCGTTGCGGCTGCACAGAACAATTGCGATCGAGGTTGCCTGACCGGCATCCTCGATCGGTATCTGGACGCGATGGTGGCGAATGATTCAAAGAAAGCGCCTGTCGCGGCAAATATCAAGTACACCGAAAACTCCGCGCGTCTGCCGTTGACGGAAGGCCTGTGGTTTACTGCCTCCGGTCTGACCGACTACAAAGTCGTGTTGGCGGATCCCCAGGGCGGGGCAGCGGCCTTCATCGGTGTTGTGACGGAACACATGCCGCCGGGACAGCCGCCGCGCAACACCATTCTGGCGTTGCGCATCAAGGTCGCGAGCAGGAAGATCACAGAGGCCGAAGCCGTCGTCGTTCGCAACGTCAATGAAAGGAACATGGCGAATCTGAAGACGCCGCGTCCCGGGCTGATCGAGACTCTCGCGCCGGCGCAGCGCCGCTCCCGCGCCGACCTGATCAGAATCAGCAATCTCTACTTCGACGCCATCGAGCAGTCCAGCGGCTCCGTCGCGCCGTTTGACGACAACTGCAATCGCCTCGAGAACGGTATGCGCACCGCCGGCCCACCTCTGGACGGCAGCAGCGGCGGAAGAGGCGCCACGCAGCGCTGTGCGGACGGCATGAACTCCGGCGTCTTTCAGGTGATCACGGCGATCAAGCCGCGACGCGTGCTGGTGGTCGACGAAGAGAAAGGCCTGACGTTCGGGATATACATGTTCCAGCACAAAGGGCTGACCCAAATCACGATGAAGGACGGCTCGACGCGGCCTGCGCCCTACTTCGTCGGGCAGCCCGTAACAATGCCGATGGCGGAAGTGTTCAAGGTCGTAAACGGCAATATTCGGGAAGTGGAAGCCGTCGGCACTCAAATCCCCTACGGCCTTGGATCGGGCTGGGAATAGAAAACCCGATCCTTCAAAACCGGACCACGTGCCACAAACTGGAAAAGTCGTCGGTCCACTGGATAGGCGCTGTATCGCCCCAATGCGAAACGCTGCCGGCGAGGAGCGGATAATTCAGCAATGCCGTGTTGTTGGTAATCAGTACCCAGTGAGCGCTGAGCTCTCCGATTTCTTCCTGGGGCCCTGACGCAAACAAAACTGCGGTCCATCCCATGTGTGCGGCAAGCCCCCGTGTCACCGGCTCCAGGTCCAATGCCCGATTGGAAATGTGAAGCAGCAGAGCGCCGCCCGCCACGAGATGCCGCTTGTACAGATCGCCCGCTTCCGCGGTCAGAAGGTGCAGGGGAATGGCGTCGCCCGAAAAGGCATCCACGGCGATCACACTGAAATTCCCCGCGTGGCCCTGCGCCAGTTCATTTTCGAGTTGAAACCGCGCGTCGCCGGGAACCACTTCCACCTGCGCCTGCGAGTCCTTAAGATATGAAAACCAGGTGCGCGCTATCGGCTCCACGGCCGGGTTGATTTCGTAAAAGCGGAACGTATCCCCCCGGCGGCCCCAGGCGGCGATGGTGCCCGTTCCCAATCCGATGACCGCAACGCGCCGCGGGCTGGCGATCGCGGTGAATACTACACCGGCGCCGCTATTTGGACCGTAATAGGACGTCGGCCAACGCCGCCGCAGGTTGTCCTGGAGGAACTGAAATCCATGACGAATAGGTCCATGGTCCAGTTCCCGGATCACACCCTGAGTCGTCGGAATATCGACGACCCGCAGCATCCCGTAGAAATTGCGCACCCGCGCCTGCACTGGATCGCGGCCTTGTGTCCGTATGGTCATGCCGGCTGTCAGCGCACCCACCAGTAGCGCGATGAGCGGAATGCGAATGAGGAAATTTCGCGTGGTCCAGGATCTGAGCACGCCCGCACGCAACCAGCTTGCGAACACGAGGCCGCAGGCAATCGCAAAGCCCAGGGGGAGCTCAGTAAAAAAGGTGAACACGCGCGGCGCAATGATCGCCACAAACACGCCGCCCAACGCGCCGCCACCAGCAATGCTCAGGTAAAAACCGGTCAGATATCTCGTTGCCGGGCGGGACCTCGCCAGTTCCCCATGGCACGCCATGCAAAGAACGAACATCGTACCCAGGTAGATCGCCATCTGGTTCGACAGCGAGGACGAAGCGGTCCGGTTGACGAGCGTCATGCATGCAAGCACGACAACTGCTCCCGCGGCGATTGCGAACAGGGGACGCCGATACCAGCGATCGCTTTCGAAGGTCAGGATGAAGGTAATCAGGTAGAGAGAAAGCGGAGCGACCCATAGGAATGGCGCCGCGGCGATGCGTTCTGAGAGCTGGTTGGTCGTGGCAAGGAGCAGCGTCGAGCCGGCCATCGCGAGTCCAAACCAGAGCAGGACGTCGGCGAGCGAAGGACGCTCACCCGGATCGGCGGGCGTTTCCGATTCGGCGGCAGCCGGACGAAAACGAAGCGACGCGCAAATGCAGAGGATAACGAATAGGCAATACAGGGCAGTCCATACCCGCGTTTGCAGGGACAATCCCCAGTGCGGTTCAATCACACCCGGATACGTGAACAGGGCAAGCAGGGATCCTGTATTCGAGAGCGCGTATAACCGCCAGGGCGAATCTTCAGGATAGCTTCGACTGAACCACCTTTGCACCAGCGGTGTCGTCGCCGCGAGCATTACATACGGCCCTCCAACGCTGGTGGTGAGAAGCAGCAGGATTCGGAGAGACGGATCGGTGCCCGAAACCGTTTTCCACGCGCCCGCATTCTGCGCGATGGGAAAGAACAGCAGTGAGAGCGCCAGCGCGATACCGTGAATCCAAACCTGCAGCGATCTGTTGCGCAACGAGCCAACGAAGTGGGCATAAGCGTATCCCGCGACGAGCAGTAGTTGAAAGAAGAGCAGGCAGGTGGTCCATACCGAAGGCCCGCCTCCGAAATGCGGCAGTACATAACGGCCGAGGATCGGCTGAATCTGGAACAGCAGGAAAGAAGCCAGGAAGATCGTGACCGGGAAGAGAACCGAGTGTTTTCGGCTGTCGAGAGACGAGTCTTCCATGCGGCCCACAATAGCACCGCCTACGGCAGCACCGCCTACGGCAGCACCGCATACGGCAGCACCGCATTGCCGCCGCCGCAAATGTGTGATCTACTTGTCTCGTTTATGGGACAGGCGGCCATCAGACTGAGTCTCGCTGTTGTTGTGCCGGCGCTGATGCTTCATGCCCAATGGCTGAATCAACCGACTCCGGGGATGCCGCGCTTACCCAACGGCAAGCCGAATCTGTCGGCTTCGACGCCGCGAACCGCGGACGGCAAACCCGATCTCACCGGCGTGTGGAACCGCATCTCGCCCAAATACCGCATCAACATCGCTGCTGATCTGAAGCCCGATGACGTTGAACCCTGGGCGCAGGATCTGGTCAAACAGCGGACCGAGAACCTGGGCCGCGATTCCATGAACGCCCGCTGTTTGCCATCCGGTCCGGCATACGCCACAGATTCCGACAGCACAGCGGGAGGCATGATGAAGATCATCCAGACTCCCTCGACGATCGTCATTCTGAATCCGGATCTCACGTATCGCCAGATATTCATGGACGGCCGTAAGCTCGAAGCCGCACCTAACCCCGACTGGATGGGATATTCAGTCGGACACTGGGAAGCCGACACGCTGGTCGTGGACAGCAACGGATATAACGACAGGTCGTGGCTCGATACCAGCGGCCATCCTCATAGCGAAGCTCTGCGAATCACAGAACGCTACCGGCGATCCAACTTCGGACACCTGGACCTTGAAGTGACTTATCAGGATCCCACCGTATACGCTCGGCCTTGGACAGTCGCTGTTCGCGCTGAGATAGCGCCCGATGCCGATCTGATCGAATATGTCTGCAACGAAGAACACAATACGATCGAGCACTGGATCGGCAAGGCTTCTGACGAAGCGAAGGGTGAAGTCAAAGTCGCTCCCGCAATTCTGAGAGGATACGTCGGCAGATACGTCGAGCAGCCGCCGATCTGGCGAGTTGTCCCGCGCGAAGTCACGGTCACGTTTTCCGATGGCGCGCTCTACGGCGATCTTGACGGGAGAGGAACGGAGCACCAATACGCGAGCTCGGAGACCAGCTTTTCCGGATTTGCCGGGCTGGGTCTCGAGTTCATTCGCGATCAACAGGGCACAGTGACCGGCCTCTTCATCAAGCACGTATCGGGTAACTATCGCTTCGCTCGTCAACCATGAGAGCCATGAAACGAATCATCGCCGTATTGATCCTGTTTGCGCCGCTGTGGGCGCAGGAGCTTTCAGCACCCAAGTTCAGGTTCGATCCGGACTGGCCCAAGCCTCTTCCGAACAAATGGAAGATGGGCGGCGTAACGGGGCTGGCCGTCGATAAGGACGATAACGTTTGGGTTCTGAATCGTCCGAACGACCTCACCGACATCGAGCTCGAAGCAGAGTTGGATCCTCCTCTTGCGGACTGCTGCGTTCGCCCGCCGGCAATGATCCACATAGACAAAAACGGCAACGTCATTGGTTCCTTCGATGCGCCGCAAGGTCATGGGATGGCGGTCGACAGCAAGGGATTCATTTACATCGGGCAGGATACAGTGCGCAAGTACGATCCGAAGACCGGCAAAGTTGTGGGCGAGACTCCGCGCTCGCCGCAGCGACCGCCGGGCAGCGGTGGCGATGGCCCGGCGAAGATCGCGCCGCATAGGGCCGGGCGGGGAAGCGCCGGACCGGTTGCAGGATTTATCACGCCTCCCGGCGGGCGCGCTCAACCCAACGCTGCAGCGGCAGCGGCTCGCGAGGCTGCAACGGCGGCTTTCCGCGCAAAGTATCCTCCGACGACGCCGATGATCGTGGGCGGAATCGAAGAGATTCGTCTCGATGAGCCGGCCCATGAACTCTACGCCGCGGACAATTATCTGGGCGGTCGAGTGATGGTGTTCGATCTCGATACGTTCGCGTTCAAGCGCGGCTGGGGCGCCTACGGGCACAAACTTTCGGAAATGACCACGAGCGATGCCGACCGCTCCTACACTCCCGGTGGGCCGATGCCCAAAGAGTTCCGGGGCCATCTCACGCTGAACATCTCGAATGATGGCTTGGTCTACGCGGCGGATCGAAACGCCAACCGGATCGACGTAACCACCAAAGAAGGGAAGTTTGTGAAGGAGTTCATCCTCGCTCCCGGAACCGGCGTGGGTGGCGCGACAGGCGGAGTGATGTTCTCACCGGACAAGAGGCAGCGGCTCCTTTATATTTCCGATCTGACGAACAACCACATCTGGTTTCTCAATCGGGAAGACGGCAAGGTCATCGGACGGATGGGGACGATGGGCGAAAACGGCGGCCAGTTCTTCGGGCTGCACATGATCGCGGTTGACTCCAAAGGAGTCATCTACACCGGCGAAGTGTTTGCCGGCGAGCGTGTACAGCGTTTTCTTCCGGTCAAGTAGCACGGTAGACGCGACTTCAGTCGCGATTACCGGCTTCAGAGAAGGTTGTGAAGCCGTTCGTCGAACGGGCTGCCCATGAAGGGTTGGATCTTCTCGCGAAATCGCTTGGTATGTTCGGCGGCGGAGTGCGCCTCGAAGGCTTCTTTCGACTGCCACACCGAGATGATGGTGAAGTGATTCAATCGCCCATCCTGCAGGAGCAACTCATAGCGCACCACACCCGGATCTTTCAGGCTGTCGGCGGCAAGCTCTTTGAGCAGCTTCGTCGCCTCCGCGACCATGGCGGGCGTTCCGGCGACATCGATGTGGGTCACAACGTAAATGTTCTTCGAAGGCGTCTGCGCTCCGGCCGCGAGGGCGAAAACCGCCAGTCCCAGAATCAGATTGCGGATCGATTTCATCTTGTCTATTCCTCCGGTGCGAACGCCAGCAGGACGTTGCCTGCTAACCCGCTGTTGCGACCGTACCCGGAGTTGATCAGCACCATGCCTCCGACGACTACTGCGCCGGGTCCATTGATCGCGCCACCATGCGCCTTGACCCCGTTCACTGTCTCATAGTCGCGGACCGTATCGAAGTCCCAAACGACCTTTCCTTCTTCGGCCGTATAAGCGCGAAGGTGCCCGTCGAGGGAACCGGAGAACACAACCCCGGGAATTGCGGACACCGCGCCCGACTGAGCGGGACTGCAGCCCGGCCTTGGTCCGCACGGAGTGGGCGGGGTGAACCAGACCTTCTCGCCCGTCGTGATGCGTATCGCCGTCAGGCCGCCGCCCGCTGTCGAATCGAGAGGCAGCGGACGCGGGTCGGTCTTATCGGGGTTGCTTCCGCCGCGCACCAGGTCGGAGGTTGCCGCATAGACGTTCTGTCCATCGCTTGCCATGCCCCACTGCACGCCGCCGTTGATGCCGCCCTTGCCGACACGTATCTGCCAGAGGAGTTCGCCTTTGCGCTCGGGATCGAGTCCGTAAACAACGCCGGACTTCTGACTGGCGAGAAGTATGTCGCGGCCGTTCGGCAACTTCTCAAGGAGCACAGACGACCCGAAATCGAAGTCCGGACCGGGGCAATCTCCTCTTGCGCCGCAACCAGAAGTCCAGATGTCGCCCGGCGTCGTCTGCTTCGCCCACAGGATGCGGCCGCTCTTGAGATCGAGCGCCAGCACCGAGTCGCTCATCGGCGTTGGCGGTGAGGAGAAGTTGTCGCCGGTGGTTGCGTAGAGAATGCCGCGCTTCGCGTCCAGCGTTGGAGATCCCCACACGCTGCCTCCGGATGGTCCCCACTCCTCGATACCAGCGTTGTTCTTGCCGATCATGTGGGGCTTGTCCGGGATGGTATATGTCTTCCATAACTGCGAGCCGTCGCTTATGCGATAGGCCACGATGCTGCCGCGGAAGGTGCAACAGGGGTACTCGGGACTGAGGGGACGGTTCTCCTCCCATGAGGAGACCGGAACGTACACCGTGCCTTGGTAGACGGTCGGCGCACCGGTCAATCGAACCGATTCATGCGGGTCCGGTCGCTTCTTCCAAAGCTGCCTGCCTGTCTCTGCATCGAGCGCATAGAACCAGCCGACCTGATCGCCGAACAGGAGCGTGTGCTTAGCGCCGGAAGGGACAGCCACGATGGCCGAGCGCACGGGTCCCGTAGACTGGAAGACCCACTTGACGCATCCCGTATCGAGCGAGAGAGCCTGCACCAGACCACTGGCGCTTCCCATAAAGACCTCGTGACCGAGAACCGTGGGCTGCGAGAATGCCACGGCGTCGCCGTCGTAACCGTATGCCCATTTGAGCTTGAGGCGCTTCACTCCGTCGACCGTCAAACCCGCATCGCCCGCAGGCTGATACCGCGTGTTGCCGGGCGAGGCGCTCCATCCGTTCCAGCCCGACATCGTGGTGATCTTTACCGACCGGTCCGCGCAGAACGCTTTGGCCGGCGGCGTGGGGTTTGCACCGGCGACGCCCAGCCAGTCCGCCACTGCGTCGCGCTCATCGCGCCGCATCGGCCCCGCGACCGTTGCCATGATGCCGAAGTCCAGTGTCCGTTTGATGCTGAGCACCGAGCGTGCCTTCAGCAATTCCCGTGAAGGCGCACGCGAACCCGCGTCGTGACAGCCTGCGCAACGCTTCTGATAGACGGCTTCGCCGGATACAGGAGCCGCCACGAGAGACGGACTCAGGACAACAAGGAACGCGACGACCCTCGAATTCATGGGGTCATTCTATAGCTATTTGCCGACGAGGTGTGGGACGTCTTTGTTGTTCTCGGTGCAGACGTATTCGCCGATGTCGTCGCCGGCATCCAGCTCGGAGACGCGCTTCATAACCCAGGGCTTCGCATAGGCTCCGGGGTCGTCGATGGTGATCTCGATTTCGAGATGCCCGAGATCTGGGCGTCGGAAGCGCTCGATGACGTGCATCTTGTCCGTGTGAGGATGTCCCTGGGCGGTGAGCCAGGAACGGTCGTCGAAGCCGACCGTTTCGACCACAAGAGTGTCTCCCTGCCAATGGCCGACCGAATAGCCCATCCATCGGGGGTTGGGATCTTTGGGTTGAGCGCGGCCGTCGAGGAACACCTGACGATGGCTGGGGATATCGTCCTCGAAGAGCATCACCAGCAGTGTCGGTGTCTGCACGAGCTTAAAGGGAAACAGCGCGCCGGCGTTGGTGATGCCGCGCGGCATGCAGTGCGCGCCGGGAGCGTCCTTCGCGTTATCTTCCTCCCGCTCCTTGAGCAGCTTTGCGACCCACGGCAGGGGCTCCGGCTTACCGGGATCGACGGGCCGCTGCGCGAACCAGACACCGGAGAGATCGGGCTTGCCGTCAGCCGTTCGCGGGGTGGGTCCGGAGATGGTCTTGTGGGCACTCATCCGATCGATCTGGAATTCGCGACCGTCGCCGAGAGTGCCAAGTTGGTAATCGAGCAGATGGACGTCGTGCTTCAGGGTTTGAGACGCCGCGACCGTTACGTTCAGTTCGGCGTAGTTGGTATACCCCAGGAGGTTGATCGACAGGTTGTAAGTGCCCGGCGGCAACTGCGACAGCGTGTAGGCGCCGGTCTTCGAGCTCTCTGCCTTATAGGTTGTGTTAGTGCGCGCGTTGGTCGCTTGGATCGGCGCGTTCGAAACCGCATCGCCATCGAGGTTGGAGACGGTCCCGGTGATGGTACCGGTGGTCTGGGCGACGGCGGCTGTCGCGAACAGGAGTAAAGCCAAGGCTCTCATCAGCGCTTGACGACTACCGTAACATCACGGGTCGTGTAAAGCTGACCATCGAACGCCGAGGCACGCAGAACGTAAGTGCCGGGAGCGGTGAAGGTGACCTTCGAGAAGAGGTCGACCGGCTGGCCATAGATCACCGCACTGGCGGCAGGCTCGAACGTAGCTTTGCCGATGCCACGATACTGACTCCACTTGATCTGGACACCGCGCGGTCGAGGCGGCGCAGAATCGCGGTCGGGGTTCGACGGCGCGCGTTTGTAAGGTTTCGGAAGTCCATCGTCACTGGATGAGGCGGTCAGGGTCGCGCCGGCAGGCAGGGTGATGGTCTGATCGGAACTCGTCGTCAGCGTGGGAGGTTTGTTGGCGGGATCGGGAACACCACCGCCGTTGTTCTCGATGATCACGTCGTCACTCAGTTCCCACTCCGGCTGAAGCCATCCCTTTGCGGAATCGGTCTTGCCGTGGGATGTCAGAGTCCAGATGACTTTCTGGGTCTTGTCCCAGTCCGCGGGTACGGCCACTTTGAACAGGAAGCGCTGCCGTCGCGGATAGAAGTGTTCGGGCTGACCGCGATCGCCGCCAGGCGTTACGTTGTTGTCGGGTCCGACCGCGACATCAACCTCTTCTTCGTAGTTGCGGTTGAGATACCCGAAGACCATGCTGTAGGTCCCGTCGGGGTTGTGCTCCCAGCCTTCGAATTGGGGCGCGACGTTCTGCCCGGTCGCGTAGTGGACCTGAGCGTAGATGCAAAGAGCAGAGACCGCGATGAGAACACCGGCTTTCAACAAACGCGCCTACTCCTTCGATGCGAGCAACTTCTTCGCCTTGCGCGCTTCCACCTGCTGCTTGTACTCTTCGTCGGTCAGCGAGTAGTAGCTGATCCACGCGCCACCCATCTCGTCGATGGTCCGCTGGCCGTAGGTGATGTTGTTGTCGGGGTCCGGATTGAACTTGTTCCCGGTGGAGTTGTCATACCAGGAAGTGATGTGCAGGATGGTCCCGGCCGGCAGCAGCGGCTGCTCATCATCGGAGTAGAGGTAGACCAGGTGCCACGCGAACTGGTACTTGCTCACGCAACTCAGGGTCTCGACTTTGTGGCCGCCGGGGTAGATGGCTTCCATGCAGGAGGCCTTGCCGCGGTTGTGCATGTGCGGCTGGAAGGAAAGCATCCGCGCCGGCTTCGTCAACGTGTTGTAAGCGTCGAAGCGCACGTTATCGGTGTTGGCGGGAATGTCGAGATCCTTCGGGTCGCCGACCTTCTCCGTAGTTTCGGCGAACTGCGGCTTGTAACCCTTCGGATAGAACTTGAGGGCAAGCGCTACATTCACGGGAGTCTCTTCACCCATCGGATGGAGGTGAAGGTTGAAGTTGATCTTCGTACCTGCCTTCATCAGGCGTCCGGCTCCCTCCGGGAACACGTCCGCATTCTTGCCCAGCGCATATTCGTTGAGGAAGACTCCCTGGGCGTTGTCGCCATCGTCGGGGTCATCTTCATGCTTCATCGAGGTCGTGACATGGTGCACGGCTTTGAAGCCCTTTGTCGGTTTCACTTCGATGCTTTTGATGTAGCGGTCTTCGGTCAGACCGGCGTCCACCAATACGTCAATCCAGCGATCGGAACCGCGGGCCGGGATCAACTGATCTTTGGGCAGCGTCACGATCAGGTCGGGCTGCTCCATGCGCCACTGGTCGGAATCGTCGAACTGGCGCGGCTTCGGCATGTCGGCCGGATCGCCTTTCGGCGCGCCCGCGTCGGCCCAACTTACGATGGTCGCGATTTCCTCGTCAGAGAGCGAGACATCATTCTTGAAGTGGCGCACTCCGACGGTCTTGTCGATGTACCACGGCGGCATCTCGCGAGCGATGACCTTCTGCCGGATCGACTTCGCCCAAGGCCGCACTTCGTCGTAGGACAGCAGCGACATCGGCGCGAAGGTATTCGGCCGATGACAGACCTGGCAACGATTCTGGAGCAGCGGGGCCACATCCTTTGTGAATGTGACTTGCGGCCTGGCTTGTGACTTATCCGTGCCGGCAACGGTAGAAGCGTCGGCGGCGAAGGCCGTCGCTACCGAAACTGCCGCGAACAGGATGACCGTTACGGGAAGAAAGGCTCGCACGCTGCAACCTCCTGGATGCACGCCTGCAGAGCGCGCTTCCAGCAATTATACAGAAAAGAAGAGGTTTGCGATCCCGTCTTTATTGACTTGGCCAGCGGCGCTATTGGCTGGGTCAGCGTCTATCGTCGCGCCGCTCCTCGCCCTTGTGCTCTTCCTGACGAGCGCGGCCGCTCTGCCAGGCATTGCGTTCCGGCGCACTTCGCGGACGCAGTTCATGCGCCTCGGCCGGACGAGCGGTGGGCGCGAAGCCCGGTCGCCCAGCAGGCGCCACGTAACGGCGAACGGCAGGTGAGTATGGGTGCACGTAAGCGGCACGGTTGACCCAAGTCCTGCCCCAGCGGGCGTTGTTAATAAAGACCGCGCGGCTGCCCCAATCGAAGCGGTTGTAGCCCCAGCCCCACGGCCGGAAGGCAACACCCAGCGAGATACCGAAATTGAATCCGATCGCTCCACCCACGAAGATGCCAGGGCGCGGCGGGAAGAAAACGACTGCCGGATTGTAGTAGGGAACCACCATATAGCCAGGGTTCACCGGCGCAATCGCGATGTAGGGTCCGTTGGTCACTACGATCTGAGGATTCGATCGGAGATACCCGTATCGGTATGCCGTCTGGCGCTCACGCTGCACTGCATCCATGACGTCCGGCTGCTGCGCCAGGAATGCGTCGCCGAGCTCGCGAGTCCAGGCCGGGTCCCGGGCCATCATGTCGAGAATGTTCGGAAAAGGCAGAAGGGCCTGGACGCTGGGATCCCACGGCAACTGATCGGCACTGATGGCGGCGGCAAGCGTATCGCCAGTCAGATAGTGATGTTGATCGGCCCAACCCGCGGCCTGCGGAATCTGATCCGAGTACGTTGCAGCGGCCATCACCTGCGCGAGCAGAGGATCGGGATAGAGCGCAATGCGCTGCACAACTCGATCCAACTCCACGGGAGGAAAGCTGGGCGGGGGCTGCTGCGGGTATGGCGCGGGCTGCTGCGGATAGGGAGCGGCTTGCGGATAGGGCGCCGGCTGTTGTGGATAAGGCTGCGGCGGCGGATAGGGCGGCGGAGCCTGGGCGAACGCGGATACGGACAACAGAGTCACCAGAAAGATCGGAACTGCTGAGATTATTTTTTTCATTTTGCAGTCGGCTTTGAACACTTGTATCTTCCCTCACTGCCCAAGACGATTGAGGATGCGCCCTGGTTGCTTATGAGTATGTGAGATTAACAGCAATAAATGTTGCTGTTTGTTCATCTCAAACTATTTGAGCAGATCGGCCACTTTGGCCACACCGGCTTTGGCGCAGGCGTCATCCATCTCGAGATTGGAACCTGCGCTGCCCACACCCCCGATGGTTTCGTTGCCGACTTTGATCGGCACACCGCCGGAGAGCGCCAGGATATCGGCGATGTCACGCTGCGCGGCGACGGGCTGATCGGGAAGCGTGCGCTTCTGGAACTCCGCGGTGGTCATGCGGAACATCCGCGCCGTATAAGCTTTGCGCCGCGCCATTTCGGCTACCTGCGCAGTCGTCTCTTCGTCACGCAGAATGACCAGAACCTGGCCGGCGCGATCCACCACGGCCGCGGCTGTGTGGAAACCCTTCGACCGGCATTCGGCCAGTGTGGCTTCCGCGATAGTCTTCGCCAGCGCGAGCGATAAATTCTTCTGCGTGACGAGACCTTGCTGTGCTGCAACGTGGCCGGACAGAAGAGCAGCCATGCCGAGGGCGAGCGCGCTCTTTCCGATGCGTGAGCGCCTATTTGCCAGCCAACTATTTGCCAACCAAGTGCCTGATGTCGACATTATTCTCCTGACAGATGTATTCCAGGGGCTCCATGCCCGGATGGAACAGGATGTTCCAACTTGCGGTCCAGGGCTTTGTGTAGGCGCCGGGATCGTCGATGGTGGCTTCGTAGTGAAGGATTAACTCGTTGACGCGTGTGAAGCGTTCGACTACATGAAGCTGCTCGGTGTGTTCGTGCCCCGCCGCGTCGAGCCAGCTTCGCGTGTTGAAGCCGACGTCGTCGACGACCAGAGTGTCGCCTTCCCAACGGCCGATGCCTTCGCCGAGGTAAGTCGGATTCAACCGATCCGGCGGCGTGTGTTTCCGGCCGTCCGTATAGACGACGCGCCACATGTGCGCGCCTCCTTCGAAGACAAAGAGAACGCGGTTGGAGAGCTGGTAGATCTGAAACGGGAACGACGTCGCATACATGCGCGGGATTCCGGGCGGCAGGCAGAAGCCTTCGGGGTCGTCTTTGGTGACGATGGCGTTGTGCTGCGCGTAAGCGTCTTTGGTCCAGGGCAAAAACGGCACTTCCTGAACCTTCTCAGGCTGCGCGGTGCCGGCGAAGCCACCGTGAGTGCCCGCCATGTCGCCAACGCCGGGAGGATCCCAGGAGCCTTTGTCGTTGCCAAGGTCGGGATGGCCATCGGCAAGGCGAGGCGCAGGCTTGACATCTTTGCGTGCGAGAGCGGCGGCGACTGCTTTGCCGTCGAAGTCGTCAGCGAGAGCGGGCGATGACATGGCTAAGATGCAAACCGCGAGGAGGCAAGCCGTGATGAGCGATGTTCGGAGCCCCGTCATTGAGCAGCAATTATATACGGTTTTTGGGGGAGTCAAATTGGCCATGGATGAACGCGGATGAAAAAGAAGCTCTCGCAAAGACGCCAAGGCGCAAAGTTTAAAGACACTTCGAGTGTGGGTTGTGTCATGGGGAATTGGTTCGAGGTCAGGCGGCTTGCTTTTCGAGGGTGGTTTCCTCCTTTTCGGGTGGATCGGCGGTCGCCGGCTCGCCGTTTTCGGGTTCAGGCAGGGGTTTTTCCCAGCCTGGGGGCGGTTTGAGGTAGCTCAGGAGCCGGTAGGCGTCGGGGTCTTTTGAATTTTGAAGAAACGAAGCTGGATCGAAGGCATCTCTTTCTATTTCTTCATCCGTTTTGTCTTCGTCGAGGCGTTCCTGACGCTTCCGCACGGCCTGGAGACGCTCGAATTCCTGCTGGTATTTGAGCAATTGGCGTGAGAGGCGGGCTTCGTAGCGTCCCATGACGTCGATGAGTGGGCCGTGTTGAGTCCAGGCTCTGGTCTGAGCGCCCATCACTTCGATGCGATCTTCGTTGTCGGACGTGCCATGTTCGTTTGCGACGATGCCGAAGCTGAACATGTTGTTCTCGATCGCAGCCATGCGATTCAGCCGGAAGTTGGTATCGATGATCTTCAGAGCGATCTGCCGCTCCGGTTCGGACTTCGGCTTGAGATCTTTCAGCATGTTGTCAGACATGCGGTTATAGGCTGCGATCTCGGTTTCCTGAAGGATCAGCTGCTGGCCGGAGAGATTGTGTTTGACAGCGTTGAATTTGGCGCGCTGACGACCCTGGGGAGTTTTAGGACCCGTGGATTTTTGTGCGTTGAGTTGTCTGACTACATCGACTACTTCTTTTACGAGAGACATAGATGTCCCTCCTTTCCGGAAAGATTGTCTTTCCGGCCAAGAGAGTAGCAGTCGTTTTCAGGGCTGAAGCACGATTTTGTGCTAAGTGGTTGAAGGGGTTGAGGCGATTCCAAAGCGGAGCGCGTCACCGGCAAAATTCGAAATCCTTTTACCTTCGGATTGTGGTGGATTAATACCTATCTTCCGGAGCGGCGTTTGGGGATGACAACGGCGTTTATCAGGAACAATCTGTCAACCGAGTTGAGGGTCGCATTTGCTGCCTGTAACAGAAACGGCGAGGAGTCGTGCCACGGCAGCGAGGATGAACGGGTCGGACAGAAGCGGGAACGCGGCCATAATATCGACTGCGTCGCCGATGAAGTGGAAGAGATGAAGGCGCTGCCGCCCGTCACGAAACGCAAGATCGGTTGCCGCCTCGGGGACGACGACTGACGATCCCGAAAGGGCTTCGACATACGATGATGAATGCGGTTTGACGGCTACCTGGCCTTCGCCGAGGAGGAAATATGGTGACTAACGACGTCGCACAATTGCTGACCGAACTCCGTGCGCAGGTTAAAAGTCTACGTCGGCAGGCGTTGATCGATGCGTATCTGAAGCAACCTGAGGCTGGCAACCCGTGCAGTCTACCGCGAAACGTCAGACGATAACTCTGCATCCCTGCCTGAACGCCCCGTGCCCACCGGGGGACAAAGGCCACTGTTTGCGGCACAGACAATCGTGCAATTCCGATTGCGTAATAATTCCCGTCGGGAAGAGCCGCCTTAGCAGCCCGTGGTAAAAGTCCCGATTTCGTTTCCAACATGTGACCTCTGAAATGTTTCAGACGTCATAAGCAGTATGGCGATGGGCAAGCGCAGGGCGAAGCAGGATGCGCTGTTTTTCAGCGCGCAGGATATACCCC
>DATAXN010000064.1:0-4217 GCA_036273015.1 Bryobacteraceae bacterium | reverse complement strand
TCTAGCGTTCTATCGGGGATTAGGCTTCAGTCAGATCGAAGGGAGCGAGGAATCGGGTGTTGCAGTAATCCAAAGTGCAAACTGTCGAATCGTCCTTTATCGAGGGTATATTGCAGAGAATCTGATCAATTTTCGCGGTGGAGATATTCCTGCAATAGCTGAAAGAGCGAGAACCGCGGGCCTCACATTGGAGAAAGAGCCATTTTCCGGATCAGATGGCAGTATGGGCGCCCTGCTACGTGATCCGGATGGAAACGCGATCTATTTTGTCTCGCACCCTAATGAATGACTGGAGCAATGACAATTTTGTATTCAATATCGAGTAGCCGCGCCGCGGAAATGCCCAGAGGCGTTTCGCTGTTCTCAATTAGCGCATAATCGCCGATGCGTGTATCGACGTCCGGCATTATCTTTCCTGCCTATCTAGGTCCGAGCTTTTCGAGTCACCTACAGTCCGTCTGAGTCAGCAATCTTCGCAACGTGAGGGAGCGTTTGAGGCTTTAATTCAATCACACCCACGTAGGCCCAATCTCGAAAACTCGCGTCTATCAAGACAACGGGTAGTAGACCCAGAGGCTGTTGCGCCAGCTTCGTTTCCTTATGCCATCGGGCGCTGAGCGGTTAACGCATTCCACGCAATACATCCACGCGAAGGTACTCCAATGAATCGTCGTTCGTTCCTTATTTCGACAGCCGCCCTAGGGGGGGCGTCGATATTGCGGCGTTCAGCAATGGGCCAGGGCTTGTCCGCCGCTATGCGATCTTCCCTTGCGCCCGAGCAGTCGGAGGCGATTCGCACCGCCGCATCGCGCTTTGTGCGGACGCTCCCGTCGGAGCGTCAAGCCCGGATCATCTTTCCGTTCCCTTCACATGAGACGCCCACCATGGCCAAATTCACCAGAAAAGGTGGTCCGGGAGGACCTGGCGGGCCGGGTGGACCCGGCGGCTCTGGCGGGCCCATGGGCCCATGGGGCCAGATCATCCCGGTGGGTCGGGTCATCCCGGCACTCCTGACGGTCACGGTGGGCCGGACGGTCATGGTGGCCCGGGTGGGCCTGGAGGCTTTGCCTTTGTTGGTGAGAAGTACGGACAGTCGATGTGGTCAAACTTCCCGGTCAGCGATGTGCCCCGGCCGGGGCTCCGGATGGGCGAGCTGACCGTCGCCGAGCAGGATGCCGCCCATGGGCTGCTAAAAGCCGTCCTCAGCCCGAGGGGCTATCGGAAAGTGCTCGACATCATGGCCGCCGATCAGACGCTGGACGATCAGGGCACACCGTACGCCTCCGGCTACAATGCCTACACCTTCGCGTTGTTCGGCCAGCCGGTTGCATCCTCGCCATGGATGCTCCAGTTCGGCGGTCACCATCTGGGGCTGAACGTTACATTCGTCGGCGACAAGGCCGTTTGTGCTCCGCTCCACACTGGCATCTTGCCATCGAAGTTTGTGAAGAACGGGAAAACCATCCGGGGGCTGGGCCACGAGAACGATAAGGCGTTCGATCTGGTGGCCACGCTCACGCCCGCCCAACTGAAAGCTGCCAGGATCGACCATGACGTGAGCGACCTGGTATTCGGCCCCGGTCACCCGGACGCGAAGCTCGCGCCTGAGGGCCTGCTCGGGTCTGCCATGTCCGAACGGCAGCGGACGATCATGTTCGGCCTGGCCAGCGAGTGGGCTGGCATACTCAACGATGCCCACTCCGCTCAGCGCCTCGAAGAGATTCGGCGGTCGCTGCCCGACACCCGGTTTGCGTGGAGCGGGCCAACGACGCACGAACCGGACATGAATGGCGAGTCATACTTCCGTCTCCATGGTCCCAGCCTCCTCATAGAGCACGCCCCACAAGGCAACCAGGGTGGATACAAGCTGCACGTTCACACCGTGATGCGCGATTTGGGCAACGACTACGCGACGCAGCTAGTTTAGACCGCCCGCTGGGCTACCAAGAGTGCCCGACATACCGCTAAAGCCCTTCGCGCTGCCTCGATGAGCAGATTATCGCCAATGCGTATTTCCAACCGTCGAGAGTGTGGAAATATGCTTTGCCCTGAATACATTAGCGGGCATTTCGACTCACGAAAACTCTTCTGTCCCCCAGGCTGCGTAGATGGTGTAACGATCTCTGTCAGGAAGATCGGGAATAGCCCGAAGTCAGGCTATTCCACTGGCCAGTAAGGCGCGTGTCTCGGCGACAACGCGGTCTTGGAATTTCGGATCGCGCACGAGCGCGGAACCTTGCATGGGGTGGCCGCCTTCATCGTAGTAGACGCCGGTTTGACCGGAGGTATCGGTCAGAACCTTGGTGAAGACTCGCGCGGCTCGCTTGGGAGTGCTCAAGACTTTTACAAACGGCACCAGCAGCGGAACGATCACCGACGTCAGAATCTTGCGGGAAGTGCTCATGTGGTTGTGGAGGCCGGTGCTGAACATGATGCCCGGCTCGATGGCGTTGACATGCAGCTGCGGGTTTTCACGGGCGAGCGCCTTCGCCGTGACGATGTTGCACTGCTTCGACGTGGCATAGGCGTCCATCCCAGGCTTGGTGGATCCGCCGGGTTGCCATTCGCCGCGCAGGCTCGCCTCGGCTGAGATGTAACGTCCGCCGCGAAAACCGGCTCGCACAGCAGGTTTGCGCTCGGGATCTTCGGTGGCCGAGCCGACGAAGAGGACATTCGCGCCAGCCTCCAGGTGCGGCACGACCGCCTCGGTCAGCGCGAACGGCCCAAGGTGGTTCGTCACGAAAGTCATGTCCCAACCGGTTGCGTTCTTCGTGACGCTTGGGTTCTGGATACCCGCGTTGTTAAGCAACCCGACGATCCGCAGGTTGAGCGCGATGATCTCCGCAGCGGCGGCGTACGCTGGCCAAATCTGACATGTCGCATACCACCGGCACTGCATGTCCGCCCAATCGCTCGACCGCCGTCTTCACGTCCTTGAGCTTGTCTCTGTTCCGGCCCACGAGCACAAGTGTGCCGTGTCGGGCCATATCCAGAGCGGTCGCGCGGCCAGCCCCTGAGGTCGGACCAGTGATGACGTACGCTTTACTTCCCATTCTGCTATGGATATTTGGCATCGTATACATCTCCTTTTCTCGACTGTCTAGCCAGTTATGTTGGAGGTCAAAAAATTTATGAGCGCCAGTGCAAAACTAGGCCACAGTGCGCCGCGAGAGCGGAGCGCTACGGCGGAGTAAAAGTAGTCCACCGCTGGAACCTGGTTTCGTGGGCAATTGCCTCGCAGGCATCGTTCGTGGAACACCGGAGGGATGTTCGAGGTGGAGATCTATGGACGTGTACGGCGAGCAGTTCGTGTTGAGGGCAAGAGTCAGCGGGCGGTAGTCAGGGAGTTTGGGCTTTCGCGCGAGACGGTGCGGAAGATGCTGCAGTACGCGGTGCCACCCGGCTACCAGCGACAGCAGCCGATCAGGCGGCCCAAGCTGGGGCCATGGTTGGGCGTCATCGACGCCATTCTGAACGACGACAAGCAGAGACCAGTCAAGCAGCGGCACCCATCGAAGCGGATTTTCGAGCGGCTGAAGGAAGAGCACGGATTCACGGGCGGCTACACGATCGTGAAGGATTACGTGCGCACGGCGACGTTACGCCGGCAGGAGATGTTTGTGCCGCTGATGCATCCGGCCGGCGAGGTGCAGGTGGACTTCGGTGAAGCACTGGTGGTGATTGCGGGAGTGGAGCACAAGGCGCACTATCTGGCCATGGACCTGCCGCATTCCGACGATTGCTTCGTGGCGGCGTTCCCAGCCGAGACAACCGAAGCGTTCCTAGAAGGCCACGTGCGGGCCTTCGCGTACTTCGACGGCGTTCCCACACGGATACTTTACGACAACACCAGGATCGCGGTGGCGAAGATCCTGGGCGGCGAGGAACGGCAGCGCACACGGGCCTTCTCCGAGTTACAGAGTTACTATCTATTCGCCGATAAGTTCGGGCGTCCTGCCAGGGGCAACGACAAGGGCAAGGTCGAAGGATTGGTCGGTTATGCGCGGCGAAACTTCATGGTTCCGATTCCACGCGCATCAAGCTGGGAAGAGCTGAACTTGCATCTGGAAGCCGATTGCCGGAGGCTGCGCGAACGGCGGCTGCGCGGGCACATGTCAAGGGCGGAGCAAAACGAGGCCAGTGTGGCGGAGTAAAAGTAGTCCAGCAGATAAACAAGCAGGTTTCGGCTCGGTTCAGTCAGTTCGGAACCTGAAGGT
>DATAXN010000063.1:0-46918 GCA_036273015.1 Bryobacteraceae bacterium | reverse complement strand
CTTCTCGGGCGCTATCGACGGACGGCCGAAAGCCACATACATCCGATTGAACACTGGCGACAGAGCCTCCAGCGCTATGTCCGCCATCAGCCGAACCGGCCGCAAAGGATGATCCGCCGGCACTCGATCCTCCGGCGAAAGGTAACTGAACATCGCACTTTGTTGGGTGTCTTTGCCTCGCATCGTGGTTAATACATTGAGACGCGATTCTGTTTGGTACGGTAACCAGCCTTCACCTACTTTTTCAGCACCCTGCTAGATCACCTCTCGAAGGAAATCATCGCGGGCTGGGGGTGTTGATATGCCCCGACCGAAAACATTGAGGGCATCGCTCGGGAGATGAACGATTGGCTCGCGGCGATCAAGGTCAACATTATCCTCAAGACCTCGCCGGAGAGTCCTTTGCCATGGCTAGTCGTTTACGCCGAAGACTACATCCCGCCTATCCGCCTCAGCATCCTCATCGGCGAGTGCGTCCATAACATGCGGTCGGCAATCGATAACCTCGTTTGCGGGGTGGCGCTCACCCTGAAACCCACGTGCAAATGCCGCGGCCTGGCGTTTCCGCTATTCAAAGATCAGGCAGAGTGGGATAAGGACGCCGACAAACCACTAAAGGGCATGCCGGCCGACGCGAAGGAGGCGATCCGCCAACTTCAGCCTTGGGCCGACACTGTATCGCCGAATCCGCTGACGATCCTGAACAAACTCAGCAATCTTGATAAACATCGGGCGTGTAATTTCACACTGGCTTATGGCCGAAACGTGAACTTCCGCATCCACTGCACTAACGGCGCGATCCTCGATGTGAAGGCGACGTCCATCCAATCACCCTGCAAATGGATAAGCGTCTGGTTGAGAGCGGCGCGCGGGTGGAGTCATCGGCAACGTTTGTTCTCACGTTTCGCGAGGAAAGCGACTGGGATGACATTCCGGTCATGAAGGTACTTCAGGACTGCTTCAACCATATCGAGCGCAGGGTCGTGCCTAAGCTTAAGCCGTTTTTCGAGAAAACCTAAGCTCGGAAGCGACCCTTGCCGTAGTTTCGTGCGACCGCTGACACTGCGTTCTCGACCGTGATTTGGGCGTAGCCGGGATCGCCACGCGCCGCTGGGCGTTATCGTTAACTTCCCTCATGTTGCAATGGTGCCTTCCATGGATTCCGTCGGGCAAGCAACCCGGCTGTCAGGAATGGCCGGATCGGGAACGATAAACGCGCCATGGTTTGGCAAGCCACATAGAGGAGTATCGCACCTCGCGGATTTACCGCAACGCGATGCCCTAGAACTGTCTAGCGTGGGATGGTTCCCGGTATTTTGACATCGTGGTCGCAGAACCTGCCAGCGGGTTTCCGTCAGTGGATGTCTCGAAATCTCGGTCTGAGGGGAAGTGGACCATGTGGGATCAACCGTGTCTGTCACGACGGTCCCGTCTCGCGGCATACCAGTTAGGCGCAACCCGCGCCTCAAGGAGTGCCCATGTGTCCCGCAAGAACAGCCGAACCGGAAATCCGGGAAATTGGTGGCGAACCGCTTGATGGGTCTGGCTTCGAAACCGAGGACCCAGCAACGGGTTTTAAATCGTACCAACCGTCCGCGGAGGAGGGCTTCAACCAATGACTCCGCGCGAACAATCGAGTTCCGTCCCGCCGACGAAGCGTGACCACCGCCAGGAGGTTACCGATTCCATCGTCAAAATGCTCGAAGATGGCGTTGCGCCATGGCAGAAGCCATGGGAGTCGGCAGGCATGCCGTTCAACCCGACCACCGACAAGGCGTACCGGGGCGGCAATGCTGTTCATCTTATGTCCACCGGGATGTCGCAAGGCTACGATGATCCACGATGGATGACCTACAAGCAAGCTGCCGAGAATGGCTGGCAGGTCCGAAAGGGCGAAAAGGGAACCCACATTGAGTTCTGGGAGGTGAAGGCGAAGCCTGAGGATCGGAACGGAGAACAAAGCAAGAACGGCGGCGACGAAGCCACGAAGGAAAATCAACGCCGCCTCATTCATCGGGTTTACACGGTCTTCAACGCGAAGCAGATTGAGGGCGTACCCGCCTTCGAGCGCCGGCAACCGGCCGAATTCGAAGCCGTTCAAGGTGGTGAGCGTATCCTCACCAACTCCGGCGCGAAAATCGCGCACGACCAGCGCGACAGCGCGTTCTATCGTCCGTCCACAGACAGCATCCACCTGCCTCCGAAAGAAGCCTTCAAAGACGCGCCTGGTTACTACGGCACGGCGCTTCACGAACTCGCACACTGGACCGGTCACGCCTCGCGGCTCAATCGCTCGACCTTGAACGAATCCTATCGATTCGGCGATCTGAATTACGCGAAAGAAGAACTTCGCGCCGAGTTGGCGAGCGTCTTCATTGCTGCGGAAGTCGGAGTGCCCCACGATCCAGCGCATCACGCCGCGTATGTCGGTTCGTGGATCAAGGCTCTAAAGGAGGACAAAAACGAGATCTTCCGCGCCGCCCACGATGCCTCTGCCGCCACAGATTATGTGCTGAGTTTGGAGCGGACAGTCTCCAGGGCGGAAGCTCTGGAGGTCGGCAACTCTTCCATGAGCGACACCGAGCGGGTGCAGGATATTCGAGACGAAATCGAAGTCCTTGAGAATGATCGCGACCTTGTCGGGTCCGCCGACCGCGAATCCCTGCCTGGAGGCGGACTGCGGCCCGATAGTGGCGAACGCGAGAATACCCGGTTCGTAGCTCGAATCGAGCCCGCGACGGGAACCGTGGCGGTGCACGACAAGGAACTGGGCGTGGACCGGCACACATCTATCGACGCTGTCGGCAAGCTGAATGGCGGCACTGGTGGGGCCGCCCGCTCCCCGGAGCAGGCAACACGTGATGGCCTAAGTGCGTCGTTCGGGGCGGCGAAAAGCATCACCGCCGAGAAACTTGGCGACACGGCCCGAACGTTTACAGCCCAAACCGAAAGCGGCAACTACCGGGGGGAGATCATCGGCGAGACCGAATTGCATATCGTTCAAAGGCTATCGCCCCAGTCCGCGGTTGCTCACATGAAGAATCTGCTCGACTCCGCGCCTAAAGTCGGCGAAAACGTTGGCATCGGATACGTAAACCAAGTGGGCTCCGTCAAGGAGTTGCGGGACCGTTCCCGAGTCAGGGAACTAGCGCGATGAAGGCGCGGGCGGGCATGTATCGTACTCCCCGCGATCCAGGCGGATTCCCGTTTGGCTACAACTGGAAGGCAACTGGGATCGGACTGGTCCTTTTGGTCGGATTCAACTTGCTTGCCACGCAGTATATCGCCGCTCAGTTTCGTTATCAGCCTGCGCTTGGAACGCCCCTGCTGCGCATGAAGCGCACAGCCCTGTATCAACCATTCGCCTGGTGCGTCTGGGGTTTTCAGAACTGCACGAGCCGCGACAGCCGAGTCCGGAAGCCCTTGTTCGAGGGAGAAATGATCGTGTTGGGTGGCTGCATTCTTTCAATGTTGGCGTTCTTTGTCGCCGCCAACCGCCGAGCGCAACGCCTATCGGAAAACGCAGAAGATCTGCATGGCTCGGCGCGGCTCGCGGGGCCGGAGGACATCGAGGCGACTGGAATCATGCGCAGCCAGGGCGGCGTCTATGTCGGTGGCTGGTATAACGACTCGACGCGCCGCCTCCAATACCTGCGTCACAACGGTCCGGAACATGTTCTCGCGTTTGCCCCCACACGGTCCGGAAAGGGCGTCGGCCTCGTGATTCCCACGTTACTAGCGTGGGAAGAGAGCGCCGTAATCTACGACATCAAAGGCGAGAACTGGGCAAAGACCGCCGGTTTTCGAGCTAGCCGGGGCCAACTGTGTTTCAAGTTCTCACCGGTTGAAGACGGGACGTCATCCCGTTTCAATCCGCTCGCCGAAGTTCGCCTCTTCACGCCGCGCGACGTTTCCGACGCTCAGAACGTAGCGGACATGATCATCCGGAGTGGCGAGGACAGTCCGATGGAGCGCCATTGGGAAGACAGCGCAGCATCGCTAACGACCGGCATGATTCTGCATGCCTGTTACACCGCTGCCGCCGAAGATCGAGTCGCGTGTCTGGCTGATCTTTCTGGTCTTTTTACACGCCCCGGCGTCGAGTTCCGCGAAACCCTGAACGAGATGATCAGCTATCAGCACGATGCCGACTACCGGCACGGCTGGCGTACACCGAGTGGACTCAAGACCGCTACGCACCCTGTCGTCTCAGAAAAGGCTCAGGAGATGCTCGATAAAGAGAGTAAGGAGTTGTCGGGTGTCCTGTCCACTGCAAAGACGGCTCTGGCGCTCTACAGCGACCCCCTGGTGGCGCGGAATACCGCCGCAAGCGATTTCACCATCAACGATCTGGTAAACGACGAACGCCCGGTCTCCCTTTATTTGGTTGTGCCGCCTTCCGACAAGATTCGCCTCCGTCGCTTGATCCGCCTGATGTTCACGATGGTCGTTAACCGCTTGACCGAACGAATGGCGTTCGATGGGTCAGAGCAGAAGAGAAACAAGCACAGACTCCTTTTCCTGATCGACGAGTTCCCGAGCCTGAACCGGATGGAAATCTTCGCCGACGCCTTGTCGTACATGGCCGGATACGGGTTGAAGGCTTATTTAATCACTCAGGACATCCGGCAGATCGTGGACGCCTATGGGCAGAACGAGAGCATTGTCTCGAATTGCCACGTCCGAATTGCCTTTGCACCCAATCAGGTCGACACTGCGGAGTTGCTCTCAAAGATGACTGGTACGACTACGGTGCAGAAGGCCAGCTTCAATTTTTCCGGCTCCCGGTTCTCGCCCGTCATGTCTCACGTCAACGCAAGCGTGGACCACATCGAACGCCCGTTGATGACGCCAGACGAAGTCATGCGTCTCCGGCCACCCAAAAAGGAGGGCAGCGGTGATTCCGAAATCATCACCGAGCCGGGCGACATGCTCATCTTCGTTTCCGGTCACTTTCCGATCCTCGGGATGCAAATGCTGTACTTCGCTGATCCCGAACTGGCGCGGCGCTCGGCAATCGCGCCTCCGAAGACAGCGCAACGGCAGATTCAGGGGCGTCCACCCGTTCAAATCGACAAGCCCGAGTTCGTCACCGACGATACCGCCACGACGGGTCTGGAACGCGGATTTATTGAGGAACTGCGGCGTTCATAGCATATGCAGAAGAACCGCATTGAGCTCGCTGGTTATTTGGCTACAAAGCCAGAACTTCGATACCTTCCGTCCGGCACGAAGGTGGTTAATCTCCGTCTCGGTGAGACGTATCATTTCGCGGGGCACGATGGGAAACCGCAATCCCATACGAACTGGCACAGCCTGGTCTTTTACAACGAAGTCGCGGACGTTGCGATGACGTACGAGCAGGGCGAGAACATTCACATCGAAGGAAGTCTGCAACAGAGGAAATTCACGCCGGCCGATGGCATCACGCGCACCGTTCACGAAATTCACGTAAAAGCCTGTCACGTCATTGCAGCCAGTCGTTTGGACCGGGAAGTAGCCGCCGCACCAATCTCCACAGAATCAGAGGTGATCAGACATGACAATAGCTGGCCTGTTTGACGGTGTGCAGAAAGTCAATCGTCGCTCGATCCGGCGCGGAGTGGGCATCGCCGCCGTCGCGTTTACCGCTCCATTCTTCATCGCAGGCACCCTGGGCATACGAATAAATGCTTCCACATCCCTGCCGCTTGGCCTCTACAAAGAAACGACAGATTTTCGCGCGACGCTCATCGAGTTCTGTCCGCAGGCCCCGTACGGGGGCTTCGCTGCGGGTCGGGGATACCGGTCACTCGGAAACTGCCCGGATGGAGCAGCCCCGCTCATGAAGCCGGTCGTCGCGAAGCCGGGGGACATCGTGGATCTATCCAGTTTGGGAATCAGCGTCAACCATGTCCTCTTGCCCAACACCGCTCCAAAAGACAAAGACAGCAAAGGCAGGCCGATGCAGCCATGGCCATTTGGACAATATCGAGTTCCACAGGGTTTCGTATGGGTAGCGTCTTCGTACAACCCGTGGAGCTTCGACAGCCGCTACTTTGGCCCACTCCCGGTCAGCATCATTCGTGGTCATTTGAAGCCACTCCTAACCCTATGACCTGCCGGCCCAGAGTCGGGCTTTCGCTATGTGCCGCCGTTGCACTCGGCCTGGGAATGTCAACGGGATATCCGGCCGGAATGGTCGCCGGGATCGGTATGCCCATTGCGTGCATGATTCCGGCATCACGCAGGTTCGCATTCGTTGCTGCCTTCGGCTACTACGCCGCAGGCCTCTGGCCGATGATCCCGTGCGCAAAACACTTCACTGGCCACTCCGCGCCAATTTTGATCGCGACTTTGCTATGGGTCGGTGCGGCGATGCTCTTGTCTATCCCATGGACATTAGCGTGGACACCGAATGGTCGGCTTCAATATTTATGTCGGGTTCCCTTGGCCGAAATCGCAGCCATACTTCCGCCGCTCGGATTGGTTGGTTTCATTTCGCCGTTGACGGGCGCTGGATATTTGTTTCCAGGCACTGGTTGGGCTGGTTTGATCGCAACAAGTCTACTTCCGGGTATCGTCCTTGCGTTGGCCAACTCGACGATCGGTCGTTCCCGAGTTTGCCTTTGCCTGGCATTCTCGGCGGTGATCGCGTTGGGCGTCGTCTCTCATTGTTTTAATCGCCATGAGGCGAAGCCTCCCGCCAATTGGGAGGCCGTGAACACGAACTTCGGCGACCTCTCTCGACCATTTCAGGATTTCGTCGCCGCTCAATCGATACAAAAACGTGTAACCGCTTCACCGGCGAGGGTTGTCATTTTTCCGGAGTTTGTGGTTCCACGTTGGTCCGACGCCACAGTGGCTTTCTGGCAGCAGACGCTCGATGAGTGCCGCACTCGCGGCCAAATCCTCGCGATGGGCGCCGGTCTACCGCGCAAGCTTGCTATTCCGCAAGACCCGGCAGCCGATGTAGACATGGTCAAGTCGTACGACTTCGCCGGGGCGATTCAAGTGCTGCGCGGGAACGATGGTCGACTGCCGCCTTCGCTCCCTGGTTCCGAATCGCCTGCCAACACACCTGGCGTTCCGTTCAACAATACATTGCTGATTCTGGGTTCGGAGTCAGCGACGGTCTATCAGCGAGTTCCCGTACCGATAGGTATGTGGCACCCTTTCGCCGGGACCGGCGTTCCACTTCGCCTGAACGAACCAGGCATAGTCAGAATCGACGGACAGCGCGTGGCCGTACTGATTTGCTACGAGCAGATCCTCACATACCCGATCCTGGCATCGATGTTGCAACGCCCCAACATTCTCGTCGGAATCAGCAATTCGTTTTGGTTTACCGGCACACCGATTCCTCGGTATCAAGCGAACGCGGTGCGCGCGTGGGCACGATTGCTGGGCGTGCCATATCTGTTGGGCGTCAACTTCTAACCTACGGAGCGATGAATGCCGAAATCACGCCCCAATATCCCAGACACAACCGCCGAATTCATGCAGCTGAGCCTTTTCTCGGAGGTGCCAGATGCTCCTCCAGTTGATACCCTTAAAGAGGAGTCGACCAATGCAAGCGACGGACGACCTGACACCGCTCGGACATCAGATTCTGGAACACTGGAGCAAGTACCGGCCGAAGATGGTCGCGACGCTCTCAGCGCGGAATCAACTACCGCAGGCGATCTTCGCGGCGCAGGAACTGACGGGCAACCTGCTTTACGAACTGGCGGTAGTCCGGAAGATGGACTACCAGATCGCCTGGGAACTGGCGACGAGGGAGTGGGCGTTTCTTCCGGACGAGGAGGATCGGCCTCAACTGTCGTTCGATCCAGCAACTCTCGACCCCAGCCAACCCTTACCCGCGATTTCCGCATAACCGACGCTGACAGAATCGGTCAGGGCAGTCTCCGAGAGAAAGCGCAAGCGAATCTCGCGGCAATCCGGACGCTGAAGCGAATTGAGAACGAAGACCGTCTCGCGGAGCCGGAAGAGAAGGCCACACTCGCCAAATACACGGGTTGGGGTGCGATGCCCGGCGCGTTTGAGTCTCACGCTTCGCGGGATTGGAAAGGTATCGCGGACGAGTTGCGGGATGTTCTCACCGCTGAAGAGTTCGCATCCGCGCGTGCCTCCACGCCCAATGCCCATTACACTTCTCCAGAAGTCATTCAGACGATATGGAACGCGATGGAAAGGTTTGGATTTCAAGGGGGTGGGCACATTCTCGAACCGTCTATGGGTGTTGGCCATTTCTTCGGACTCATGCCGGAGAGTCTCTACCCAGGCACCAGGCGTACCGGCGTTGAACTCGATTCGATTACGGCTCGAATCGCCGCCAAAATCTACCCGGATTCGAACGTTCATGGAAAAGCGTTCGAAGACACCGCCCTTCCGAAGAACTTCTTCGATGCAGCGGTCGGTAACATTCCGTTTGGCAACTACCCTGTCTTCGATCCGGCCTATCGGCGTACTCCGCAGTTGACTCGCGGCATCCACGACTATTTCCTCGCGAAGTCCCTCGATGTGGTCCGGCCGGGCGGGTTGATCGCTCTGATCACGAGCCGCTACACGATGGACAAACAGGATTCGGCAGTTCGAGAACACCTGGCGGATGGGGCGGTGTTGCTCGGCGCGCTCCGTTTGCCAAACACCGCGTTTAGGGCCAACGCCGGCACCGACGTAACCACCGACATCTTGTTCCTGCAAAAGCGGTCGAGCAGCGTGCAGCAAGACGGCGAAAGATGGACGGAGTTGGCTCCGATCGACACACCCGACGGCAAACTACAGATCAACGAGTATTTCGTTCGGCATCCGGAGATGATGCTCGGGCGCATGGGACTCGAATCCGCGCAGTATGGTGCGACTCCAGCGCTGATCGGCAGTCTGGACGCTGAAATTCTTAATAGAGCCGTCTCTCGTCTGCCTGCATCGGTTTACTCGATTCCTGAGAGGCAGGAAACCGTTTATACGTCCAGTGAAGACCAGATCCCGGCTGTTGGACAAGTCAAAGAAGGTGGGCTGGCTGATCGCGACGGGCAAATCGTGGTTCGCCGCGGCAATGAGTTGAAACCGCTTACGCTCGCGGCGGCAACTTCCGCACGGATTCGCGGCATGCTTCAGGTCCGTGACGCCGTGCGCGACGTGTTTCGCACACAACTTCAGGAGGCCCCGGAAGAAACCATTAAAGAGGCGCGTGGACATCTGAATCGGTCATACGATCTCTTCGTTTCACGGTTCGGGCCACTCAACGGTGTACAGAATGTCCGGGCCTTCGCCAACGACCCGGACCAACCGCTGCTGCTGTCCCTGGAGGAATTCAATCCCGAGAGCAAAGTAGCGACGAAGACCGCGATCTTCGATCGCCGCACGCTGGAGCGGTATCGGCCAGTTGAGCGAGTCGAAACCGCCTCGGAAGCGCTGCTTGTGTCTCTGAACGAAACTGGCCAGATCAATTGGCCGCGCATGGAGGCGCTGACCGGCAAGCCCGCATCAGATTTGCAGGACGAACTGGGCTCCCTTGCCTACAAAAATCCCGAAGGAGGTTCGTGGGAGACTGCCGACCGGTATCTCAGCGGTAACGTTCGCGCAAAGTTGGTTGCCGCCCAAGCCTCGGGTCGTCTCGACCCTGCCTACCAGCGGAACTGCGAAGCGTTGCGGGCAGTGCAACCGCCCGACCTCGGGCCGGGAGAAATCGAAGCACGTCTCGGCTCGTCGTGGATTCCCCGTTCAGACATTCGGGACTTTGTTGCCGAGTTGCTGGACGTGGCGCCGGCAACCGTGAAAGTCGGCTATGCCGAGTCCATCGCAACATGGACCCTGGAACTGGACTATGCCGCCAAGTACACCGTAAGCAACACCACGACACACGGTACGGCTCGCTTTCGTGCATCCGACCTGGTTGAGCAGTCGCTGAACGGACGGACTCCAACCGCGTACGATGAGGACCCGGAAGGAATCCGCGTCGTAAATCAGCCCGAGACAATCGCTGCACGGGAGAAGCAACAGCAACTGAAAGATCGTTTCGGGGAGTGGGTCTGGGAAGATCCCAGCCGGGCAAAACGCCTGGCCGACGACTACAATTTTCGCTTCAACAATATCCGGCTACGAGATTTCGATGGCTCTCATCTCACCCTGCCGGGAATGGTGCGAACGTCACTCCGCGACGGCGATCTGGCACCCCACCAGAAGAATGCAGTCTGGCGAATTCTTCAAGGTGGAAGTCCGCTTTTGGCTCACGTCGTGGGAGCCGGGAAAACCTGGACGATGACGGCCGCGGCCATGGAACTTCGTCGCCTTGATCTGGCCAAGAAACCCATGTTCGTTGTTCCCAATCACTTGGTCGACCAGTGGGGAGCGGAGTTTCTCAAACTTTACCCGCAGGCGCGGTTGTTCATCGCCGGAAAGGAACATTTCGCCAGTGAAAACCGGCAGCAGGCGATGGCGCGAATCGCGACTGGGAACTACGACGCCGTCATCGTCTCGCACCGCTCCTTCGAATTCCTTCCGGTATCGGACGAATACTTCAATCGGTTCGTCCAGAAGCAGGTGGCCGAACTGGACGCGGAGATCGGGCAGGCAAAGGAATCGAAAGACGATAACCGCCGCATCGTAAAGGAGCTGGAAAAAGCGAAGAAGCGACTCACCGTACGGCTGAAGAAGCGAGCCGACAGGGAGTCGAAAGA
The DNA here is from genome assembly GCA_036273015.1 of Bryobacteraceae bacterium. Classification (GTDB taxonomy): domain Bacteria; phylum Acidobacteriota; class Terriglobia; order Bryobacterales; family Bryobacteraceae; genus BOG-234. The sequence goes on along the minus strand of DATAXN010000063.1, from coordinate 36,254 downwards.
CCGCACGCTCACTTTCGAGGAACTCGGCGTCGATCAATTATTCGTTGACGAAGCTGACCTGTACAAGAACCTGGCTTACACCACCAAAATGAATCGGATCGCCGGCCTGCCGAACTCTGATAGCAATCGCGCGTTCGACATGTTCTTGAAGGCGCGCTATCTCCAGGAGCGGGGAGACGGTCGCGGTGTAGTCTTCGCCACGGGTACTCCGATATCGAACAGCCTTGCGGAGATGTACACGATGCAACGGTATCTCGCGCCGGAAATGCTATCGGAACGAGGGGTCAATCACTTCGATCCGTGGGCCGCGAACTTTGCTGAAGCCGTCACATCGCTCGAACTCGCGCCGGATGGATCTGGGTACCGGATGCATACTCGGTTTGCGAAGTTCATCAATCTCCCGGAATTGCTCACCATGTTCCGCACAGTGGCAGACGTGCAGACCGCTGATATGCTCAACCTTCCGCGGCCCGAACTCGAGAACGGTCGGCCGAGCGTGGTCGCTGCGCCTGCGAGTCCTGAACTGAAGGCGTTCATCCGCACGCTGACTGAACGCGCCGAGAAACTCAAGAAGGAGCGTGTCGATCCTTCGGTCGACAACATGCTTAAGATTACGGGCGAGGGTCGCAAAGCTGCATTGGACATGCGCCTGGTCCGGCCAGGCATTCAGCCACCAGAGGACACAAAAATTGATCGCGCGGTTTCGAGAATCCTGAAGATCTGGAACGACACCCGGAACGAGCGCTCGACTCAACTGGTATTCAGCGACCTCTCAACGCCTGATCCCGAGCGATTTAACGTCTATGCGGAGATCCGATCGAAGCTCGTCTCAGCCGGCATTCCGCCCCGAGAGATTGCTTTCATTCATGACGCAGAGACTGATACCGCCAAGAAGGTGCTTTTTGATGGCGTGAATGCGGGCAGGGTGCGGATACTTCTCGGGTCTACTGAAAAGATGGGCGCCGGAACCAACGTGCAGCGACGGCTTGTGGCGCTTCATCATCTGGATGCACCATGGCGCCCACGCGATATCGAGCAGCGTGAAGGCCGGATACTGCGCCAGGGCAACACTAATAAAGGGGTGCAGATCTACCGCTATGTGACCGAGGGCTCCTTCGACGCGTACATGTGGCAAACGCTGGAAACCAAGGCGCGCTTTATCCACCAGGTTATGCGCGGTGAAACGTCGGTCCGGTCCGCCGAGGACCTCGACAGTGGCGCTCTCACGTATGCAGAGATCAAAGCAATTGCTTCCGGCAATCCGGCCGTCGTCGAGAAAATCAAGATCGACACTGAAATCCGCAAGCTCGACCAGTTGCGCGCGGTTCACGCAAACCAACAGCGTCACATCCGATGGGAGGTTCGCGACCTGCCCCGTCACATCGCCGAGACAAAGCAGCGACTCGCAGAAATCGAATCCGACATCGGGCTCAGGAACAGCACCGAAGCCGCGGACTTCACCATGGCAGTCGGCAATCGTGTTTTCTCGGGCAAGGGAGCGCGAGAAGAAGCTGCCAAGGCTCTGACCTTCACGATCCTCTCGTGGAAAGACGATCAAACGATGCAGCCGCGAGGGCAATTTCGCGGCTTCGAGATTCTGAGCAAGGGCAGAAGCGGCGGATTGGGGCTCCTGCAAGACGACGAGCGTGTACCGGAACTGTTTGTCCGAGGCCGAGCCACATATTCCGCGAACCTGAATCCGGCCAATCCGGTGGGAACCGTCCAGAGTATTGAACACACCCTCAGGAGCATGGATACGCTGGCGACAGAACAGCAGAGCCGCGTGGCGCGTGCAGAGAAAGAGCTCGTTGACTACCAGGCACATTCGGACCGTCCGTTTGAACATGAGGAACGCCTGAAGCAATTGCTTACCCGTCAAGCTGAATTGAATTCCCAACTAGATCTGGATAAGGGCGATCAGCAGGGCGTGGACTCTCGGCCAGAGATCGGTGAGGAAGTTGATCGGGGGAATACCACCCACCGCGATGCTCCGAGTCCCAACAATGTGGCGAAGATGGCGGAGGCGAACATGCGTGCAGCCGGAACTGCCATTCGAGAGATGCCAATTATTCAGGGAACGACACCGGCCTCAGGCTCACTCGCAGGTAAGGCTGTCGCTAAGGACGATGGGTATATAGCGGTTGCTACGGCCGCCAACCGCTTCATCGTGGTCGAAACCGCCAAGTTGGGCCGAGAAGTACAAGTCGGCGACCGGTTGTCGTTACTGTTCTCGAAGGGCCAACCGACAATCGAAATCGAATCTGGACGTGCACGATAGCCCAGTCGATCCCACCACAAATGTGTTTCACCGGCAAACTTGCCGGTGACGAAAAAATAAGTATTGACTCAACTTGTGATTCGATGTACAAACATAGAGACGGTGGTTGTGATTGATTCAACCGGCAAGTTTGCCGGTGAGCATTTGACTGAGGAGGCCCTATGAATACGCTATTGGAGGTAACCGACGTTCAGCATACTGGTACGGCAGTCAGAAAACGCGATACGAGCCTGCTGATTGCGTTGGAAGTAGTCGATCCTGAGCTCGTCGCCGAACTGGAGAAATATCCAGATGGCACTCCGCGTGAAAAGTATGCGTTGGGTGCCTTGCGGCTGGGTGCTCTGGCGATTCGGCAGGCATCCGGTGAACTTGACGCCGTTGCTGTGCGGGAAGCCTCGCAGGAATTACTCGCAGGCTTAGGCGAACTTCTTGCAACGCGTGGGACCGCACTCACCGCCGATTTGTCTGGAGCATTGCGTCAATACTTCGACCCAACTACCGGCGCACTTCCGCAGCGCATCGAGGCGCTTCTCAAGAACGACGGGGATCTTGATCGCGCACTTCGCAATCATCTGGCACCGGAAAACTCCACTCTGGCGCGTGCACTCGCGACCCATCTGGGTGACGGCAGCGCGATTTTCAGGCTCCTGTCACCTACAGATTCCAACGGCCTCAAGGCGCAGATCGAGCGGATGCTCGAATCCGTTTTGACCGAGCAGCAGGAACAGATTCTGCATCAGTTCTCACTGGACAAAAAGGACTCTGCCCTCTCCCGGCTGATGAGCGAACTCACCGCAAACAACGGCACCCTCACAACAGATCTCAAGCTACAGGTGGACTCGCTTGTCGGAGAGTTTTCATTAGACAAGCCGGAGTCCGCCCTATCGCGCCTCGTTGCCAAAGTTGAAAGTGCCCAAAGAGCAATGTCCGATGAATTCTCCACGGATAACGCGCAGTCTGCATTCAGCCGGCTTTCGCGGATGCTGACCGACACCAGGCAACAGATCGACAAGAATCTGACGCTCGATGACGAAACATCTGCGCTGTCCAGGCTCAAGCGCGAACTGCTCTCTACTATCGACGGGCTGGTTCGGAGCAACGGCGATTTTCAAACGGAAGTTCGGACGACGCTTGCATCGCTCCAGGCTCGAAAAGAGGAAGCGGCTCGTTCAACTCAACACGGCCATGCATTCGAAGACCAGCTTGGTCTGGTAATCGCGGCAGAGGCTCAGAGGCTCAACGATCCATATGTTCCCACCGGTTGCACTGCTGGAGCCATCAAGAACTGCAAGACCGGTGATTTCGTCTCGATTCTCGGACCTGACAGCGCGGCACCTAACGCGCGGGTCGTATGGGAAGCAAAAGAAGACAAGAGCTACGACCTCCGACGTGCGCTCAGCGAAATCGAAGAAGCACGCAAGAATCGGCAGGCACAGGTCGGCGTCTTCGTGTTCAGCCGGAATACGGCACCGGACACCTTACAGTCGTTCGCCCGCTACGGCAGTGACTTGGTTATCGTTTGGGACGCCGAAGACCCAGACAGTGATCTGTTCGTTAAGGCTGCATTCAGCGTCGCCCGCGCTCTGGTAATTCGTGAAAGTCACGAGTCGCTGGAGACCGAGCACGTGGTGAAATCAATTGACCTGGCGACACGCTGTGTCGAGAAGCAACTCGACCACCTCGATCAAATCAAAACCTGGGCAGAAACGATAAAGAATAACGGCGAGAAGATCGCTGATCGCGCATGTCGTATGCGCTCTGACCTGGCCAAAGAAGTTGAGCATCTCGACCGGCAAATACTCGAACTTAAGACCAATGGAGTGAAAGCATAAGTCGATGACCGAAGCACGACTGGCATTTTTCCCGCAGGGGGTAGGGCGTAAGGCGGCAGTGGAGGCAGGTTTTCGCTTCGGACACGTCGGCACGCATACCAGCCGCACCATCATGGTGGAGGACCTGGAGGCGGTGCTCGCAGCCGTTCCAGCGTCGGCGAACCCGGCGGAATACGCAACCGCGATCGTGGACGATAACTGTCTCGGCAAACAGACTTCGGCTACACGCCGTCATTCCCTTCAGCATCTCCGGGAACTTTACGGCCTCGACCCGGCGTTGCCCGTGTTCCGCATCTTGCGTCGGCTTTGGGAGATGGATGCTCCGGGCAGACCGCTTCTCGCGATTCTCGCCGGCCTGACTCGTGACCCTCTCTTAATGGCCACCGCGCAACCGATTATTGCGATGGCGAAGGACATCGAATTCAACAGGGCAGCTGTGCGAGGGGCGCTGGAGAAGTTCGCCGGTGAACGGCTGAACGAGTCCACACTCGACAAGGTAGTCCGGAACGCGGCGAGTTCATGGTCCCAATCCGGTCATCTGGAGGGACGCACTTTTAAGTTTCGCCGTATCGTCCAACCGACGCCACCAACCGTAGCTTTTGCTCTCTATCTCGCAACGACTGCCGGCTTCCAGGGCGAGGATGCCCTTTCGAGTGGCTGGCTGAAGGTGCTCGATTGCGATACCTCATTAGCGATGGAAATGGCTACGGCCGCTAAACGGATGGGTCTTCTGGACCTGAAGATGGCTGGCGGCATTTTCGAATTGAGTGTGGAGCGCCTTGACCCTTACGCTTCAACTGACGGACGAGGGAGGCAATAGGTGGGACGCATAGAGCAACTCGCTGAAAAATACAAACAGCACATCGGCCTCCCCTGGCAACAGACTGTCGCGGGTGCTCAGCGCGTCATCATGATCGTCTATGACAAGGAGCTGGAACGCTCCTTGATGGCCCGGAAGGAAGCATTCGCGATGGCGACGCGTGACGAGCGTCACGAATGGTTTGAGGTCGATGTCGCGGACTGCTTTGCCACGTGGATGGCCTCTGAGGAGTACCGGGACGCGTACTTCGAATCACCGGACGATCTTCAGATGAAGCTAGAGGTCGAATTCGCGGAGTTTGTCGCTGCCCGGATCAAGAGTGTTCTGGATCGCGACGACGTCACAAGAAGTTCCGTTGTTGCTGTGTTCGGCGTTGGCGCACTTTTTGGATTTACCCGAGTTTCCAGCGTCCTGAAACTTCTCGAGCCGGCCATCAAAGGCCGCTTAGCAGTGTTCTTTCCTGGCACGTACGACCAAAACAATTACCGTCTGCTGGACGCCCGTGACGGTTGGAACTACCTGGCGGTCCCAATTACTTTGCATTCTTCCGGAGCTTACTAATGCTGATCAAAGACATTCTTCTTCGCGATCCATCGCAGCAGGCGCTCGTCAACAACGGCCAGGCGCGTATTACGAACGAGGCCTCCGATGAAAACGTCAGCAAGGAGCTCCGCGGCGAGCTATCGACATTTGTGTGCGAGGGACAGTACGTGGAGGGAATCGTAAAGATCCTCTCTTCTTTCCTTGCCAGCCGAAGCCAGACACACCAGAAATCTGCCTGGGTGAGCGGCTTTTTCGGCAGTGGCAAATCGCACTTACTGAAAATGCTCGCCAACCTGTGGTCAGACACGGAATTCGCGGACGGCGCCACCGCGCGGAGTCTCGTTCCTGAGCTTCCGGATGAGGTGCGCGACCTGCTGCGAGAACTCGACGTTGCCGGAAAGAGATCTGGCGGCCTGCTTGCGGCGGCCGGCACGCTCCCCTCTGGCACCACGGAGAATGTGCGACTGAGCGTTCTGAGCATCCTACTCCGCGCAGTTGGATTGCCGCACCAGTATCCTCAGGCTCAGTTCCATCTGTGGCTCGAAGACAATAAATACCTCGGCCAGGTGAAATCAAGCATTGAGGCCGCCGGGAAGAAATGGGAGAGCGAACTCAACAATCTCTACGTCAGTCCCTTGATTGCGAAGGCGATTCTGAAATGCGATCCGAATTTCGCGGTTAGCGAAGCGGCTGCTCGGGATACCATCAAAACCCAATTCCCTCTCAAAACATCAGACCTGACCACCGACGAGTTCCTCACCATGTTCAAGCGGGTGTTGAAGCGCGCTGGGCGTGACGGCCAGGTCCCCTGCACGATTCTGATTCTAGACGAAGTGCAGCAGTACATTGGGGACTCCGAGACCAGATCGACACTCATCACGGAAATTGCGGAGGCAATCCAGAAGCAGCTCGATAGTCAGGTCATGCTGGTGTGCGCTGGTCAGTCAGCCCTGACCGGCATAAAACTGCTGCACAAACTTCTGGATCGCTTCACCATCCGTATTCAGCTCTCGGACGCCGACGTCGAAACGGTCACGCGGAAAGTCCTGCTTCGCAAGCAGCCCGCCACCTTGGGTAATATCGCCGAGCTTCTTGATACCCACGCCGGTGAGGTTTCGCGCCAACTAGCGGGGACGAAAATTGGCGAGCGCATGGAAGACAAGGCCGTCATCGTGCAGGACTATCCACTGCTGCCGGTGCGACGACGCTTCTGGGAGCAGTGCTTCCGCCAGGTCGATACGGCGGGCACGCAGAGCCAATTGCGATCTCAGCTACGCATCATCTACGATTGCATCGCACGGCTAGCGACGAAACCCATCGGTAGTATTATTCCTGGCGACGACCTCTATGAGGCGCTCGCCCCCGAAATGGTCACGACGGGCGCGCTTCCGCGAGAGATCAACGAGCGGATTCTGGGACTCGCCTCCGATGGCACGTATGAGAGCCGCCTCCGGCAGCGAATCTGCGGCCTGGTCTTCCTCATCGGTCAACTGCCGACTGAGGAAGCGGCTTCCATCGGTGTCCGTGCCTGCAAGGAGCACATCGCCGACCTCCTGGTGGATGACCTCAAGGCGGATAATGGCAAGCTCCGCAGCACCGTTTCAACGCTGCTCGATCAGCTCGCCGACGAGGGCGTTCTCATGCCCGTAGGCGATGAGTATCGCATTCAAACGGAAGAAGGCCGCAATTGGGACTTCGAGTTCCGCCAGCGCGAGGCCAAGCTCAAGAACAACACGGCTAATTTCGACGAACAACGGGATCGTCTCCTGGGCGCGGAAATCGACCGCATCGTCAGAAGCCTGAAGCTGCTACAGGGTGCGGCAAAGGAAGCGCGGACGCTGACATTGCACCGGACACAAGATCCGCCAGCCGCAAACGGCGAAACTATTCCCGTTTGGGTCCGCGACGGTTTCTCTGGGTCGGAGAAAGAGATGATCGCAGCCGCACGATCGGCTGGCGTCAGCAGTCCTATCCTCTATGTGTTTGTACCTCGAAAGTCGCGTGACGAACTTCTGAACGCGATCTCCACCGAGCAGGCCGCCGAACAGACAATCAACGCGAAGGGTGTGCCGTCTGGTGATGCCGGCCAACTCGCCAAGCAGAGCATGGATAGCCGAAGGCAATTGGCCGAAAAACAGCGCAAAGATCTTGTGCTGGAAATCGTTGCGGGCGCGAAGGTCTTCCAGGGCGGCGGCAATGAACTTCTGCAGCTCACATTGGAAGAAAAGCTCAAGACCGGCGCGGAAGCTTCGCTGGTCCGTCTTTTCCCCCGCTTCAAAGAGGCCGATTTTGCGGCGTCGGCTTGGGAAGCGGGGATCAAACGAGCGCGCGACGGTGCCGATCAGCCCTTCTCACCCCTCAAGTATGAAGGTCCCATCGAACAGCACCCGGTTTGCCAGCAAGTCCTGACCACCATTAGCTCCGGCAAGACCGGCACCCAGGTTCGAAAAGACTTAGAAACCAGTCCTTTTGGCTGGCCCCGCGACGCGGTTGACGCAGCATTGATTGCATTGCACCGGAGTCAACACGTGAACGCCACCTTGAATGGGGTCGCGGTGGTTCCGGGGCAACTCGATCAGGCGAAGGTACCAAAGACGGAATTTCGTGTCGAGAAGACGACGCTTTCCGTGCAGGAGAGGATCGCGATCCGGGCGCTCTTTAAGCTGCTCGGTCTCGAATGTAAGAGCACGGAGGAGGCCGCTAAGGCTCCGGATTTCCTAAAGACCCTTATCGCCCTAGGCGGTGAAGCTGGGGGCGCGGCACCTCTACCGGCGCCGCCAGCTACTACCGACGTTGAGGACATACGCAAGCTGGTTGGCAACGAGCAGTTAGTGGCGATTAAAAATAAGGAGGCAGACCTCAAGGCAAAGATCGCCGAGTGGACGAAGACCCGGGATCTGATCGCCAAACGACGCCCCGCCTGGCAAACCATGGAGCAGATGGCGAAGCATGCGAAAGGTCTGGCGGAGGCGGGTCAGTGTTTGGCCCAGGCGGACGCTGTTCGCACGAACCGCTTACTTCTGGAAGCTTCCGATCCTGTGGCACCTATCCGCACAGCGCTAGCCGATATTCTCCGCAACGCTCTGAACAAGGCACAGGAGAATCACGAGAAGGCGTATGGCAATGCCATGGGAGTTTTGAACGCCAGTCTGACATGGCAAAAGCTGTCCTCAGGCGATCAGACGCGCATACTGGGTGAATTCGCCTTGGTTGCTCCGTCGAAACCCGAGATCGGTAGTGACGCTGCCCTGGTTGTTGCGCTCGAAGTCAAGAACTTGGACGCCCGGAGAACAGAAGCTGAGGCCGTACCTAACCGGGTCACGAACGCTCTAAACAAGGCCGCCCAGCTTCTGGAGCCCAAGGTTCAATTCGTTCCTGTTGAGAAGATCGTTCTCCGAAGTGAGAGCGATGTCGAAACCTGGCTGACCGGGCAGCGTGCCAAGTTGCTTGAAGCATTGAAGATCGGTCCAGTCCAAGTTCAGTAGGAGACCGCATGCCGAAACTATCAAAGGAACTTCGCAGAGCGTTGGAAAACGTGGTGGCAGATGCACGCCGGATCGCGGAGGCTGGCGCTGAACAGGCTCTTAAGCAGCTCGCGGTCCACCATTCTGAATCGTGGCCGGCAATGACGACCGGAGAGAAGGCTCTCCGCGAGAAGTTGCGCGCCCACGGGAAACAGCTCGGGGATAAACGCGAGGCAAATCGCACTCAGGAAATCCCTCGACTCAAGCAGGCGTGCGCTTATGAGCACTGGCACCGAATGCTGTTCGCGCGTTTCTTGGCGGAGAACAACCTACTTATTCATCCGGATTTCGGCGAGCCCATATCGTTGGATGAGATCAAGGAACTGGCCCGCGAGCAAAATGCAGACTGGCTTTCGATCGCGGCTTCGTTTGCACAACGAATGCTCATTTCGGTCTTCCGTCCGGATGATCCCGTCCTCGATCTGATGCTGCCGCCCGAGACGCGACAGAAATTGGAAGAAAAGTTAGCCGCGTTGGCAACGGAGGTCTTCACTGCCGAAGACAGTCTCGGGTGGGTATATCAGTTCTGGCAACGCGATGAGAAGGAGGCAGTCAATAAGTCAGAAGTGAAAATCGGGGCTGATGAACTCGCATCTGTGACCCAACTCTTCACTGAAGACTACATGGTCCTCTTTCTGCTGCACAATACCCTCGGCGCGTGGTGGACGTCGAAACGTCAGGCTGAGGGCTTGGCCTCTACGCTGGCTGGTTATGAGTGGACTTATCTGAGGCTTACCGAAGACGGGAGCCCGGCTGCCGGCGCTTACGATAACTGGCCGAAAGCAGCTCGGGATCTCCGGCTGCTCGACCCCTGCATGGGCAGTGGGCACTTCCTCATCTTCGCGCTACCGATCCTAGCGCGGATGCGAGCGGTGGAAGAGGGACTGACGCTGAGTACCGCCGTGGTGGCGACCCTCAGAGAGAATCTTAACGGATTGGAACTCGATGCGCGCTGTAGCCAGATTGCTGCCTTCAACCTCGCGCTGACGGCGTGGCGACTCGCCGGAACATATTGCGCTTTGCCAGAAATGAACCTGGCTTGCTCGGGGCTGGGTATCAACGCATTAGAAACCGATTGGGTTCAATTGGCAGGTGAGGATGGGAAAGCTCGCGAGGAGATGAGGAGACTGTATTCGCTCTTTCGCGATGCTCCTGTTTTAGGCAGCCTGATAGATCCCTGTCGTCTCCAAGCTAATGTCTACGCATCCGGTGCCGTTAGCGTGTTTCCGCTGTTAGAAGAGGCTCTGCGCAAAGAGGAACTCACCGACGAGACGAAAGAACTAGTGATCGCCGCACAGGGGGTTATGGCGGCCTTCAGGATTCTGGCCGGCCAATTCACCCTGGTAGCCACCAATGTTCCATATCTTGGACGCGGCAAACAGAACACGGTTCTCGCAAAATATTGTGAGGAATTCCACGCGGATGCGAAGGCGGATCTCGCCACCTGCTTCATTGATCGTTGCCTTCGTTTTTGCAGTGCTGGCGGTTCGGTCGCATTGGTCACGCCCCAGAATTGGTTATTCCTTGGTGTCTTTAAGCATCTGAGAAAGCGATTGTTGTCGGAAAAGACTTGGAACATTCTTGCGCGTCTGGGTCCCGCCGCGTTTCAGGACATGAACTGGTGGGCCGCGACAACATTGCTGTCATGTTTGACAGCATCGACACCCTCGGCCGGAACAAAGTACTCCAGCGTGGACGCATCAGGAACACGAGATACAGCAGAAAAACCTAGCCATCTTCTACGAAGCCCCATTAAGATCGTGCTTCAGTCCACACAACTACAAAATCCCGATTCTGCGGTGATCGATTCCGCAATTGATTCCAACCGATTGCTCAAGTCGTTTGCAAACTGCAATCAAGGAATCGGTACCGCTGATGCCAATCGATATATCGTGCGCCACTGGGAACTTCCGCGAGTCTTGCTCGACTGGGAGCCGTACCAGATGGCGCCTGAATCGTCGATCCTCATTTCAGGCTGCCATAGTCTTCTAAGGTGGGAGAGTGGAGCGGGCTCGCTCTGTAAATCCAGTTCGGCCAGAATTTGCGGCCAGCCCGCGTGGAACAAACTGGGCGCGGCAATTTCGGTCACTGGAGCCCTATACCAATCTCTCTACCTCGGATATCGGTTCGATTGCACTCTTGCCGCCATTACAGCCAAGGATGAACGGTATTCCTCGGGCGTTACTCTCTTCGGGCTAAGCCCTGATTTCCCGGCCGCTGTGCGGGGCGTCGATCAGGCTTTGTCTGTCACCGAAAGCTCATTCCTCAAGGTGGCGTTCGACCCCGATCACTGGCAACAAGAAGCAACTGAAATGAACTCAGGCGGCTTTCGGCAGCTCCGTTCCGATGATCCGACGCAGTGGCTATTCAATGGGCATCCAAAGAATTCTGATTATCCGCTTCAAGTTGCAGTTGCGCGCATGGTCGGTTACCGCTGGCCGCGACAGACTGGATTGGCCCTTCATGACTTGCCAGTGCTGGAGTCCGATGGCCTCGAACCTTATGCCGAATCCGACGGCATCGTGTGCTTGGGATCCCTCGCTGGCGAACCGCCGGCGGCCGACAGGCTCCGGGTACTGCTAGAAAAAGCCTACGGTTCCGACTGGTCCGCAGCCAAGCTATCCCAGTTACTGGGCGAATACGACTCACCCGAAACCTGGCTTCGGGATCGCTTCTTCTCGGAACACTGCGAGGTTTTTCACAATCGCCCGTTCGTATGGCATATCTGGGATGGACGTAAAGACGGGTTCCATGCACTAGTGAACTACCATAGACTGGCCGCACCGAATGGAGAAGGTCGGAAGACACTTGAGAAGCTGATCTACACGGCATTGGGAGATTGGATCGCGCGCCAACGGTCTGAAGTGGCCGCCTCTATCGACGGAGCGGATGGGCGCTTGGCGGCTGCCCAACATCTACAGGCGGAACTTGAAAGGATTTTGGCTGGCGAGAATCCCTACGACATCTTCGTACGTTGGAAGCCGATCCACGAACAGGGGGTCGGCTGGGAACCGGATCTGAATGACGGCATCCGTCTGAACATCCGACCGTGGTTGAAGGCTCAACCATTTCAACCGACGCGCAAAGACGCGTCGGTTCTCCGCGTTACGCCAAGCGTAAAGTACGGCAAGGATCGCGGGAAAGAGCCTCCGTGTGACAAAAGTGACTTCCCATGGTTCGCCGACTCAACTGATCGCGACAACGACGTTCATCTCACCCTCAATGAGAAGCGCGCAGCACGGGAGCGGAGGAAGAAGTGAGACTTTTGGAACGACTCCTAGGCTCGCTCGCGAGTACCCTCAAGGTACCGGAGGGCACCGCGGCTCCTGCGGCGGTGCTCTGGACCGACGCTGACGGACAATGGCTCCCCTTGATACCGCAGTTGCGCGCAGTCCTGCCGACGCTCTTTACGCTGGGCAGCTACGATCCTGCTTCCCGGATAGGGCCTGCGATATGGCTAAAGTGCGTTGTCGATCGGGCGCTTCCAGAGGCTCCTCCGGCAGGACAAACGCCGATCCTCTATCTACCCCACGTGGGAAGGCAAGAGTTGAGAGCCGCGGGCGACTGCCCGGCGCGTACGCAACCTCTGATTGAGCTTCAGTACCGGGGTCGCGTGTGGCACCAATCTAATGGGCACGATTGGACCGTGCAGGCTTTCCTGGTTTCAGAGGAGGGTCTCGGCCTCGATGTTGCCCGAGACCGCCGGACGGAGGAGGCGTTTCTTCGAGTTCTGCCGATCCTCGCCGAGATGGACGCAAACATGCTTCGGGGGCGGCGGCTCGACGCCGATGATTTCGACAAATTATCCGTTAGCGACCCAGTCCGCGACCTGCTGCGCTGGCTGAATGGACCTGAATTGTTTGAAGCGGCCGCACAGGCTGGTCGTTGGGAGTCGTTTCGTAATCTTTGCAAATCTGAGTTCAAAATTGATCCCGAATCAGTCGGCGCATCTGGCGTTGCCGCCGGATTGCTCCGGGGGGAAGCTCCGCTAGAGCCTGTTTGGAGGCGATTCTGCGAGGCACCTCAGCTCTACCCCGGAATTGCAAAACTTCTTAGTGAGCCTTCTTCCGGAGCACAGGGATTACTCAGCCTCGATCCCTCGCGGAACCCCCGCGTTAATGACGATGATGAGACTGAACTTCGGAAGCAGCTGGAATCTGCGGCAAAACTTCCTCAATCGAGCGCCAGTAAACGGGTCGTCGAATTGGAACAAAAGCACGGGGCTCGGCGGGAGTGGGTGTGGGCGCGCATGGGCAGTAGTCCCTGGGCGTTCGCCCTTTTGCCGCTCACGCGATTGTCTAAGCTCTCGCAAACAGTGCTGGGCGGGGCAACTATTGGCTCGGTAGCTTCGGCCTATGCAGACGGAGGATGGCGCTGTGACTGGGCGGCTATGGAAGCCTTGGCCCACTTCCGCAATACGTCGGACGCCGGAGTTGTCGCGAGAGTTGTCTCGACAATATATGAGCCGTGGTTGGACGCATCCAGCAGGCATTTCCAGGATCTGCTTTACAAGCAGCCCGCCGAGGCACGAAAAGCCGTCAGCTCGGTCAATGGCGAAAAGGACACGTGCATCCTCTTCGTTGATGGACTGCGATTTGATCTGTGCGGTCGATTGGCTGAAGTGCTGGAGTTGCGGTCGCTCTCAACAAAGCTCCGGCACCGGCTAGCGCCTCTGCCTACCGTGACAGCCACCGCGAAGCCAGCAGCGACGACAATCGCTTTGGAAATCAAGGCTTCGAATGGCGAGGATTTCACACCGCTCATCGAAACGGCGACCGGATTGAAGTCGGCTACCGCACCTCTCTTAAGAGAGCGAATGGCTGCACACGGCGTTGAGATGCTGGATTTCGATGAAACCCGAATTCCAGCCGGTACCCAAGCTGGCGGTTGGACCGAGTGCGGGTTGATCGACAGCATCGGACATAGCCTTCAGTCGGAATTGGTTTATCAGCTTTCGAGTGAGATCGAAAAGATCGCCGATCGGGTTGTAAGCCTTCTCGATTCGGGCTGGCGGCGCGTTCGAGTGGTCACGGATCACGGATGGCTGCTCTTGCCGGAAGGTTTCCCTAAAGTGGACCTGGCAGTCTACCTAACGGGCACGAAGTGGGCTCGATGCGCTGTGGTCAAAGGTTCATCGGAAGTGTCTGTGCCGACACTGCCTTGGCATTGGAATGAGAACGTGCGAATCGTGTCGCCTCCCGGCATAGCTTGTTTTCGAGCCGGGGAGCGCTATACGCACGGTGGCGTAAGTCCGCAAGAGTGCGTCGTTCCGGATCTATTGGTTGAACGGGGCGCGGAGGAAAGCTTTGCCTCTATCCAATCGGTTCAATGGCGGGGTATGAGATGCAAAGTTCGCATCGAGGGTAATGACCCTAGCCTACAAATCGATCTCCGGACGAGTTGGAAGCAGGCATCGACCAGCATCGTGGCGGCGCCAAAGCCTGTAGGCGCGAGTGGCGAGGTCAGCCTGGCTGTGGTCGATGACAAATACGAGGGAGCAGCGGCTTCCGTGGTGGTGCTGGAACCGGGCGGAAAAGTGGTCGCGTATCAGACCACATGCGTGGGAGAAACAGCATGAGCGTAACGATGGACCAACTGGATCGATTGGGGGCTTCGGCTTTCGACGGCTATCTTGTCCGCAAGGATCTGGTGCGTAAATATTCCCGTCAGTATCCGGTTCCGACCTATGTGGTGGAGTTCCTGCTTGGTCGATATTGCGCTAGCACGGATGAGCAGGAGATCGCCGAGGGCCTCCAGATCGTGGAGAAGCAGCTCCGCGACCGCACGATACGCACGGGCGAAGAAGAGCTGTTTAAGGCGCGCGCAAAAGAGCACGGCTCCGTCAAACTGATCGACATTGTTCGCGCCCGGCTGGACACCAAGAACGATTGCTACGTGGCCGAGTTGCCGAGCCTTGCGGTTCGGGACGTTCGGATCGCGGACGACCTGGTGCGCGAGAACGAGCGTATGTTGACGGATGGATTTTACGCGGAGGTCACCGTCGCCTACGATGGGATCGTTGCGCAAGAAAACGGTGGCAGGCCGTTCAGCATTGAAAGCCTCCGGCCAATCCAGATGTCGAAGTCGGACGTTCTGGATATCCTGTCGCGCGGACGGGAGAAGTTCAATACGCAGGAATGGACCGACCTGCTCATCCGCTCAATCGGGCTTGAACCCGCAAGTTTGGATGAGCGCGCAAAGCGGGTGGTGCTGCTGCGCATGGTTGCGTTCGTGGAACGGAACTACAACCTGGTCGAGCTTGGGCCACGAGGCACCGGCAAGAGCCACCTGTTCCAGCAGATTTCGCCGTACTCTCATCTGATATCCGGCGGCAAGGCGACCGTCGCCAAGATGTTCGTAAATAACGCGACGGGCCAGCGGGGACTGGTTTGCCAGTACGACGTGGTCTGTTTCGACGAGATCTCCGGAATTTCCTTCGATCAGAAGGACGGAGTCAACATTATGAAGGGCTACATGGCTTCCGGCCAGTTCAGCCGCGGCAAGGAGAACATTCGCGCTGAGGGCGGCATCGTGATGGTCGGTAACTTCGATGTCGATGTGCAGCAACAGCAGCGGATCGGTCACCTTCTGAGCCCGTTGCCCCCGGAGATGCGAAACGACACGGCCTTCATGGACCGCCTGCACGCCTTTGCGCCGGGATGGGATTTCCCGAAGTTGAGTCCGGCGGAACACCTGACCGATCACTTCGGTTTGGTGAGCGATTTCCTTTCAGAATGTTGGAGCAAGCTTCGGTCCGGGAGTCGAGTAAATACAATGCAGGGCCGGGTTTTTCTCGGCGGCGCTCTCAGCGGGCGTGATATTGAAGCGGTGAACAAAACGGTCAGCGGGCTTCTGAAGTTGCTTTTCCCCAAGCCGGAGATGGCGGTTCCCGACGAGGATTTGGAGTGGGTGGTTCGGCTGGCACTGGAGTCGCGCCGCCGCATCAAGGAGCAACAGAAACGCTGCTTCAAAAGCGAATTCCGGAATACGCATTTCAGCTACACCTTGGGGATCGAGGGCGTTGAGCAGTTCGTCTCGACACCTGAGCTTCACAGTGACGAAGCCATCGAATCGGACCCGTTGCCTCCGGGGCAGGTCTGGGCGGCGAGTCCGGGATCGCCGGAGGCTGGCGAAGGTCTATACCGGCTGGAGGTGACGTCAGGGCCGGGTAGCGGCGTTAAGATCTTGAATCAGCCTCCGCCCGCTGCGTTCAGGGAAAGTGTCCGGGTTGGTGAACAGAACCTGTACACGCGGGCTAAAGAACTGGTCGGTGACCGCGACCCGCGGGAGCATGAGTTCTCGATTCAAATGCGGGCGATGGATGCCGACAAGACGGGCTCGGGCCTCGGGCTACCGGCGCTGGTCGCTTTGTGTGGTTCACTGCTCGGCAAGAATACCCGCGGGGGCACCATCATAGTCGGCTCGCTAAATCTCGGTGGCTCGATCGAGATGATCCCGAACGCGGTCCGAATTGCCGAACTCGCGATCGATAAACAGGCGCAAACTTTGCTGATGCCGGTCGCGGCACGTCGGCAGCTCAATGATCTGCCGGATGAATTGTGGACTCGGATCAGCATCGAATTCTACAAGGACGCTACCGACGCAGTTTTCAAGGCGCTGGTCGAGTAAAGGAGAACCATGCTAGACGACTTTGCGCCACCGTTCATCTGGCCGATCGAAAATGCTCAACTCGCACTCGATCTGGGGGCGCCATGGATGAGACTCATTGATGGCGGAGATGGCAGTTCGGTCATCGGTGTTGTTTCAGGATTAGACCAGAACGGCGTGAACGCGCTTGACGAATTGGTCGCAGCGGGCGCCAGGATCAAGTTGGTAATCGCGGTCTATGCAGCGTCTCCCACTGATGCAGCCGTTCTCACCAGGATTCAACAGCTTTCGGAAGGCTCCGCTGATCGAGCCGAGTTTTCCATCTCAGCCCGCCCCCTGACTGGCAATGCCGGTGGCATAACCGCACTGTTATTAACGAATCCCTTAGGCACCTCGCACTTGTGGATCGGAAACAGTCCGAACCTCGCACTACAGCCATCAAACGGCGGTCATTTGAATGTCGCGTGCGAAGCCCATCAAGTCCTCACCGGGAAGTTCGTCGAATGGTTCGCTGAGTTTTGGCAACAGTGTTCTCGCCTGACGCCCGTCACGGCAAAAGTTCCGGCGCTGGTTCCAGCCGCCGGCAGCCAAGAGGCAGCTAGGAGCTGGAGTGCGTACGAGCAGCTCTGCAAGAGCCGAGAATGTTCGACAACTGAGCCCGGTCCAGACGATCAGGCGGAGGGAGTTGGAAGGGATGATGGGCAAGCACCACCGGCCGCAGAGCCGGAAACCCAGGATTCTTTAGTTGCCACCCTGTGTAAAGAACTGAATATTGCTCCTCCAGACCCGCTCAAAGCGAGAGTGGCTTCGCTGCTTGGCCAGGGAGAGATCGTTACCATCGACAAGAACAGCCGCACACCACCAATGGAGCTGCCCTTGAGATTTGGAGATGAGGGAGAAACCGTTGGCTCTATCTCGCGAACATCCAGCTATCGAATCAAGATCTTTGATGACCTCGACAGCAAAGAACTCGAAAAGCGCCGCAATGGTGTGGCAGATCTCATCCAACGGTTCACATACCCACTGGCGGATGGCATGCGCTGGATTCCTAAAAAGGCACAGCCCCTCCTCGAACGGGAGCGAACTCGATTAGAGCAGGAGGCTCGGGATCTGATCAATGCGCTCGTCGGCGATAGCGCTACGGAATTCGCCAAGGCTCGGCGCGATGCGATTGCCCACGATCTCGATTCCATGTACGCCAAAATTCGCCCCGGCGCCGGGAAAGTACCGGTGAGCACCTTGAATTTGGTTCTCCGGGATCTGGAAGCCCGCCTTGCCAAAGCGACCCAAGGAGAATTCTTGCCGAAGGTCACTTATATGTCAGCCGAATTCTCCGCTCGCGCAGACTCCGAGCACATCTCGCAATGGGCGCATATCAGGACATTGCTGTCGGCCGCGGCTGAATATTTCCGAAAAGCGACCATCGGTAGTAGCCACCTGAAGGGCCTGGAAATCTCGGAAGAAGAGATCCTCGACGCTATGGATGTTTGCGGGGACTGGATGGCGCGGCAGAGCCGGAATTCGAAAACGGAGAAGGCCGCCAAGGCCGAATTACTGCAGCTCGAAGAAATTCAGGCCAGCGACCTCGACGATCGCGCCAAGTGCATGGACATTTTGGCGTTGATCGAGAATTCCAAAGGACGGTCCTAAGCTCTATGGCTGACCCGCTGACTCTTACCGTTGTACTGTTTCCAATTGCTCAAAATCTTCTCTCTGAAGGCATCGTTCGTGGGGTAGACAATTTCCTAGGGAGAACCCCCGTCCACAAGGCGATCCGATCGACGTCCGCGAAATTTAAAACGAGAGCCTCTGATCTGTCACTCGCACTCGAACGATGGTGCCAGAGCGAGCCCTTTATTGCCGAAGCGGAGAACCTCGGGGGCGGCCGTCCCGGCACAACAGACGCGGAACACGTAGATCTATTCATTACTCACAGCGGATTACAGAACGGTGCCGTGAGTTTTGAAC
Organism: Bryobacteraceae bacterium; assembly: GCA_036273015.1. Taxonomy (GTDB): domain Bacteria; phylum Acidobacteriota; class Terriglobia; order Bryobacterales; family Bryobacteraceae; genus BOG-234. The sequence continues at coordinate 17,681 of DATAXN010000063.1, read as the reverse complement.
TGGCCCGAGACATTCTGTTCTTCTTTTACAGCGAGCTGTACGCGGAAATGTGCGCCTCGTCTGACGGTCCAAAAGTAATCGGCCTTCAGGTGTTGACGACAAACCAGAAGCTCGATCGCGTGCTGGACCAACTCCTAACGCAGAACGCGCCGACGAAGGAACCCACGAACGAGTCGTACTCCTTGCGACCTGAGCTCGACACGGCTAAACGGGCGCTGACGACAGAAGACCGGGAAGCGGAGATCCAGCTAGATCTCATTCGTCAATTGGTCGACCGCCGTCAGGGCCGGTCTGCGCTGCAGTTGCTATCCGATTTACAGCCGAAAATCGACAGCGGCGCTCTTTCCGCTCCGGTAAGGGCTCGGTTCTTCATCAACAAAGGCGTTTGCCACCTCGTTTGCGGTGAGCAGGATACGGCTGTGGCGGAGTTTGAGCGCGCCCGCGTGCTCGACCCGAAAAACCCGAAGGCGCTCATCAATCTGGCACAAGTCGCGCTGCTTCGGAAAGAATTTACCAAGGCACTGGAACTTGCATCGAGGGTCCTGGAGTTGGACGCAAAAGACGTTAACGCCTTCTCGGTGCAACTGGCTTGTCTCTATCAGCTTGGGCGAAAGACTGATTTAGATTTCCTTCTTTCATCGAATAGCTGGTTGCTGGATGAACAAGCATGCCTTTACACTATCGCCTTTATCGCTTTCGACGAGGCTCGCTTCGAGGAAGCAGAGCATTACTTACGCCGCCACAATGAGATCGATTCAACATATGCGGAGGCATGGAGTCTGCTTGGTAGTTCGATTCTGGTGCCGGCCCAACGGCAGATTAGAGAGCGCGCTGCTGCCCCCAACCTGATTCCGGCCGAAATTCGCGCACGGATTGAGGAGGCGGAAATATGTTTCAGCAAGGCGGAACAGCTCTTAGCCGCATGCGACAGCAGGCATGAGTTAGCCCATACCTACGCGAACCGCGGCGTGTCACGCATGTTCCTTTCGAAGTTCGATGAAGGTAAGCGGGACTTCGAGCGAGCTCTCGATATCGATCCTACCCTTGACGAAGTTCGTCGAAATCTTGGAACGTTGTTCTTACACGTCGGAAGTGCGGACGACGCTATCAAAGTCTTTGAAGGGATCTCCGATCTGGAAGTACGTCAGTCGTTAACCCTGCAATTGGCTGCCTCTTACCTCGACGCAGCAAAGCCCGCAGAGGCTCGCCGGGTTGTGGAGCTTGCTTTGCAAAAGCCATCCCCGGCCGACTCGGTTTTACTGATCGATCTTTTCCTTATAGCCTGTCATCGGCTCAGAGACTTCGATGCGTGTCGAACAAAAGCGGCCGAACTTGAAAATGCGGCCGCTCAGGACCCCGAGGCGCGTAGAGTGCTCGCTCAGCACTGGCTTCGAATGGGAGATTCGGCAAAAGCAATTGTGACGATTAAGGAGGCGGTTGAGATCGCTCCTGAGGGGCGAAAGCCACGCTACCGGCTGATACTCGCCGAAATGCTGTATCACCTCATGCAATATGCAGAGGCGGCGGATGAATACGAGAAAGTGCCGGTCGCCGTGGATAGGTCCGACGACACCAGACGCTACGTGGGCGCCCTGTACGCCGCCGGCCGATTGGCGAAGGCTCTGCAATGGACGCGAGCCGTGCGGGGCGAGCGCGCCGCCGTTCCGGATTTCACCGAGATCGAGGCACTGATCTTGGAACGGTCAGGAGATCTGCCGGCGGCAAACGTGATCAGAAAGGCGCTGCTAGCCGACGAAATCACACCTGGTCGGCAGCGCCTAAAAATGGGTGCGAATTTGATCCGACTGGGGCAGCGTCCCGAGGCAAGATCTCTCATCGAGATCGTCTCTTTGGAAGAAGTCAAAGCTGATCCGGAGTTACTCTTTGAATCGGCGCGCCTACGGACGATCCTCGAAATGCCTGATGCGTTGAAGTACGCATACAGATTGCTGCGGTTCGAATTCGACAATCCTGAAACCCATCTCTTCTATACGAGCACCTTCTTCAGGCGTGAAAAAGTCGACGAGGGGATGTTCAACCCGAAAGTGATTGCCGTGGACTGCACGGTTTTGCTTCGCCATGGAAGCGAAAGCCTGAGATCTACGATCGTCGCGGGTGACGCCGACACCGCAATTAACCACATCACTGAGTCACACCCACTTGCGGCAATTCTCGTCGGCAAGACCGTCGGTGAGAAGTTCCGCTACCCAGAAGACTCAATCGCCGAAGCGGAATACGAGATCCAGCAGATACAAAGCAAGTATGTGTTGGCGTTTCAGGACTGCTTGAGCCATTTCAACGAACGGTTTCCGGCACATGCAGGGCTCAGCAGAATGGAAGTTAACGCTGATGATCCGACCAATATCGTAATGATGTTGGAGCGGCGGCGCGCACATTCAGAGAAGATCCTTGAGATGTATCGGTCCGTTTCGCTTCCAGCATGTACCATCGCGAAACTGCTTGGCCGTTCTGATGCCGAGTTGTTCCGTGCTCTGGTGTCAGATCCGTCGGCCCGAGTGATTAGTTCCGCTGGAAGTGGGCCTGAACTGCAACAGGAACTCCAGCGTTTAAGCACGGTGACCGCAGTCTTGGTCGAAAGTTCGGCACTCGTCACGCTCGAATCACTCGGGCTTCTATCGAAGTTAAAGGAGCGGTTCTCATCGGTACAGGTGACTCAACAGACGCTCGACGCAATTGCTGAGACCGCGATGAATATTAATAGTGAAAAGCGGACAGGGCATATCTTCTCTGATAGCCCTGGTCACCTTCAGGTCATTGAGCACAGCGCGAACGAAATGGATGCAGAACGGGAATTTTATGAGCGAATCGAACATTTCCTTCGTTCCTCAGCCGTGTTAATTGCCCCTGGAGCAGGTCCGGCTCTTGGGGAATATGAACGCACAGACATTCAGACAACGCTCGGTCCCGCTGCTGCATCGACGGTGGCCGCGGCAAGCGGAACTGGTATCTTGGTGTATTCGGACGACCTGGCGTTACGCTTGGTAGCTCGAAATGGGCAGAAGGTGAACAGTTTCTGGACCCAAACGTTCCTTCAAGACCTTCGGGATAAGAGGCTAATTTCCCCCGACGAATATCATCGCGCGGTGGCTCAGTTGGTCGAATTTGGGTTTCATTTTGTTTCTGTCAATCAAGCTGACCTCGTCTGGGTGGTTCGCGAAAGTGCCTGGACCATTTCTCCAAGAGTTGCAAAGGTTCTTGCTACACTCGCCGGCCCGGACTGCTCGCTGAACGACGCGGTTAATGTCGCCTTGGACGTACTGCATGAAATTTGGGCAGATCCGGTTCCACATGCGACGAAGATCGCTTTCCTCGATTTGATGATTCAGGTGCTGGTCACGGGGCGAAACGGAACCGTAGTTTTGAAGGCATTGAGTCAGAGAAACGCGACACGATCCCGGATCTGGACCAATGCGACAGGCGAAATTCAGCAGAGCATTCAGCTTTGGTTTTTTGCGCGAAGCCAAGGCCTTCTTCCAAAGCGTTCTATGAGCGGCAGCCAAAACTGATGCGCAAGGTTTTCCGGGCCCCTTTCGGTACTGAGTTCTCGAACAGGCTACGCACTTAGCGTGACCAACGCCTTGACGCCAATCGCATCGAGAATTTCCTGTAGTCGGGATATCGCCACGGTTTGATAGTCCGTCTCTTCGTAGCGGCTGATGACCTGCTTGCTGACGCCGAGCCTTCGCGCAAGTTCAGTCTGAGACAGTCCTTTGGCGATTCGCATCTTCGCGACGAAGGGCGCGATCTGATCCAAGCGTTCGACGTTCGGAAAAACTAGGTCGCCGGACTTAAGCTCCTCATATTCGCGGAGTTCGTCCTCCAGTTGCCGGATCATGCCTTCATAGCTGCCGCGAACCGATCCGGCGCGCTTTCCGGTCATCTCCCGGTCCACTTTGGCAAGAGCCTGGCGAAAGCCTTCTATCTGTGCCACTGTGCGGTCTCTTTGAGCATCACTCTTGATCATGATTCTGACCTGACTACCTGAATTACGCCCCTGGGCAGGCCTTCTCGATCCTGCCGGAAAAATTCCGGAAACTGCGCCGTCGGACTTGCCCGCATACCGGGATGGATGAAAAACTCCACGCCATAATCCGCCCACATACGCCACTTCCATTTCCGAACTTGCGGGACCAGAATCAACTCGAAGTCGATCCAATAAGGATCGATGCGATCATACACGCCGCCGTCTGGCTCGACCCAGTATCCGTCCACGTCGCCCGGATCGGGTTTCTCTGTGCAGAAGCTCCCGTCGATGTATATATCCTCAATTCCAGCAGTCCAAAAGGCTGCCACCGCAGTTCGCAATCCCTTCAGAAGCCAGCGTCGCCGCGGAGTGAACCCGAAGCGGCTGCCTATTTCCTCCAGTGTTGCCCGATGATCACCGGGCGGTAGTGCTCCAGTGGCGGGATCGAACGCCGGTATCACGCCACCTCCATGATGCCAGGGACAATCAGCATTGTCAACGTTAGTGCTGTCATCGTGGAATCGCTCCATCCCTCTGAGCGAATGGTGAAGGCCCCTCCAACTTGCCTTCGGTTGTGAGGCGACTGATCTCCTTGAGAACCCGGTCCGCGACGGCGTTTATCAAGGCGGTAGTCCACCGAGGCTGAAATTGCTCTGTGGGACTGCCTTCCGTCCCCAGACGCAGCTCGGCGGTGATCACTTCGATCAACGCGTCCAGGGACTCATCCGTCTCGCGAAGCCGTTCGATCTTTTCAATCGCGTGAAGCACAGTGGTGTGATGGCGACCGTTGTAGAATCGCCCGATTCTGGTCGTGCTCCATCCCCCGATGTTCTTGGCCATATACATGGAAACTTGTCGACTCAGACAAGCGGCAGCCTGGTTCCCAGGGACGCGTCCATTTCCGAGATGATCCGCGACCGTGGCTTCGATTTCCTCCAAGGACAGTCGCCAGATTCCAGTTCGTGGTTCCAATGTACGCATCATTTCCCTCCCGCCGGCAGGACAGCAGTGGCTCTATCCACCCACAATCCTGTGCCTGTCGTATCCATCGCGGCAGGACACTCGGGCCACATAGACCGGACAAGGTCCAGCCAGCCTTCGAGCCGTTCGCGGAACTTCCGAGGCCTCGCATATCCCGAACTGCCGAGTTGGTTCACCAACCCGAATGCTCCGAACAGGGGCACCCGTTCACGCCCCTTGGCCATGAAGCACCGATAAGAGAGCCACATGAACAAATCGAGGGCCGCAGGAGAACAGGAGAGCGCCTTCGCCGCCTCCATGTCGGTCGGGATCGGATGGCTCATAATCTCGTTGAAGAATTCGTGGCTGAGGATGATTTCGTTTTGAAGTCCGCCGGGAAGTGTGGCTTGATTTGCGTCGCGCGAATACCAAATCCGCGCTTCGCTCATGAAGTTGAAGCGAGCCCGATGCACAACTGCGGCCCGTTCTCGTTGCATGTCGGTGCCGAAGAAGATCGTTGCACCGAAGATGCGCTGGAAGGCGGATACCAGCCTTCGGTACTGTGTCCCGCCCTGCTGCATACCGAATGAGTCAAGCATCTCCGCTGCGCTTCGAAACTGAATCGTCTGGCTCTGCTGCCGGATTGCCAACCTGGCAAGGAAGATCGGGATGAGTCGGTCCTGGCCCCACGGAAGACCGTATGATGGGTGACCAGTCACCTGGAGCGAGAACTGGCCGTTGTGCCGCTCGTGAAGCAACTGGCCAGGCGCGGGTTTCTTGATTGGCAGTCCGCAGAGCACGAATGGACGTGACGCGAATCCAAGGTTCTGATTCGCCTCCTGTCGCTTCAGGCGGACGCATGCGATGGCCTCAGCGCGCCGAAGTTTCTGTTTTGAGACGACCAGGTCGCCGGGAAGGCTGCGAAGAATCGACCCGGCAGATTGAAAACCGTGGTGTTGATGCGCTCCCGTCTGGGTCGAGAACGTCTGTGATCTATTGTTCAAATGCTCACCTCGCGGCGACATCGCCTGACGTTCCGGCGAGTCCTCAAGGCGAGGGCAAATCGGAAGCTAAAGCAGAACCCCTCTCGTTACTGCGGTTAATGCGTTAAGAGGGGCAAAAGCAAAATACGCTGAAACAGCACGGTTTTCTATGTTCAGTATTTACCGCCATGGACGCATATGTTCTTTATTTACAATCCACGACTAGTTTCCCAAGCTGGACGTCGCGGGTTCGACCCCCGTCTCCCGCTCCATCTTTTCAAGGGTTTACGGATTTCACCCTTAAGCCACCTTACCTTGTTTACCTCGAAAACCCGGATCGGGCGCTGCTTCTTTCAACTGCAGCGCTTCTTCGAGGGTTGTGACCGCTTGCTGTTTGGTTTCCAAATCGGTCATCGTATACGTGTCGATGGCAACGCCGATGGCATGTCCCCGCTGGTCCGCTGCGGCCTTCGGATCGACACCCTCTTTGTGGCCCAAACTGGCCTGGGTTCTCCGCAAAACCTGAAAGTTTACCCACCCCAGCTCAATCTTCTCCAGCTTGTTGTGAATGTTCCGCCGCAAAAAATTGTCGCGCGACAAGAACGTCCCGCGCTCCGACGGAAACACCAGCGACTCCGGACCAAGGTCGATGGCCAGCTCGCGCCATTGCTCGATATCAGTGGCCAAATCAGGTGGAACCGCAGCCACTCGTTTTCCTCGCTCCGTCTTGGGGTCGCTCGGTAACCTGCGGTATACCCGTTCCAAGATGTTGACCATGTCCGGCCCTACCCGCCCCCATCGCAGTGCGAAGATCTCGCCAGGGCGCATTCCAACCAGAACGGCGAGCAAGAAAACGATCCGTTCCCGGAGATCCAATACCGACAACGCCGAATGGATTTGTTCCTTGGTCATAGTGCGCTTCTCGAAAGTCTTCGCCTCTTTCGGCGTCACCAGCGAACCCGCCGGATTGCCCTGAATGAGGCCATCATTAGCCGCCATTTTGAAAACGGCATTCAGATCCCAACGCAGATGACTTACAACGCTCTTCGATAGTCCATCCTTGGTCTTGATGTCGAGGAATCGCTGCAACTGGTCTCGCGTCAGGTCGCGCAATTGCCGACCATCGAAGGCCGGAACCAAATACGCTTGCAAACGTTCTGTAGTAGTTTTGTCTGTGGAGTCCTTCCATTTCTTGCGACGCTGCGGCAGGAACACATTCATGACGTATTCCTTGAAATCGGTCGGCAACGTCTGCCGAAATCCGGCAGTTTCGTTTATCGGGTTCAGGAGCTCCTGGAGCCTGGCCCAGGCAGCACCTTCCGTCATCTGCGCACAATGCCCAAGGACTTTTGATCGCCCCCTTCCATCCTCGTAATATTTTCCAATCCATACCCATAAGCGGCCGTGTTTGATTTTTCGCAGACAGCCGCGTTGAAAACGCTTTCGACGCACGTTTGTCCTTTCCGGCGTCTCCGGCGCTATTTTCTGGTCTGATTCGGATGTTACCACCAACTTCTCCGAGCCGAAAATCACCCGACTTTCGCTTCGTCACCTTCAATCTGGCGGAGCCACTGCTCAAGTGATTCCTGGCGAAACAACACTCTCCGCCCGATGCGGACGGAGGGAAGGCGTGGGACATCGGGCACTTTGCCGTTGAGCACGTTGGAGAGATGGGAACGCGAGCATCTCACGAATCTGGCCGCCTCGGCCAGATTGAGAACTCTGGGAATCGGACCAGGATTCATAAACTTTCACCCCCAGTTCTGTCGGAAGCTGGGATGGCCACCACGGATGGCTGACTCGATGAGGCTGATTGCCACTCGACTTGAAAAGGCAGTCCCGACGCCGTAGGTGTCGGCAGCGGCGGGGACGATTTTCCGCACGCAACTTCACGACGACCAACGTCTCGCGTAAGTTCTCGAACCTGATGGCTGTACTGCGACATCTCGACGCTCACTTTGCCGGTATTCGCGAAGGCTGGCGACCTTGCGCCTGAACCGGCTGATATGGAGCTTCGAACAGGATGTCGCGGTTCACACGCACCGTGAACTTGTACCCTGCCGGGACCTTTATAGTCGGCTGCACATTCAGGTTGCGCCTTGTAATCTGAGCGCCGGTCTGGCTGAGTTCCTGGCCGACCGCGCTTCCGGCGGTTTGAGTTGGCGTTGGGTACGTGAGAGCGCTTTGGCTGCTTCTCTGGGAGATTTCGAAGGCAGCGGTGAACATGCTCGTGAGAACTGAGAATCCAACTATTCGGAGATAGTGGCGATCTACCTTATCTCGCAGCCCGGCGTTGCCGTGGGAATCGAGGCCCATCATTCCGTCGAGATCGACCGAGGAGGCGTCCGGGTAGATGATTCGGCTCCACGCGACCTGCACGCCATCCTGGCCGTACGAAACGTGTGAGTCGTATCTTCCGATCAGCCGTGATCCCTGTGGGATCAGGAGGTAGAGCCCCGTCGCCGTATCGTAGACGTTCGAGGTTACGAGGGCCTTCAGGTCGCCGGGAAGGTCCGAGTTGAGAGACTGTTCGAGAACTGCCGGAATCTCCCAACCTGTTTTGATTTCGTACCTGGATAGCGGGGCTTCGCGGGTCGAACGAAGGTAGTCGTCCGCTTGACGGTTGCCAGCGGTCGCAAGGAAGGCTTCTTTACGGGACTGCATGTTCTGGCCGTCGTAATCGCTTTCGACGGACTGTCCAATAGGATGCGCCACGGAATCACCGCCCTGCCGCTCGCCCAGAGCACGGCTCAGGGCTTCGACTTGAGAAAGATCGTTCGACGCGGGTTGAGCGGGAGTTGGCGGGAGCGATGACATGGCGGCACTGCGGATGCTGGTGGGCGCCTGGATCGCCTGTTGCTCCTGCTGGTATGCCGCGGCGAGCCGCCGATCTTCAGGTGTCTCTTCGTGGATTGGTGTCGTCGCGACCGGCTGCGTGGGAATCACGTTCGGTTGGCGCACGACAACTCGTTCCTGGGGAAGGCCGTCGCAAGGCTGACCTGTTTGCGGACTGAACCGGTAAGGCTGGGCCGTTTTCGGATCGACTCCGCACGGCGGTACTGTCTGGGGCGACGGCGGCGCATCGGGAGGACGCAGGGCCATCGGAACGGTGCCTGCCGGCGTTGCCTGCATGAATTCCGCGCCCGCCTGGGTTGCCGGAGTGACGTTCCGTGGAAGACCGGCGTCGCGAGCAGCAACTTGATTGCTGAGCGTGCGGCGGTATCCGCCATAGGCGAATGCAAGCAGCAGGAGCACGATCACGGCGACGATGGCCATGCTTGCGCGCCAGCTGATGCGAACAGCCTTCTGTGGCAGGGGATGGAGATCAAGTCCGCTGGGCGCTTCAATCGGTTTGTGATCGGAACTACTGTTGGTGTCCACGGCTGATCTCCACTTTCTGGGCTTTCTTCCCCGACCCGAGCACGAGGTTGGCGCGATCGAACAGGCGGTCCACGATGTACGTCTGATCTTTCACGCGGTAGTTCGTCATCTCACCCTTGCCGTCTTTGCCCACCACCAGCAACACGGGCGCCTCGCGGTGTTCAAGCTCGGCAGGCATCTGAATGTAGGTCTTTGCGCCGTCGTCGAAGACGCGCACGGGCCGGATGTGCTCGTCGCCGCCTCGGATCGTGTAATCGAAGTTGACCGTTTCGACGGCGATCACGGCGGGCGGCACCTCCGCTGCGTGTTTCTCCTGCTTCGCCAGAGTCTGCTGCTCCGCCAGTTGCTGTTGCCACCTGCGGGTGTCGTCGTCGGGATACGCGAACGCAACACGGGCGACGTAGTCGTCTGGTTTTGAAATGAGCCGCAGGTAGTAGGCTCGGCGATCCGTGGTGATCAGCAGATTCGTGTCGAGACCGGGCATTTGTGGTTTGAGGATGATCACCGCCGTGGCCTGATCTCCTGTGCCATACAGCGCAGGTGAGATGTTCCAGCGGACTGAATCGCCAATGTGCGGCTCGCCGACGATCTTCTCGCCCGCCTGCAACTCGATGATGCATACCCGCAGCGGCGCACAAACGACGGTCGGCAGCCCGGCGCCGAAAGAGTACATCACGCGGCCGTCGGGACCGGGCGATGGCGCGTTCTTCTCTCCCTGCCAGCGCTCGCTCACGCGCACAGCTTCCAGCGCTGTCGGTGTCAGCGGGACATCCGCTTTTGGCCGGAAGTCTTTCGGCACCGGTCCACTCGGGACAGCAGGCGTGGCAAACTCCGGCTTCACATCCGCAGGCAAACTGCCGGAATCTTCCAAAGTCCGCAGTTGGCCGCCAAAGTTGTACTGCTGCAAGAGTGGCGGGATGGTTGTTGGTGTTTGGCCCTGTGCAGCCGGCGGGACACGTTTCACTCCGATCGGCGGCTGCGCCGGGGACGGAGACTGTGCGGACAGCATCCACACAGAATTTATAGTGATTGCGATGGCGATTCGTGATGAGAGCATTTCGTTCCTCCTTTCGGAACTTGTTTTTCAGAGAACCTTCGCCCAACTCGCGTTGGTGATATAAACGCCGATCGGATTGATACGCGCCTGGCGCTCATCTGTCGGCGGATTAAGCACGATCGAGAGGTAACCCTTCCATCGATCTGTCGCTTTGACAGTTCCATAGAGATCGCGAGTTGTTTCCACCCATTCGACTTCGTAGGTGCGGTCACTCGTGGGCAAAACGGATTTCACTTCGACCGAGACGGTCTCGGTTTCAGCGCGTTTGAAGGGCGGGTCGCCACGATAGTATTCGCTGACAAAGGTCTGGGCCGCGCTGCCACTCGCGATCTGGGCATATACGCGATCAATCGCTTTTCGCTGCGAAACACCGTCAGTCGTCACTGTCCGCAGGTTTTCGACCCAGTTGAAGATGTTCGACCGCTTGAGCCGGTCATCGTTGAGAGTCGTCTGATCCGCCACGCCGGAGGCTACTGGCCGGCCGAGGTTATCCACGAGGACGACGAATGGAACAACGTGCGAGCGCGCCGATAGCCACACCATTCCAGCCGCTGCCACCAGCGCGACGAGTGAACACAGGACCGCCATTACGCGCCAGTTCCTGGCACGGGTGATGAGATCTCCGTAGCGCTCGTCCCATTCGCGGCGGGCGGCCAGGTAGGGGCTACCCGCATTGGAAACTTCGGGAACGCTTACTTTGCGTTTGTGGAAAAGATTCATGATGACCTCCGGTTACTCCTCGTGCTCGATTGGGATTCTTGGCGGCGTGGCGTGGGAAGCAGCATCCGAGGGCACCGATCCGAGCCGACGCCGAAAACTCCTGACCTGATCGGCGGCGCGGGCGAGCGCACCTATTTCTCTCGCTCTCGCGGGTTCTCTCGCCATAGCTGGCGGTGGGGGACTCGCAGTTCCGGCGCTTCCCGCGGATGTGACATCCGACTGAACCGCGGAACTTTCGGGACTCGCCGTGTTGGACGGACTGCTTGCGCCCGATGCCGTAGTTCCGTCGCTCGCGATTACCGAGGCTGGCGCGAAGCCACGTTGAAACGACTCCGACTCGAATCCGGAACCGGCCAGCGGCTCGCCCCCAATCGACGACAAGGCTGACGACACCCGATGGAGGGCCTTGCGTTGCCCGGAAAACATTCGACGGCGGGTCCGGCTGTCCGCGCGTTACCCAGCCATTCGCGGTGGACCCCGAAGGCGGAGGCACTGAACCTCCTCCGGTCGACGAACCTGATCCCACCGATCCGACGCTCGCAACGGCGCTTGCTGTGCCGGAGCCCGCGCCTCCGGCGCTTGCCGCAGATCCCGTTCCAGCCGCCGCGCCTCCTCCGTTCGCCAATGCTCCTACCCCGGCGACTGCGTTTCCACCCACCGCGAGAGCTGCACTTCCAACAACGGCAGCGGTCGCGACAAGGTCGCCGCCAGTCAAAGCGGGAGATCCGCCAATCACGGCTGCGAAGAGTTTCGGAATCTGCCAGCAACACATCATGAAGATGAGAGATCCGCCCATTACGTCGAAAGCCGTAATGGCAGGGCGCGCGGAGGTTGCGATTCCTTGTGCCTCGTCGAGCCAGCCGAGGCTCAGGCCGAGTCCGGCGGAGATCAGGCAGTACAGCAGGAGGATCTTGATGCCAATGGAAACAGCAAGGCCGATGTATCGTTCTGTATAGGGAGCCGTCCATCGGCTTCCGCCGAAACCGAGAAAGATGAAGCCCACCGATACGACCAGATAGCTCTCGACCAGCGTGACGATGAAGTTGATCGCGATGATCGTGTAGGAAACAACGATCAGGAGGGCCGCAAATGCGAGCGCCAGCGATGTGCCGGGGTTCGTGAAAAAGGCCGATGTACTCGCGCCGTCGAGCAGCGCTCCGGCGATGCCGAGGCCCTGCATGAAGACATCGCTCGGGGACAGCGCGCCGACGCCGGCCGCGTTCTGACCAATCTGCGTGAAGCTGTCGATGATCGCGGGAATCCAGATGCGACCATTCAGAAGCAGGGCGTAGAACGCACCAATCCACATCAGCTTTCTGACCAGCGCCGATGTCCAGCTCTGAAGGTCGCTCTTTTCGAGCAGCATCACGGCGGCGCTCCAGGCAAACTCGATAACGGCGAGAATCCCGAAGAGCACATTCGCATAAACCCAGACGTTGGTGGTCCATTGAATCCGCTGGTTGCGGAATTGATCCATGATCTGGCTTGGGACGGTAGTGTTGAAGCCAGGTCCCTGTTGAGCCCAAACTAACTGGATGAACAGACTGGCGACAACCGCAACTGGCAGCAACCGAAGTCGCGATGCCTTGCCTTTCAAAAACTTGCGAATTGGATCAAACACGACACACTTCTCCTGTTTGCGCTCGCGGCACCATTCACTGCGGAACTGTGGATCTCTAATTCAGGCCGGGCAAGTACGTCTTGCCGTCGCTGGTCACCGGGCCGCCGGTGAAGAACCATTGGGCCGCAGCCTCATTGGCGGCCTGTTGTTGGATGATGGCGGCCTGGTAGGCTTGCTTGCTCGACATGTCCGCCATCATCAGTTCCCGGAGCTTCATGAGCTGTTGCACCTGCTGGTCGCTGATCTGCCCGAGCACATTCAGCGCCTGCATCTGGCCATCCGCCGTCTGCGACATGCCTTCCAGTGAGTTAATCACCACTTGTTCACTTTGCATTTGCTGGCTTTGCAATCCGGCAGCACGAAGCGCCCCGAGCGTCGTGTCAAGAGATGTCTGAGACCACCTTTGATAATTGGCATAGTAGACGGTCGGAGTCGTCCCGTATCCGGGATATGTTGACCGGAACAACTGATCGAGGTTGCCGAGCGAGTAAGCCAGCGCCTGGCCACCTTGCACGATCTGACCCAGAGCGTTCATGTCCGCCTGGATCTGGCCGAAGGTCTGGGGCGAGAGATTTTTCGTGTTGCGAAGCATGTTGGCGTACATTGCGAGTTCGTTCTCCAGCTGGAGCCCCTGCCGGATGTACGCCAACACGAGTTCGGCATGATTCAGCAGCTGGGTAACTTCAGTCGCGAACACACCCGCTTCGGCTTTTTGCGGCGCATCACCTGGAACCGCAAACAGGACGATCACCGCGATTACAAACTTCCGCATACGTATTTCTCCTCTTGAGTTCCGTGAAGTGAGCGAAAGTAGTCCGCCCACCTTTGCAACCCACGCAGACGGAGCCACTCGGCACGCCAGTCGTTTCCAAATTGCTCCATCACGTTTTCGACAATCTGACGCTCTTCGCGGCCATTCACTCCGACCCAGGCGAGCGCGACCTTTCCGACACCGAGATCGACCAGGCGCCGGCCCAGCTTGCTGACGACATAGTAATGCTGCTTCGGAACGCTGACTTGCAGGATCTCCAGTTCGCGCTCGTTGAGGCCCACTCGTTCATAGAAGGCGCGCGACCCGGGATTCTTCGATTCCGCATTCGGCAACAAAATCTTCGTCGGACAATTTTCGAGAACCACGTCCGCGATGTCAGAGTTTGCAATGTCACTGATCTGTTGCGTGGCCATGACGACCACAGCATTCTTCCGCCGCATCGTCTTCAGCCAATCCCGCAGTCGATTGCGGAAGAGGGCGTGCTGCAGATACGACCACGCCTCATCGAGCAGCACCAGGGTGGGCGATCCGTCGAGGCGCTGCTCAATCCTTCGGAACAGGTACAGCAGGACCGGGATGACGGCCTTGTCATCGAGCTGCATGAGATTCTCGGTTTCGAAACTCAGGAACCGGCCGTTGCCGAGCACATCGTGATCGGCATCGAGGAGCGATCCCATTGGACCCATAACCGTGAAGTGCTGGAGGGCGTCCCTGATGTCCGTGTCCTGCACGTTTGCCGATAATTCCGTCAGTGTCCTGGTAGGTGAGAGCTGCAACCTCATGACAGCTTCCGCGACCGCGTTGCGCTGCCGGGGACCGAACTTCAGCCCATTCAGCTCGCACAGAACCTCGATCCATCCGACCGCCCACTGCACATCCGACTCTCCGTCGATGTCCTTAAGCGGACAGAAAGCAAGATTCGTTTTCGGACCTGCCAGGTCGTAAAATGCGCCGCCGGCAGCTTCAGTTAGCATCCAGATCGAATAGCCGCGATCAAACGCGAAAACCTGTGCACGCGGATAGCGGAACCATTGCGCCGCGATGAGACCCAACGCCGTTGACTTGCCCGCGCCCGACGGCCCGACGATCAGCGTGTGACCCAAATCCGACACATGCAGATTCACGCGGAACGGCGTGGCTCCACTCGTCGCAGCGAACAGCAACGGCGGGCTGTGCTTCGGCATCATCGCGGAAGGATTCTCGCGAAGGCCGGCCCACACTGAAGTAATCGGGAGCATGTCGGCCAGGTTCAGGGTGTGCAGCATGATCCGCCGGACATTCGAATAGCCGTCCCCTGGCAACGACCCGCGCCAGGCCTCCACTGCGTTGATCGTTTCGATCCGGCACGAAAAACCAAGATTCTGAATCGTCTTCATCACCGCGCGGGTATTCTCGTAGATCCGGTTGGGATCTTCGTCCAGACAGACGACGTTGGCGGAGTAATGTGCGAATTGAACATCACCGGATGCAGCCACACCCATCGCTTCTTCCGCGTCCGTGGCCATTTGTTGCGCGTAAATGTCAATCGCTCCGGACTGCGTTTTGAAGATTTGATCCTTCCATCCGCGGATCTTCGAACGCCACTTCTTCCGGTGCATGTCGAGCATGCTGCGGGCCTCGTCGGAATCGATCAGGATCGCCCTTGTGCTCCAGCGGTATTCAATGGGAAGGTTGTCCAGTTCCCGCAGAATCCCAGGCGAGCTCATCTTCGGAAACCCGTCAATGGCGATGACGCGCATGTGTTTCCCGCCGATGCGCGGCTCGATCCCTCCATAGAAGTCCTCGCAAGCGAGCAGTTCGTTCAGGTAGCAAGGGATGTCCGGGAGCGCGAAGGGATGATCTTCGCCGCTTATGCAACGCCGCAGATAGCGCAGGAGCCGGTCGTGCACCTGGGAGAAGCCATAGTCGTCGGCAACGGTCAGCCGCTTCAGGCGTTCGGTCTGGAACAACTGGCCGAAAACGTTTTCGAACACGTCCACGCGATTTGAAAAGCGTTCAAGGATTTTCTCCGCTGTTCGGTTGGCGCTCTGCGGTCCGCTGCCTTCAAACATCCAACCCTTCATTCGTTCTTCGGCTTCGAGCGGTGGAAGGTAGGTCAGGGTCAGGAAGTACTCGGATTCGTAATGAGCGCCCTCCTGCATGAACTGTTGCCGCCGCTCATCGTCGATGACGCGGGTCACGCCATCGGGAAACGCTCCTTGCTCCGGGTAGCCGGGGGCGCGCGATCGAATGGCGTCGCACTGGAGCATCCAACTGCTCCCCAATCGCAGCACTGAATTTAATCGCGCACTGAGCGCGTCCATCTCGGCCGGAGCCGCCGACATCATGTCGGGACCGCGATACGTCCAGCCGGTCAGTAATGAACCGTCCTGCTGGAGCAGAATTCCGTCGGCGATGAGTGCGTGCGGCAGAAGAAGATCCGCAAGTCCACGAGGATTGGTGCGATGTTCATTCCGTTGCACGTATCACCTCCAGTTCCGGGGAATCGGCACGCAGAGCGAGAGCAAGCCGCTCCTGGCCGGATAGAACGCCTTGTACCGGATGTGGCGGACATAAATCCGCCGGAGCAGTGGATCGGCCTTCCCCATGCGTTGAAGGACAGCCACTGCTCCGACCCAGAACGCAACACTCAGGCCGATTCCCCACCAGCTCCCTAAACTGAATGCGAGGCTGATAGCGGTGAGCATCGCGATGAGCACCAGTTCACGATCTCCGCCGAGAATTTGGTTCGGTCGGTTTGCCGACTGATGGATCACGATTTCTCTCGGCCTGTCGGTGCTCTGCATGGCTACACCACCGCCGCGTTGACGCCGAATGCGCTGGCAAGTAACGGCGCCGCGAAGACCAGCACGACACCACCAGGCCGATCATGCAGGCGCGTCGTCCGAACTCCGTCAGTTCGCCGCCCCACAGCATGGCGCCACCGGCAATCGCGATCCCGATCAGGCCGATAGCGTACGCCACCGGACCCGTTAGCGAAGTCGCAATGGCCGTCATCGGTTTTTCCCACGGTAGGCCTCCGGCTGCAGCAGCCTGCAGCCGCAAGTTAAACACCGCGGCTAATGCGATTAGGGTCCCGAGTCGGGGACCGAGACTTGAAAACGTCGATCTGCGAATGAGTTTCATGTTTCGAAAATCCTCTCAATACTTAAGTCCTAAACACGCTCGACCTGATAGTTCCCGTTGGAGTATCCGGTTACGAGCAACACTCCCCTGACTTTCCGCCCGGCTTTGACGCTGGACTCTTCGTCAACGAAGACCACCAGATCCACTGCCTCGGCAATGAGAGTTTGCTGAGGCGCACTCGTGGCCTCGGCGACGAGGCTTTCGAGTCGGATCAAACCGCTCAGGGCATCATTGGCGTGGACCGTCGCTGCACCGCCTGGATGCCCTGTATTCCAGGCTTTCAGAAGTGTGTGGGCCTCCGCGCCGCGGACTTCACCCACGACGATGCGGGTTGGCTTCAGGCGCATGCACGCCCGGAGGCATTCGAGCATCGTCACGTGCCCAACGGCACGGAGGTCGAGGTAGTTCTTTACCGGGCACTGCAACTCGGTCGTGTCCTCTATGGAAATGACGCGGTCCTGCGGAGTGAGCCGTGCAAGAGAGTCGAGAATCGCGTTGACCAGAGTCGTCTTGCCGCTACCAGTCGAGCCCACGACGAGAATATTTTTCCGCGCGAGCACGGCAGCTCGGATCACCTCTCCGTGCTTCAAACCGCGCACTCCATCGAGAAAGTTATCGCGGCGGCGTAGCTGATTGAGTGGGTCCGTCCCGTCGGTCAGAATTCCGTCGACTTCATAGTCGTCAAGGCTAAAGATCTTGCGGGGGCGCAAACGAATAGCGAATACCGGCCTTCGGACAACCGGCGACACAATGCCCTCGAAGCGACTGCCATCGATAGGCAGTTCCGTTTCTAGGATGGGGTGCTCATGATTCAACACGGTTCCCCGCCATGCAGCGATGGTTCCAAGCGCGCTCGCCGCTTGAGCCGCCGGCATCTCTCCCATCCTTGAAAAGCCACGTCCCATCCGCTTCACCCACAGCGACCCGTCAGGATTGAGTAGGATGTCCTCGGTCAGATTGTCATCTAGTAGTCGCAAAACCTGGTCGCCGAGTTCTCGCCGAAGTTTCACTTCGAGCCGTTGATGCTGTTCGTCCTGAACTAACGACTGCGTTGACATATTAAGTTCTGATGAAAT
>DATAXN010000062.1:0-93012 GCA_036273015.1 Bryobacteraceae bacterium | reverse complement strand
TTGGCACCTCGATGTCGGCTCATCGCATCCTGGGGGTGTAGAAGCTCCCAAGGGTTAGGCTGTTCGCCTATTAAAGCGGTACGTGAGCTGGGTTCAGAACGTCGCGAGACAGTTCGGTCTCTATCTGTGGTGGGCGTAGGAAATTTGAGGGGGCCTGCTCTTAGTACGAGAGGACCGGAGTGGACGAATCTCTTGTGTTCCAGTTGTCACGCCAGTGGCATAGCTGGGTAGCGAAATTCGGTCAGGATAAGCGCTGAATGCATATAAGCGCGAAACCTTCCCCAAGATGAGATTTCCCAACGTAAGTATGAAGAGCACTGGAAGACTACCAGTTTGATAGGGCAGATGTGTAAGCGTAGCAATACGTTGAGCTTACTGCTACTAATTGCTCGTTCGGCTTGACCATAAAATTTATTTTTCACACAAAGTGTTTTTGAGTTCACAGCCCGCCACTCGGGCGGGCGTTGTGAGCGATCAATGTATCGATTCTCCTTGTGTAAGTAGTGGCCCGTCAAATATTCAAACAAAGCTCAGGAATGAGTTTGATGTGTGGCGTAAGACCCGCATCGATAATTTCTGGGTGACCTTAGCGAAGGGGTCCCACCCGTTCCCATCCCGAACACGGAAGTTAAGCCCTTCAGCCCCGATTGTACTGCACGCGCAGGTGTGTGGGAGACTAGGAAGTCGCCCGGTTAATTCGAAAAAGCCCGATCTCAAAGGTCGGGCTTTTTCTTTTCCACCCGCTACGGCAGAACCGTGAACGGGATCGACACTTCCGTCGTTTCCCAGAGCAATGCGAGCGTCCCTTTGTTTCCGCCGTCCGCTGTCAATTCGAACTTCGGCGTTTCGACCGGCGCCGCGAGCATCTTGGGAGTCACTTTCGTCCGCCCCAAATCCTCGGAGGAATCATAGTCGAGATGGTGCTGACCGCTCTGCTTGTTAACAATGAGCGTCCACTCTTTCTCGCCGGGAATCATCCAGATGCTCCAGGTGCCCTTGTGAAGCTTCAGGTTGCCGATCTGCAGATCCGCCTCCGTTGTGAGCCCGGTAGCAACATTGGCGCCCGGGCACCAGACCTGACCGAACGGCACCAGCGCGCCCATGATCTTTCGTCCGCGCATCGAAGGCGCGTAGTAGGCAACGCTGATCTGCTTTCCGGTAACCTTCACCGACGCGGTGGCGGGCGGGCTGGTAAAGCGTTGGCCGAACGCCGGCGCGGTCGCAAGGCCCGCGAAACACACCAGGGCAGCGGTGAAAATAACGTCTCGAAGTCCGGTCATGGGAACGTCCCCCGCCTTATCCTATCTCGAATTCGTGAGAGAATATTCGGTGGTGACCACGATGTTCAAACCCCTCCTGATCGGCATTCTGCCGGTTCTTTTTCTGGTTTCTCCTGCTCTGGCACAGAAGGATTTTCCCGATGGTCCGGCGAAGGACTACATCACCAAAATCTGCCTGCAGTGCCATGAGCCGACGCAACTTCTCAATGAGAGAAAGTCCGAATCCGATTGGAAAATCACTGTCGCCCGCATGGCCACCAAAGGCGTTCCGGCGCCCGCCGAGCAGTATGACGCCATCGCCGCCTATATGGCAAAGAACTTTCCCAAAGTGGAAGACACCACAAAAATCAACATGAACAAAGCGAGCGTGGAGCAGATCGTCAGTTCGATCGGTCTCACGCCGGATGAAGCCAAGGCCCTTGTAACGTACCGCGAGAAACACGGCGACTACCGGGAGTGGGGCGAAATGCTCGTCGTTTACGGTGTCGATGGCCGGAAGCTCGAAGCCGCCAAAGATAAGATGAGCTTCTGAGAAGAAGCTCTTGAGAAAAGATGAGTTTCTGAAGGAAAGCCGAGCTTCTGATCAGCTCACTCCGGTCAGTTCGCCTGCCGGGTCGTTCTCCGTTGCCATCACCAAATCCAGAAACTCTCTCCCTGCCCGCGTAAGCTTTTTCTTTCGGCGGTGGATGATTCCCGTCGGCCGCACCAGTTCGGGCGCATGTAACGGGATCGAAACCAGCCGGTTCTGCTCCACTTCCGCCTGCATGGTTCGTTCGGGCAGGATGCTGATGCCGGATCCGAGTATGACCGCTTCCTTAATCGACTGAATGTTGTCGAACTGCATCACGACGGAGATGCTCACATCGTGGTCCCGGAAGAACCGGTCAAGTTCGCGGCGGATGATGACTTCTTCGTCGAATGCGATGAATTCCTGACCGTCGAGATCCCGCGGAACGAGCACCTCGAAAGCGGCAAAAGGATGGGACGGGTAAACAGCGACGGTCATCCGCTCCTCGCGCCAGGGAATGACGGTCAGATTGCGACGATGCTCCGGGTAGCTGATGAAGCCCAAATCGGCCTGGTCCTCGATAACCGCCTCATAGACTTTATCCGGCCGCAAATACTCGATCTGCAGCTGCGCGCCGGGGCAGACGCGGGTAAATTCGTCCCGCAGGCGGGACATCTCGGAAAGTCCGATCGAATAGATGGAGGCGATCCGGACGGTCCCCTCCGCCTCAGCCTTGATCTCGTCCAGCGCGGCCGCGAAATCCTCTTCGCGATGCAGGACATCCTTGCACAACTCGGCGTAAAGTTTGCCGCCCGGGGTTAATCCCAGAGGACGGGTGGAGCGGTCCAGGAGCTGCACTCCGAGCCTCTTTTCCAGTTCCTGGATGTGTTGGGTTGCCGCTGACTGACTGATTCCGTTCATAGCCGCGGCACGGCTCAGGCTGCGGGCGTGCGCCACATCCCGGAAAAGCTTGCAATCCCCAAAGATCACTTCAGGCCACTATAACATAAGAATTCATGATATTGTCAACTATCTAAATTTCGTTTGCGTGATAATGGGTTCTCCTGCTAATATTGAGAAACCCTCGGTCCCCGTTGAACCCGGAAGTGGTGTATCCGGAAATGACGATATGTGAGGTGTAAATTATGTCAGGACTGCCCGAACCCCAGGGACTCTATCATCCGAGCCACGAACACGATGCCTGCGGCATTGGTTTCGTAGCCAATATCAAGGGCCAGAAGTCTCACGACATCATCGAAAAGGGGATTCAGGTCCTCATCAACCTCACGCACCGCGGCGCATGCGGCTGCGATCCGGAAACAGGCGACGGCGCGGGCCTTATGATTCAGATCCCGCACAAGTTCTTTGCGCGCGAGACTGCAACCCTCGGTTTTACCCTGCCTCAGGCCGGTGAGTACGGCGTCGGCATGGTCTTTATGCCGGTGGAGTGGCACCAGCGGCTGCAGACGGAAGGAATTCTGGAGCGCATCGTCCAGGAGGAAGGACTGACATTCCTCGGCTGGCGGGATACGCCCATCAATGGAACCGCCATCGGCCGCGTAGCGCGCGCTTCGCAGCCTTACATCCAACAGCTCTTCGTCGGGCGTGGCGCCGGAATGGACACGGACCAGATCGAACGCAAGCTCTACGTCGTGCGCAAACGCGCCGAGACGGAAGTAGCGGCGTCCGATATGTCGGACAAGGAGATGTTTTATATCCCTTCGCTTTCCGCGCGGACAATCGTCTATAAAGGCCTGCTGCTTGCACCCCAGATTGCGAAGTTCTATATCGAGCTGTCCGACCCCGATCTGACCAGCGCGCTTTGCCTCGTACACCAGCGTTTCTCGACCAACACATTCCCCACATGGCACTTGGCCCATCCATACCGCTACATTGCCCACAACGGCGAGATCAATACGGTCAAAGGCAACATTAACTGGATGCATGCGCGGCAGACCGTGCTGCGGTCGGACCTGTACGGCACGGATATCGAGAAGCTTTTCCCCGTCATTCAGCCGAACGGTAGCGATTCATCGTCCTTCGACAACGCGTTCGAGTTGCTGGTTCAATCCGGCCGGTCGCTTCCGCATGTGATGGCGATGTTGATTCCCGAAGCCTGGGACAACAACCCACACATCGACGCACAGAAACGGGCGTTTTACGAATACCACTGCTCATTAATGGAACCGTGGGACGGCCCCGCGGCGATCGCTTTTACCGACGGACGTGTCATCGGCGCCACGCTTGACCGGAATGGTTTGCGGCCGGCGCGTTATCTGGTCACCAAAGACGACCTGGTCGTGATGGCTTCGGAAACAGGCGTACTTCCCGTGAAGCCGGAAGACATTCGGATAAAGGGCCGTATCCAGCCAGGCAAGATGTTCCTCGTCGATCTGGAGCAGGGGCGCATTGTTTCCGACCGCGAGATTAAAGAACAGCTCGCGAGCCGCCAGCCTTACGGAGAGTGGCTGGAGAAGAATCAGCTCACGCTCGACAAGCTGAATGAACCCGCGCGCGTGCATGGTTCCGACTATTCCACCATGATGGTTCGCCAGCGCGCTTTCGGCTATACCGATGAAGACCTGCGCTTCCTGATGACGCCGATGGCGGTGAACGGCGAGGAGCCGGTCGGTTCCATGGGAACGGACACACCGCTCGCGTGCCTCTCGGATAAGCCACAACCGCTGTTCAATTACTTCAAACAGCTTTTCGCGCAGGTCACCAATCCGCCGATCGATCCCATCCGCGAAGAGATGGTGATGTCGCTCGTGAGCTACATCGGCCGAGAGCGCAATATTCTGGCCGAGACGCCGATACATTGCCACACGCTCAAGCTGCCGCATCCGATTCTGACCAATCGGGATCTCGAAAAACTGCGGCGCGTATCGCAGGGCGATTTCCTGGCGACCACACTGTCCGCGCTGTTTCCCGTCGCCGAAGGCGAAGCGGGGCTGGAACGCGCCCTCGATGGCCTCTGCCGGAGAGCCACGTTTTCCATTCAGAACGGCTACACGATTCTTATTCTTTCCGATCGCGGCATCAACGCGCAGTATGCGCCGATCCCCAGCCTGTTGGCAATGACCGCCGTGCACAATCATCTGGTGCGCGAGGGCCTGCGTACGCAGGTCGCCATCATTATCGAATCCGGCGAGCCGCGCGAAGTGATGCACTACACGCTGCTCATCGGCTACGGTGCAAGCGCCATCAATCCTTACCTGGCCATCGAAACTTTGGAAGATCTCGCCGTGCGCGGCTATCTTCCGGACGGCGTCACATTCGAGAAGGCGATCTATCAATACATCAAGTCCATCAACAAGGGGCTGCTGAAAGTCTTCTCGAAAATGGGCATCTCGACGTTGCAGAGCTATCGCGGCGCTCAGGTGTTCGAAGCCATCGGCCTCAACAAAGACGTCGTCGAGAAATACTTCACCGGAACCTCGTCTCGTATCGAGGGCGTCGGTCTGGAAGTCCTGGCGCGCGAAGCACGCATGAAACATGAGCTGGCTTTCCAGCCGTTGCCGAACGCGGACACCGAGCTTCCCGTGGGAGGCAGCTACGCCTGGCGTATCCGGGGCGAATATCACCTGGTGAATCCGGAGACCGTCAGCAAGATGCAGCATGCGGTCCGGCAGAATAATTTTCAGACGTTCCAGGAATACACGGATCTGGTCGATCGGCAGACCCGCCAGCTGTGCACCCTGCGTGGTTTGTTCCAGTTCAGGCTGGGCGCCCCCATTCCCATCGAAGAGGTTGAATCCGCCGCCGAGATCGTGAAGCGCTTTGCCACGGGCGCGATGTCATTCGGATCGATCTCGAAAGAAGCGCACGAGACACTGGCGATCGCCATGAATCGTATCGGCGGCAAATCGAACACCGGCGAGGGCGGCGAAGACGAGGCACGCTTTAAGCCGGATCCGAACGGCGACCTCCGGCGCAGTTCCATCAAGCAGGTAGCGTCCGGCCGTTTCGGGGTGACTACGCACTATCTCGTCAATGCCGACGATCTGCAGATCAAGATGGCGCAGGGTGCGAAACCGGGTGAAGGTGGCCAGTTGCCGGGCCACAAAGTGGATGAGGTGATCGCAAGGGTGCGTCATTCAGTTCCCGGCGTGGGCCTGATCTCGCCGCCGCCGCATCACGATATTTACTCGATCGAGGATCTCGCGCAGTTGATCTACGATTTGAAAAACGTCAATCCGCAGGCGCGCATCTCCGTGAAGCTTGTGGCGGAGGTCGGCGTCGGCACGGTTGCCGCGGGTGTATCGAAAGCTCATGCCGACGTAGTCCTCATCAGCGGGCACGATGGCGGTACGGGAGCATCTCCGCTGACTTCGCTCAAGCACGCCGGCGCGCCGTGGGAGCTCGGCCTCGCGGAAACGCAGCAGGTGCTGGTCATGAACGATCTGCGCAGCCGCATCCGCGTGCAGACGGACGGCAAACTGCAGACCGGCCGCGATGTAGCGATTGCCGCGTTGCTGGGCGCGGAAGAGTTCGGCTTCTCCACGATGCCTCTGGTGGCGATGGGCTGCATCATGATGCGCAAGTGCCACCTCAATACCTGCCCGGTCGGCATTGCGACGCAGGATCCGGTGCTGCGCAGGAAGTTCACCGGCGAGCCGGAGCATGTCATCAATTTCTTCTTCTTCATCGCGGAGCAGGTGCGGCAGATCATGGCGCAGCTCGGATTCCGGAAAGTGGACGAGATGGTCGGGCGGGTCGATATGCTCGAGATGCGCGATGCTATTGAGCATTGGAAGGCGCGCGGCCTCGATTTCTCGTCGATTCTCTATAATCCGCAGGTGCCATCGCGCGTCGGCCGGCGTTGCACCGCGAAGCAGGACCACGGCCTCGATGAGGCGCTCGACTACAAGCTGATCGACCACGCGCAGGATGCGATCGATAACCAGACGCCGATCGTGATCAAGCTGCCGATTCGCAATGTGCATCGCACCGTCGGCGCCATGCTTTCCGGTGAGATCGCACGCAAATATGGTTCGGCGGGTTTGCCGGACAATACGATTCATTTCGAATTTACCGGCTCGGCGGGCCAGAGCTTTGGTGCGTTTCTGGCGCGCGGTGTAACGCTCGAGCTCGAAGGCGACGCAAATGACTACGTCGGCAAGGGTCTGTCCGGCGGACGTCTGATTGTTTATCCTCCGGAAGCATCCACATTTGTGCCGGAAGAAAATATTCTGGTTGGAAACGTCGTGCTCTATGGAGCGACGAGCGGCGAGGCGTTTTTCAACGGCGTGGCGGGCGAACGGTTCGCGGTACGCAATTCCGGAGCAACGGCGGTTGTGGAAGGCTTGGGCGATCACGGCTGCGAATATATGACCAACGGTCTGGTGATCGTTCTCGGCAAGACCGGCCGGAACTTCGCCGCCGGAATGTCGGGTGGCATCGCATACGTTCTGGATGAGTCCGGCGAGTTCGTGAAATACCGCTGCAACAAGGCTTCGGTCGATCTGGAGCAGATCTTCGATCCGAGTGACCAGGAAGTGCTGCATACCACGATCTACCGGCACTTCGACGCCACCGGTAGCCCGCGCGCGAAAGTCATCCTCGAGAACTGGAAAGGAATGCTGCCGAAATTCGTGAAGGTATTTCCGCACGAATTCAAGCGCGTGATGAAGAAGGCCGCGCAACACGAAACGATTACGCGCCGGGTGGCAGTCGGGGGGGGTAAAGGCAGCGCCGGCGATCTTATTGCCGGTGGGGTTAACGTTCTGCATGGGTAAGACTTCAGGCTTTCTCGAATATACGCGCGAAGTCCCCGACCGTCGGCCGGTCGACGAACGGGTCAACGACTGGTTCGAGATCTACAATCCATTCCCCGAAGAGAAGATCCGCCTGCAGGGCGCGCGCTGCATGGACTGCGGTATTCCCTTTTGCCATACCGGATGTCCGGTTTCGAACATCATCCCCGACTGGAACGATCTCGTGTGGCACGGACGCTGGCGCGAGGCGAGCCGTGTTCTGCATGCAACCAACAATTTCCCGGAGTTCACCGGACGCATCTGCCCTGCCCCCTGCGAGGCGGCGTGTGTGCTCGGCATCAACGAGCCTGCGGTCACGATCAAGAACATCGAAAAAACCATCGTCGATCGGGCTTGGGAAGAGGGCTGGATTGTCCCGGAGTTGCCTGCCTCGAAGACAGGCAAACGCGTGGCCGTGATTGGTTCCGGGCCGGCGGGACTGGCCGCGGCGCAACAACTGGCGCGGGCCGGACACTCCGTCACCGTTTTCGAAAAGGCCGACCGCATCGGCGGATTGCTCCGCTACGGCATTCCGAACTTCAAGATGGAGAAACATCTGATCGATCGGCGGATCGCACAGATGCGGCTTGAGGGCGTGGAGTTTGTTGTGAATGCGCATGTCGGCGGCAATGTTCCGACCAGCGACATTCGCCGCGATTTCGACGCCATTCTGCTGGCCGGCGGCGCCGAACAGGCGCGTGATCTGGCAGTGCCCGGGCGCGAACTCAAAGGCATTCATTTCGCCATGGAGTTTCTGCCGCAATCGAATAAGGTCTGCGAAGGCGACAGCGTGGCCGGCCAGATTCTCGCGACGGGGAAACGAGTGGTGATCATTGGAGGCGGCGACACCGGAGCGGATTGCCTCGGTACTTCGCACCGCCAGAAGGCAGCTCACATTTCACAGTTCGAATTGCTTCCGAAACCTCCGGATTCGCGGGCGTCTCACACGCCCTGGCCGCTGTGGCCGATGCAGTTGCGTGTGGAGAGTTCACATGAAGAGGGAGGGCTGCGCGACTGGAGTGTGTCCACAGTCCGGTTCAGCGGCGACAAGCACGGAAACGTGACCAGGCTGCACGGCGTGCGCGTGGGCGCGCCGCCGAAATTCGAGGCTGAACAGGGCTCGGATTTCGAAATGGACGTCGATCTCGTGCTGCTCGCGATGGGATTCACGGGCCCGGTACGCGGTGGGCTGCTGGAAGATCTGGGCGTGGCGCTCGATCCGCGCGGCAATGTCGCCACCGATCCGAGATACATGTCGTCGCAACCCGGTGTGTTCGCGGCAGGCGATACGCGGCGCGGGCAGTCCCTCGTAGTCTGGGCTATTGCGGAAGGGCGAAAAGCGGCGCGGGGCATCGACGAGTTCCTGATGGGAACTTCGAAACTACCCGATTAATCCCACGACGTCTGCTTCTTCGATTTACGGGTTTCGACAGGCCGGACACCCCGGTGGAGTACCCAGTGCCGGGTCCACAAAAACAGCAGCAGCACCGTCAGAATGATGATTACCGTTTCCGGTATATCCAACATTTAAATTCACCCGCTCCAACGTTATTGCCCTTACGCTACTCCTCTATGGCTCGCGAAGCAAGGGTATAACAGGGAGAGTTTATGAAAACACGAACGCTCGCCGTTGCATGGGGCATCACGGTTCTGGGAATCACAGGCGCATGCCCCGCATACTGGGCCCTGAGTGCAGACCCCGCAGGACGCCAAAGAACCCGAAGTACTGGCCGGATGCAGGACTCCGCCTTCCGCTCGAGGCGGTCGCGGAGGTGGCGGGGTCATGGTCCGGCGCCGGCAGCTGTGGCCGGTCTCAAAGACTACGCGGTGACGGCGATCCCTGGTATTATCGTGGCCGGGCAGAAGTGGAAAGAGCTTTGAGAAGCGTCTGGTAACAATGCAGATGGGATGCCCGGCTGTGCCGAGCGTGGCGATGCACTATTCAACAACGTGAAAAGTGTATAGCTTTCCCAATCGCCCGGTGGAACCAGTAGCATCGCCGGAGGAAGGCGGCAAAATGCCGTATTCCCCACTTTTCAATTTCGAGAGGGTGAGCAAGTAGGTGCGCGGCGCGATCTTCTTCGCATCAAACTCCACCGCATCCCTGCTCGCGCCGCCGGATTTGTGGAATACGCCGCCCGTTATTGTGCGGAACTCGCGGGCGTCTTTTTCCTCATGCAGGAGCAGAAGCTGGTACTCGGTCGCCGCGACGCCCTCCGGCGTGTATATCAGTATTTCGACCGGCGTATCGATTTTGGCTTTACTGTGCGCGCCCTTAATATGGCCATTAATATCGCCTTTGACAATGCCATCTGTGGCGATCGACTTCAGCACGCCACCACTCTTGAACGTGGCAACCTCAGGTTCCAAATCCATCCAGGCATCACCGCTCTTGTAATACACGCCGATTTCGTGAACGGGACCCGCCACCGATGTGGTTAGGCCCGCAGCGTTGCCGCCCGGTTTCTTAAGGAGCATCGCGCCAATCACTTTTTCGGAGACGCCGCCCGATTTCAAGGCAATCAGATCGTCCGTGCCCAGCGAGAAGGTAGAGGGCTGCGTATTGATCATATTGACGATGGTGTCGTCTCCCATGCCGGCTTTCACCAGTTTCAGAACGGAGTCGTTGGTCATGGCCTGTTGCGCAGGCATCAGGCTGGCAAATAATACCGCGCAAAGGGCGATTCGGGTTCGTTTCATTCGTAACCTCTTCCTCGGAAGTATACTCCAGCACGGTCGGCAACACAGAGGGTTTAGCGAAATCGTATGGTTTGCCACTTAAATGGGCAGAGAGTGAAATTGCCGAACACGCGACTGCGCTCCCGAGCGGGCCATCACACACTGAGTGGTTCAGGAGGAGTGGGCTGCTGAAGCATGGCCACCCGGGGAAGATTTCGAGGCGTGCGCCTCTATAGGCCGGAATAGTAGTCGTAGCCCTGTTCGGCCCAGTAATCGGCGGGGCGTTCGTTTGTGTATTCGATTCGTCCGATTCGCTTGATGTTCTTGATCCCGTACTTCACTGGCATGACGAGCCGCAGTGGTGCGCCATGCTTGTCCGTCAAAGGTGCACCGTTCATCTCGTACGCCAGCAGAGTTTGCGGATGGACCGCGCTCGGCATGTCGACTCCGACGTAGTAATCCTTGCTTGGCGTGCGCATCCCGACGTACCCTGCCTTTTCCGAACCCGGTGCGTATTTGTGGGTGAAGTCGGAAAGACGAGCGCCGGCGAACTGAGTCACCGTGCTCCAGCCCTCCACGCATTTGAAGTCGATCGTCTCTTCGTAACGAGGAAGCGATTGCAGATCGGCGATCGTCAGAATTCGCGTTGATCCTTCCATAGGCGCCAACTCCAACTGCCACGCCGACGGATCGATCGGCTTCTCCATCCCGATGTCGCCATTTACTTTCAGTTTTCCAATGGCGGAAACGGGATAAGTGCGCGCCAGATTGCCGTTGCTGTAGAGCGTGTCCCGCACGACACGTTCGTTGACGTTGAGAATACTGCGCAGCGGCCGCGGAATCTCGTCTTCCAGGGGCTGATCGTTGAGCCAATACCAGCCGCCGACGGCGCATACAGCACCGACACCGAGCCCGATAAAGGACCGGCGTGACCGACGCGCGAGCTCCTGTTTCGGAGTGAGGGGAGTTTTCGGAGCGTCTGAATTAATCGCCATGTGTGGCCTCCGCCTGAATCGGGGCTGGGGTCGGGGCTTCGACCAGATCGTATCCGCAGACCATCGCCCGAAAATTCGCCCAGCCCGCGCGAATCACCTGCGCGATGTGGATGACAAAGAATCCGACGTAGCCCATCGTCAGCCAAAAATGTTCCCACCGCGCCCATTCGTATCCGCCGAAGACTGCCGCGAGCCAGTGGAGCTGTGCCGGCTTGTAGATCGAGAGGCCCGTCAGGAGACTCAGCCCGCCCATCAGCACAATCGCCGAGTAGGTGATTCGCTGCGCGGCGTTATAACGGCCCTGCGGCGGCAGCGGGACGTGAAAACCGGCGTCGTGCATGGCAACCTGAATGGCCTCGCGAAACGAACGGCGATCCGGCGCCAGCGCCCGCCATTCACCCGAAATCAATGTGTAGAGCACGTAGGCAAGGCCGTTAATCGCGAAAATCCATGCAAACACGAAATGCAGCGCCATGCCGAGGGCCAACTGCTGGGCGATACCAGTGAAATCATAAAACCAGTTGGGGAAGAAGTGAAAGAGCGTAACGCCGCCCAGGCCGACCCGGTAGGGATCATACGCCCAATAGATCAGCAGGCCACTGAAGATCATCACCAGGAGGATAGGGAAGTTGACCCAGTGAAACCAGCGGCTAGCCAGTTTGTGTTTTTCTTCCAGCAACTTCACGTTTTCAGGATCTCCAGCTCTCTATATATGATTTTATTCCTTTGTTGACCTTGGGACCACTGGCTCGGATTAGGCTGCGAGCTGTCGGGACTTCCGCTCTTGGCGCTACGGTCAACCGGACGCGAGTTCTTTCAATCGCCTGAGGACGATGTCGACTCGCGACTGGCTTGCCGCGTCGGGAAGAAGAAAGCCTGGCAGTGCGTCGGTGAAGCCTGGCTTCACCAGCAAAACTTCGATCTCGCTCCTCAGATATGCGCGGAGGTCCGGGCGCTCGTGCCGCACCTCATCAGGTAGAGTTGCGCGGCCATCGACAACTGACACAACATCCTCCAAGTCGTGACTCCGGAGAAAGTCTCCGCGGGCGCGCCCCTTGAACGCTTCTAATTTGGTCGCGATGAAACAGGGAGCGGTGAGCAGGCGAATCTTAAGATCCAGCGGGAGTTGTCTCGTTACAGCCGACTCCATGGCGCCTTTATAGCAGCGATTCGAGAATCCCAGAATGTCCTCGTTCAGAGGCATCACATCGAGAATTGTGCTGCCTTGAAATCCATCGGCACAAGGGCGTGCCCTCGCTGGGATCCTCGGTGAAGCCAACGGCGCGGAGGCGTTCGCTGAATTTCGCGTATTGCGCATACGATGTCATTTCCGTGATGGCGTCCACATCGACAGTGCCGCGTGGCTCACAGCGGCTCCTTCGGCGGTAATCAGAAGGCCGGTCACACAACCCCCGACAAACACCAACTCCGGCAGGAGAGGCCGGAGGAAACGGGCGGCGGTGATGAGGCGATCAATGTTCGGGTCGCGCATTTATTTTCCCGAAACGGCGATGCAGCTCTTCTTCGGCGTACTTGCGCTCGCGGGTGCGTCCGTCCCGGAGCGCATCGGCCAACGTCAAATACTCATAGAAAACAGGATCGCGCAGGGCAGCAATAGGCGCGGTTTTGTATAAGGGCTCGAATGCAATTCCGCGGCCTTTTCCCTGCGGAGTCGGCCAAACCGGAATCGGTTCGCTACCCTGTTCGATTATGGTTCGGAGAGGTTCGGCGGCATATGAAGTGGGCAGGCCGCGCGTGAATTCACCGCGGTCGGCGGGAAACGCGTACCGCAGTCCATGCACCATGAATTCCTCCAGCGCTGCGGTGTTCGGACGGTTCCGCAGCTCCGCGCCGTGTAGCAGGTGCGCAACCTGAGCACGCTTCACGGAAGCATGCACCTCCGAGGAACTCATGGCCAACTCGGCGGCAAGCTGCGCGTATGGCGCACGAGATCCGGAGGCCACAATCTTCAGCACTACGTAAACGTCCTGCGGCTTCAGGATCATACTTCTATTCTATATTCGCGAATCGCGAATTAATGTACTCCATTTCTCATGCCACGGCCCGGAAGGTTTTGAACTCCCTGAGCCGTGACAGCCGAGAGCATGCAGCTCAGGCTACTTTGAGCAGGGGTGGTCTTAGAGGACGCCGCTTTTTCTCCGTAAACGGCATTTGCAGTACATTTCGCGCTTCCGACGACAGATTTCTGCGGACGACCGCTCCGAAATACTCATCGAGCGGAAACAACGGATAAGGCGCCAACTCCCGGAAATCGCGACCCAGTTTCTGCTGGATCCGATAGACAGCATGGAAGAAGAAACCTTTGTCCATCTTCAATTGACGGCAACAGAGCCGCCAATCGGCGCCCAACAGGAAATGAAAACGAAAGATTTTATATTCGAAGTCATCCAAAACGCGCCTGCTTACGAGGCAAAAATCCGCGATATATTCTTCGTCTTTGCGTCCCCAAACCGGACGCCGATTCTGGCCGCCGATGATCTCGAAGCGCACCTGGCTCATGCGCTTTTCCTGCTCCAGACAGAGCCGAAATCGAGCGTAGCAGCTTCGAAATATAGTTCGCAAAACACAATTACAAGGTGTTTCCGACTCCTTGTCGCGTGTAGCGGCGCGCAATCCATATCCCTGGCATAGCGTGCATGACTCCTTCGCCAACGCGATGGTTTCCGAACGATTCCACTTGAATGTCACGAATGCTTCCTCCCGGTGTTGACGGAATACACAAACGTTCCTGAAAACAAATTTCTCTCACCAGGATGATACAGGGCGGGAAATTCCCATGAGTCTTTCGATTGAAAATGACTCGAACCCCTGTGTTTGTGTGAGTTCCAGTACCTCTATAACTACGGTAAACTTTAGATTATTGTTCGAAAAAATACACACGTATTTCCGAAAGAAATAGATGCGGAGTAAAAGGTGTATTTCAAGGAGCTACAGGGAAAATTGATCCGCATCGCGCGCGGGCGAGTCAGGGCCGGCGAGCTGACGGAGCGCGGACTGGCCCGGATGTGCGGCGTCTCCCAACCTCAAATACATAATGCGTTGAAGAACATACGGGGACTCTCAACCGACTCGGCGGACCGGCTGATGCAGGCCCTCGACCTTACCGTCTCCGATCTTCTTTGGGAAATTTCGACCGAGCCTCATGTGGATATCCGTGTTATTCCGATAGTAAAAGCCCGTATTGGCCCGGGCAGTGATGCGGTATTAACAGCAACGCGCGGTCATATCCCACTACCCCGATCGCTGATCGGTAACGTTGTCGACCCGCTCGCGGCGCGCCTGGGTCCGGACCTTGTTTTGCCAAAAGTGGTGGCCGTACACGATCTGGTGGTGCTCGATCAGAACCCGTTGATTCGGTCCGCACCCGGCTGCTCGGGCATTTGGGTGGTATCGGAGAGCTCCGGTCTCCGTGTACGCTATCTGAGAACGGATGGCACTCGACTCTCGATCGCCAACGAAGTAACACTGGGAGATCCGCAGAGGTGGTATGCGGTCCCCCTGCAGGGACGGAATATTCTGGATATTGTGAGGGCGCGAATTGTTTGGATGGGTCGTGAGATGGAACGGGAGCCGGCCGGACCGGCTGACGCGGCTGGCCAGAGCCATTGACGCA
The DNA here is from genome assembly GCA_036273015.1 of Bryobacteraceae bacterium. Classification (GTDB taxonomy): domain Bacteria; phylum Acidobacteriota; class Terriglobia; order Bryobacterales; family Bryobacteraceae; genus BOG-234. The sequence continues at coordinate 78,160 of DATAXN010000062.1, read as the reverse complement.
CTGGGCGAAACCGATCGCAAGCTGATTGCCGAAAGCACCAAGGTCGACCGGCTGCGCCTGCGCGGCGCACTCGATCTTTATCGGGTCTGCAGCGGCTTTGTGGAAAAGGTGAACGACAAGCTCAGCGATGCCGCTGTACTACTCGACCCGCCGTCTTACTCGGAGGGAAACTACAACGACACGGGGCTGAATCTTTTCCAGATCAATCTGCGCGGTCGCATTTTGCAGGTGGAGTTCGGCGCCACAGCGGAGCTCTATGAGAGCGACGATTTCCGCTTGCCCTACATACTGCGCGGCGCGGTGCGCTCATTCAACCAGGATCTGCTGGAACGCAGCAGCATCGATGAACATTTGATTTTCTACTGCCCAAAAAACGACGCGGCCGTCTGGCATTTTGTGGACAGCAGAACCTACCGAAGCGGACGGATTACCGAAAACTATCTGATTTCAGAGATGGAGCGTTTGCTTTAATCCGGACTCGGCGATTCCAGTCCGATTTCACATTCGCTCAATGCGGCCGTCCGAAAGCAATTTGAAGCGGATGCCGCGCCACTCGACTTCGTGCCCCACGATACCCGCGACCCAGACCGCCAGCCCAAACAGATCGCGCAGCGGAACAAGTATTATCCGGGCGGGCCGTATGTCGCGGAGCGCCGCCATACCCGCGGCTGCGGCGCCCAGACGCACACTCATGGCGCCTAAGGCGATCTGCCAGTATCCGAACGCAGCCGTGATGAGACACCAAAACGTCGCTTGGGTGACAAGATAACCGAAGTAGCCGCCGGCGCGTGACACCCGGATGGTTCGCGACCATCGCACCTGATGCTTCCAAACGTCCTTCCAGGAGCCTGCACCAAGATTCGTCTCGACGATGGAGTCGGACAGAGCGATATGCTTGCCCAATCCGGCAATGCGCGCGCCGAGTTGGTAGTCGTCGGCGAGATATTCACGTATCCCGGCGAGTCCTCCGATCGCGGCCAGATCCGCAACGCGAAATGCCATGGTCGAGCCCAACGCGAATCCGCCGGCGGAAAGGAGCCGCGCCACCAGCACGCTCGGCGCGAACTCAGTCGCGATTCCCAGCGCTTCCGCCTGAGATGCGACCGACGAACCGCGGCCCCGATACAGGCAGGTAACCAGGCCGACCGTCGGATCGGCAAGCATCCCAACCACGCGCGCCAGATAGTCGGGCCGCACCAGTATGTCGCCATCGTTGATCAGCAACACCTGGTGCCGCGCCTCGCGCGCCATGATCTCGAGCGATCCCACCTTGCCGTTGGGCGCGTCATTCTGCGTATGGACGGTTCGCATCGGTATGTGCGGAAACTCGCCGCGGAGGCGCTCAACGTCCTCAAAAGCGGGATCATCGGCATCGGCCGACCCGAAGATCAGTTCAAATTCGGGATATTGCTGAACAGCGTGGGAGCGGATGGCTTCATAGAAACCCGCATCGCGCCCCCGCACCGGTTTGAGGATAGATACCGGTGGCTTGTAATCGGTGAGAAGAGTTTTGCCGACGCGAAAGCGAACGGCGGCAACGATCGCCAGCAGGTTGTATATCGCGCCGCAGACAGCCAAGACGGCAGCGGCAAGGCCAAACCACCTTACGGCAAACCAGCTCACTGCGTGATGAAAACCACGCCGATCAGGATCAAACCCACGCCTGCCCAGCGCCGCCAGTCCACTGCTTCTTTCAACAACATCCTCGCGAGAAGAGTCTCGGGGATGAAAGCTGCCGCCGACATCGGCACCGCAAAACTCATCGGCGCAATCGACACCAGCTTCATGAATGAGAAGAACGAAATCGCCATGGCGCAGGTCGAAATAATCACATAGGAGTTACGCGCCACCATCCCGAACGAACTGCCGATCGCGCCGGGACGGAAATCGTGAATTTCGCCATGCTGGCGCATGCCGAGCGATCGGAACACATCACCAACGGTGGTGGCGCAGATCACCATCAGAACCAGAACCCACTTCATTGCGGCTTACCTTCGATCATGCCTGAGGACGCCGCCGCGGTTCGTCCCACCAACGTCACGCCCGCCGTCACCAGCACGATTCCGATCCACCGCGCATACGAGATGTTTTCGCTCAGAAAAAGCCGTGCGGCGAAAGCGGTCATCACATAACTGAACGCAGTAACCGGCATGACGTAACTCAGGTCCGCCCAACTGAGGAGCGCCATATGGGTCAGTGTCCAGGCGATCAACAGTATCACGCCCAGCGCCACCCAGGGATGAAACAAGGCCGCGATCAGGGCAAGGGGTGAGTTACCGACATCGCCCAGTTGCCGCATTCCGCGCGTCAGAAAGGAATTTCCGGCAACGTTGGTGACGATCGTGAGAACTGCAAACAGCCGCGTCTTTGCTGTAAGATTCCGCGTGCTAGTCGCCGGCATTCGCGGAAATGGTTGTCTGCTGCCTCTGCTCCGAGATAAATTTTTTCCGCCGGCTCCGCAGCGCCATATATTCGCGCCCTTCTTTAAGGAGCCGCTTCCGGTCGTGGGAGTTGAAGATCACCTTCCGCACCATGCGCCAGATCACGCGCGTGCGGAAATAGTATTCGCTGTAGAAGCGTTCCACCCAATCCATCAGCTCGGCTTCGTTCAGGTTTTCGTAAACCACCTTAGGAAGCTGATTGCCGCGTTCGTCGACAATGTTTCCGATCGAGATCAGATTGTTCTTCTTCGCGTAATCGTAGAACTCGGTACCCGGATAGGGATGGGCGATCGAGACCTGAATGGTTTCGTTATCCAGCTTCTTCGCGAAATCGATCGTCTTGCGAATGCTCTCCCTCGTTTCACCCGGCAGACCGACGATGAAATCGCCGTGGATCACGAGACCCAGCTTCTTGCAGTTCGCCGTGAAGCGCTCGGCCATATCGATGGTCGCGCCTTTTTTGATGTTCTTCAGAATCTGCTGATCGCCGGATTCATAGCCCACAATAAGCAGACGGCATCCCGCTTCTTTCATCGCCTTGAGTGTGTCGTAGTCGGTGGTAACACGGGACGTGCAGGACCACGTAAAATTCAGCGGCTTCAACTTTCCGCAAAGTTCGATGGTGCGTTCCTTGCGGTAATTGAACGTATCGTCGTCAAAAAAGATTTCCTTCATGTGAGGAAATGTCTCGAGCGCGTATTTGACTTCGTCGCGAATGTCGTCGCTCGACCGCAGCCTCCAACGATGGCCGGAGTGCGTCTGCGGCCAGAGGCAGAACGTACACATCGCCGGACAGCCTCTCGACGTGTACATCGAGAGGAACGGATTCAGCAGGAAGGGAACGTTGTAATTCCGAATGTCGAGATCGCGTTTGTAAGTCTTCGTTACCCAGGGCAAAGCGTCCAGGTTTTCAATCACCGGCGCTTCCGGGTTATTTACGATGCCGCCGTCTTTGCGAAAACTGGCGCCGGGGATTTCCTCCAGCGGCTTGCCGTTGGCGTAGTCGACGATCTGGTAATCGAACTCGCGGCGGATAATGAAATCGATCGCGCTCGATGCATTCAGCGTTTTTTCCGGCTCAACAGTAACCGGCGGTCCCACGAAGCAGACTTTGAGCGTTGCGTTGGATTGCTTCATCATCTCCGCAATCCGGCAGTCCACCTCGAACCCCGGGGTCGAGGTAAACAGTACCAGGAGCTCGAAATCCTTTGCCATTTCCACCGTTCGTTCGATGGAAATCCGGTGCGGCGGCGCATCCACGACCTTGCTGTCGGGAAGCATACCGGCCGGATAGCAAAGCCAAACCGGATACCAGTAGGATTCGATCTCCCGCGATGCCGGCCAGCGGGAACTTGCGCCCCCGTCGAAGCCTTCGAACGAAGGCGGGTTGAGAAACAACGTTCGCAGTGCCAACTTACTATTGTAAGGCAACCAGTTTATAAGTCCGATTTTGCCCGCGCCACAGCTTTTCGCCACCCGTCTGTCAGCTCAGTGCACCGGTCGGAGGGCAGTCGCGGCTCGAAACGGCGCTCGATCCGCCAGAAGCTTTCCACCTCTTCGGTTCCTGACCAAACCCCCTCGGCAATACCGGCGAGATAGGCTGCGCCGAGCGCCGTAGTCTCCACGTCGGCAGGCCGGACTACCTGCTTGCCCAGAATGTCGGCCTGAAACTGCATGAGGAAATTGTTTACTGTGGCGCCGCCATCCACTCGCAACTCGCGGACAGGCTCGCCGGAGTCAGCCTCCATCGCGTCGATGAGCTCTTTGCTCTGAAAGGCGATGCTTTCGAGTGCGGCGCGGACGATGTGCGCTTTCGTACTACCCCGCGTCAGCCCGCTGATAACGCCCAGTGCCCGGGAATCCCAATGGGGCGCACCCAATCCGACGAATGCCGGGACGACGTACACGCCGCCCGAATCCGGCACCGAATCCGCAACTTCTTCCGACTCGTGCGCCGTGCGAATCAAACCCAGTTGATCGCGGAGCCATTGAATGGCCGCACCGGCCACGAATACACTGCCTTCCACCGCGAACTTCGGCTCTTTGTCGAGAGCCGCCGCTCGCGTGCCCAGCAACCGGTGTTTGGAATGCGGTTCGCGCCTGCCTGCGTGAGTTAACGCAAAACAGCCGGTTCCGTACGTATTTTTGGAAAGCCCGGCGTGAAAACATGCTTGCCCGGCAAGTGCGGCCTGCTGGTCGCCCGCGACGCCACTGATGCGAATCCCTGCCCCCGGCAGACTTGGTTTGATGGGTCCGATATACCCGGAGGAAGTCACGATCTCAGGCAGCATCGCGCGCGGCACGCCAAAAATGCGGAGGAGATCGTTATCCCATTCGCCCCTGGCGAGATCCATCAACATCGTGCGGGAGGCATTCGTTACATCGGTGACATGCGCGCCGGTCAGGTTCCAGATCAGCCACGTGTCGACGGTCCCGAATAAGACGTCGCCACTGTCGGCTTTTCGGCGCGCATCCGGAACGTTCTCCAGAATCCAGCGGATCTTGCTCGCCGAAAAATAGGCGTCGATTACGAGGCCTGTTTTCCGTTCGATCCAGCCGGCATCGCCTGACCGCGCCAGTTCTCCGCACATCTCCCCGGTTCTGCGGCACTGCCAGACGATCGCCGGAGTGATCGGCTCTCCGGTATGGCGGTCCCAAACGATCGTGGTTTCACGCTGATTGGCGATTCCACAAGCGGCGATGTCAGCGGTGTTCGCGCCGCTGGCTTGGATCACGGCCCGGACCGCGGACATTTGCGCCCGCAGGATCTCCCTGGCATCCTGTTCGACCCATCCCGGTTTTGGAAAGCGCGATTCGACCGGCACTGCGTGCATCGCGATGCGCTCTCCCTGCCGATTGTAAAGAGCGGCGCGCGCGCTGGTAGTGCCTTCGTCAATCGAGAGCACCGCTGCGGTCGAAGGAGACATGCCGCAATTATAATGAGTTGAGCCTATGTTCTTTCGCCGTGAGCGCCCCAAGCAATTGACATTCGAAGACCACATGAGCGCCGCGCGTGCCGCGGGTTTCCGCACGGAATCGGTCGGCGGCAAGACCAGGATCGAGCGCAACGGCATCGCCGCTGTTTTTCAGCCCGGGCCCAATGGGGTTCCGGAGGCGACAGAGCGGGCCGGCGTTGTGATGGGGAAGGAAATCGGAACGCTCACCGACGAGGGATTTCAGAAGTTCTTCACCACACCGAGCGGAAAGCGCAAGCCCGCTCTCGCAGAAGAACTCAAAGAGATCCATAATTTTCAGGAAGACCTTCGCGAAGCGCTGAATCTCACAACTCTCTACAACGAGTCGCTGGGTACGGTTTCGAACCTGTACATCTATGATCGCGTTGAAGGCCGCGACAGCGGCAAGCGCGACAAGCCCTGGGAAACACCGAGTTAGCCGATAACGACAGCCGATAACGACAGCCGATAACCGCGTTTGTCATCGGATTTTTACCCGCCCGCAGTCGATTTTAGTGCTCGTCCTGCGTCATAGTGAACGGAGAGGATCGCATTCATGCCAAACCCCTTCGTACACATTGAACTGAACACGACAGATGTTGCCAAAGCCAAAGACTTTTACGGAAAGCTCTTCGATTGGAAGCTGGAAGACGTTCCGATGGGAGACATGGAATACACGATGATCGGCGTCGGCGAAGGCACCGCCGGTGGAATCGTGAAGAATCCGATGCCCGGTGCACCGTCGATGTGGCTGGCCTATGTGAATGTAGACGATATCGCCGCGTCAACCGCGAAGGCCAAGTCCCTGGGTGCGACTATTGTCCGGGATATTACGGAAGTGCCGGGAATGGGCAAGTTCAGCATCATCATGGACCCGACCGGCGCCGGACTTGCCCTGTGGCAGGCCGGTCCGCGAGGCTGAACCGGCCAACTGCTTTCCGAACTTTCCGAACCGCGCCTTGGCGCGGGATTTCAGCAGGCGGAACTGCGTGTAGCTGAGTCCCATGTCGGCGCGGATTTGTTCGTGTGTCTGCTCGAGGACATAGAAGCGCTGAAGGATTTCACGGTCCCGCTGACCGACGCCTTTAAGAACCCTACGAGCAATTTCCATTTGTTGCCGGGAGACCATTCCGCGTTCCGGATCTTCCCGCAGATCACACAATAACGGAAGAGCGTGGTCGAGTTGCACTCGGGTGCGCCGCTGCCGCGCCGTAGAGCTGATCGAGGTCGCTATCTTCCGTTTGACGACGGTTCGGACGTAGCCCATCAGGCGCTCGGGCTCCCGAAGCTGGCCGTCGTGAATCGCCTGAAGAACGGCGATGAAACAGTCATGGAACTGGTCATCGATTTCATCGGGGCTGAGATGACGCAGCAGGAAATAGCGGACGGAACGACCGAAAAGGTTGTAGAGTTCCTCAACCGCGGCAGTGTCCCCGGAGCGCACACGGCTGACCAGTGCCGCGCAATCAGAACTCACATGCAATTGCGTCTCGAGATCTGAACTTTGAGCCGATGCACCAATCACCACGAACCTCCTGACTTGCCTCTATCGGCGGAGCGTCGGAGAAGCTTTAGGCTGTCGGTGGTTTATCTGGTACTTGATTGCAGAAGTTCACGTTGCCGCTCCCTCACGGTCACGGTTCGTAAACCCTTTCTGAACCGCGCGCGTCAGCGAGCGGCATTGATGCAACGTGATACCAGGCTGGTTTAATTTCAGGGCTGTTTTGCAGTGGCCTTTGGCTTGGCGGCTCCGGCTTTCCGTACCTCAGCGAAATACTGCTGGACGTAAGCCTGTAACGCAACAGGAATTTCATCGCGCGTAACGTCGCCATCGGTCTCAGCATGTGCCGCTGCGGTATTCGAGTAATCGGTGTGCAGCTTCTGATTTCCCGACTGCACTTCCACCGATGTCTCACCGGAAACCGTGGCCGCACGCTGGCCGATGATCTCGCTGATCTTTCCCATCGCCTTCAGTTGCGCCACCGCCTTAATCTCTTTGGAGCCATCCTGGCTGCCGATACCGCTGCCGCCCCGCTGAGGCGTCTGATTCGCGGAGTTGCTGAGCTTTCCCTGCGCCTGCTGGCCGCTTTGCGAATCGGCGTCCGGTTGGCCTTCCGCGTCAGACTGGCTTTCGCCCTTTTCCTGAGCGCCCTTGCCCGCCTGACCCTTCTGACCATTCTGGTTCTCTTTCTTCGCGGACTGCTGATTCTTCTGCGAAGAAGGAGAATTATCCTCGTTCTTATCGGACTTCGAAAGCATATTCGAAACGGCATCCTTCAGCCGTGACAAAAGGCTTTCCTTATTGCCGGGACTACCATTCTTGCCGGAGGTCGACTTCGAGCCCTGCTGACCGTCCTTCGCGTTGGCGCCCTCCTGCCCGTTCTGATCGTTGTTATTGGCCTGATCGCCGTTATCGATCGGATCGCCGTTGGGCGAGTCACTCTGTGCTTCACCGGCCTTGGTTTGCCCGCTCTTGTCGCCCTGGCCTCCGCCCTTCTCCGCTTTGGCATTGGCCTCCGCGGGATTCTGCAGCGCCTGGTCGATGGCCTTGTCCAACGCATCTTCGTCGCCCGGTTTGGGTTCATCCGGATTCTGCGCCATCCCCAGCTTCGAAAGCAGCGACTGGGCCTCGTCCATCCAGTTCTTCGACTTCGGATAAAGCGCCTGGGCTTTCTTCGCGTCCCGAATGGCCTGGTCTTCGAAGAAAAGCTGCGTGATCGGGGCGCGCAAATCGAGTCCGTGCCCGATGTCGTACCGCAGAGTGATAAGGGTGGTTGCAAGCAGACACAACGCCGCCATCACATAAAGAGAGCGCGGGAAGACAAAGGGGACAGCCTGGTCGAGCTGCACGCCGCCCGCGGCGTCTTCCGCCTGTTTCCGCTGCGACTGACGAAACTGTTCCGAGCCCGCCGAATGATCGCCAAAATGCAGCGCAGTCGAAAGGGCGTCATGCAGATGCGCGTTCTCATCCACCTGGACGGCGGTAGCGTAGCGGCCGGGGGTCCGCTGGCGCACGCGGTACGAACCAATGGCCACTCCGGCGACCGCGAAAATGCCCAGCGTCCACCATTCAAGATATTGCGTGCCGAAAATCAGCATCAGGACGAATCCGCCAACGAGAACCGCTGCCGCAAATGCAGATTGCGCCAGTGTCTCGTTTAACAGAAATCGCCGCCGTGCCCGGCGTATCAGATCCTCGATCATGCGATCAGGCCATTCAGCTCAACTTGATTATCCACTACCCCGGTAACTCCCATGGAAAGGGGCGATACTGATAGCAAGGACTGACAGACAAATGTCGTGCAGGATTCGGACACGCTGGATTCGGACATTCGGCTGCGCGCTTTCGCTTCTGACGCTCTTCCCGGTCAGCGGTGTTTCCGCCGAGCCTCGTTGGATCAAAGCGCGGCTGGGGTCGTTCGAAGCCATCAGCGATGACGGCCGCAAGGCGGCCACGCAGGCTCTTAGCCAGTTCGAGCAATTCCGTTTCGCTCTCGGAGCTGTTATGGGACAGCCGGACCTTCGGCTCGATCCGCCGCTGCGGATTATCGTTTTCAAAAATGCCTCGGACCTTCAGACGCAGTGTCCTCCGACACTGATTATGGGGCGCGACAGGCTGATGGCCTGCACAAGCGCGGAAGGCCAGCTTCCCTCCGGTCTGCTGCGCGAGTTAACGCGTAAGCTTCTCGAAGACAATTTTTCGCGGATGCCGGCGCCGATCGAAACCGCGATCGAAACGTTCTTCAGCACGGTGCAATCGACCGCGGTCCACGTAACGTGGGGCGCGCCTCCGCCGCAAGCCGAGCGGACGCGCGAGTGGGCCATGCTGCACCGGATCATTACGCAATCGGACTACGCCGGCAAGGCAAAGATCTATCTGCATAATCTGGCCTCTGGTATGGACCGGGGCGCGGCGAGTCGAAACGCGTTCGGTGAAGACGGAACGAAGTTCGAAGCCGACGTCGACCAGTATTATGCCGCGGGAGTTTTTGGTGCCGCGGTTGCGCCCAATCGTCCACTCAATCCGGATCGCGATTTCAATACGACGTTCCTGACTTCGGATGAAGGCCAGCTCATGCATGCGGACCTGCTGACCGGCGGTTCCGCGGCGATTTATCAGTCTTTGCTGCAGGCCGGCAAGCAGACGGCCGAGGCTAACGAAGGCCTTGCGGTCCTGGCGATGAAGGACCACGACCCCGCCAAAGCCCGGCCTTACATGGACGCAGCGCGGAAGGCCGGGACGCGCAACTTCGTGGCGCTTACGACCTATGCGACGTTCGAAACCGACCCCGCGCGGGCCATCGAGATTCTGAAGGAGGCGCTGACGATCGATCCGAAGTACGCGGAGGCGCATTGGGTTTTTGGTGAGAAGCTGTCCGATCCGGCCCGCCGTATGGCCGAATGGAAACAGGCGGTCAATCTGGCGCCGCGCGACTACGAGTGGTGGGCGCAATACGCCAGGCTCTGTGTGGATCAGAAACAATACGCGGAGGCGGGGCGCGCCTGGATGGCGGCATCGCAGGCAGCTCCGAATGTACAGCTTCGCGAGCAATATCTCACGGCGCGCGGTCAGATCGAGCAGCAACGCCTCGACGACGAAGACGCGGAGCGGCGCAAAGAAGCGGCGGCCAAAGCGGCGGATATCGACCGCCTGAAGAATGAGGCCCGCAGGGAACTGGCCGAGCTTGAGGCGCGCGCCAATACCAACCCGCTTTCGGCGGCCGAAAAGGCTAAGACGGTGGAGTGGTTTGAGGACTCCGGCGGGCAGAAAATCACCGGAAGCCTCGTGCGCGTCGATTGCGCGGGAAAGCAGTTGCGCCTGGCGGTCAAGGATAACGACGGCCAGACCGTAAACTTAGTCGTCCCCGATCCGAAGCAGTTGGAAATAAGGAACGGCGATTCATTGGTCTGCGGCGCGCAGAAGACGATGACGCACGTGACCGTCTCCTACAAGCCGTCCTCGAAACCGCCGAAACAGGATGCGAAGGCAGTAGCGGGCGAAGCGACGTTAATCGAATTCCAACGCTGATCTCCTCAACCCAGCATGCTCAATGCGGCCTGCAGTTCGCTCAGCGTGTGCTCGTCATTGGTCGCCGCCGCGACTTCCATGCCGCGGCGGTAGAGTCCTTTGGCCTCGTCGATTCGCCCCAGCTTCTCCAGCGTTTGTCCGCCGTGAAAATAGGCCGCAACGTAATTCGGGTTGTGCTCAAGCAGATGCATGAAATGCTCGAGCGCAGTCGTCAGGTCGCTGGATTTGACGTATTCCATCGCGAGACCGTAGCGGCTGAATGCATCCGCCGGATTCCGGTCCACCATTGACAGCAGGATCTCGAGACGATTTGTTCCCATGATTTGCCCAATATGGGCACTTGCTACTATAGCGTCGAAGTCATGGCTTGTCCGTTATTCCTGCCCGCATCGCAACTGGCTCCACTGGAAGATCTATACGGCGGTGAGTGCGCAGCGCAGGCTGGCGCTCTCATTCCCGTCGTTATCCCGGATGCCGTCCTGCGCCGGTGCTGCAATGCCGGTTATGCGCGTGGCATTTGCGAGCGCGCCGCACAATCCGACGCGGATGCGTTCCGCTTTCTGGTCAAGGCGAACCGAGCCGGAGTCGTTGAGGTCGCTTGGTCGAGCGAACGTAACCATCATCCGGTTGCCGTGGGAACTCTGGCCGTGGACTGCCGGATCGGCGCCACGGAAGCCGAGCCGCTGGAACGGCAGGCGCACGCCTATGCAGCGGCGTACCTTCGCCAGCTCGGTAGTTGATATGGACGGCAACTGAGATGGAGGGACGGCGCGTCAGCGAATCGGTAGCCGAATACTCGGAACTCGCTCTGCCCAACGATGCGAACGGACTCGGCAACCTGCTCGGCGGCAAGATCATGCATCTGGTCGACCTGGCGGGCGCCATCGCCGCGATGAAGCATTGCCGCAACGTGGTGGTCACGGCGTCGGTCGATCACATGGATTTCATTCATCCGGTCCGGATCGGCCAGTGGGTGCGGCTGCGTTCCAGCGTGAACCGGGCATTTCGAACTTCCATGGAAGTCGGCGTCAAAGTCTGGGTGGAAGACCTGATCAAGGGCGGTGAGCAGCACGTTTCGTCGGCATTTCTGACTTTCGTCGCCATCGACGCTCAGGGTCACGGCGTCCCGGTGCCGCCGATCATTCCGGAGACGGAAGAGGAAAAACGCCGGTATGAGGAAGCAGGCAAACGCCGCGAGTATCGGCTGTCACAGCGGCGGGGTTAAATAACGCGCTGAATTCAGGCGCTGAATTGCGGGGCTAGGCGCCGTCTTCGCCCTTGTGCATGTACTTAATGTTGCTCTTGTAAAGCAACAGGTTCGGTTCTCCGTCGCGGTTCAGTTTCAGGCAGGAACGGTCATACCATTCGATTACGCCCTTGAGGACTTCTCCGTCCTTCAGTGTAATTACCATCGGAGTCTTCCCCTGCATCTGCTTGACGTAGTAGAAGTTCTCCGCGTTCGTCTGGTCCGGGGGGACTTGGCGTTTCTGCGGCGCTCCGCCGCCAGCGGCCTGTTTGCGGGGCGGCGGTTCGCTCTTTTCTTTGAACTCATTAAATGAGGGTCGGATCAGTTTCCGGTGGCCGGACTCCACAGGGGTTCCTTTCTGCGCTGGAAGACGCACGCGCCGTCAAAAATTCAAATTTCAGGTGCTATATCAGAACCAGCAGGTGTGCGTCCAGCCGTTTCATCCTTGATAACACACCGCTTTAGGCGGATCAATCCAAGCCTCCGTTACAACATGGCGAAAGAATCCGGACGAGTGATACTGGATTAGCGAAACATGCGTAAGACCCTGCTGGCGGCGGCATTTCAATTAAGCAGCGTGACATGGCTCCTGATTCCAGGTAGCCTGTCCGCCCAGACGCCTTCGCGGATCCGGGCAGCGATTGCGCGCGCAATACCGCCGCTCGAGCACTCGACCTCGGCGTTCGTCGCCAAACGCGCCTGTGTCTCCTGCCATCACAACGTCCTCTCTATCCTGATGTTCCATATGGCCAGGGAGCGCGGGATCTCAGTCGATCCTTTGGTTCTTACAGCCGTCGAAACCAGGACCTTCCGTTCCCTTCTGGGTTCGACGGCTTTCGACGATGCCGTGCAGGCGGTGACGCTGAACGATCCGACTCCGGACGACAGCTACCTCCTGATGGCGGCGCATGCGTCAGGCGTTGCTCCGGATCTGACGACGTCGGTCTACGCGCGCCGACTGGTCCACTGGCAGCGCGATGGCCATTGGGTGACGTCCGATTTCCGTCCGCCGCATTCGAGCAGCATATTCACGGCGACGGCTACCGCGGTGCGCGCCATCAGTCTTTACATGCCCGTCGAACTCCAAGCCGAGCGGGACGCCTGCATACTGCGCGCACGTCAATGGCTGGTGAAATCGAAGCCGGCATCCACCGAGGACGGCGCGTTCCGGCTCCTCGGCCTGGTCTGGAGCGGCGCAACAACGCGCGAGATCGATGCCGCGCGCAGCGATCTTGTCGCCATGCGCAAGCCCGCGGGCGGATGGGCGGAGTTACCAGGCTACCCTGCCGACGCGTATTCCACCGGCGAATCGCTTTTCGCACTCCACGAAGCGGGCATGGCGACGGCAGATCCTGTCTGGCGAGCCGGTTTGAGCTTTCTGATTTCCACGCAGGCTGCGGATGGCACGTGGTTGGTTCACACGCGGATGACCTCCCCGGCGCAGGTCAGCCCGGAATATTTCACCACGGGTTTTCCTTATGGGAAGAATGAGTATCTTTCGTATGCCGGGAGTACATGGGCGGTCATGGCGATGCTGTCTACCCTGCCTCAGACTGAATCCGGCAGCCATGCTGTGCCTGAAAGCAGCGCGACGGCGCCGGCGTGGGCCCGCGCTGCTCTTTCCGGAACACCTGCCGAGCTGACCACGCTTCTCGATAAAGGCCTGGACCCGAACAGCAAAACGGCAAAAGGAACCACGCTTCTCATGGCTGTTGCGGACGACGCCGAGGAGGGAGCGGAGAAGGTCCGGCTCCTGTTCGCGCGCGGCGCGGAACCCAGCTACGGGGCTCTTACTGTGGCGGCGGCATCGCGAGACACAGCGGCCTCGATCAAGCGTCTTCTCGACGCGGGTGCGCCCGTGAACCCTCCCGAGGGATCTCATCCGAAAAACAACCCTCTGGTCCTTGCCGCGATGACCGGCGATCTGGAGAATGTCGAGCTTCTCCTGGCGCACGGCTCGGGCTCTTTGTCCGCCGCTCTCTCGCAGGCCGTGACTTTCGGCTATCCCGACGTGGTCCGCACTCTGCTCTCAGCCGGCGCATCGGCGAAGGTGACCGACAGTTCCGGCATCAATCTTCTTCACTGGGCGGCCATTGCCAACCGTCCGCAAGTGATATCGGACTTGGCGAAAGCCGGCGTGGCGATCAACGCCAGGGACGACGCGGGCTTCACGCCGCTCATGTATGCGGCGACTATTGATTTCGGGGACACCGCGTCTCTCCGCGCCCTTCTCAAAGCCGGCGCCGATCCGAAGATCCGCAACGATCGGGGCCACACGGCAACTGAACAGGCCCGGCAGTACCGGCGTGTTAATCTCGAAACCATTCTCAAGTAATGGCTCGCGGAAGGTTTCTGAGATTATTCATCGGCAACATGGCGTCAGGCAAGACGCGGCACCTGCTTACGGAAATCGACACTTTGCGAAAGTACGGCAACAAGCAGATCGCCGTCTTCAAGCCGATGACCGATACGCGCAGCGGCTTCAGTTTCATCAAGAGCCGAAAAGGCGAAGAGGACTCCGCCGAAGAAATCTCCGCCGCCAATCCGAAAGAAATGTGGCGAATTCTTCGAAACAGGGAATCCGCTCTCGGTTCTCGCTTCGATGTGATCGCCTTCGACGAAATCCAGTTTTTTGGCCGCGACTCCGGCTTCTTCCGCCTGATAACGGATTTACTCGACGAAGGCTACGACATTCTCGCCTCGGGACTCGCCTTCGACTTTCGCGGCGAGCCCTTCGGGTCCACACCCGATCTGGCCTTGCTCGCCGAGGATCGCTGCATGTGGATGACCGCCTACTGCACGAAATGCGGAACCCGCGCCGCATACCCGCAACGCATTATTAACGGTTCACCCGCACCGTACGACAGTCCCCAAATTCAGGTCGGCGGCGATGAGACATATGAACCCCGCTGCGACGAGCATTTCGTTCTGCCCGGCCGGCCGCTGCCCGGTCAGGATGAAAAGCAGGGCCGGCTACTGTAGAGCACCTATTTTTTGTTCAGTAGTTTCGACCAGTCCCGCACCTGGCCGGGCCGACGATCGTCACCACCGATCATCCAGCCGGGATATTCAGGCGAAAGCTGACTGACGTCGTTCAGCTCTTTCAGATCGGCGTCATCCAATTTCACGTTGACTGACGCGAGGTTGTCTTTCAACTGGTCGGCATTCCGCGCTCCGATAATGACGCTCGTCGTCACGGGCTGATGCAATAGCCACGCCAATGCCACCTGCGCTGCGCTCGCGTTGTGCTTCGACGCCACGCGGATCATCACGTCGATAATGTCGTAACCCTTCTCCAGGTTCACCGGCGGAAAGCTGAATTTGCTGCGTCGCGCGCTTTCGTCTTTCTCGCCCCGTTTAAACTTGGCGGTGAGGAAACCGCCGGCCAGCGGACTCCAAACCAACAAGCCCATCTTCTGGTCGAGCAGCAAGGGCACGATCTCGCGCTCCAGCTCGCGGCCAGCCAGCGAATAATAGGCCTGCAGCGTCGTGAACTTCTCCAGATGCCCGAGCGCTGATACTCCCAGCGACTTCATGATCTGCCACGCCGTGTGATTCGAACATCCGATGTACCGGACTTTTCCGTGGCGCACCAGATCGGTCAATGCGCCTAATGTTTCTTCGAACGGCGTCAGCGGATCGAACTGGTGAATCTGATAGAGATCGATGTAGTCCGTGTTCAGTCGCAAGAGGCTGGCCTCGACCTCCTGCATGATGTGCAGGCGCGACAACCCCACCTGATTTGCGCCCGGACCCATTCTGCCGAATACCTTGGTGGCCAATACGACGTCTTTGCGCCGCTGTCCCAGCGCTTTGCCTGTCAGCGTTTCGGATTCACCCGCTGCATAGACATTCGCGGTGTCGATGAAGTTCACTCCGGCATCGAGCGAGTTTCCCACCAGCGCATCCACATCATGCTGCCTTAACCCGCCGATCATTTCGAAGATTCCGCCGGAGCCGCCAAACGTCATCGCGCCCAGGCAGATGCGCGAAACAAAAACTCCGGTATTTCCAAGTTGTCTGTATTCCACGAATTCCATTCTAAGGGTTGTTCAGGAAATTGGTACGCTGTTCATAACCATGCGCGCTCGAAAACTCACGCTTTTAATGTTGATCGCTCTTGCCGCCGCTGCATTGGCTCAGACGCCGAAGGTCATGATGCCCGAGGATCTTTTCCGGCGGAATATCGGCACGCGAGAGCAGCAGAACAAGCAGTTTCCACCGCACAAAATTGTCGGTAATCTTTATTACGTCGGCACCGAGAGCCTCGCCTCGTTTCTGATTGTTACGCCAGAGGGAAACATTCTGATCAACAGCTCTTATGAACGCAACGTGCCCGTGATCCGCGATTCCGTGGAGAAACTCGGCTTCCATTTTGCGGATACGAAGATTCTCCTCGGCAGCCACGCGCATGGCGATCACATGGAAGGCGACGCCATGGTCAAAGAACTGACCGGCGCGAAGCTGATGGCGATGGCCGAGGATATCCCCGCATTGACAAAGATCACTCCAGGCAACAAACCTCATGTGATCGATCGCGTCCTGCATGACAACGACACTGTCACGCTCGGCGGTACAACGCTGGTGGCTCACCTGACCCCCGGTCACACGCGCGGCTGCACGTCGTGGGGCACCAAAATCCCGGAGGGCGGCAGGACTTACGACGTGGTGATCATCTGCAGTATCGGCGTGAACCCCGGTTACCAGCTTGTCAACAACAAGGACGTGCCGCGGATCGCCGACGAATACATGCACAGCTTCAAATTGCTGCGAAGTCTGCCTTGCGACATCCCGCTTGGGTCGCATCCGGCCATGTTCAACCTGGCGGAGAAATACGCGAAAATTGGGGCGACGCCGAACCCGTACATCGATCCCGAAGGTTACAAAAAAGAGATTGACATCAACGAAACGGCCTTCACGCTTCGCCGCGCGGAACAATTGAAAGCTGCGGCGTCCGCGTCAAACCAGTAGAATCCCGTGAGACCGAACGCGTTCCTCCTCAGGAGCGCCCTGGCGGTAGCTTTGGGCGGGCTCCTGTTCGGATTCGATACGGCCGTGATTGCCGGAACGACCCGGAGCCTCACCGCTCTTTATCACCTGACCGCGGCGGGGCTCGGCCTTACCGTCTCCAGCGCCTTGTTGGGAACAATCCCCGGCGCGATGTTTGCCGGAACGCTGGGTGATCGCCTGGGGCGCCGCGACGGACTGCGTATTCCGGCTCTGCTCTACCTGATCTCCGCGCTCGGCTGCGCGTGTTCTCCGGACTGGTATTCGCTGCTCTGCTTCCGGTTCATCGGCGGGCTCGGAATCGGCGGCTCATCCGTGCTGAGTCCGATGTATATCGCGGAGATTTCGCCACCACGATGGCGCGGCCGGCTGGTCGGGTTGTTTCAGTTCAATATCGTGTTCGGCATTCTGTTGGCATACTTTTGCAATTATCTGATCGGAACCCTGAATTTGGGTGGCGCCGAGTGGCGCTGGAAGCTGGGTATCGCAGCCGTGCCGGCCGTGCTGTTTCTGGTCCTGCTGTTCAGAATTCCCCGCAGCCCCCGCTGGCTGGCAGAGAAGAATCGGATCGATGAGGCACGCGAGGTTCTCCGTGCCGTCGGCAGTGAGCGCCGTGAAGAAGAATTGCGCGAGATCGTCCAATCGATTGAAAGCGAACCCGAAGAGCCTTTGTTTGCGCGCAAGTACCGGCTCCCAATCTTTCTGGCGATCTCAATCGGTTTGTTCAATCAGTTCTCCGGCATTAACGCGATTCTCTACTATCTCAACGACATCTTCGATCGCGCCGGTTTCAGCAAAGTTTCGGGCGATGTTCAATCAGTCGCGATCGGGGCGACAAATCTGCTGTTCACGGTGATCGCGATGACCGTGATCGACCGCGTGGGACGTCGATTCCTGCTGCTCACCGGCGCGGTGGGAACAGCGGCGTGTCTCGCCGGAGTGGCGGCGATTTTCTTCACCGGCAGGCACGCCGGCCTGCTGCTCTGGCTGCTGGCAGGGTTCATCGCTTCCTTCGCTTTCTCGCAGGGCGCCGTGATCTGGGTTTATCTCGCCGAGGTATTTCCCACCCGAGTACGCGGCAAAGGCCAGAGCCTCGGCAGCTTCACGCACTGGTTCACGAATGCGCTGATCTCAGGCATCTTCCCTTTGATGGCGGCATCTTCCGGAGGCGTTCCGTTTGTTTTCTTCGCGGCGATGATGGTGCTTCAATTCTTCGTGGTTCTGACTGTTTATCCGGAAACCAAAGCGGTCTCACTCGAAGCCATGCAAAGAAAAATGACTACCGCACGGAAATCGCGCTGACACGCGCGCCTGGCAATATGATCCCGACGAGGTTCAGCGGATCCGCCGGGGCAACTTCGACCGGATCCTGGCCTTCGGGCGCATCTCTTCGGACCGATCGCAGCAGATCGATCGCTTCCGGTCGCGCAAACTGCTCTCCCGTGAAGCCCGAAACAAATCGCCCGCCGCGAATTTCACCCTGCGCTTCCATGCGACGCAGAGCGGGCAGCAGTTCACGCCATGGCGGCGCGACCGTCTCCCGCGCCAGAAGATCGCGGAACAACACGCCCCATCGCAGCAGCAGTTGCGCGGCGAATTTCTTCACGCGGTCGTCCGGCGCAATGACTACGCTCGATCGCGTCACTAACGCCCAACGGCCCGCCGCATGGCGCGGACGGCGCGTGTGTCCCCGTCCTTCGCCACGGCGGCGCTTGGGGTCGATCAACGCCCGCAGGTTCTCGAATCCATCCGCTGTCACCAGTCCACCCGCGGTCAATTCCCACAGCGCATCTTCCACTTCGCTCGGAAGGCGCCGCGTCTCCCGCACCAGATCTCCGAAGAACGATGCTCCTCGCGCTGAAAGCGCTTCGAAGACATCCCGCCCGGCATGTGACAAGCCGACGGTTTCCACCAGGCCGAACGACGGATCGATCAGCCAATCGGCATCTTCGCGCAGAAAGAAAGATATCGGCGCGATGCGCGTCGGACGTACATGCCGCTCGGCATCGGCTAACGCGGGATGCGGTGAAAGCCTGGCCCATGCCACTTCGCCCGACAAACAGAGGTCGTCCAGATTCTCGGGGCCATAGTCCGCGACGCGCCTGCCGAGCACGTTCTCTTCCCACGCCGACGCCGGGATTTCGAAACCCTGCAACTGGCGCACGATCTGCATCGCGCCGTCAGCTCCATGCAGTTGCGTGCCCGGCGCGAGATGCTGCCAGCGGGCCAGGAACTGATGGAACTGAGCGGCTGTAACGGGCGCGATTTCGCGCCGCAACTTGCCCAGCGTCAAATGGTGAATGCGCGCGAGAATGCGGCGATTGCACCACTCGACCTCGCCAGACGCGGCTGGTAGCCGCGTGTCCAGGGCGCGCGTGTCCCGGTAGTGGCCCTGGAAGATCTGGCCTTCCGATTCCAACGCGGCCAGTGCGATCTGTACGTCGCCGATATCGAGCGCCAGGCGTCGCGCCAGTTCGGACGCCGTAGTCGGACCGAGGCATTCCATCCATCCGCGCACGGTCGCGAGCGTGTCGTCGACTACGTCGCGCCGCTCGGTCGCAACCCAGAACCCCGGGAGTACATAGAACGCTCTGCCCGCGTTTCTTAATTCTTCAAACCAAACGCTCCATTCGGGGACAGCCGGTCCCTTGATGAATGTGAGTAACGCATCGTGGACTTCGTCGACGTTTCGCGGATCGGGCCAGACTTCGTTCGCTACCTGGTCAATCGCGGCCGGGTCCAGAATTCCGTTTGCGACTTCTGTTCGCGACGTGCTCCGCAACTGCACCGCTCGCGCTCTGCGTTCCTCGAGCGGGGCGTCATCCAGAAACGCATACGGATTCGCATTGAGGATTTCGTGCGAAAACACGGAGGGCATTGCGTTCTCCACCGCGACTCGCCGGATCGTCCCGTTTTCCAAACCTTCCAGAACACGCTTCAGGCCCTCGATATCCATGGCTTCGCGCATGCAGTTCGAAATCGTTTCGTTAACCAGCGGATGATCGGGAATGCGCGGCGGCCCCGTCAGATTCTCCGCGCATGCCACCTGATCCGGAAACACGGAAGCCAGCATGTCTTCCGCGCGCATCCGTTGAATCGGCGGCGGGACTTTCACTCCCCCGCGAAAACGCAGAAGCATCAGCGAGCGGCTGACATTCCAGCGCCACCGCACGCCGAACATCGGCGCGGTCAGCAAAGCCTGCCGCAGGACGTCCTCTACCGTATCCGCGCTCAGAAACTCAAACACCATTTCGAGCGGAAACGCGTGCTGCTCGCTCAGCGAGATTACGATCCCGTTGTCCGTCGCGGCGGCCTGCAGTTCGAAATTGAAGGTTCGGCAAAAACGTTTACGCAACGCCAGACCCCAGGCCCGGTTGATTCTCGATCCGAATGGCGCATGCAGAATCAGCTGCATTCCGCCCGATTCATCGAAGAAGCGCTCGGCTACTACGGTGTCGGTTGAGGGGAGGACTCCGAGAGACGCGACGCCTGCCTGTACGTAGGCGATGGCTTGCGCGGCGGCTGCCGGGTCTAAACCCACACAGGCTGAAGCCTGTGCTGCCTCTCGGACCTGGCTGACCGAGGCGGACAACTCTGTCGAGCGGCCCGGCGCTTCTCCCAACCAGAACGGGATCGACGGCTGGGCGCCGTGTGCATCCTCGACGCGCACTTTCCCCTGGCCCACATGCCGAATGCGCCACGAATGCGTTCCCAAAAGGAAGACGTCGCCGGTGAGACTTTCGACCGCAAAGTCTTCATCGATGGTGCCCACCGTCTTGCCCTCGGGTTCGGCAATCACGGCATATGCGGCATTGTCCGGAATGGCGCCGCCCGACGTGATCGCGGCCAGCCGAGTGCCCCGCCTTCCGCGCAGCCGGTGATTCACCTGATCCCGATGCACCAACGCTCCGTTGCGGCCTCGCGAAGTGGCGATGCCCTCGAACAGCATCGTGAGGATGGCCTCGTAATCGTTCGGCGACAGATCGCGATACGGATATGCGGTGCGGATCAAATCGTAAAGTTCCGCTTCGCCCCAGTCCTGACACGCAGTCTCGGCGGCGATCTGCTGCGCCAGGATATCCAGCGCGTTCCGCGGGATTTCGATCCGCTCCAGATCGCCCTGCCGTATCGCGTGGATGATCGCGGCGCATTCGATCAATTCGTCGCGCGTCGTCGGAAACAGGATGCCGCGCGGCCTCGCGCCCACCCAGTGACCGGAACGGCCGATTCGCTGGAGCGCTACAGCAATCGAGCGCGGCGATCCGATCTGAATCGCCAAATCGACGGTGCCGATATCGATACCCAGTTCGAGCGAGGCAGTGGCCACCACGGCACGCAGTTCGCCGTTCTTCAGCCGCGATTCCGCATCGTGCCGCAGCGTTCGCGACAAACTCCCGTGATGTGGCAGAACCGCATTCGGGCCGAGACGCCCGGCCAGCGCGTGCGCGACGCGCTCGGACAAACGCCGGGTATTGACGAAGACCAGCGTCGTGCGTTCGCGCAGAATATGCCCGGCCAGCCGATCGTAGATCTCCTCCCACATCTCGCTGGTTGCGACTGCGCCGAGTTCGTCGTTTGTGATCTCGACCGCCAGATCCATCGCGCGGCGATGTCCGACGTCGATGATTGCAGTGGTGTTGGAGGGTTCGTCGGGACCAGGCCGGGCAGAAGCCCGGCTGCGGGGCCGAAGCCCTGCCCCACAATTCCCGGAAAGGTAGGCCGCTACTTCTTCGATGGGCCGCACTGTTGCGGAAAGGCCGATGCGCTGCGGAGCGCCGGCCACCGTGTTGAGGCGGGCCAGCGTCAGAGCCAGATGCGATCCGCGCTTGTCGTCGGCGACTGCGTGGATTTCGTCCACAATCACGGTCCGCACGCTGCGCAGCATCTTCCGCGAACTTTCCGCCGTCAGCAGGATGAAGAGAGACTCCGGCGTCGTAACGAGAATATGCGGCGCTTGTTTGCGCATGCGCTGGCGGTCGGCCGCCGGTGTGTCGCCCGTGCGAACCGCGGTGCGAATGGGCGGGAGCAGTACTCCGCGCAGTTTGGCGAGTTCCGCGATCTCGGCGAGGGGGCCGTCGAGATTTTTTTGTATGTCGTTCGACAGCGCCTTCAGGGGTGAGACATATAGGACCTGGGTCTCATCGGCGAGAGTTTGAGCGCGCGCGGCGCGCACCAACCCGTCGAGACAAATCAGGAACGCGGCAAGCGTTTTGCCCGATCCGGTAGGAGCCGAGATCAGAACATTGCGCCCGGTGCGAATCTCGCGCCAGCCGGCGATCTGCGGCTCAGTGGGTTTGCCGAAGCGATTGGTGAACCATTCGGCGACGAGCGGGTCGAAATCGGGGAGCACGGGGATGCCTTTATTATCCCAGGCGGATAAACGCGGATGAACGCATCTCTGTTTATCTGCTGCCAAAACTGGCCTTTCCGGTCTTCGACAGATGCCAAGTAGGCCTGTTGCCGCGCTATTTCTGAGGCGGTCGGATGAGGGCCACCAACAGGTGTTCGAGCGCGGGAAGCGTTGGGGACGGAAACAGTGAAAATGCGAGCAGGTCCGAGAGGAATCTCACAGGAACATCCTTATTATGAGCCTCTCGGTAAAAATCCTGAGCAATTTTATTTCCAATTGGTGTTTGTCCACACATTTTCACGCGAGAAACGGTACTCATGGTGCTTATAATGGCGGTATGAGTATGCTCTCTCCCAGACTGCAGTTAAAGGTCGCGCAGAAGCAGATTCTAACCCCCGGATTGGTGCAGATGGTCACCGTCCTTCAGCTTAACCGTATGGAACTGAAGGAGATGATCAATCAGGAGATTGTCGAAAATCCGGTACTTGAGGAATCGACCGAAGAGGGCGAGGAGATCACACCCGAGGAGTTGCAGCCACTGCTTGAGGCGGAGCGGTCATCGGACGCGGCCGACCAGTCTGTGCTCGACGCTGCGGACATCAAACTCAACGGCGAAGCCCCGGAAGTTGTGCGAAATGGGGACGGCTTTACTGACACGTTGGCCGAGGCAGACGTTCCCGCGGACGGCGCTGAAACGCCGGTGGAGACATCGACTACCGACCCCTTCGACGAGATCGACTTCGGGTCCTTTTTCGACGATTATCTGGACCCCGGTTACCGGAGCCCGGCGGCGGAATCGGTGGAGAAGCCGTCGTTCGAAACTTTTCTTTCACAGCCGCAAACGCTGCCGGACTATCTTCGCTCGCAATTGAGCGTGGCAGTGCTGGACGATGACACGCGCGATGCCGCCGAATTGATCATCGGCAATTTGGATGAGGACGGGTACCTGACGGCCACGATGGAAGAAATGGCCGACCAGGACGGCACGGCGCACGTCGTTATGGAAGCGGCCTTAAAGGCGGTGCAGGGGCTGGATCCGGCCGGCGTGGGCGCGCGCGATCTGAAGGAATGCATGCTGCTGCAGATCCAGAGCGTGAACGGGATGGGCGGTGTGGCGTGGCAGATCGTTTCGAATCACATGCGGCTCCTCGAAACGCGGCAGTTCAGGGAACTGGCGAAGGTGCTGGGGCGGCCGCAGGAGCACATCGATATCGCCATCGCGATGATCCGGCATCTGAATCCGCGGCCGGGGATTCGTTTTTCGGGGCCCGGCGCGCGCTCGGTTGAGCCGGATGTCTATTTCGTGCGCGACGGCGAGGACTTCATCATACAGATGAACGACGACGACCTGCCGCAACTGCGTCTGAACGCGCAATATCGCAAGATGCTCGAGCGCGATCAGGGGGCGACGAAAGAAGTTCGCGACTACGTTCGCGAGCGCTATTCTTCCGCGCTGCAGCTGATGAAGAACATCGAGCAGCGAAAACACACGATTCTGCGCGTCTGCGAGGCGATCCGGCGGCGGCAGATCGACTTTCTGGGGCAGGGGATCGATGCACTGAAGCCGATGATGATCAAGGATGTTGCGGAAGAAGTGGGCGTTCACCCGTCGACCGTCAGCCGCGCGGTGGCGAACAAGTACGCGCACACGCCGCATGGCGTGTATGAGCTGCGCTATTTCTTCTCGGAAGCGGTGCAGGGTCCTTCAGGCGGCGAGACGCCCCTGTTGTTGCTGAAGCGCAGAGTGAAAAAGATGATTGAGGAAGAGGACGCGCGGCGTCCGTTGACGGACGATCATATTACGGCGCGGCTGCAGGCCGAGGGGATCGACGTGACGCGCCGGACCGTGGCCAAATATCGCGAGGACATGAAAATTCCGTCCACGCATCAGCGCAGGGTGCGCGATTAGAGTAGCGCCGGCGATCTTGTCGCCGGTGGGGTGAGATCTCAGGGTGAGTGGCAATGAAGGTAACCTACACAGGACGGCAGGTGGATTTGTCTCCGGCGCAGTCCCAGAAACTGACGGCGGAGTTCGACAAGGTGGGCAAGCTGCTGGACAGTCGAAGGGGTGAAGCGGAGGCCCGGGTCATTCTTTCTCATGAACGTTATCTGAATAACGTCGAAATCACCGTGCCTTACCACAATCACGAATTGGTAGGCGAAGGTTCGGATTCCGATCTCTTCAGCGCGATTCACGCGGCTGTTGGTAAGCTCGAACAGCAGGCCGTGCGCGTGCGCGAGAAGTGGCGCGAAAGCAAACGGGTCCCGCGGAAAGAGACGGATGCCCTCGGCGAAAGGCGGAACGCGGGCTAAAGCCAAATCGAAGGTCCGGTCGAAATCCAAAGTTCGGTCCAAGTCAAAGCCCCGTTCGAAACAGCCCCCGGGGCCAGTTGCTTCCGAACTGGTCGTCATCACCGGAATGAGCGGTTCCGGCAAGGGCTCGATGCTGCGAGCTCTGGAAGACTTCGGCTACTACGCTGTTGACAATCTTCCCGTTGAGTTGATTCCTACATTTGCGGAACTGGTGCGGGATTCCGCGTCGATCCGAAAGGCCGCGCTGGTGGTGGATGTGCGGGAAGGGTCGGGGCTGCGGAAATTCCCGGCGATTTTCCGCCGGATCCGGAACAGCGTCAACGCGCGGCTTCTCTTCCTCGAGGCGGACGATGAAACGCTGATGCGCCGTTTCAGTGAAACGCGGCGTCCGCATCCGCTGAGCGCGGAGCAGCCGATCGCGGAAAGCATCGTAAAGGAGCGCGCGATGCTGGCTCCCATCCGGGCGCTGGCCGATCTGACGATCAACACCTCGCAGTTCAATGTTCACGATCTGCGCAACTTCATTCGGGATAAGTTCGAGGGCCCAGATGCAGGGTCGAAGATCCGGGTGCATATCACCAGCTTCGGTTTTCGCCACGGATTGCCTCCCGACTGCGACCTGGTCTTCGATGTCCGATTCCTGCCGAACCCAAACTATATTCCGAAGTTCAAGAAGTTGACGGGCAGGAACCCGGGCGTTGCGCGATACATCCGATCGTTTCCGCAGACCGGGGAGTTTATGGAGCGGATTACCGATCTGTTGACGTATCTGCTCCCCTTCTATATTCGCGAGGGGAAGAGCTATCTGACGATCGGGTTCGGATGTACGGGCGGACATCACCGGTCCGTGATGATTGCCGACCAGATCAGGAAGAACCTCTCGACTCACCATTATCACGCCAAAGTTACTCACAGAGATATCTCCAAAGCAGTTTGACAATTCTTTCGCAAGGCCGCACAAGTCCTTCGCAAAACTGTATAAAGTTTTACGGACTATTTACCAAAGTGAACTAGACGATGCCTTCGGGAAGACGTCATCATTTGGTTAACGGGGGACTTTTTTGGCGTAGCATTTTCAGCCATATTTTCGTAAAACTCTCCCTCGCATTTTTGTAAGTAATTGCCGATATACAGATGCAGGATACGGCATGAACCAAACAACCATCGTTTGCGGCCTGACTCGACTGGCGATCGCTGCGGTGGTCGTTTTTGCCGCAGCTCCGGTCCTGCCGGTTCACGCGGAGAGTATTGAAGGCACGGTCGTCATCAAGAAAAAGCTGACGAAGCGTAGAGTGACGGCGGAAGTGCCGATGTACGAGCGGGGTACGGCCGTGGAACTGGGCGCGGACCCGGTACAGGATCCGCTGGCGTTCGAACGAGCCCGGGTTGCCGTGTATCTGGAGGGCAGGCTTTCGCCTCCGGCAACCGGTTCCGAGATCGCGAAACCCGAGATCGCGAAACCCGAAATGGTGAAGATGGAGCAGACGAACCGCCGCTTCTCGCCGGAGATGGTGGTAATCCCGGTCGGGGCCAAGGTGTCGTTTCCCAACAACGACCCGATCTTCCATAACGTGTTTTCCTTATCAGGTCCGAAGACCTTCGATCTGGGGAACTACGCCAAAGGCGATACGCGAGTGGTGACGTTTCCGGAGCCGGGCATCGTTTATGTCAACTGCCATTTACATCCGAACATGACGGCGACAATCGTGGTGACTCCGAACCAATGGAATACGAAGGCCGATCGCGCGGGACACTTCGAGTTGGCGGATGTTCCGCCGGGCCAGTACACGCTGGTGGCGTGGCACAAAGCATCCGGATTCCTTCGTCAGATGGTCACGGTAGAGCAGGGAAAAGACGCGCACGCGGAATTTTTGATTCCGTTCGATGAGAACGGGCGCGTGCTGGAATCCCCCAAGCTCGAAACCAGAAGGCAGGAGTAAAGCTGCGCGATGCGCTTCCGGACGCGTGCATTTTTGCTTTGTTTCGTGCCGTTCGCTCTGCTGCTCACGGGAAGCTTCTGGGCTGTTCAGCGGATGGTGAAGTCCACGGTGCGCGATGGCCTGCGCACGTCTCTCCGTGAAAATCAGCTTTCGATTGCGCATGTGCAGGCGAGGAGCGACCTCCGGAACAGCCGTTTTCTGAAGGTGGTGGGTGAGAATGCGGCACTCAAGGCTGGCCTGCAGCTTCTGCTGTCGTATCCGGGCAACGCCGCTGCCCGGCGCACAGTCGAGGATCAGTTGCAGGATCTGTGCCAGCAAATGGGGTTCGATTTTCTGATGTTTTCAGACTCCCGAGGCACGCCCTTCGCGGGAGTGATTCGCACCGATACGGGACTGGCTCCGCTTAAGGCGCCTATTGTGCCTGTACGACAGGGTTTGACGATGGAGGAGGGCAGGGTATATCAGGTTGCCTCGGTTCCCATCGATCAGGGCGAAGACAACATCGGGGAGTTATCGGTGGGTGAGCGTTTCGACTTCTCCGGCTTTAGTACGCCGATGGTGCTTACCAGAAACGGTGAAGTGATCGAGTCGAATATTCCAGGAACGGAACGGTCCAAAATCGAAGCGGCGCTCAGGGGATGCGGCGGCAAAACCGAGTGTGACGTGCGGTTGGGCGGAGTGGACTATCTTTCGCTGGCGGTCGAGGGTTCCGGTAGCGGGAAGAACCCAGGCGATGGTTACACCCTGCGAAGTCTGCAAAATGCGGATTCGGCCGCCAGTGCGGTGCAGACGGTTCTCAATCGCGTATTTTTGCTGGCGGCAATGGGCATCGTGCTGGTAGCGCTGGTCTTCAGCGTGGTTTCGTCGCGAAGCATCGTGAAGCCGATCGCATCCGTGATTTCGCATCTGCGGAAGAGCGAAGGCACCGGTTTGCTTCCGGAGTTTGAGAAGGAGTTGTCGTCGATTCGGGAAATTAACGATCTGACCGCCGGCTTCAACCGCGCGGCGGGAGCGATCCGGGAGGCGCGCCGGAATCTGCAGGGCGCGTATGTGGAATTTGTAGAATCGCTGGCCGGGGCGCTTGACGCGCGTGATCGGTATACCGCCGGACACAGCGGCAGAGTCAGCCAGCTTGCCTGTGCGACAGCGATCCCACTGGGAATAACCGGCAACGATCTGGAAGATATTCGGGTGGGCGCACTTCTGCATGACATCGGCAAGATCGGTATTCCGGACGCCGTATTGCAAAAGCCGGGCAAATTGACGAGCGAAGAATTCGACCTGATCAAAGAGCATCCGGAAATCGGGCGGCGAATTCTGGAGGGCGTACACGGCTTCGCCCGCTATCTCGATGTGGTGGAACTTCATCACGAAAATTGGGATGGCACAGGCTATCCGAAAGGTCAGTCGGGAACGGCGACACCGCTTGCCGCCCGCATCGTTCACGTCTGCGACGCTTACGACGCCATGACGACCGATCGGCCTTATCGTCAGGGCATGAACCACGAAAAGGCGATTTCGGTTCTGCGTGAGTTTGCGGGAACACAATTTGACCCCCGCGTGGTGGAAGTATTTATGGGAGTGGTGGCATCATGCGCGGGTCATCGTTGGCCGGCCGCTCTCACCGCTCTGAATCACTGTGTCTCGGCAGGGTCGAGTCGTTCCGGGGAAATGCCGGAAACGGCGTCTCCGGAAACCCAGGAGCCGGAACTCGCGGGGTTGAGTAAAGTATGAAACGCCACGCGGCTCTGATTTGTTTGCTGCTTGTTGCTGCGCCTTTTTCCGGACTGGCGCAGGAGGCCGACTCCGGTATCGATCTGCGGGCGACCGTTACCGGACAGGCCGTTTACGATCACGAACTGACGGAAAGCCCACGGGATGGTTCGCCGTTCGCGGCCGGCTTCCGGTCCATGCTTTATCCCACGTGGAAGATCTCGGATCATTGGGTTGTTTCCGGCGCGATCGATGTCAACTCAAGCCCGTATTTCCAGCAGGACTTTTCGACTCCGGGCTATGCGATGAAGGTCTACGTCATTCAGGCAAACGTCGGCTATTCGAATGTCTGGAAGAACGGCTCCATCGTGGTTCGCGCGGGGCAAATGTCTTCTTCGTTTGGCTCCTTCCTCCTGCGCTATGACGACGCGGACAACCCGCTTTTGGGCATGCCGATGCAATACGGCTACTACTATGCCGGCGTGACGACGAGTGGACTCATGGGCGCTCAGGTGGATTTGACCCAGGGAAAGTGGGACGGCCGCGTTCAACTGACCAATTCTTCTCCTGCCGATCCGCGAAGCATATTTCAGGATGGCCAATACCCGAACTGGGCCGGGGGCCTCGGTTACACGATCCGCCAGGGACTGCACGTGGGAGTGTCCGCGTATCGCGGTCCTTACCTCTACCGAGAGTACGCTTACTTTTTTCCGGGTGAGTCGAACCCACGGGATCTGCCCGCGACCGCCGTTGGAGCCGACATGGAATGGGCTCACGGCCACTGGAACGTGTATGGAGAATGGCAGCGGTTCGAGATGAACTACCATGCGATTCCTACATTTCGCGAAGACGCAGGCTACATCGAAGCCAGGAAAGTCCTGCATCCCCGCTGGTACGTCGCCGCGCGGATCGGCTATGCGCATACCAGCTATCAATCCGGCGGTGAAGCGTATGAAACGTCCGTAGGCTTCCGTCCGAATCAACATCAGTTGATTAAGGTCGGCTACACGCTCCAGCGCAACGACGATGCCGGCGATTTCTATCGCATGTTCGGCGTACAGCTCGTGACGACGCTGCATCCTCTTTCAAAGGCATGGCATTGAGTCGGCTATGATGGCCAAGATATGCCCTTGTTGCCTACGTCGCTCGTAGGATCATACCCTCAACCGGACTGGCTCATCGATCGCCAAATGCTCAGTAAGCGAATGCCGCCGCGCGTGCGCGCGGGAGAGCTCTGGCGGGTTGCCCCTGAATGGCTCGATCAGGCACAGGACGATGCGACCCTCCTCGCCATACGGGATCAGGAACGCGCGGGCCTGAACATCCTTACTGACGGCGAGATTCGCCGCGAAAGTTATTCGAACCGGTTTGCCACGGCGCTCGACGGCGTCGATCTCGATAATCCCGGAACCATCATGAGCCGAAGCGGACACTCCATACTGGTTCCCCGCGTGGTGGGACCGATCCGGCGAAAGCACGCGGTGCAGGTGCGGGATCTGCAGTTCCTGCGGGCCAATACGGACCGCCAGATCAAGATCACGGTCCCGGGGCCGTTCACGATGTCCCAACTCGTGCAGAACGATTACTACGAGGACGAAGAGGCGATGGCGCTCGATTATGCCAGCGCCGTCAATGAAGAAATCAACGATCTCTTCGCGGCAGGCGCCGACTATGTGCAGATCGACGAACCCTACATGCAGGCTTACCCGGACAAGGCCCGCCAGTACGGCGTACCGGCGTTGAACCGCGCGCTGCAGCGGCCGAAAAACGCCGGAGGGGCGACGGCAGTACACATCTGCTTCGGATATGCGGCGCTGGTTGCCGGACGTCCCGCGGGATATTCATTTCTGCCGGAGCTGTCGGAGTGCTCGGTACAGCAGATCTCGATCGAGACAGGGCAGTCGGGACTCGATTGCGCCGTGCTGGAAAAACTGCCGGGCAAGACCATCATTCTGGGCGTACTCGATCTTTCCACTCACGAAATCGAATCGCCGGAAACGGTGGCGGCGCGTATTCGGCGGGCGCTGCCGTTTGTGAATCCGGAAAAAGTCATCGTGGCGCCGGACTGCGGGCTTAAGTATCTGCCGCGGGAAGTTGCATTCGGGAAGATGCGGGCGATGGTGGAAGGCGCGCGGCTGGTGCGGGCCGAGCACGGCGTCGTAGCCTGACAATCCCAGGCCAGTCAGGCCCGCATCGCTCCTGAAACAGGCGGCTGCCAATCCAGCTTGGTGTCCCGTTCGAGCCAGGCGTCGATGCGGGAGAGAATTTCGGACGGGAAGGGCGCCGTCCTGCGAATCTTCAGATCCGCAAACGCGTTCATGCATTCGAAGATCGCCGCGAGATTTCCTCTCGTTTCGTTGACCAGAAACATCAGGTAGTGAAGCCGCTTTGCGGACCTGGCGACCAGGCGGGAATAGACAACAATGCCGTCGCCCGGCATCACCTCCCGCAGAAAGTGCGTGTGGTGCTCGAGATCGACGGTACCGGTCTGGTTCCGACGGTGAAACTCGGGCGTGAGGCCGACGCGCTCGTGCAGTTCATCGCCGGCATCGTCAAAAACCGCGACATACCAGCGCATGTTCATATGGCCATTCGAATCGGCCCATGAGTCCGGTACGGTCAGGCGAAGACTCGGCGGTTGAAGCGCGAGGATACTTTCTACCGCGACAACGGGCGGCTTCATTTATGCCGTCGGACCACTATGCCGTTGAACGACCGTTACTTTGTAATGACGTTGCCGGTGGTGGCGCTCACGTAGGCGACGAAACCCAACTTGCTGGTGCCGAAAAGGACATACCAGACAGGCGCGGGGAAACGGGAGGCGGCGCCCAACTCCATCGTGACGGGCTTGTTCGCATTCGCCGGATCCTTCAGCCAATCGCCCGCTTTCGCCGCTGCCGCCTTGTATGCCGCATCGGAGTCGATGGTGAAATCGCTGGTCTGGAAGGTCTCCACGGCTGTTGTGGGACCGGCCCAAGCTTCCGGCGCTTCCGCTGTTACGCCTTTTGCGATAGTGGGCAACTCATCAGTAACGGAATAGGTATAGGTGCGGGCCATATGCATGGACACCGATCCGAAAACGGCGGTCCACAAGCCTGCCTTGCCCTCGGAGTTTTTCACACCCGTAACTTCGCCGCTTTTCAGACTCAGCGGCAAAATGTCCGCTGCCCAGGTATGCGCCGGCGTGTACATCTCGTAGAACGCCGTCTTGGCCAGCACCGGTTCAGGAGGTCCGGCGGGCGCTTTCTTCGCGGTGTCGGTGGTGTCGGTCTTCGCCTCCGTCGTTTTAGCGGGTTCGGAGGAGCAGGCCGTCAGGCCGAGCAGGGCCACCGCAGCAACTGCCTGGAAAATCAGATTCTTGTGCATGAATGTACCGTGAATATTTTATGCTATCGAGGGTGCCTTCAGGAGCGCCTTCGTCGCTATTTTCTGCCGTTATTTTCTGGCCGGACCGCGAGGTTCGCTGGACGGCGGCACAAGACCCTTGGCGCGAAGATAGACCGCCATTGTGCCGTACATTTCGTTGTCGTGAATGACGGCGAAGTTCAGGATATTGAATTTTGCGTTGTCACGGCCGAACATTTTGGCGGTCTCGAGTCCGTTGGCATCGGTCAGGCCTTCATAGATGGGGTCGCAGTAGTCAATGACGGATTTGAGCAGCGCGACGGCATCGGCTTTGCCGGTTTTTGAGTCGTCGAACTTTTTGCTTTCGCCCTTTGCGGATGCGCAGAGCAAGCCTTGGATGGCAGCCACGTGAGTGACCGCGGCGCCGAATGTGCGGCTCTCAGGGGCGGGCTTGAAGGAATAATCCGCGTCGGGCATCTTCTCGGCGCCCTTGAGAAGGTTGTTCTTGATGTTGTTGTAGTTTTGTTTGACTGCGCTGCTGAGCGGGTTACTTTGCGCATAAACCATCGAAGTGCCGGCAACAACAATAAGGAACAGCAATCGGGATTTCATTTTTTCTCCTTAGAATTCAGTTTTCATGATACGCCCGGCTGATCAACGAAGCCAAAAACCGGGCCGGAAACAAAAAGAGGGAGGCCGGAAGGCCTCCCTCTTTCACAGAATGAAGCAGGAAGCTGGCGTAATTGAAGCCCAGCGATCCGCCGGCCAGGGTCTGCCCCACGAGATAGGGCATGGCTGTTTCGTTCGGGCTGAACGTATAGTTCCCCATGGTACTGGAGTATGGAAGCTGTGGGACGGCCGACCAGTACATGTCGGTTCCGGCCTTGAATGTGTGATTTCCCCGTACCCAGGTCAGGCTGCCAATGGTGGAGGGCTTTTCCCGGAAGCTGTGGGTTTGGCCGGCTACCGGGCCCATGTTCATGGTGCCGCCCGCAGCGGTAGTGCAGAGGGTTGTAGTGTTGCACAGCCCCTGGAAAACCGGCAAGTTGCGGGCAATCGTTGCGGGCAATCGTAGCGCCCGTCAAGCCGAGAGCCGTAACCGAGTTGTAGGTGATGGTCGGGGCATCGTCGAAGAAGTTGTTCTGCTGGTAGCCGACGCCGATGTGGAGCAACATGGTCGGGGTGAGTAGTCGTAATTCAGTCTTTCGACGGGACCACTGATAAATGAACCCCGGTCGGCGGTAATGGGCGAAGGCAGACCTTCGGAACCGCCGTAAATCGATGAGAACGGTGCATACGTCCGTGTCTGCGACCAGTAGAAGGAGATTTTCTGCTTGGAGCCGATTAACTGATCGACCTTCAGCGCCGGAATCGTCGTATGCCGCACCGCGTCAATAAGAAGGGATGAGATTGTTGATCGCGTTGCCGTTCTGGGGCTGGGGAATCAACGCCTGGACTTTCAACGCGACGGGTCCTGCCGGCTTAATGGAATCGTATTGTTCGGGAACGGGTTTGCCGCCTGGTAGACTATGCCGTTAGTTCCCGTGACCGGATGCAGGCTGGTGTTATCGAACATCTCGCCTGCCAACAAACCCGTGCTCACGCCGAAGGGGTCCGTCAGGGTCTTGTTTCCGTCCGCGGCGATCGCACCACTGAAATCTCCGGTGCGGTAAGCCGCCGTCGGGACAGTGATGGGCACATTATTGATGATCTGGGTTTCGCGGAACTGCTCAAAGTTGAAGAAAAAGAAGGCTTGTCCTTGCCATTGTAGAGTTTCGGGATTTCCACGGGGCCGCCGACGGTAAAGCCGTAATCGTTACGGCGGGCGCGAGGACGGATCAGTTGTCCGTTTTTCGTGCTGTCCGTCAGGCCGGCGTTGGTGAACGGCGTTCCGGCATTGAGAATTTCGTTGACGAAATAATCGTAAGCGCTGCCGTGGAACTGGTTCGTGCCCGACTTGATGGTGACGTTGAAGAAGCCGCCACCGACCGCGCCATATTCCGCGGCGAAATTGCGCTCAATCGACAGTTGGTAACAGCAGTACTGTACCCGCGATAAATCGCGTAACACGTGTGCTGATATGTTCTTTAGCTCATTGACAGAGGTTGCGGGAAGAGATAGACTTTGGGGACGAAACACTAGCTTCATGTCTTGCACCCGCGAGGCACATTTTTTGGTGAAGGGGTTTTTTGATGCGCAGTTGGCTTTTCAAATCGGTTTTATCGCTCGTCGTGTTTGCATCGGTGGCGTTCGGCCAGGTAGGTAATGGAACGATCACCGGAACAGTTACGGATCCTGCCGGCGCGGTTGTTCCAGGCGCTTCCGTGGAGGCCAAAAACATCGCTACCGGTGTGGTTTTCCCGGCGGTTACCACTAACACGGGAAGCTATACGATTCCGGATTTGCCGATCGGCACCTATCAGGTTTCGACTAAGGTGCAGGGCTTCAAAAATTACGTCCATACGGGCATTACGCTCGCGGCGCTGCAGGTCGTCAAGGAAGATATTGCCCTGCAGGTGGGCGCGGCCAGCGAGTCCGTTACGGTTTCCGCCGACGCTTCCCTGCTGAAGACCGAAAGCAGTGACATCACGCACAACATGTCCATCGATCAACTGGACGACCTTCCTCTGTTGGGCATCGGGACGGCCAACTCCGGCACCACGGGCGTGCGCAATCCCTTCAACTCGTTGCAGACCCTGCCGGGCGTGAGTTCGTATGCCAGCAGCGGACAATTCGCCATCAACGGATTGGGCGCGGGGGGGAACGCCGCCATGACGGAAACCATGCGTATTGAAGGCCAGGACGCAACTTCCCGCCTGTTCGGTACCTACGACTACACGCAGATGGGGCAGGCCAGCGCGGATGCCATCCAGGAAATTGCCTATCAGACCAGCAACTACGCCGCCGAATACGGCCAGGCGGGGTCCGTGGTAATCAACATGACCATGAAGTCCGGCACAAACCAGTATCACGGAACGGGTTTCGATTACTTTGTCAATGAAGATCTGAATGCCGGCGATCCCTTTACCATCAATACCTCGGGCATCGGCAAAGAGCGGCCGTTAAATCGCCGCAACGACTTTGGCGGCACCCTCGGCGGTCCCGTCGTAATCCCCAAACTCTACAACGGAAGAAACAAAACCTTCTTCTTCTTCAATTACGAACAGTTTCTGGAAAGCTCGTTTTACTCCTTTACCGACACGGTGCCGACAGCGAATTATCTGCAGGGCAACTTCGCCGCTATCTCGCCCAACGGGACCTGCAGCCTCTGCGCCGCCAATGGCATTCCAACCGCGCCCATTACGACCGACCCGGCCGGAAATCCGGTATATGCCAATGAGGTATTCAATCCGACAACGCGCCTGGCGAACGGAACCGCCATGCCATTTCCGGGCAACATAATTCCCACAAGCCTGTTCAATGCAACTTCAGTCGACCTTCTCAAGTTGCTTCCCCAAGCCCAAAACGCCAACCTGATCGGGAATTACACCGGGAGTATCGGCGGCGGCCGGTACTCGGCTATTCCGTCGATCAAGATCGATCAAAACATCTCCGACAAGGACAAGTTGTCGTTCTTCTATACGCGGATCAACACAGAGAGCCAGATCTCCTCGCCCTTGGGCAACGCGGACGGTCTCCCCGAAGAAATCGGTGGGTACCGTGGCACCTTCATCCCCACGTACACGATTCGCCTGAACTACGACCGCACCCTTTCACCCAACCTTCTGCTGCATCTGGGCGCGGGCTACTACCACACGTCTTTCTTCGATCACGCGCCGTTCCTGGATTTCGATCCTGCGTCACTCGACCTCACCGGCTTCCTGATCCACCGTCAGTTCCCCAGCTTCACGGGGCTGTGCGCACAGGCCATCCCATTTGTCCAAGTCGCCGTCGATGGATGTGCTCCTGGCAGCTTAGGTTCCACAGGAGGCATGCAGAATGTAGGAACGTCTGGTCAGATTCAGTCACACAACTACGAGGAAAAACCCACCTTTAACGCCAGTGCGACCTGGATCAAAGGAGCGCACACCTTTAAAGCGGGCGCGGAAATGTACATTGAGGGCGTTCTGAACGCAAACTTCGCCGGCGTAACGTTTGCGACCGGCACCGGTCCGACTTCAGAGCCCTTCACTCCCACCAATAGTCTCAACGGACAATCCATGGGTTTCGGCTTTGCCAGTTTCCTGCTGGGAGACTACGGCACCAGCACGGCGGGTATCACGCAGACCCCGCAGGAAAATTACCGGCAGGGGAATCAGGAGTATGGGCTGTATCTGCAGGACACTTGGAAAGTGACCCGAAAGCTCACCCTGAATTACGGCATCCGATGGGATTATGCCACTCAGTATAAAGAGCAATATGGACGTCTTGGCCAATTAGCCGCAACAGTTCCGAACGCCAATGCCGGTGGGATATTAGGGGCTACCCAATACGCCAGCACCTGTAATTGTCAGTTCTACCAGCCGACTTATCCTTTCGCGCTCGGTCCGAGGTTCGGCCTCGCTTATCAAATCGACGATAAGACCGTGATTCGCGGTGGTTGGGGAGTCAATTATCAGTTCGTTGGCAACCCGGCGGGCTCCATTGTCACCCTAAACGGAGCCTATCCTCTGGCGGGCATCAACCCCTTCGTAAACGTCTCGTCGCCGGGCTCGATCATCACGCCGACTTGGCCCGATACCGACCCGAACCGCTTTCCCGCTCCGACTCCAACGGGAGCGCTAACCGTAGGGGGAACGCCTGCGGCACCTTCGGTTTATGTGCCCGACGCGAACGAAAACCGACCCCCGCGCGTGAATCAATTCAGCCTCAGCCTCCAGCGCGAGATTTCCAACAACTTTATTGTGGAAGCGGCTTATATTGGTAACCGCGGCGTTTGGGAACCAAACGGACCTCTGGGCTACCTGAGCCAGATCTCGCCGGCGAAATACGCGAAATACGGCTTGTATCCCTACCCTGGAACGGGTCCTGCGGGATACAACTTTTCGATTCCGGGCAACTCGTGCCTGCCGGGGAACGACTGCGCCCGCGCCCTGCTCAGTCTCCCGCTTACCAATCCCGCGGTGGTGAGTGAGCTGGCGTCCGCCGGTTACCCGAACGGCATTACGCCCTATCCCGGATTCGCCGGCACCACGCTGTTGAGCGCCCTGTACCCGTTCCCGCAGTACGGGAACCTTGGGATCTCGGACTCCCCGACAGGCAACTCGATCTATAACTCTTTGCAGCTTAAAGTGACCAAGCGCCTCTCTCATGGCCTTTTGGCCGGCGGCGCTTATACTTGGGCCAAAGGCTTAATCCGGGAAAATCCGGAGGACTTCTTCAACGCCGCAGGTTCGCAGTACACGCTGCAGCAAATCCCGCCGCAGGCAATAACGTTCAACGTCACCTACACCGTACCGAGGTTCAACTTCCTGAACAAATGGGAAAAGGCAGCCGTCAGCGATTGGCAGGTTGGCTTCTTCGCTCAGTACCAGAGCGGTCAGTTCCTCACGCCTCCGGTCAGCACCGTGAATGCCGAGTTCCTGCCCAGCGAGGACGTCCGCGTTCCGGGCGTACCCCTCTACCTCGTCAACATCAACGATATACACAGCTACAATCCGGAAACCCAGCAGGTGCTGAACCCGGCCGCTTGGGCGCCGTGCCCCGTCAACTCAACTTGTGGCGGAGCTTATAACACAACCGGAACTGCTACGGCGCAGATGCTGTATTCGGATTTCCGCGGTCCGCGCCAGCCCAGGGAGAACGCCAACATCGGTCGGCACTTCCGCATCAAGGAAAAGTACGACTTCTATATCCGGGCTGAGTTCGTCAACATATTCAACCGGACGATTTTCCCGAACCCGACCTCTGCGCTTCCGGGAACCCCGGCGACGAGTAATAACGTGGGCGCCTTAGTCAGCGGATTCGGCGTGATGAACGTCTACCAGACGCCGGGCGCCTACCCGGCGCCGACCGCCGGAGCGACCGCTCTGCTTGGCCGTACGGGAACGCTTATCGCCAAGTTCCAGTTCTAAGCGCGGTAAACTACCTGCTGCAGCCGCGCTATAACGCGGCTGCAGCTTTTTTATTTGCTGTCGATTTCAGGCGCGGGCTTTGGCCTCCTCCTTAGTTTCCTTATGCGGCTCTCCTTAGCTCTCATCGCCGCCCTGACCCTTCTCGCTGCCACCACCCGTTCCTTCACTCCCTGGGCGAGCGTTACGCCCATCCTGAATGCCCAGCGCGACCGCTTGCCCGCGGAACTCAGGAACGCCGATGAATCCCGGTGGATCTCCTGGAGCCAGCGTGAAGACAAAGCTATTCGCGCGCGTCTTCAGCAAGGCGATCTGGATTCCATGGTGAATCTTCTCCTCTTCGGCGCCTCGTTCACGAAGCAGCCACGGATCAGGGTCGCAGGCATCACCGAAGCTATAAAATCCGGAACTGTGCGGGCGCGCGTGGACGATCTGGTTGCCGGCCTCGGCAATCCGGGCGACAATGAACGGCTCATTTTCCTGAATCGCCTTCTGCGCAGCAAGGGAGTCGATCCGGAGATGCCGGGAGAAACCGGCGTATTCATTTACAACAATCTCCAGCGGGTCCTGCAGGAACGGAGAACACTGGCGGAGCGCGCCGAGGAAGCCAAACGCCTGCCGGCTTCGCCGTTGGACCGGGCGTCACTGTTCCATGATCGTGGCCTTTCACTCGATACCGGCATCTTTCCCGATTACTCGATCGAACAGACGTTGCGCGATCTGAAAAATCGCGGCGTGCTGCGGGAGGGGCAGGTCACGCGCGTCGCGGTTGTCGGGCCCGGCCTGGACTTTGCCGATAAGAATGAAGAGTCGGCGTACGACTACTATCCTCAGCAGACTCTGCAGCCGTTTGCATTGTACGATTCGCTCGCCCGGCTGGGCCTGGCAAAAGGCAACGCCCTGTCCGTTTCGGTTCTCGACATCAGTTCGAGAGTAATCGACCATCTGCAACGCGCCCGCGAGCGCGCCCGGAAGAACACGGGGTATGTCATCCAATTGCCGCATGACGTTGCGCGTCCGTGGCCGCCGGATCTCGTTGCTTACTGGCATTCCCTGGGCGATCGAGTGGGAGCGGCGATGACGCCGATCCGGCCGCCGCAGATCTTTCAGGGTCTGGAAACGAGAGCAGTGCGCATACGTCCGGAAGTAGTGCTTGCATGCGAACCGGTAGATCTCAATATTGTGCTGGAACGCCTCGACCTGCCCGCCGGGGAACGCTTTGACCTGATCGTTGGCACAAATATCTTTGTGTATTACGACGCCTTCGAACAGATGCTGGCTCTCGAGAACGCCGGAGCGATGCTCAAATCCGGCGGCCTTCTGCTCACGAACGACCGGCTGCCGGAAGTTCCCGGAGGCACGATGCGCCAAGCCGGCGTGACCGACGTGCGCTACGGCGATCAGGACGCGAGCGCTCATGAGGTGGTGGGCTGGTATCGGAAACAGTAGGGCAGTGCGCGCCGCGCGTTATTTGAAGCGAGAGAGGAACTCCGCGCTGCTGGTGAGTCCGGCGCTCGGGCCGTCGCCGCCCTCTCCGTTTCCAATGATCAGCAACTGCGTGGAACTCGGCTCAGCACTGTTTGGGGCGCGGCCCGGTATCTGATTGAAATAAATTCCAGGGCCACCACTATTCGCCATACTCAGCCGGCGAGCGAGATCGGATGGGTTGGGGGCATGGTCCAGAATCAGATAGTACAGCATCGTGATGTAGAGCGAATTGGTATGGTCCGCAGTGAACTTTCCCGAACTCCGGAACTCCGGACTTGTGAACAGATCGGTGAACAGAGTGAAAGGCTGCGACGCGATGCCTGCCGCAAGTTCCGAGGATGCCGGCGCCCGGCCCAGCATGTTCTGGTAGAGACACTCGACCGTCGCTTTCGCGTTTGCGGCACAGGGACTGCCGCCGAGGAGCGCCGTGAACTGCGCCTGCGCAGGATCTGCGACTGAGAACGACCTGTTTCGCTGCGCCTGCAGCGCCGCCAGCCAGGTCGAATATTCCGGAGCGGAGCCATTGATCGCCTGGTACAT
This sequence comes from Bryobacteraceae bacterium, assembly GCA_036273015.1. Taxonomy (GTDB): domain Bacteria; phylum Acidobacteriota; class Terriglobia; order Bryobacterales; family Bryobacteraceae; genus BOG-234. Next base: position 38,783 of record DATAXN010000062.1, on the reverse strand, counting down.
GGCCATCACCCTGAAGGCGGAGTCCCGCACCTCGGCGCTGTCCAGCAAAGCGGTGGTCATGCGGTCGATGGCTTGCGCGCCCTGGCCGAGCCAGAAAGCGAATCCGGAGGCATCCGGTTCGCGGCCCACCGCATGTTGATAGAGGTAGGTTATCTGCCGATTGAGCGCCGGCGCGGTGGATCCCGCCTCATTGATCGTCACGGTCACCTCGTTCGTTGCACCCTCGACCTGAATAACGCCCGAGCGCGGGGAACTGCCGGGATTACTGAGCACGTTGAAGCCGATCGAGCCGCCGGCAATCGAGGTAACGATCAGCCACGGAACGTTGGAGGATGCCATAAAGGTTCCGGAGCAGGCATTGCAGGCAATATTCGCCGGAACAGATGGGGACAGGCCACCCGTTGAAGTCCCCAGAGCCGAGACCTTCGCCGAGAAGGTTTGGACGAGCTTGCCGAGCGTGCCGCGGCCTTTTGCATCCTTCGCATTCACGTCGGCGCCGCGTTTCAGGAGCCAGGAGATGACAGTGTCCGCGCCCCGCAGCGAAGCTCCCTGCAGCGCGGTCTGCCCTTTGGCCGTGACGGCGTTGATATTGGCGCCGTGGTCGAGGCACAATTCGATGGCTTCGATCGCATCGGATTCGGCGCCATGGCTTTTGCCGTCGCGCCAGCCTACCCCCGCGGCCGCCATGAGAGGAGTCACTCCTTCCTTTGTTGCAAGAAGAGGGTCGGCGCCCTTGTCGAGCAGGAGCCGCATGACTTCGAGGTCGTCCGATTTCGCGGCGCGCAGGAAGGGAGTCGTTCCGGATCCCAAAGTGTAGTCGGCGACGTCGAGCGGCCCACGCGGAGGAATCACATCGGTCAGTGGGAGGTTGGGCTTCGCGGCATGGGCCAACAGGGCCTTGATTATGCCGAGGCTGTCCAGCGTGTCGGAAGGAACCGGGTTCGGACGCGTGGAGGTGTCGAGCGTATGCATGTCCACAGCCGCATATAGAGGCGATCGGCCCCGGCTGTCGCGGGTGTTGGGGTCCGCGCCGTGGTCGAGCAGAAACCCGGCGAAATCGAAATGGAAATTGATAATGGCTTCGAGTAAGGGCGTGGTACCGTCGGGGTCGCCGAGATTCACGTCCGCTTTGGCATTCACCAGCGCCCGGCCGGACGCGAGGTCGCCTTCGCGCGCCGCGAAGAGAAGCGCCGTGAAGCCACCGCGGGGATAACTCATGGGCACACTGCCCTGCCTGGGCATGATTGCGGTGAAATCGAAGACGCGGGAGAGAGCGTTTACATCCGCGCCGTGCTGGATCAGCAGCGGGACCAGCGCCGGATGCTTTTCCGCCACGGCCCACATCAATGCCGTCTGGCCGCGCCAGCTTTCTTTCGCGTTGACGCGAGCGCCATGGTCCAGCAGTACCTTTACCGCGTCGGCATTACCCGTGCGGGAGGCGGTCATCAGCGCGGTTTCGCCCTCGGGTTGCGCGGTGTTCGGATCGGCCCCGGCCTCAAGCAATTTTTCGATAATGGCGGCATCGCCGTTTACACAGGCTTCGAGCAGCGGGGAGATGCCGTAGCGATTCGTGGCGCCCACCTTCGCGCCGGCGTCGAGGAGCAGGTCGACGAGCGCGGCATCGTCCCAATGCGCGGCCCAAAGGAGGGCCGTGGATCCGTCCGTCAGAGTGCCGTTGACGTCGGGGCGCCGATCGAGGAGAGCGTGAATTGCAGCAGAGTCCTGCCGCTGCACCGCATCCGCGAGAGGCGCACCGACTGGCGGACTCGCGCCAAATGCGATCGACGCGAACAGGATGGCAATAATGGCGCGGATATCAAACCTCCGCGAGAGGTCCCGTACTGTCGCCGACTTTATCCTGCAGAACGCCCGCGCGTTGCAGCACGCTGACCAGCAGGTTGGCCATAGGCGTATCGTCGGCGAACCGCAGATGACGGCCGCCTTTGAGACCACCCTGTCCGCCGGCCACGAGAAGCGGCAGCGGCTTGTGATTGTGAACGTTGCTGTTGCTCATCGCACTGCCGTAGAGAATCAGAGAATGATCGAGCAGGTTGCCATCCCCATCGGGGGTCGCGCGCAGCTTTTCCAGAAAGTGCGCGAACAATGTCGCGTGATAATTCTGGATCTTCACCAGCTTCGCGAGTTTTACGGGATCGTCCTGGTGATGGGACGTGGCATGGTGAGGCTCGGGGACGCCCACCTGCGGGTAACTGCGCTGGCTGAGTTCGCGGGCCAGCATGAAAGTGAATATGCGGGTGAGATCGGTCTGGTACGCCAACGCGATCAGATCGAACATGAGTTTAGCGTGTTCTTCGTAGGAATCGGGCACGCCGGCCGGAGCCTCCGGCACTGCCATGGAAGCAGCACGTTGCTTTTCGGCAATCTGAAGGCGGCGTTCGATTTCGCGGACGTTATCCAGATACTCGCCGAGGCGGGCGCGGTCGCGCGGGCCGAGACCGTTTTCGAGGCCGGGGATCTGGTTGGTGATCTCGTCCAGAATACTGCGATCTTCCTCAGCGCGCGCCGCACGCCGCTCGGGAGCGCCACCGTCGCCGAAAAGCTTCTCGAAGACGACGCGCGGATTAATCTCCATGGGCAGAGGGGTGGTGGGCGTCCGCCAGGAGATCGTGTTCATGTAGCTGCAACTGTAGCCCGTATCGCATGCGCCGACCACGCCCGTCATGTCTTCCGTGGTGAGCTCCAGGGAAGGATAGCGGGTGCTCTGGCCGATGTGTTGCGCGGCGATCTGATCGATGGTCGTACCGGCCCGAAGGTCCTCGCCTTCGGTGCGCTTGGGATGAACGCCGCTGAGAAAGGTGGGGCTGGAGCGCGCGTGATCGGCGCCTCCGTCACCCAGCGAATCGGCCTGATGATGCGCAAGGCCGCTCAGGATCAGGACGCGTTCGCGGAAGGGCGCGAGAGGCTGCAGCACCGGCGAAAACTCGAAACGGGATCCGGTGGCCGCGGGTGTCCATTTATCCATCACCGCGCCGTGTGGAATGTAGATGAAGCCGAGGCGCGACGCCGGGTTTGCCGCCGTTCTGGTCTGGGCGGTGAGAGCGGGAACCATTGCATCCAGAAGCGGCAGTGCGAGTGTGGTTCCGGCGCCCCGCAGAAACGCGCGCCGAGGCATGTGCTTTCTGGTGACAAACCTCATCCCTGATCCTGTTTTAACTGCGATTCCGCTCTTGATGATACCTCTCGTGGAACCCCGCCTTCCACCCGTGGGGCAGACGGTCGTTCCTGTCGTCAGCCCGTGTACTTTCGCGAGAAGGCAGGCCACCAAAAGCGATGGCCTGCCCCACGCTGGGCTGCCTCATTGTGAGGTTTTGACTTTCATCTGAAACGGCGTGCTCCGAACGATGCCCAGAACCAGGGAAGAAAAGCGATAATCCCCGGCGGCGGCCTGCGCTGCGATCCCGCGCACGGCGGGCGCGTCGTGATAATCCAGACCGCGGCCCAGCGCGAAGGTCAGGAGCTTTTCCGCCAGCGCCGAAGCAAACTGATCGGGTCGGGCGAGCAGCGCGTTGCGCAGGCCGGCGGGACCGTCAACGTTCGTGCCGTCGGGAAGCACGCCGGAGGCGTCGATGTGCGTGCCGTCCTCGCCTTTGCTACGCCACTGGCCGACGGCGTCGAAATTCTCCAACGCGAAGCCGAGAGGGTCCATCGCGGCATGGCAGCCCGCGCAGGCCGGGCTCCGGCGATGCTCTTCCATGCGCTCACGCACGGTCATGGGATGTCCGCCCTCGGCATTTTCTTTGAGCGGCGGAGTATTCGGTGGAGGGATTGGGGGCGGCGTGCCCAGAATATTGGTCAGAATCCACTTGCCGCGCAGCACCGGCGAGGTGCGCGTTGCATAAGACGTTACCGCCAGAATACCCGCCTGGCCCAGCAGACCGCGCCGTGCCGGATCCTCGATCCGGACACGCCGGAAGCGGCTGCCGTAGATATTGGGAATTCCGTAGTGGCGCGCCAGACGCTCGTTAATGAAGGTGTAATCGCCGTTCAGGAAGTCGAGGATGCTGCCATCCTCGCGGATTACGCTATCGACGAACAGTTCCGTTTCGCGAAGCATCGATTGGCGCAGGTTGTCGTCGAAATCGGGAAACAACCGGGGATCCGGCGTGACGGCGCGGAGGTTGCGCAGAAAGAGCCATTGGCTGGAGAAGTTGGTCACCAGCGAAGCCGAGCGAGGGTCGGCGAGCATGCGCTTCACCTGCCGGTCGAGTTCCGCGGGATCCTTGAGTTTGCCGTCGACGGCGGCGTTCAGGAGTTCCTCATCGGGAATACTCGACCACAGGAAGAAAGAAAGGCGCGAGGCCAATTCAACGTCGCCGATGCGATAAGACGAACCGGGGACGAGGCCGGCGGGATCGCGCTCAAAACGGAACAGAAACTGAGGGTTGGAAAGAATCAGACGCAACGCGCGCTCGATTCCGCTGTCGAAGCTTCCGTTTTTGCGGCCCTCCCGATAAAACGCGAGCAAAGGCTGGAGATCCGAGTCCGCGACCGGCCGCCGATACGCCCGGCGAGCCAGCGTGGACAGGATCTTCGTCGCGCAGGATAACTCGTCACTGTCTTTGGCGGGCCGGCAAACGAAGACCTGGCGCCGGCTCGGCGTGTCGCCGGAACCCGTGGCCTTGTAAGGGCCCGCGACACTCAGTTTTTCGATATGCGGCAGGCCGACTTCATTGACCGGATCGAGGGTAGTCCGCAGAAAAGGCTGAAGTAGGTAATCGAATTCCGCGTGGTCCTTTTGGACAAAGGTAACACCCACAAGGTGCGGCCCGGCTTTGATCCGCACGCGCGTTTGCAGTCGCCGTTCCAGCGTCTCACGGCTGGAGAGAGGATTTTTGGTGGCGAGGTCGCTATCGTCTTTACCGCCGACAGTGGCTTGAAACACCCGCTCGCCGTCAATCAGGATTTCAACCTGATGGGCCTCCTCAAGTCCGCGCGTCACCTCGACACTATTGCGCGCCAGCACCGCTTTGAGCGCGTAATCGCCATCCAGCGGGAAGTTGTGGGTGAAGACTAACCCGCCGCGCGTGCCGAGCGGCAGGCCTTCCACGTGCTGATCCTGAGAAAGATCGGGCCGGGTTCGATACATCTCGACAATCGGGGTAATTGTTGTGTCTCCCACCGCGAGGCCGGCGATCTTCCGCGAGGCGTTAATGTATTGCTCCAGCAGCGCGGGGGAAACGCCCAGAACATCGGCGATGTTGTCGAAGCCATAGCTTTCGTCGTCGGGGGGCAACAGCGACGACATGTCTACGTCGAGCGACAACAGGTCGCGGACGGCGTTACCGTATTCGGTACGGTTCAGACGATGCAGAATGAAGCGGCCGGGGCTGGGCCGCAAGGCCGCTGCGCGATCGAGCGTGGTTTCGAGCGTGGCGATCAGATTGGCTGTTTCGGCTTTTTCCGGCCGGGGATTACCGGGGGGCGGCATGGCGCCGGAACGTAACTTGCGGATCACCTTTTCCCAGATCTCCGCGTTTGACGGAATATCGGAGACGTCCGCCTTGTCAAGCATTAAGCCCGCGGTTCGAGTCCGCTGGTTATGGCAGGTTACGCAGTATTCGTTCAGGAGCGCGCGCGGATCGGCGGCACGTGCACACAAACCTCCGGCGGCGATTCCGAAAACGATAACAACAAACCGTTTTGCGCCCATGAAGGAATACATAAAGCGTATGTCATGGGCCAGGCTGAGTACAAGCAACCCGCAGGCGGTGGCGGGCGGTAGAACTGTGGCGCAGGAAGCTGCGAGGCGCGCTTGGTAAGGGACCACTTTCGCGTGCCATTCCGTACACGAGAAAGGCTCGGAATCATACCTTTCCTGGGAGAAGTGTTAGCCTATTCCTCGGAAGGAGAACAGAAAAATGAGCACTCAGGTGACATTAAGCGACGCGCGCAGGGTCACGGCGGCCGCAGAGAAGAAGGCGGCCGAGATCGGCCAGCCGATGAATATTGCCGTTGCGGACGAGGGGGGGAATATCGTTTCCCATATCCGCATGGACGGCGCGTGGATCGGCAGCATCGATATCTCGCAGAAGAAAGCCTATACGTCGCGGGCATTCGACATTGCGACGAAAGATCTCGCCGAACACAGTCAATCGGGTAACCAGTTCTTTGGTATCCACGCCTCCAACGACGGGAAGATTATGATCTTCGCCGGAGGCATTCCACTGAAGAAAAACGGCAAGGTCGTGGGCGCAATCGGCGTCAGCGGCGGGTCGGGAGATCAGGATCACGCGGTCGCCGAAGCAGGCGCGGCGGCGTTCTGATATATTTCTGAACTGGACTTACTCAACTCCGAAAGAATATTACATTCAGAAAAGGAAAAACAATGGCGAGCAATCGTGGTTTGGCATACATGGGCACAGGCAAAGTCGAAATACAGAGCATCGACTTTCCCAAGCTGGCTATCGGAAATCGCAAGTGCGAACATGGCGTGATTCTGAAGATCGTTACGACGAACATCTGCGGAAGCGACCAGCACATGGTGAGAGGGCGCACGACCGCGCCGCATGGCCTGATTCTCGGCCATGAAATCACCGGAGAAGTCATCGAAGCGGGAAAGGATGTCGAATTCATTAAAGTCGGCGATCTCTGCTCGGTTCCGTTCAATATCGCGTGCGGCCGCTGCCGCAACTGCAAGGAAGGTAAAACCGGTATCTGTCTGAACGTGAATCCGGCGCGTCCTGGCGCGGCGTACGGCTATGTCGACATGGGCGGCTGGGTCGGTGGCCAGGCGGAATACGTGATGGTTCCCTACGCCGACTGGAACCTGCTGAAGTTCCCGGACAAGGCAAAAGCGATGTCGAAGATCAAGTCGCTCACCTGCCTTTCAGACATTTTCCCGACCGGTTATCACGGCTGCGTCACCGCAGGCGTCGGGCCGGGCTCAACTGTTTATATCGCGGGCGCCGGTCCTGTCGGTCTGGGTGCGGCCGCGGGCGCGCAACTGCTCGGCGCCGCTGTCATCATCGTCGGCGACCTCATCCCCGAACGGCTCGCGCAGGCGAAGAGCATGGGTTATGAAACCGTCGATGTTTCGAAGGATGCTTCGGTCGGCGATCAGATCGCGCAGATCGTCGGCGAGCCGGTGGTCGATTGCGGTGTCGATGCCGTTGGCTTCGAGGCTCGTGGACACGGACATGCCGGGGCCACGAAAGAGGCGCCTGCAACCGTGTTGAATTCGCTGATGACGGTCACCCGCGCAGGCGGCGCCATCGGCATTCCTGGTCTCTACGTGACTGACGATCCGGGCGGCATCGACGATGCTGCGAAGACCGGCAACCTCAGCATCCGCATCGGTCTTGGCTGGGCCAAGTCCCACTACTTCGCTACCGGCCAGTGCCCGGTGATGAAGTACAACCGCCAGCTCATGATGGCGATCCTGCACGACAAGATCGACGTCGGCAAGGCCGTCAACGTGAAGGTCATCTCGCTCGACGAAGGGCCGCAGGGTTACAAGGACTTCGACAAGGGCGCGGCGACGAAATACGTCATCGACCCGCACAAGTCGGTGCACTAAACAGCTGTTGCGGTAAAGCATGGGGCGGTGCGCGAAAGCGTGCCGCCCTTTTTCTTGTGGCGTGTGTTATTTTCGAACGGTTTGAGCATCCAGCGCACGGTAAACATCGACGATCTTCGGAAACTGGCGCAGCGCCGGATTCCGCGCGCCGTATTCGACTATATCGACGGCGGTGCCGACGGCGAAGTGACGTTGCGCGAGAACCGCCGGGCTTGGGACGAGATTTTCTTCCGCCCGCATAACGCCGTAGACACGCCGAAAGTCGATACACGCGTCACCGTCCAGGGAAGCGATCTCGCGCTGCCGATGATTCTGGCGCCGCTGGGCTCCAGCCGCATGTTTCATCCGAGTGGAGAAATCGCCGCGGCCAAAGCGGCAGGCGATGCCGGACTAATCTACACGCTTTCCACTTTCTCCGGATACCCCTTCAGCGAATTGGCCGCGGGAACGACTGCGCCGCTTTGGTATCAGGTTTATCTTGCGGGTGGCCGCGAGATCGTGGAGGCTACGCTGGCGTCCGCATGGAAGAGCAACTTCAAGGCGCTGGCGGTGACAGTCGATACGAACGGTCCCGGCATGCGGGAGCGCGATTTTCGCAATGGCGCGCCTCAGCTCATGGGCCGAAGTCTCTTCGCCATGCTCCCGTTCACATCCCAGGTGATCGTGCGGCCCGGATGGGCAGCCGGCTTTCTGATGGACCGCAAGGCCGTGATGCACTATCCGAACGTGATCATCCCCGGTAAAGGACCGCTGCCGGCGAGCGACGTTCAGCAATCGCTGCGCGGGTCTGTGGTGACGTGGGCTGATCTGAAATGGATTCGCGACGTCTGGCCGGGGCACATCCTCGTCAAAGGAATCATCACCGGAGACGATGCCCGGCGAGCCATCGACGCCGGTGTTTCGGGCATGATTGTTTCGAACCACGGGGGAAGGCAGCTCGACACGGTCTTTCCCACGGCGCGGGCCTTGCCGGAAGTGCTGGAAGCGGTAAACGGACGCGTCGAGGTGCTCGTGGATGGGGGAATCCGCCGCGGCGCCGACGTCGTGAAAGCGATCTGCATGGGGGCGAAGGCGGTGCTGGTCGGCCGCGCTTACGGCTATGGCCTGGCGGCGGGCGGACAGGCGGGCGTGGCGCGCGCGATTGCCATTCTCAAAGCGGATATCGAGCGCACTATGGTGCTGCTGGGATGCCCTTCACTCGATAAGCTGGATCGCTCTTACATTCAAATGCCGAGGTCGTGGTAGGCGACTTCTGGTATTTCAGAAGTGCCTGCAAACGCCGATGACGGTTCGATACAATCTTCAGTGGCCCGATCCTCACTTGATCGGGGGGCAAGCAACAAAAGGAGTTTTTTGAGATGGATACAACCCGACGCAGTTTTCTGATGGCCGGCACGGTGGGAGCGGTAGCTCCGTTTATCATTGCCGACGACAAGACCGGTACGAAGAATCCGATCCTTGGGGAAGGCGAGCATAAATACGAGTGCATTCACGACTGGGGCGAACTGCCGTCCAACATCAAGTACGGCAATACGCACAGCGTATGCGAAGACGCGCAGGGTCATATCTACGTCCATCACACCGTCCACAAAGACAGCCCGAGCCCGGACAGTGTCGTGGTGTTCGACGAGAAGGGAAAGTTTGTGCGGTCCTGGGGGCCGATGTTCCGCGGCGGCGCGCACGGCATGTTTCTCCGCAAGGAAGGCAAGACTGAATACCTTTACTTCTGCGACGAGAAGCATGGAATTGTTACCAAGCGAAACCTGAAGGGCGAGGAAGTATGGACGATGGGCTATCCGCAGGCTTCGCCGATTTATCAGAAAGGGCCTGGCTCGACCGGCCCTGGCGGCGCGAATGGCCTGAACTACCGTCCCACCAATATTTCAATGGCGCCCAATGGCGACTTCTGGATCGGTGACGGGTACGGTTCTTACTACATGTTCCACTACAAAGTGGATAGCCCAACCTCATATCCGAAGCTCGTAAATGTGTTCGGCGGTCCGGCTCCGACTCCGGCGCCCGCGCGTGGTGGCGGCGGCAGAGGTCCCGGTGGTGGCGGCAGAGCGGAAGGCGGCGCGCGCGGCGGTGGTGCGCCTGGTGGTCAGGCTGAAGCGCGCGGTGGCGCTCCTGGCGGCGGACGCGGTGCGGGTGGCGGCAGAGGGCCGCGGACACCGGCTCCCCTCGATCAGATGAACAATCCGCACGGCAACATGGTCGATCTACGCGATCCGAACAATCCCGTGCATCTGATTGCTGACCGCGGTCACGGACGCATCGTGCGTTATACGCTGGACGACAAACCGATCGATGTCGTCGAAGGCACGGTCCGGCCCTGTTATTTCCATGGGCACAAGGACCTCATAGTTGTTCCCGATCTTTCGGGTCCGGTGTTCATCCTGGACAAGGACAACAAGGTTGCTGTCACGATGGGGACAGCGAAGCCGGACGGGCCAAAGAATCCTCCCCGCACCACCGAGAACCGTGGCGATTTCGTCCCTGGCCAGTTCGTCGCACCGCATGGAGCCACTTTCGATCACAACGGCAACATCTTCGTTGCGGAATGGGTTGAGATCGGACGAGTGACCAAACTGCGGAAGGTCGCTTAAGCAGATGATCGCGGAGCTGGCAGCCGAATTTTTTGGAACACTGATTCTTCTTCTTTTTGGTAACGGCGTTGTCGCCATGGTGGTGTTGTTCGCGCACAACCCTCCCATTCCCGGCGAAATCGTCAATGGCGGTTTTACCAACATCAACTTTGCGTTCGGAATCGGTGTCACAATGGGCTGCTATGTCGCCGGAAGAATTTCGGGCGCACACATCAATCCCGCGGTCACTCTCGCAGTGGCTTTCTTCCGTGGATTCTCATGGGTCAAGGTGATTCCCTACATGATTGCGCAGACGGCAGGCGCGTTCTGCGCGTCCGCAATCGTGTACTGGAATTACCGGCCGCAGTTTCACCTGGTCGATCCGGGCCTCAATCACACGGCGGGAGTTTTCACCACGTTCCCGGCATTTCCGGATATGCCCTCGGCAGGGCTGCTCGATCAGACCATCGGTACGGCGATATTGGTTTTTCTGATTTTCGCGATCATCGACAACCGCAATCAGCCTCCGCAGGCGAATCTGACGCCTGTTCTGATTGGAACCATCGTGGTGGGGATTGGAATGGCGTTCGGCGGGATGCATGGCTATGCGATTAATCCGGCGCGCGACTTCGGCCCAAGACTCTTCACCGTCGTCGCAGGTTTTAAGAACAACGGCCTGACGGACGGCGGCTATATCTTCTGGGTGCCGATTGTGGGTCCGCTGGTGGGCGGAATTGTCGGCGGCGCGGCTTACGATTTCGGCGTGCGGCGATTTTTGCCGAAAGCGGCTTAAGACAGTTTCACCCAAAGTGTGGGGCGGATTGCGAATCCGCGGTCGATTTGGCAATCGGCCCAACTGCTCATTTGCAACGGGACAACGGGTTACCAACCCCGCGCAGGACTCCATCCTGCCTCACTTAGATTTCCTGCCGCATCGAACGTGAGTTCAAACGGCGGACCGGCGATTTCGAGCATCGGGTTTTTTGCGATCTCGCCCGCCAGATTTTCACTTAGAGCGACCTTTCCGAGATCCAGCGAATTTCGGATCCATCCCATAGTCACTGCCGCGGGGTCGAATTTCCCGACTGTTGCGGTCAGCAGATCGAGGCACTCGCGATCCGAAGGAAAGTGAAGCGGCGTGCGAACCGCGGCCAGCGAGCCGGACGTTCTTGCATTGATCCGGCCCGCGTTGATGTCGAGCCGGTCGAGCACGCGGTCGTGAATCACATCCGCAAGCCCGATGCCCACGCCGTTGCCGTAGCTGAGTTCCGAGAGGCTGCGGATGAAGATTCGTTCCACGCGCGGGGTGTCAGGGTAGGGGTTATAGGAGCCGTGGATGCCTCGGTTCACAATCTTGAGATCCATCCCGGTGCCGCTGATGTTCTTGCCAATTTCGTCGACGATCAGCACGTCCAGGGCGGGGACCGGCAGCTTTCCCATCCAGGACTTCACGATCCGCAGCAGCTCCGTTTCCCGCTCGATCAGCACATCGGCGGCGAGGGCGGTCACCTGCGCGGTATCGTGATAAGCGTCTTCGGCGATAGCGAGTCCGCCCAGAATTTTCCCGGTAGCGATGAGATATCCGGCAACATCGCGGATTACCGCGGTCATCCCCAGGCTCCGCGCGTGCCCGTGGCAGATCTGCGCGCCTTCGATCTTCCCCAGCCCGAGCGCCAGCATTTTGCCGACGCCGCTCTCCAGCGCGCCCTCAAAACTGGTGTGCCACTTGACGCGATTGACGACGAAGGTGCCGTCGCTTTCCCATGCGTCTTTGCCTGCGAATACTTCGATACCAGTCTCGGTTCTGCCCAGTGAGATGACATCGAAGCTGCTGACTACCGGGCATCCCATGGTCGATTCGTCGATGCCATAGTGCGCGAGAACTTTGGCCTGGCCGGCAGCGTTCGCCGCGCCGTGGCTGCCCATAGCGGGGAACAGGAAAGGCCGGAACCCGCCAGCGTTGAAATAATCGACGACTGAGCGGACGATCTCCGCAAGGTTGGCGATGCCGCGGCTGCCCACGCCGATCGCGATGCGAGAGCCACGCTTCAGATGAGAAGCGGGATTACAGGAAAGGAGTTCCGCGCGGACGGCGGCGGGAATGTCGCGCAGCGCTCTGTGCGGGAAATTCTGGCAAACCGGCAGGAACACAGGTCAGTATGCCATGGCGTCTTCAAAGAGCCTGGCCAGGTCTTCGGCTCCGGCGGCCCGCGGCGAGAGTTTCGTCACGCGATGCTGCGGCAAAGTTCCCTCCACCAGCGCCGGAATATCGGAAGACTGATAGCCCAGCTTCGACAACCCGTTCGGAATTCGAAGATCGTCCATGATCCCGGCAATACAGTCCGCCAGGATCTTTCCGGCATCGTCATTCTTAGCGCGATCGGTCTTCGCTCCGAGCACTTCGGCCGCCTTCAGATGACGTTCGGGAGATGCCTGCGCAGTGAATCGGAACACGGCGGGAGCGTTCACGATGACCGATATGCCGTGCGGAATCAGCGGATGATCCACGGCATCGTAGCCGGGTGCGCGGAAGCTCCGCACCAGGCCGGCCACCGGATAGGACATGCCGTGAGGCAGATGCACGCCCGCATTTCCGAACCCGATCCCGGCGTATGACGCCGCCAGCATCATCGAGGCTCGCGCTTCATCGTCCGATGGATCGGCGACTGCTCTGCGGAGGAATTGAGAAGTCAGGCGAAGAGCTTCCATGCTCCAAAGATCGCTGATCGGGTTCGAACCCTGATATGCAGGACGCAGAATCGGGCGATCGGGGCGTGGACGCTCGGCGAACGGTAACGCTGTCCACGACTCAACTGCATGGCACAGGACATCAAGCCCCGAGGATGCGGCTACCGCGGACGGCAGCATACGAGTGTTCTCCGGGTCGACAATGCCGAGGGTGGGCTTCAGTCTCCGGTGCGCGATGCCTGTCTTGGCGCGCAGAGGCTTGTAGTCGAATATGGATACTCCGGTTGTTTCGCTGCCTGTCCCGGCGGTAGTGGGGATGGCGATCAGCGGCTTCACGGGACCCGGCACCGGTTTGCCTTTGCCGATCGGGGGATTCACGTAATCGAGAAAGTCGGCCGGCCAGCAACTGTAGAGGTTCGCGGCCTTGGCGGTATCAATGGTGGAACCGCCTCCAATGGCGATGAAGGCGTCGTAATCGCCCCCGGCATGACCCGAAGCCGCGAAGCGGATCGCCTCCTGCAGCGATTCATCGCTTGGCTCGACACGCACCCGGTCGAAGAGCGTGAAGCGGACTTTATTGTTCTCCAGCGACTCCAAAGCCGTCAGCACCGGGGGAAGAGCGCGGAGATTCGGGTCGGTAAAAACCAGAACGTGACGGACGCCGAGATCGACCATATCCGCGCCCACTTCGCGGGTCGCGCCAGAGCCGAAGCGAATGGCCGACGCCGCCATTTCGAATGCGTATTCTTTGAGCATCAATTGATATACTCTCAAAACCAGGGAGATAGCGATGAAGAAAACGGCGGGTCTCTTGATCCTGTTCGCGTTCTGCCTCACGGCAGCGGATTTCTGGAAGAAACCTTATACCGAATGGAGCGATAAGGACGTCACGAAGTTGATGGCCGATTCGCCATGGGCAAAATCCGCCAGTGTTACGATGTCCTTCCCTGGTCGAGGGGGCGCACCGCCGGGCGGGGGCGGATTCGGCGGTGGAGGCGGACGCGGCGGTGGTCCCGCCGGCGACCAGAGCCCACCCCCACCGCCATCGTTTGAGATTGTGGCGCGCTGCGAATCGGCGCTGCCCATGCGGCAGGCGCTGGTGCGCAGGAAGTTTGGAGCCGAAGCGGGCAAATCCGCCGATGCGAAAAAAGTACTGGGAGAAGAGCCACAGTCCTATGAAATCGTGTTGTCGGGGTCCATGGGTATGTTTCTCAGAGGCGCGCCGGACCAGTTGAAGCAAACTCTCACCGAAGTGACCTCACTTTCATCGGCCAGAACCGGCGCGATCAAACCTACAAACGTTGAGATCGGCCCTCCTGGAAAGACGATGGATGTGCTGTTCGTCTTCCCGCGGTCAATGCCTTTCACTGTGGATGACAAGGAAGCCGAATTCTCTACCAAATTGGGCACTTCCATTTTGAAGTACAAGTTCAGACTGAAAGACATGGTGGTCAACGGCAAGCTCGAGATGTAAGCGGGAACCGGGCGCGTGGTCCTGAACCAGGTTCTGGCCCTCTCGTCTTCGGTTCTGCTGGTACTGCTGTTTCCCCGTTTCAGCCTGGTATGGCTTGCGCCCGTCGCGCTGACGCCGTTGCTGATCGCCTGTGCGAGAGAAACACGGTGGCGCCGGCGATTCGCGTTGGGCTACACGTGCGGCCTCGCGTACTGGTTCGGCATCTGTAACTGGATTCAGTGGACACTCGCGCATCATGCCGGGGTGAGTCCCGCGGTTGCCTGGTTCCTCTTCGCCCTGTTCTGCCTTGCCAAAGCTGTACAGATGGGCGTGTTCGCGGCTCTGGCGGGCACGGTGACGCGATCCGTCTTTGCGCTTCCGGCCATCGCCGCTCTATGGGTCGTACTGGAATGGACCCATTCCTGGACCGGTTTCGAATGGCTCAATCTGGGTAACGCCGGAAGCGGCATGTCGCTTCCCCTCCGACTTGCGCCGCTGACCGGCGTTTGGGGCCTGTCATTTGCATTTGCGCTGATGTCGGCGGCAATTGCCGCTTTGCTTCCGGGGAAGTGGCCGCGCGGTCCGAGAACTCAGGTTTTGTGGCTGCTTCTGCTCCCGGCGCTTGTTTTCCTGCCCGATGTGCCGAAGTTGGAGCGGGGCAACGCTTCCGCGATCCTCGTGCAGCCGAACATCGACGACGAGACGGAGTGGACACCCGAGCTGGTGAACCAGACGGAGCAGCAGTTGATGATTCTGTCCATGAGCCCGGCACTCAATGCCGATCGCACCGGCGATCGAAGGGTGGATACGATCGTCTGGCCCGAAATGCCGGCGCCGTTCGAAGACACAGATCTTAATTTTGTCGGGAGAGTGGCTTCGGTTGCCAGGATGTCTCACGCGGATGTGCTCACCGGAGTGATTGCGCGCGCGCCCGATGGAGCGCCTCTGAACTCGGCGCTTCTGATGGGTCCGGACGGCATCGCGATCAGCCGCTACGACAAAGTGAATCTGGTGCCGTTCGGCGAGTTCGTACCGTGGCCCTTCGGGCTGCTTACGAAAAAAGTATCGACTGAGGCCGGCGATTTTGAAGCAGGTCGAAGGGTGGTGGTGTCGTCCAACGGCAGACACATGATCGGCACGTTTATATGCTACGAATCGGTGTTCCCGAGTTATATCCGAAAGTTCGCTGCCTCGGGAGCGGAAGTGCTCTTCAATATTTCGAACGACAGCTGGTTCGGCAAAAGCCAGGCGCGATACCAGCATCTGCTGATCGTACGCATGCGCGCGGCTGAGAATGCCCGCTGGATTTTGCGCGCCACCGATAACGGAATTACGGCTGCGATCGATCCGGCGGGGCGTGTGATCCGCACCACGCAGGAGTATGCGGAGCTTGCCGCCCGCTTTCCCTATCGATACCGCAAGGACCAGACTTTCTACACGCGATATGGGGACTGGTTCGTCGCGCTCTGCGGGCTGATTGTCGTTATGAGTGGCGTATCACAAGTACGTCGCCGTCCTTGACGATGTACTCTTTGCCCTCGAGACGAAGCAGGCCTTTCTCCCGCACGCCGGGATAGCCGCCGAGGTCGATGAGGTTTTTCCAGTTCACCACCTCGGCGCGGATGAATTTTTTCTCGAAGTCGGAATGAATCGCGCCCGCGGCCTTTACCGCTGTGCTCGCGATCGGAATCGTCCAGGCGCGCACTTCCGTGTCGCCGGCGGTCAGAAAGCTCATTGTCCCCAGCAGCCGATAGGTCGCTTCGATAATTCGCTGCAGCCCGCTTTCGCCCAGTCCGTAGCTGGTGAGGTATTCACGCGCATCGGCCGGAGGCAATTCCGCAAGTTCCGCTTCGATCTTGCCGCATACCGCCGTCACCGCCGTGTTGGCTTTGCCCGAGAGTGCTCCGGTTCGATACTGCTCCTCGACTTCATGCAGGCGCGACGCGTCCTCTTCGCCTAGGTTCAGCACGAGAAGCATTGGTTTCTGCGACAGGAACTGGAAACCGCGAATCCGCTTCTCATCCTCGCCCGCAAATTCGAGATTCCGCAGCGGCGTATTCGCCTCCAGCGCTTCTTTGCACCGGACCAGCAACTCGTATTCTTTGTCGAGATCCGGATTTCTGGTTTTCTTCCGGTCGCGATCCACGCGATCGAGGCGTTTTTCCACCACCACCAGATCGCTCAGAATCAATTCCGTTTCGACATCTTCGAAGTCCCGCGCGGGATCCACCGAGCCATGCTCGTGCGGAACAGTTTCGTCCTTGAAGATACGCAGCACGTGCGCAAAGGCGTCCACCACGCGAAGGCTGGCCAGATAAGCCGGATCGCGCAGGCTCTCCTTCGAAATGGAGGGGGCATCGATATATTCCACCGTCGCGTAGGTGATCTTCGGCGGCTGATACAACTCCGCCAGGGCATCGACACGGGCATCGGGAACCTTCGCCACGCCCGTGCGCACCGCCGTCGATCCCATGCGGGTTTCCTGCGTGACCCCGGTCAGAATCGTGAACAGGGATGTCTTGCCGGTCATGGGCAGACCGATGATGGCTGTTTTCATTCGTTATTTAATTTTCCAAAAGGGAATCTCGATTGTCCTTGAGCCACCAAACCAGATGAAGACGCTGGACAGCAGATGTGGGGCAGGGCTTCGGCCCTGCGACCGGGCTTTCGCCCGGCCCGGAGCTTCACGTGTCCCGGGGAGCGCGTCTTCAACGGAGCGGCATACGCAAACTTCCGTAACCAGGCAACAGCGGCTGTGCGCGTTCAGAGCGGCACTTCCAGTTGCGCCAGAATTTCTTCGACGATGCGCTCGCCCGCTGCCGCGCCGTTCGCGTCCCGCCGTCTTGCGAGGGAAGATCGCGTGGCCGGAATGACGCGATGCCCCAGCACCTTCGGAGCGAGAACCTTTACGTCGTCGGGCAGGGCATAGCCGCGACCTTCCACCAGCGCATTTGCCTGCACGGCACGATAGAGCGCCTGTGAGCCGCGCGGGCTGACGCCGAGCGCCAGACCTTCATGCGCCCGCGTGCGCTCCACCAGCGCCAGCATGTAGCCCACGATCGATCCATCCACTGCAACCTCCTTCACGGCGCACTGCAACTCGCGTAATTCCTCGCGCGTGAGCACGCAGGGAGTCGTCTCGCCGTGGTGCGCTTCGGGCTGACAGATGATTTCACGCTCGCTCTCGAGATCCGGATAGCCGATGCGCAGCCGCATCAGAAACCGGTCGAGCTGCGATTCCGGGAGCGGATAGGTGCCGTGATGATCCGCGGGGTTCTGCGTTGCGATCACCATGAAGGGCTCCGGCAGGGTCAGCGTGCGCCCTTCCACGGATACCTGCTGTTCATTCATCGCTTCGAGCAGCGCCGACTGCGTCTTCGGCGTGGTGCGGTTGATCTCATCCGCGAGGAGAAAGTTGGTGAAGACGGGGCCCGGCTTGAATTCGAACTTTTCCGTGTGCGCGTTGTAGACCGTGACGCCGAGGACGTCGGAGGGCAGCATGTCGCTGGTGAACTGGAGCCGGTGAAAGGCGCCGTCGACGGTACGCGCCAGAGACTGCGCCAGAGTCGTCTTCCCGACGCCGGGTACGTCTTCAATCAGCAAATGTCCACGCGCGAGCAGGCAGACCAGCGCCATTCGCACCGCTTCCGCCTTACCGCGGATGCTGAGCTCGATGGAGCCTTCCACCTGCCGGAGTTTCCCCGGCGCAATACGCGTGGCGAGCGTGGCCGGGACAGACGGCATTCCCTTCCAGTTTATCCATCCAATGCTTATATAGCCAACGCTGCCTACACATTCAAACCAACTGCCCGCATCAAATCGAGGGCGTTACTGCGCTCCACCACGCCCGATCGCAATCGATAGTCGAATACCAGTCGGCCCTCTTCGAGGCGGTCTTCGAAGTGAACATTCGCCGCCGCCGGCCCAAGCTCGTCGGCTATGCGCGAGAGCGCCAGGTCATGCGTGGTAACCAGCCCGATGGCTCCGCGGGAAAGGAGCGCCCGGATCAGCCCTTCGGACCCGAGGGCGCGATCGTGCGAATTGGTTCCATGCAGCAGCTCGTCGAGAAGGAAAAGCGAGGGCTGCGGCAATTCGAGCACCTGTTTCAGCCGCAGGATTTCCGCCATGAACCGCGAATGCTTCTCTTCGAGCGAATCCGTCGTCCGGATCGACGCGCCCAGAGACAGGTGCGAAAGCGTAAAACGTTTCGCCCGCACCGGCGCGCCCATGAGCGCGAGGACCGTGTTGACTCCGATGGTCCGCAGCAGCGTGCTCTTACCGGACATGTTGGAGCCGCTGATCACGAGCAGACGCAGGGGCGCTCGCAGCGAAACGCTGTTCCGCACGCATTCGCCTGCGGGCAGCAGCGGATGTCCCATGTCTTCGCCTTCGAACAACGGTTCACAATCGGCTTCGGCAAACGCGGGAAAGAGATCGTCCGGATGCTCCCATGCATAATTCGCGAGGGCCGAAAGGGCCTCCATCTCGCTCACTGCTTCCAGCCATGCGGCCACGCGATGACCGTTCTCATCTCGCCACGCCTCGACCGCCATTCCAATTTGGGTGGTCCAGAGCAGCAGCGGCCCGAGGGCGCGCAGGACGACGTTGTCGCGCGAATCGAGAAGTTCGATCAGACGGCGAAGGCGCGCGATTCGATGCGAGGCCGGTTGCCCGTCCACATCGATTGACTTCCGGAGCGCGGCGAGGAGCGGAGAGCGAAATTGCCGGCTTTCGAGGATGGCCAGAATGCGGGACAGCAGGTCGAGGTCGCGCGCGGGCTCCTCGACGGCGTGAACGATATCGAGAATTCTGGTGCGCAGGGAAACGCCGAATAACCCTTCGATCGCGCCAATGGAGATCACGCCGAGACGTGCATCGAGGCCGATGAGATCGGTGGCGATCCACCAGATCAACATGGCCAGCATGATCAGGGAGAATATCAGCGCCAACAGCCGCTGCCAGGAAGGAAACGGCCGCGGGGGCGTTATAGACCACTGCACGAGCTGCGCAGGATTCACGCCACTGCGGAAGTCGTCTCCGAGCACGGCAAGTTGTTCGCGCAGGTCGAGCAGAGGGCGAAGTTCATTGACTGCCTCATGCCGCGCGATCAGTTCCGCCGGCTGGGGCGCGGCGCCGGAAGCCGATTTCAGCCATGCCGCGAGGCGCTCTTCGCCGCCGCGCGTCCGCGCCGTCGTCAGCAGTTGGAACAGGCCCGCGCGGCCGAACAGGTCCAGATCGGAGGCGCAGGGATGATGCGGATCGGCAAACCGCGCGCCGTCTTCGCCGCCGCCCTGCCAGCGGTTTTCGAGGCGCGCAATCCCTCGCTCGTAGAAACGAATTCCGCGGCGGACCAGTTCCGCGTCTCTCTCGACTCGTGACTGCCACCAGACGAGCCCGATGAAGACTGTCACGGGTCCCGCGATCCACCAGATTGAAACGTTGTGAAACGCGTACCAGATCAGGACTGCGGCGGCCAGGAAAACGAGCAGCCGCAGATTGCCGATCCGGTCGCTCCGCCGGGTGGATGCTGCGA
Source organism: Bryobacteraceae bacterium (assembly GCA_036273015.1). Taxonomy (GTDB): domain Bacteria; phylum Acidobacteriota; class Terriglobia; order Bryobacterales; family Bryobacteraceae; genus BOG-234. The sequence continues at coordinate 18,987 of DATAXN010000062.1, read as the reverse complement.
GGCTGTGGGTGCGTTCTTTCAGCCGGTCGGCGTAGATTGTGCGCGGCGCGGCGCCTTCAGCCATAAACGCCAGCTTAGCGAAGGCGTCGTTGCAGGAAGCAAAGCCGGGGCGAGGGAGGGCGGTTGCTGTACTAGAATTGAAATTCGCCCTTCACTGAGGGCGCGTAGCTCAGTTGGTTAGAGCGCCTGCTTCACACGCAGGAGGTCCGGGGTTCGAGTCCCTGCGCGCCCACCATCATTCGAAATGTCCGGACCGGACACATAGGGGGGCTCTACGGTTCTACGCACTTAATGGGGGCAGCCGGGCCTCCGACTGATCTCAAGAACGCCGACGTCGACACTCCACATCGTCCTGCATTGAACTCGCATGGGCAGATTATAGGCAGACGCGAACACGCATTGCATCATACGAAGATGGGGCCAACGAGCACGGCATGCGCGCGCCCGGCGCGCAACCAGTACCTGCCGGCGCTGACCGGTCTGCGTTTCTTCCTCGCGCTATGGGTGATCGCGACGCATCTGATCGGAAAGGGTCATGTTTACGAACCGCTCGTCCTGATGCTGCCGGCGCCGCTGCAGGCCATCATCCGCACCGGCTATCAGGCGGTCCCGACGTTTTTCGTTCTGTCGGGCTTCGTGCTGGCGCGGACGTACGCCGATACCTCATGGAACGCGGCGAGCACCTGGAAGTACCTCGTCGGCCGCTTCGCGCGGGTCTATCCGGTCTATCTGGTCAGCCTGCTGATCGTGCTCCCTTTTATCGTCAAGGCCAAAGATCGGCCGAAAGGCTGGCTGGTCGCGATGCATTTGACGCTGACGCAGGGCTGGTTTGCTGGCCACTACACGGCGGGATGGAACACGCCCGCCTGGTCGTTGTCGTGCGAGATGTTCTTTTACCTGGTCTTTCCTCTCGCGATCGTGCTGGTAAAAGATCGGCGTTGGACCGGCATCATCGGCATCGCCCTGCTGGCCTGCGTGATGACGCAGGGGATGTGGGCGCTCGGAGTCTCCGATCAGATCAAGCCAATCGTTCATCTGCCGGATTTCCTGATGGGGCTGGTCGTGGCGCGCGCGTTCGATCTTCTTACGGAGCACGGCCTCGTTACAAAGCATGGACTCGCGCCTTCGGGAAGGTGGTTGTACCGAATTGGCCTGGCCGGATCGGCGGCGATTCTTGGATACGCGCAGTTCCTGCCGCAGTGGCTTTCGATGAACACTCTGCTCCGGCCCATGAACGCGCTGCTGTTGCTTGGCCTCGGACTCGGCGGCGGATGGCTGGCGCGCGTGTTTTCGATGCGTCCCTTCGTGTATCTCGGGAAGGCGAGTTATGCGATGTACATCCTGCACATCCCGATTCTGTGGTGGGCGGTGAGTTGGCCGTCGTTTGCGGTCCGATATCTCTATGTGGCGTTCGTGGTGGTTTTGTCGTGCGTCGTCTACGGGCTGTTTGAGGAGCCGGCGAACGGGTACATACGATCGTTGGCGCGCAGGCCGCTGAGTCTCACGGCTGCTTCAGCAGGGCGCGCAACCGGTGTCGATGACGCTCTTCGTGAGCTGTCATCGGGCGTGCCATATAACTGAGCGCGTTCCACGTAGAATAGTCAACCGAGGAAGAAATACTTATGAAAATCGCGCTCTGTTCTGTGGTTTTACTGGCGGGCTCGCCATGCTTTGTCGCGTACGCTCAATCGAAGCTCCCCGCTGACCTTGATCCGCAATCGCATGCGCGTCTGCCGTATTTAAAGAAGGCCGATATGGATGCGAAAGGTCAGAAGGTTCTCGAGACCTTCAGAAGTCCGGACGATACGCTGCGCGGTCCTCTTGCGTTCGCGGCGTATAACGGCGGCGTCGCGCAGGCGCTGCTGGATCTGCATAACGCGGCGGTGACCGGCGGGACGCTCGATCCGCATACTCGCGAGCTGGCGATCATGGTCGCCTGCCGCGAAACGAATTACAACCTGGAATGGAATGGCCATGAGCCCAGTGCTCTCAAGGCCGGGATCGATGCGAATGTAATCGACATCGTGCGAAACGGGCGTGCGCTGGATAGGTTGAGTCGGAAAGACGCGTTGAGTGAGAAGGATGCGGCGGTCATTCGATTCGGCCGGGAACTCCTCGGGAACAAGAAGGTCAGCTCGGCCACGTTCGCGAAGGCCGTCGAATTGTGGGGCAAGCGGGGTGTGATGGATATGGTCGCCGTGATGAATACTTACGCGGTGAGTGGGTTTTTCGCCATCGCGGTGGACGAACAGGCGGCGGAGGGCAGGCAGCCGCTTCCTCCGGTGAAGTAGCGGCTACCGCCTCGCTTTGTCGAGCCGGGCTTCGTCGAACCGGGCTTCATCAAGCACGCTGTGATCAATCAGGCAGGCGAGTTGTTCGCGGGTCCGGGGGTACGGTTCTTCTCTTTGGCGACCCAGCGTTCCTCCTCCACCATGACGTCGAGGAGGTCGCCGGCCATCGATCCCGCATAGCGAAGCTGCGGCAAGCTTTTCGAAATCACGGCTTCGGAATAATTCAATTTTGACGACAACAGGGGCCGGTACTCCCGGGGACGTTCTCTGAGCCCGGCCGATGCCTTGATCAAAGCCCTGAGGAATTCGACGAGCGCCCGGCGCTTCTCCGGATTGCTCAGCACCTTCGTTGACGTATGCAGATTGAACAGCTCACGGTACAGGCGTCGATCCTGGAAGACAATCGCGTCCGCCCCCAACACCGCTGCGGAATTTTCCGACTCCGGCTCCCGGATCGCCACGGCATCCACCTCGCGATTCGCCGGCATGCGGGACATTTTGGTGATGGGCGTGACGGGAACGGCGGTGACGGCGTCTTCGGCAACGCCTGCGGCTGCGAGTGACCGGACGAGGTAGTAGTGGGCTGATGTGTTCGGCGCCACGGCGATCTTCCGGCCGCGCAGATCGCCCACGGATTTGATGCCCGCCGACCGCCGTGCCACGATGCGGTAAAAGCTCTCCGCTTCGGTGAAGATGATCCGCAGGCTCGGATCGTCGATCGAGCGGCGCAGAAGCTGCGTCTCGGCGTTGGTGGCAGCATCGACTTCGCCGCGCATGAGCTCGGGAATTCCGCCATTGATTACAGTGACCGGCCCCCGATAGAGTCAGTTAGCGGCCACGACGACCGGCGACAACTCGATCGTGGTCATGTTGCCGGCGATTCGGAGCGGCGGCAGCCCGACGGGTTGAGCGGCCGCCCAGGTTGCCGCAGCGATCGCGAATCCCGTGGCCGCTTGCAGACCGCGGTTCATTGAGTTGCTCTCCGGGGGTTGGTTTCCGACATGATAAAACCCTCGACAGACGGTACTTGAGGTTCTTTAAATGTTACCTATGTCTCGGGTCGCTCAACAACGAATCAAAACCGTTGTGTGCGTTGACGGAAGTCTTCGTGCAGGATCGAGAGGGCGCTTGTATTGGATGCTTGCTGTCGACATCGTGAACGACGACCAAATCCCCTGTCTGGTACTTGGGCGGTCGGCGACATCCTGCAAGCGTCGGAGCGCTGACTATCTATGCGGTAGATAGCCTTCTGATGAATCGGCCGAGGCGTTGGACCTATTGTCGTGTTAGTTTATCTGGCTAAATCATGACGGAATGGCATCGATTCCCGCCCGTGGGCAATGCCTGCTCTACGCCTTTAACTTGCGGCGATAATCAGTACAGATGCCTACCGAATCAGCGGCGGGCGTCTGGGAGCTGCTCCGGTACGTGCGGGAGTTTATCCAGCATCCCCGGCGTCTCGACCCCCTCATCAATAACAAACCCGGCTGGTCCATGCTCACTAGCGCCATGGATATCGTGTCGGATACTGAGTCAGCTATTGTGAGTTACGAGAATGGGGACTGGCAGGACAAGAGCACCCTATATCTCGTTATCTTTGGCCTCCTTCAGGCAATGTATCTCCAGCAGGATGCCCTTCGGAGCATGGTCCACGCCTTGGAAGGCAATACTGACTACAAAATAGACAGCGAACCGGAGGCCATGAGTATCCGTCAGATTCGGCATGATACGGTTGGTCACCCGACAAAACAGGGGGGCACGAAAGCAAAAGGCAATGGTGCCTTTACTGAGCAAACATCCCATTCCATCGTTCAGCACTCGATGCGAAAACAATACTACACGCTGTTGCGATCGTCGAACGTCGCGGATACCGCATTCGTGGACATTAACACTTTCGAACTCATCGAAAAGAACCGCGCGCTGGCGATTCGGATTCTCGTCCGCACCAAGGCGAATCTGGAGAGGATTGAAATGGAGCACCGCGCCGCCTTCAAAGGAGAAAAGCTGGCCAGCATCTTCCACCCGACGATGCACTACCAGTTCGAAAAAGTGTTCGAGGGAATCTACAATCCGGATTATGGCAGGGGCCCGTACGGCCAATTAAGCCTGCAGACGATTGTCGGATATTTCAACGACTTCAAGGCCGCGCTTGAAAAACGGGGCATCCTAAGCGAGTCGGGCCATCTGCATTTCAACCTCGATGAAACCGAATATGCTCTGAGTGAGCTGACCAATTATTACAACGGCACCGGCATGTTGACGGACAAGCGGGCCGCTGAGATCTTCCGATACTTCGCCGAACGTAAGATGGTCGAGTTGAAGCGTATCGCCGAGGAAATTGATGCGGAGTACGAAGAGAAGTTCACGGGTGCCTCCGGTGAATAGATGCAGAGTTTGCAGCACGCACGATTGAAGGCAGCGAGAGCCTTAGAGCATCTAGAGGCATACCGGTGCGAACTGGAGAAATATTACGACTCCAAGCCGTATGCCGTCACACGAACCAACGATGCCGACCGAGGCCAACATGTCATCCGAATTTTCCTGAAAGACCCCGGCGACAAAATGGCCATTCTCGCCGGGGAGTTCGCGCACGCTCTCAGGTCATCGTTGGACCACACGGTATATTCCCTGATCATTTTCGCTACTAATGCGATTCCGGACAGCCGGGCGGTCCAGTGGCCGGTGCAAGAGCGACAGGACGACAAACAGTTCGAGCGTCAGACCAGAGGGATGCACACTGACGCCGCCAACATTATCAAATCGCTCCAGCCATATCACGAAGGGCCAGGCGAAGCGTTCAGGAACAGTCAGATTTGGCAACTGCACATGCTTGACATCATTGATAAGCATCGGCGAATCGCCTTTCACGAGAACGCGCTCGACTGTCACTTTCCGGGGCTGAAGGAATCAGACGGAATTTCGTTCGAGCCGGATGTGGACGGCTGGGGAGAAGTTACATTGCCTCTTCATTTATCGAAGACGGAAATGCTGCTAAATCCGAAACCCCGAATTACCTTCGGCGACGTTCCAGAGCGCCTCACACTCGACGTAGAGATGCTGTCGGAACTCTATACGCTGGTTACTGCCAAGATACTTCCGCAGTTCGACGGGTTTTTTGTATAGTCATGGCGGCCAACAGAAGAAGTACAAAACCGTTCCAGCAAAGCGATTTGCGAAAACTCACCCTCTGACAATCCTCGTTCACCTGCCCCGAAAATATTTTTCAACCCGATAACAGCGTTCAACTTAACGCCAAATTCACCAGCTCACCCCACCCCGCCTCTCGGACCCCTCGATGCTACACTCCGAGCCGAAAGGACCCCCATCGACCCATGGCCACTTCCAACCGCCTCGAGCACGGCTTCCGCTCCTCCACCGTTCTGCTGCCGTCTGACGATCCGGCGCAATACGAAGCTCTGCTCCACGAACTCTCCACCCATTTCATCCCCTTCGACCTCACCACCGAACGTCTCGTGCGCGAAATGGCTGACGCCGAATGGCGACTCCGGCGTCTCCGCTCACACTTCGCCTCCGCTCTCGCCCGCCATCTCGAAACCGTCGCCCAACGTCATCCCGAACTCACCGATCCCGTCGATCGCGAATCTCGTGCCATTGAAACTCTCGCCGAAACCGGCTGCAGCTACACCACTTGGCTTCGCTACGAATCCCGCCTGCAGAACCAATACGACCGCGCCTATAAAGCCTGGACCGCATACGAGAACGCCCGCCGCCGCAGCGCCGCTACCGACGCGAAAACTCTGATGCGCCGTGCTCTCTTCGTGCCCACGCCTGGGGTTTCTACAGTGCAAACAGCAGCTTCTAATGTGCAAACCGTCCCGGCTCAGCAACCTGCGCAATCGCAAATCGCGCGCAACGCTCCATGCCCCTGCAAATCCGGAGAAAAATACAAACGCTGCTGCGGCCGCGCCGCCCCACAAGTCCACGCCGTCCCAAAGATGGGGCAGGCCGCATGAAGAGCGGAAGAGACACGAACGCCAACCGGTCGACGTGCGAGCGTTAACTGACGGAGAAACAGCGGCAGCAACGAAGCGGCGCGGGACTTTCTAACGGAAGTTCGCACGCAGGAGGGTCCGGCCTTCGAGTCCCTGCGCGCCCACCATAACTGCAACAACCTACAGACCCCCGACGGCCCTGCTTGACATTTGTGATCCTGAGGATATACATTCTTCTTCACCAGTCTCGTTAGTCTTTGGATGGTCATAATGAAATCGAACTGCAACAGCCGGAAGTGTGTCATTTCAGCCCTCAGCGGCATTCTCCTCTTTTTTGCGATCGGCGCGGCCGGTCTCGATGCCCAGGTCACCGCGGCCATTTCGGGTACCGTGACCGATGCCTCCGGCGCGGCATTGAGCGGCGCCAGAGTAGATGTGAAAAACAGCGGGACCAGCGTCACGCAAACCACCTCAACCGATGCGCAGGGACGGTACAGCGTACCCGAACTCCCTGTCGGCGACTACCAGGTCCAGGCCGCTGCATCGGGTTTCCAGAATGTTGTCCGTACGGGAATCACGCTTACCGTGGGCACCCAAAGTGTGGTTGATTTCTCTCTGCCCGTCGGACAGTCGCAGCAGACCGTCACCGTGGAGGGTCAGGTTTCGCAGGTGGAGACCAGTTCCGCCTCCGTCGGAAATGTGGTGGAGCCGACGCAGATGCGCGAACTGCCGTTGAACGGGCGGAATTATGAGTCGCTGCTGACCCTGATTCCCGGCGTCACGCCGGTCCCCGGCACCACCGGCGTTTTCGGCGCGTTCTACGGAACGCAGCAAAACTATTCGGTGAGCGGGTCCCGCCCCGAAGGACAGTTGTTTCTGCTCGACAATGCCAACACCGCCGACTTTTTCCAACACGGGACGGGGTCGGGCGCGCTCGGCACCTCCCTGGGAATCGACGGGATCGCGGAGTTCCAGACGCTGACGAACACCTACAGCGCGCAGTTCGGAGGCAACGGCGCCGTGGTGAACGCGATCAGCAAATCCGGAACCAACGCGTTTCACGGTTCGGCCTATGAATTTTTGCGCAACAGCGCGCTCGACGCGCGCAATTTCTTCGATACGTCCAACCCGGGAGGCGGCCCGCCCGAATTCCGCAGAAACCAGTTCGGCGGCACCCTCGGCGGACCCATCAAAAAGGACAAATTATTCTTTTTTCTGAATGACGAAGCTTTGCGGCAAAGCCAGGGAGTCAGCGCTATTGCCACCGTTCCGGATGCCAACGCCCACTCGGGCATTCTGCCCACCGGCAATGTGGGAGTCAGCCCGGCGGTGGCATCGACGTTAGCGCTGTTCCCGTTGCCGACCACTGAAGTTTTGACCGCCACCGGACAACCCACCGGAACCGGGCAGCTGACCGAAGTCGCCAATCAGGTGGGCAACGAGAACTATGCTCTCGGGCGTCTGGATTACAACTACTCGCCCAAAGACTCCTTCTTTGTGCGGTATGTTTCCGACAGAGCTGGCTACGCGAATCCTTTTGGCGGCTCCGCCATCCCGCTCTGGGCGGAGACCGACATCACGCGCAACCAATACATCACGGCGCAATGGACCCGTCTGGTTTCGTCAACCCTTATCAACGAGGCGCGCTTCAGCTTTGTGCGTCCGATCGAAGCTCAGAGTCTGACCAGCAGCACTCCGGCGCTCGACTTCTTTCCGGGACGACCTGTGCCCGGCACGGTTGATATCGGCGGCCTGACCGGAATCGGCGGCAACGGCTTTCTTCCGGATAACTTCTACACGAACAAGTTCACCGAAGCCGACGATGTCCTGTGGACGCACGGATCTCACAACATCAAGTTCGGCTTCTCGGTGGATAGAATCGACGACAATACCAGCCAGTCCCTGTTTCTCGGCGGCACCTGGTCGTTCGCCAGCCTGAGCAGTTTCCTGGCGGGCAAGGCCAGCACTCTTCTCGGGCCGCCGGTGGGGAAAAGCGACGGCAACAAGGATTTCCGCAGCTTATTCCTGACGCCCTATGTCCAGGACGATTGGAAAGTGACCTCGAAGCTGACGCTCAATCTCGGCTTGCGGTATGACTGGGAGAACAATCCGACCGAGGTGAACCATCCGATGACTACGCTCATCAACGCGCCGTTCGGAACCTATGTGCCTGTGAGCAACGTCTTTGCGTCCAACCCGTCCACAAAGAATTTCGATCCCCGCATCGGCCTCGCTTACGACCCGTTCGCGGACCACAAGACTTCGATTCGCGCCGGCTTCGGAATTTTTCACGACGTGATTCAGTCTCGTTTGTACGCCGGCAATTATTGGCTGAATCCGCCGTATTCCATCAACATTCAGATCCAGCCGACTTATCCGATTCCATTCGCCACCGGCGGAATCGTTCCCCCGCCAACGATTTCGGAGATGGAGGGAGTCGATTATCATTTCGGCACGACCCCATACGTGATGCAGTACAACCTCAACATCCAGCGGGAACTGGGCGGCGGCAATGTTCTGACCGTCGGGTATGTGGGGTCGGAAGGCGTGCATCTTGTGGAATCGTACGATTCCAATGCCCCGATTCCGCAGATCGCTCCGGACGGCCATCAGATTTTCGGTGTCTTCGCGCCTCCCACAGTTTCATCCGGCCCGGCCATCAATCCGCTGCCGCGCCAGAACCCGGCGTACAGCTACATTTCGCTTAAGGAGCCGTGGGGGCACTCCAACTACAATTCCCTGCAGGCCGGTCTGCATCGCCGGCTGAGCCACAATCTGCAGGCGCAGCTTTCTTACACCTGGTCGAAATCGATGGACGATGGCTCGACGAGCTCCAGCCTCGAAGGCGCCGGTCAGGACATTGCGAACCCGTATAACGCGGCGAGCGACCGCGGTCTCTCCGGGTTCAACAGGGGACAGAGCTTCGTGGCCAGCGCCGTCTATATCGTGCCTTTCCATAAGAACAAGCTCACCGACGGCTGGCAGATCAGCACGGTCTTCAGCGCTCTCAGCGGCGCTCCTTACTCGGTTATTACCGGATACGACCAGACCGGAATCGACGATCTCTCCGTCCGGCGTCCCAACCTGGCTGCCGGCTGTACGAATACCACTCTTGGAAACGTGAACGACTGGTTTAACACGGCCTGCTTCACCGCGCCGCCCAACGGAGAACTCGGCAACCTCGGGAGAGACACCCTTCTCGGTCCCGATTTTTGGAATCTGGACTTTGCCGTCATGAAGAACACCCGGGTCACTGAGAAGCTGACCGCGCAATTCCGCGTGGAAGCTTTCAATATTTTCAACCATGCCGATTTCAACCTGCCCAATCCGAGCCTGTTTACTCTCGGGACTGCGGGCAATGCCATTCCCAATCCGCTTGCCGGCCAGATTACCGGCACCGTAAACGCGCCGCGGCAAATCCAATTTGCCCTGAAGCTGCTTTTCTAGAAACGCTGCCTGGTTCAAGGAAATATGAAAAAACAACTCTCGATCTGCGCAATTGCTGTCTTGTCCGTGATCCCCTCGGCCTCCGCGCAATGGCTGAATCTCAAGACCCCGGGGATACCACGCACGAAGGAGGGCAAGGCGGATCTGTCCGCGCCCGCGCCGAAACTTGCGGATGGCAAGCCCGATCTGGGCGGGATCTGGCTCGTTCCCGGGCTCAAATACCTGATCAATATCGCCGCCGATCTCAAAGAAGTGCCTTTCCAGCCTTGGGCTGCGGCTGCGTATAAGCAACACATGGATACCGCGGGCAAGGACGACCCGAACAATTTCTGCCTGCCGTCCGGTATACCTGAAAAGGATGCGGTCACTTCCCCCTGGAAGATTGTCCAAACGCCCGGGCTGATTGTGATCCTTTATGAGTCGCGCACCATCTATCGGCAGATTTTCATGGACGGACGTCCTCTTCCGGCCGATCCCAATCCCACGTGGCAGGGATATTCAGTCGGCCACTGGGATGGCGACACGCTGGTGGTCGAGACCTCCGGAAGCAATGGTAAGGCTTGGCTGGACACCAACGGCCACCCGGTGACGGACGCCCTGAAGGTAACCGAGCGCTTCCACCGCAAAGACTCCGGCCACTTGGATGTGCAGATCACCGTAGACGACCCGAAGGCTTACACGAAGCCATGGACAGTCACAGAGGGTGCGGTTCTGCAGCCTGACGACGAGTTGATCGAATACATCTGCGAAGAGAACAATCGGGACGTCGGGCATTTCGTCGGTAAGTGAATGCTTCCCAGCTGAGTTCCTGGTTGCCCTGCGGGAAGGTGGCCGTATCTGCGGTGCCGTCGCCTTGACGTCGCCCACGAAATCCGGACGCGGGGCCTCGGGAGCCGCTTTTCCGGGATCTACTCATCCCGCAATCCGAACCGGATATTCACGGCGCCGAACACCAGGCAGGCAATGTTAACAGCGGCGTCGAGAAAGCCGCGGCTCGTCGCGTATTGGCCATGCCGTACGTTGTATGCCACGTCGAGCAGGCCAAGGTAAAAGATAGCTCCTCCTGCTACAGCCGTGGCTGCTCGCCCCTTTCGATTGCCTGTCAGAAGCCAGTGGCTCGCAACGAGAAACGGTGCGACGATCCACAGGAGATCCGGCGCGATGAAGGACCATTCGAAATCCACCATTGCCGCGGGAAGTTCCCTGAAATCGAGAACGAAAGAAATCCAGAAAAGCGCCACCAGTGCCGCCGCAATCCTCTGCGCCCACGCCAGCCGTCGCACGGACCTGGAGATCATGCTACTTCCGCAGCTTGCGGAAAGCGTCCAGCGTGTGATCGAGATCCGCGATCGTGTGGCCCGCGTTCACGCAGATGCGCAGCCGGGCTGTCCCCAGAGCGACCGCCGGGAACACGACGGGCGAAACGAGGATGTTGTGATCGCGCAGCGCCCGCGAAAGACGTAGCGCCGCTTCCTCGTCCTTCATGATTACGGGAATGATCGGGGTCTTCGAGGACCCTGTATCGTAACCCAGGTCCTGCAGCCCCGCGCGCAGGTAATTGGCGCGGTCGCGAAGCCGCGCGACCAGTTGCGGTTCGGCATTAAGGATCGCCAGTCCCTCCCGGATCGCTCCGGAGGAAGCCGGGCAGAGCGCGGCGGAGAAAATGTACGGTGATGCGGAATGCTGCAGGTATACCGCGACCTCCTCCGACATGGCGATGAACCCGCCTGTCGAAGGGATGCTCTTGGCGAGCGATCCGGTCCAGAGATCCACGTCGCTGGTCCGGCATCCGTAATGTTCGTCGGTACCGTGGCCGGTCTCGCCGAGGACGCCGATCGCATGGGCATCGTCGATCATCAGCAGGCACCCGAAGTCGCGTTTGATCTGGATCAGGTCCGGCAGCGGGCAAATGTCGCCGTCCATCGAGAACACGCCATCGGCTACGATCAGCGTGCGGTTGCCCGTTCCGGATCGGAGCTCCCCGCGTAGGGAATCGAGATCGTTGTGCCGGTACCGCTGCAACTGTACCCCGGCCAGGCGGCAGGCATCCACGAGGCTCCGGTGCGAGAGCGAATCGAGAATCACGCGATCCTGCGGCGTGAACAGACCGGAAATTACCCCCAGGTTCGCGTTATAGCCGGAACTAAAGGTCAACGCGGCATCGGTGCCCTTAAACGCAGCCAGATCCTTTTCGATCTGGAGGTGCAGCACGTTGGTGCCGGTGAGCAGGCGCGCGCCGCCGCTGGCGCTTCCGAACCGGCGGATGGCCGCAATCGCCGCTGCCTCAATCCTCTGGTCTCCGACCAGGCTGAGATAGTCGTACGACGACAGCATCAGCATCCGGCGTCCTTCGGCCTGCACCCATGGTCCGGTGCGGCTTTCCAGCGGTACCTGGTAGGGGTAGCAATCCTCCTGGCAAGCCAGGCTCATCATGCCGAACAACCGCCGTCCCCGGACATCCAGAATGGCATTTTTGTCGTAACCCCAAGTCCTTCCGGACGTAAAGAATCCGTCAAAAAGCTCGCCGGACGTAGTCTTTGAAGAACGCTCGCAGTTAGTATCGACAGGGATCACAGGCGGAATGGTCATTGAAGATCGAAAGTACGAATTTTGCTCAGTTTATTACGATTGAACTCTAAAGTACACATTGTCGTTTGCGCGTCTGGCGATTTTGGCGTACAGTGCCCGCGCCATTAATGATTAGTGAAGCGAACAGAGCACACCATAAGCGTTGAGCCGCTCCGGTCCGGCATCGAAAAGATTACTGAAACGTTCATGTGATCTGGCGAAATTGTGGATGTTCCGGGTTCAGCAGCAAGTTTCGTTCACCAGACGTCACTGAAGGAACCGACAGCACGGCGGCGTTTCCACGCCGAAGCCACTCATCACCCAGTTGCCGCGTCGTGTGTTGTTCTCCGACGACCGCCGTTGCCCAACTCTCCGGCAATTCCTTCTCGGTCAAAATCTCGGGCGGGACATCATCCGGGAGATCGGCTGAGCCGAGCACATACTTGTCGGGTAGTACGTCGGACAAATGCACCAGAATATCGAGAACGGCTAATGAGCGGTTTTCGCTCATGTAAATCACGCGCGCGCCTTTGGAATTCCAGCGCCCGCCGGCCCGTCTTGCACCCTCGCCATCATAGGGTGGATAGGATGCGCGGCAAAGCCGGTAAACAAGCATCAGCCAAGGACGCCGTGTTCGATTCTCACGAGGACGTCTTCCACTTCCTGATAACCCTGGTCGGTCTGCGCGGCCTCAAGAGGAGTTTTGCCCTCAAGCGATGGGTTCGGCGAACGGAGCCAGTGCAGCGCCGCCTTCTCCTGGTTCGCGAAGACCTCGCCCGCATGCACTGAAATCGACATCAAGCGGGCGGGCGGCGGAAATTCCGTTACTTCCGAGTTGCGTTGAGTCGTAGCCATCGTCTGCCTGCCTTCTACTATATCTGGCCACCGGGCAACCGCCCGAGATCGCCTGCGCTATCCAGGTACATTGTGAACGGGTTGTTGGGGTCGATGCGGCCGTTCGGCTTAGTCAATGCTTAAGTTCGCCCCGAGTAGAATCGAATCTGCGAGGCTCATAAGCCGAGTGAGCGGGCCGAATCTATGCAAAAACGCTATCAGGTATTCGTCAGCTCTACATACGAGGATCTGCACGAGGAGCGGCGTGAGGTGATGCAGGCGCTTTTGGCGCTTAATTGCATTCCCACAGGAATGGAACTGTTTCCTGCAGCCGACGACGACTCCTGGACTCACATCTCGTGCGCCAAAATGACAAACACGGTCCTGGCCTCGATGCCTTCGGGTGCAAACTGGTCCAGGCAGTGCCTGTCCTCTGGCTCGCTCATCGTCGCGGAGATTCTGCACCAGTATTATTGACGACACTCTCCCGATGCGGCCTGGCCAGCGCCCTCAACATCTTTTGCCCGGGCTTCTTCCGGAACCGCCCACCCCAGTACGTTAGAATCTCATAGTCGTGGGGCTTAGATTGCACAATCGATTTGTACGCATCGTTGCCGCGGCAACGATATTCGCCGCCGGCGCCGCGCAGGCGCAAAAGCTGGATCGTCCGGCGACCGTTTCCGGCCATCCAAACTTAAATGGGATCTGGCAGGCTTTGAACACCGCCTATTGGAATCTGGAAGGCCATTCCATTGAAGGGTTCAGCAAAGAGTTCGGGCAACTCGGCGCGATCGGCGTCATTCCGGCGGGACAGAGCGTCCTCAAGGGAGGCGGCACAATCCCCTACCTGCCGGCCGCACAGCAGAAGCGAAATGACAACCGCTCGAAATGGCCCGAGGCCGACCCGGAAGCGAAATGCTACATGCTCGGCGTGCCACGAGTCACGTATCAGAATATGCCGTTCCAGATTTCTGAAGGCAACGGCGATCTCCTGATGGTCTATCCGTTCGCGGCTACGAACAGAATCATTTATATGAAGGACCATTCCGACCTCCCGGTCGATTCGTGGATGGGCAAGTCGAACGGAACCTGGGAAGGCAACGTTCTGGTGGTCACCACCACATCGCAAAACGGCCAGTCGTGGCTGGACCGCGCCGGAAACTTTGCCACTAATCAACTGAAAGTTACCGAACGCTTCCGCCTCCTGGACGCCAACCACATCTGGTACGAAGCCACCATGGAAGATCCGCAGACATTCTCAAAGCCGTGGACGATCGAGATGCCGTTATATCGGCTGATCGATAACAATGTGCAGTTGCTGGAGCACAAGTGCGTTCCGTACGCGGATCAGCTGCTTTATCACGATCTGCTGCAGCCGAAGCAGTGAAGGCGGGGTACAGCCAGGAATCTTATAAGATCGAATAAGGAGTCAGACGAAATGCACAGCAGATTGCTGAAGGTTTTAGCGGGCGCCGGCATGCTGGTTGCCGCGGCGTTGCCTCTCGCCGCGCATCATTCGTTTTCGGCGGAGTTCGATGCGACGAAGCAGGTCACGCTCGAGGGCAAAGTCGTCCAGATGGAATGGGTGAATCCCCATTCCTGGCTGACAATCGATGTGCCGAAACCGGACGGAACCACCGAGCGATGGAAGATCGAAGGCGGTTCGCCCTCAGTGTTGCTGCGTCTCGGCTGGAACCGGAATTCGCTGCCTGCCGGAACAAGAATCAAGGTCATCGCATTTCAGGCCAAAGACGGCGCTTTCCGCGCGAGCTCGCGGGATATCGAATTTCCGGACGGCCGGAAGATGAATCTCGGCGGCTCTTCGAATACCGAAACGCCCGAGAAAGACAAATAGCCCGCTTTTTGGACATGCGCCTACCAGGCGCGTTGCCCGGTTACATGAGACGGTTACATAAGAACGCGGCTCGTAGCCGCATGTCCGTAATGCTTTAACGGTTGGGCGCCTGACCCCGTCCGCGGCCGGGCGTCTGTCCCGGCGGCTTGGGGTGTGCCCGCTCGAAGCGCGAATTCTCGATATAGCCGCGAATGGCCATGTTCCCCTCATGGCAGGCGTATTCGTACATCCGATATTTGTTATCCAGCTTCATTGGATATGCAACAGTGAATGGACTCACGATGACGTCCGGATCCTCGACATGCATTTGAAAGTCGATGGTGTCCGGGTCGGTGCGCGTGAAGCGCTCGGTGATCCGCAGACTCTCCGAGGCCGGATTCAGCGGCGGGGAACCGGGAACACCGGCATTCGTGAGGTCGCCCTTGCCGTTGAAGTTCGTGGTCACGACAACGAGCGTGTTGCCTTCCCAGTGGCCGCGCGACTCGCCTAACCACTCCTTGATGGAATTGTCGAGCGCCGGGCGTCCGTCCGTCGGAATGACGCGGACCTCGTGTGCCATTTCCAGCACGATCATCACATAGCCCGGTGACTGCATAATCCGAATGCCGTTGTTGTAGTTGCGGGGTTCCATCGAAACGGGCAAGCCGCGCGTGATGCAGCGGTCCCATTCGTCGAAGTCGGCGGGACTGTCGAATATCGTCTGGCCAGGCTTGTAACTGCCGTGCATGGACGCATACATTTCTTTGCCTTTCGGCGTCAGGGCGGGGAAGCGTCCGTTTGCCGGTTCCACCAGCAGGGAAGTCTGTTTCATTACCGCGCTGCCCGAATCCGCCTGGGGGATCGCACCGGACTCGAAGCGCTTGTTGCGGTTGTCGGCATTCTTCTGCGCGGTGGCGTATTCATCCTCGGTCAGGAATCGGCGGTCGCCGAATTTCTCGGGCCGCTGGAAGGGTGTGGCAATCAGATGGTTGAGGGGCCAGATACCCTGGAGATCGGGCTCTCCCCACGGGGTTTTCGGCGGCGTCCACGCTTTGCCCGTCGCTGCCTTTCGGGCGGTCTGGGAAGGGCTTTTCGCTGCTTGTTGGGAGGCTTGCTGCGGCGGTTTTTGCGGTTGCTGCGCGGTGGCGGGTCCGGTTGTCGCGCACAGCATCAGCCCGATGCCGATGCTCATTCCACCCCATGCCGGAATCTGTTTCATCATTGAAAATCCTCGCCCCGAAATCGGGATCATATCATGTAGACTCGGACTTTAGTTTAGCGGAACTGTAAGACTGTAAGGAGGTTCATGAGGCTCCCGCTTGGCCTGATGCTGGCCGTTTCCACTCTTGCGGCGCAGGTTGCCAACAATGCCGCAAACAATGCCGCAAACGATCTTGCAAACGATACTTCCGATGCCCATATCGCTGCCGCGAAGGCCGCGGCAGGCGACGATTTCCAGAATCTGTTCAACTTTCAGTGCTACGGACCTGGCCCGGGAGGTCAACGCCCGATCCCCGGAGCGGCGCCCGCCGCAGTGGGTCGAGGCGCCGGACGTGGCGGTGCACGTGGACGTGGGCCGCAGGGGCCGCCGGACCGGTCAACCTGGCACGTCGAACCGGTGAGGGTTTTTGACAACCTTTACTTTTTCGGCCAGTCGGAATATGCCGTGTGGGCGATCACGACGTCTCAGGGCATCATCGTTCTCGACACCATCTTCGATTACTCGATCGAAGATGAGGTCGCCGACGGGATGAAGAAGCTCGGCCTGGACCCGGCCAACATCAAATACGCCGTCGTCAGTCATGCGCACCCCGATCACGATGGAGGCGCGAGATTCCTGCAGGAGCATTACGGTACCCGCGTCATTATGTCGCCTGCGGACTGGGACGTGCTCGACAAGAGAACCAACGGCACGAAGCCGAAGCGCGATATGGAAGCCACGGACGGCCAGAAGCTCACGCTCGGCGATACCACGATTACGCTCTACATTACTCCCGGCCATACGCCTGGCACGATCTCGACTATCTTTCCCGTGAAGGACAACGGGACGCCGCACATCGCCGCTCTCTGGGGCGGAGTGGGACTCAATACGGACCTGGAAGCTGTCCGCACCTATATAAGGTCGGATCGGCGATTCGCCAACATCGTGAAGCAGGCCGGAGCGGATGTCATCCTGGCCAACCACACGGATTGGGATCGGTCCAAAATCAATCTGCCCATGCTTGCCACGCGCGCGCCTGGCAGTCCGAATCCATACATTGTCGGCAATGCAAAAGCACTGAACTTCCTGAAAGTCGCGGAAGAGTGCGCAACTGCCCGCATAATGGAAGTGCGCTGACCGGGTTTTTCGCCTGAGCAGTCGGGACGATCCTGACATGAGCAATTCCGCCGATTTCTCCAAAGGTCTTCCGCTCACCCGGCTTGCCGAAGGCGGCATGATTCAGGGAAAAGTGGGCGAGGAAGATGCGATCCTGGTGCGCCGGGGCAACGAATTCTTCGCTGTGGGCGCTTCTTGTACGCACTACGGCGGACCGCTTGCGGAAGGTCTCCTCAAGGGCGACGAATTACACTGCCCGCTGCATCATGCGTGCTTCAGTATCCGCACCGGAGAAGCGCTGCGTGCGCCTGCATTCGACCCCATTGCATGCTGGCGTGTCGATAAGGTCGGCGATACCGTATTTGTGCGGGAGAAGTTGCCTCCGCCCGCGCCCCGGCACATCGCTTCTTCGCCGCGGAAGCCGCCGGCGTCAATTGTGATCGTTGGAGGCGGCGCCGCCGGAATGGCTGCGGCGGACATGCTGCGCCGCGAAGGCTACGAGGGGCCGGTGACGATCGTCAGCGCGGATGAATCCGCCCCTTATGACCGTCCGAATGCTTCGAAGGAATTCCTTTCGGGAGAAGCGCCGGAAGAATACATGCCTCTGCGGCCGCCCGAATACTACACGGATCGGCACATCGACCTTGTTCTCAAATCGCGCGTGTCACGGATCGACACCGCGGCGAAGCGCATTCATCTGGCGGACGGCAGAACGTACGATTTCGGTGCGCTCTTACTGGCTACCGGCGCCGATCCCGTCCGGCTGCGGTTGGAAGGCGCTTCCGATTCTCAGGTTCATTACCTGCGAACCTATGCGGACAGTCGCATTCTGATTGAGAAAGCCGCATCGGCGAAGCAAGTGGTTGTGCTGGGCGCGAGTTTCATTGGCTTGGAAGTAGCAGCCTCTCTGCGCGAGCGCGGCTTGACGGTGCATGTCGTATCACCCGAAAATCAACCGCTGGAGCGTATCCTGGGTTCGGAGATAGGCGGACTGATACGGGGCCTTCATGAATCTCACGGCGTCGTGTTCCATTTGGGCGAGACGATTACACGCATCGACGGAAACAAAGCGACACTGAGCAAAGGCTCGACAGTCGAGGCCGATTTCTTCGTGCTTGGCGTGGGCGTGCGCCCGTCTCTCGAGTTGGCCGAGCAGGCCGGACTGAAAATCGATCGCGGCGTTGTCGTGAACGAATATCTCGAAACGAGCGTTCCGGGAATCTTCGCAGCCGGCGATATTGCGCGTTGGCCCGATGCTCGTTCCGGCGAGTCCATTCGAGTCGAGCACTGGGTGGTTGCGGAACGGCAGGGACAGGTTGCCGCAAAGAACATACTCGGGAAACGGGAGCGCTTCGAAGCGGCGCCTTTCTTCTGGACACGGCAGTTTGGCGTTTCGATCAAATACGTCGGGCACGCCGACAAATGGGACGCTGTCGAGATTGAGGGAAGTCTGGTTGATGGCAAGTATGACGCGAAGGATTGCGCTGTCTCTTATAAGCAGGGCGGAAGGACTCTGGCGGTCGCAACTATCGGACGAGATATCGCCAGTCTGAAAACCGAAGCCGCGATGGAGTCAGGCGCGTAAGAGATCTCACTAAAAAATTGTAACAGTTCAGTTGGTTGAGGATACTTTGAGCAGCGACGACACGGGTAGCGCGCTGCGATGTGATCGGATGGCGGTGACAAGGTAATCCAACGGGGCTCGATTCTGCATGCGGCAGGTACGAGTTACGGTAAGCAGGC
>DATAXN010000061.1:0-192033 GCA_036273015.1 Bryobacteraceae bacterium | reverse complement strand
ACCCTTTAAATCCGAAACTCGATTGGTTACACTCTGTCATAGCGAAGGCCGTCCTTTTTTGGCGCTAACTGTTGTGTGGAAACTCAGTTATGCCACAGAAGCCGGCCTTTTGCCTATTCAGCGTGAGAAATGCGGGTTAGTTCCACGCTGCCGGTATGATCGACTTCCCGCACTCGCTTCTCGGATCGCGCCAGTTCGCCTGCGTGGAAGGCGTCCTTCCGCAATGGAAAGACGTCGATCTTGAAACCCGTTACGAAGTGAATGGCATTGAAAGCCCGTCCGAAGCGAATAGCGTCGCGCATCTGTCCCGCGTCGGCGCAGAAATCCTTATTGAGCTTTGAGGCAAGCGACTCCGTCTGTTCGGGCGCCAGATCCGCGACCAGATCGATTTCCTCTGTACAAAGCGCGCCGTACGCGATCGCAAGTTCATCGAGCACGGAAAACGAAATCGAACACCGCCCTAATGATCGGGCCCAGCCATATACTTTTTTCATCAGTTCCAGACCAAGCCGCCGCGCCGTCACCCGCAGGAATACTTCACGATGGCGTCATACATCTCGGCAACCTGTCCGAGCTTCGGCTCCGGAGAAGTCCGGCTGTGGATTTCCAGATATACCCAAGGTGCGTATCGCTCATCCAGCCGTGACTGAACCTCATGAGTTCACCATACCTCTGTACCGCTGAGTAAATCCCTCGCCTCACCATGCCTCGCCCGGTATAGTGAAAAGAATGAGTCTTTCTTTCGCCGCGGCCTTTCTCGCGGCCGTCGCGCTTTGTGCCCCGCTGCACGCCTCAATCATGCCCACGTTCCATCTCGATTCGGCTGCTTTGCAGACGTTCGAGACTTACGTCGCGCAATTTGAGAAAAATGTCGCCACTCCATATGCCGAGACCGGGAAAATGTGGATCGACAGCGATCCCTGTTGCACACGCAACGGCGTCTTTGGCAACGGCAAGCCGGTGCTGCAGGCGCGGGAAAACACCGATATCGCCGGCGGCAGCATTCACCATTATTCCGGCGTGATTCATATAGCGGGCGGCACGATTGCCGATGTCCGGCACATTATGCAGGACTACGCAACCTATCCGAAATACTTCAAACCCGATGTCGGCAGGGGAAGCGGAGTCATGAATCCGGACAGTACCCCCGAGGACGAGCATTACACCTCACACCTTTCCCTGATTCAGTCCACGCTTTGGATCGGCGTTTCCTACGACTGCGTTTATGACACGCACTACCGTTTGTATGATTCGCATCACTGGGCATCGCTGTCCTCCACCGTCAGCGTCAAGGAGTGGCAGGATCCGAAAGACGTGCGGAAGGGCTACTATCCGGAAGGCGACGACCATGGTTTTCTGTGGCGCACCCGGACATTCTGGTTTGTCCGTGAGAACAACGGCGGTGTCGACGTCGAGTTGGACAGCATGACCCTTTCGCGCCCCATCCCGACCGGCTTCGCGTGGTGGGGAAGCAAACGCACGAAGGACGCCGTCGACAAAATGCTGCTCGATATGAAGGCTGCAGTCGACGCTCTGCATCGCCAGGGCGCCTAAAAAATCAACTGACGCCGACTGTTATTTCCGGATTCCCGCCTATTTCCAGATTCCCATCACACGGCGCAGAAAAATCAGTTCCCCAACGTGGTAAGCGTTGTGGTCCGCCATCTGCATCGCTTCGCGCAACAAAGTTTGGCCGTCGCCGTGCGCCATCGGCGTGAAGAGATCCGACTTCGGGTCGGAGACCAGCTTTCTCATGGCCGCGAGATCGCGATGAACCGCTTTCACGCTCTTGTCCCATGCAGCTTCGCTCTCAGGCTCCGATTGATCCGGCCAGTATCCGCCCGGCCAGTCCGGCGAAACGTGTTTCGGATCGCGGCTGAATTCCAGCATGTCCCATTGAGCGATGCGAATATGCTCCAGCAGTTCCCAGGCGCTGTGCGGAGAGCCCTCCGGCTTTGCTCCACGCAGTTTGGCGGGAAAATCGGCGACCGCAGCGTCGAAATCGGCATGAGCGCCTTTGCCTGAGAGCAGTCGATCCAGTTCTTTCCGTAGCGATTGAATCGGGTCCATGCACCGTATCATAAGTGTTCCGGCATGTGGCTGACGATTCCGAATCTGCTGACTTTGGTGCGGATCATCATGACGCCGTTCATTCTGCTGGAACTCGCCCGGGGGCAATACCTGATCGGCGGCTGGATGTTCGGGGGCGCGGCGATTACCGATATCCTCGATGGCCTGCTCGCCCGCCGGTTCGGCGGACAGTCGAAAGTCGGGCAGTATTTCGATCCCATTGCGGACAAGATCCTCCTGACCTCTGTCTACATCGGGCTGGCGCTGGGCAAAGCCGTCCCCCTGTGGATTGTGCTGTTGATTTTCGCGCGCGACCTGTGGATTTTGTTACTTTCCGGTGTGGCGCTCCGGTTTACGGGATTTCGGAATCTTCAGCCAAGTCTTTGGGGTAAAGCCAGTACCTTCTTTCAGATCATGGCGGCCGTCGCGGTGATGGGCGCGCGCGCGTATGACAGCGCATGGTTCCTCGGGATTTCCACAGCGCTGCTGGGAGGCGTCGTGATCCTCGCCGCCGTCAGCGGAATCGACTACAGTCTGCGTGGGATTTTTTATCTGCGACAGGGTCGGCAGCGCCAATCGCAGCCTTGACTATCTTGGCGCCGAGTCGGCATACCGACTCGGCGCCGTTGACCTGAACATGGCTTCGGAGTACCCTTAAAGTCGGAGCGAAGTAATGAGCCGGTACGTCCCCGCCCGCCACTATGTATCGTTCGGAATTGTGGCGTTGGCGCTTGCCGGATTTTCCGGTTGGCTGGGTCTTTCCTGGAGTCCGGCGTTCTGTCCCGCCCTGCTGTTTTTTCTGACTGCGGCAATGCTGCTGACGCTGGCTTTTCGACCGGCGATCAAGGTCTTTGACGCACACTTGGAAATCGGCAAAAAGATCATTGCCTGGCAGGACGTGCGGCGTGTTGATCGGACCGGTTGGATCTCACCGCTGGTTGTGAAGCTTTCCCTCTACGACGACGATACGGTCATTCTGGTTTACCCCGGCGAAGTGGATTGCTGCAAACACTTGTTGAGGACCCTGCGCCAGATGTCGACAAATGCGATGATCGACGGCATTCCCTATCGCCAATATTGGGGTGAGATGCTTGGCTCCGGCGAATCGAAACAGTTGAATGCGCCTCGCTACCGCGTGCTGCGTCCGGAAGATGAAGAAGAGGTCGAGCGCCTCTACTTCCTGCTGAAGACCGTTGGCCACATCGATCCCCGCAATTCGGGCGACGAGCGATAGCAGGCGGACATGCGGCTGCCAGCCGCGTCACACTTTTATCAGTTCCAGTTGATCGCCTTTTTGGGTATTTGTGCGATCAATCGTACCCGTTGGCAGTTCCAGCACGGAATGCGCGGGAAAGCACATCGAGAGGCGCCACGGCCGCAGCGCCCGAACTATTCCACGTACCCGGTGCTTACGATCCAGATAGATCAGGTCGAGCGCAAATTTCATGAAGAATGTGTGGACCGCTTCGCAGGGAACGATCCAGAGCCCGGCGCCCTCATCCAGCTTGTCGTGTTTGAGAAGACCCGTCCTTCGCTGCGCACTGCTCTCAGCGGCATTGATGGCACCCCCGATCGACGTGCCTCGGGTAATGTTCCGCACCTCGAATTTCATCACGCGTCTTCATCGCGGAGCTGGCTGATCAACTCCAAATTAACAACAGGACCGTTAGGCCTCCGAGGCAGCAATGGAAGGCCGTTACGGTACCGTCCTTTCAGACTCTTTGCCCACCAAGACTCGCGCAAAAGACGGCAAACAACCTCCCCGGCCATCGTCTCTCGCTGTCGCGCGATCTCCCTGACTGTCAGGAGAAGGTCGTCATCAATATCCAATGTCGTCCGCATAGTTTCAGCATAAGCGGTGCTACTGTAATAGCTGGCATCGGCTTCTCTCTTTATTCGCCCCACCGTTCCCCCATGAAACTGATCCGAGGCGCACCCGGCAGCGGCAAGACCGCGTTGGTATTCCGCGAGTTCAAAGACACTCTTCGTTCCGATGCCGCCAACCTCCGAATAGTCGTTCCGACTGCAACCCTCGTTCGCCATTTCCAGCACGAGCTGGCGCGTGACAGGATCGTGTTCTCGCCGCGTTCGGTCGTATCCCTGAACCGGTTCATTCGCGAACGCGCAGCCGCTCTGCCAAACGAACCTAAACAGATCCCGGACGGATTGCTTCGCGTCCTCGTGCGCGATGCGCTTGATCGGATGAAATTCCCCGAATTCGCTTCCGTTGCCGGCACCGAAGGCATGGCCGCTGTCATAGTCGACACCATCGAGCTTTTTGAGAACGCCGGCTGCACTCCCGACAAACTGGCTTCCGTCCGCAAGCTCGGCCCGCATGCGAAACCATTCGAGAAATTGTGGCGCACCGTCCGCGACGCTGTGCGGCAATGCGGCTATCACTTGCGTGGGGATCTGATTCGCGCCACGGCCGCCAACACGCAGCCCGCCCGCATCTGGCTCGACGGATTTCTCAACTTCAGCCCGATCGAGTATGCGTTTCTTCGCGAGTTGTCGAAAACCTGCAACGTGACGCTGGCCATCACGGACTCCAAGGCTACAGAAGAAATCTACCGATTCGCCGTCAGCCTCGGCGCGAAAGATCGCCTCCTGCCCGGCAAATCGCGCAAGCCAAGGACAATTCTGGTCGAGGCCCGGACTCTCGAACGCGAAGCGGATGAAATCGCCCGTCGCATCATCGCCCTCGAGGAGCAGGGAACCGCTTTTCGTCGGCTCGCAGTCGCTGTACGCGAAGCGGCGACCTGGGTCCCTCTGCTCAAAGGAACCTTCAGCCGCTTCGGTATTCCCGCGCGTTTTTATTTCAGCAGCCCGCTGGGAAAACAACCGGCGGCCGTCTTCCTCGGCGGACTGATCTCCGCCGTGCTGGCTGGCTGGGACTTCGAAACCACTCTCACGACGTTGCGGGCACATCCACGCTGGGGGACGAGTGCGGCCTTCGACCGGTTCGATTTCGCGGTACGCGAAGCCATGCCCGGACGCGGCGTCGCGGACCTCCTGGCACTCTGCGAAGATGGCTGGCTGCGGGAAGACATCGCCGCGTGCCTGAAGATTGACGCGTGGAAAACCAGTCTGCTGAAGCCCGCGGAGTGGCTGAAACGGTTCGACGCCCTTGCGACAAACCTGTATCGCCCCGGAACTCTCGATACCGCTCGTGACGCCGTGAGTCTCCAGTCCGCCCGCAGCCATGTAGCCGCGGTGCGCTCGTGGCTGGACGCCGTTTCCTCAATTACCGCCTTACCGGAGCAGCCCGTCTCGCTGGAAAATTTCTGGTGCGCGGCTTCGATCGCTGTCGATGCAGCCGTCATTCATCCCGCGGAAGATCGCGCCAATGTGGTCCACGTGATGAGTGTTTACGAAGCTCGTCAGTGGGATGTTGCGGCTCTCTTCGTCTGCGGCATGACGGATCGCGACTTCCCCCGGCAGCATTCTCCGAATTTGCTCTTTCCGGAAAACGATATCGACCGGCTTCGCACGGCGGGCGTCCCGCTTCGCAAAGCAGCCGACTACGAGCAGGACGAACGCTGGCTGTTCGAATCGCTATGCACGCGTGCCTCCGATTCGCTGGTCCTCAGCTACCCCAGGCACGATGCTTCGGGGAAGTCCGTGCAGCGTTCCCGCCTCGTGGATTTCGATCGGCAAGCCGAATCGGCGCCTCTCTGCCGACCTGTACCGCAGGCCCTGACGGGTGAACCGGTCAGAGCGGGCAGCGTCGACACTCCTGCCCTGCATGCCGAAATGGCGCGTCTGCACCAGAGCATCAGTCTGACCGCGCTCGAAGATCTCGCCCAATGTCGATTCAGATTCTTCAGCGGCAGAACGCTGGCATTGAAAGCGGCTCCCGAGCGTCCGGGCGAGCGCCTGACGCCCCGCGTCACCGGTTCCATTCTGCATGTCGCGCTGGAACGCTGGCTGGCCGATAAAACCCGTGACTTCGTCGAAGTGTTCGAGGCCGTGTTTGACGAGACGTGCCGCACGGACCATCTCCCTGCCGGCTACAAACTGGAAGTCGAACGCATTCAGTTTCGCGAAATCGCCCGGCGCGTCAGCGCCAACGATCTGTGGACACCGGATTCCTCGCAGGTGGAACTCCCGCTCGAAATTGAATTCCCCGGACCGATCAAAGTGCGTTGCCGGATCGATCGGCTCGACACATTCGGCAACAATGACTGCGTCATTGTCGATTACAAGAGCAGCAAGACGGCGAACGTACAAAAACTGGTAGCCAGCAGGACTCGCCTGCAGGGACCTCTATACGCACTGGCCGTGCGTGAGAACCTGCATCTCAACCCCGTCGCGATGCTCTACTGGGCAGTTCGCGACGACCAGCGGTATGGCTGGGGCAAGATTCCCGGCGCCGATGTTCCGCTGGAGCCCATGCCCGACAACTGGGCCAACGACGCCAAAGCCCGCACCATCGAGCGTCTCTCCGGTTTTCTTGCGGGAGCCGTCCATGCGCATCCCGAAGAGACCGAGCAGTGCCGCTGGTGCGAATTCAGTGACACGTGCCGCGTCGAAACGCTGGTCGAAATCGAAAGGGCCGCCGGCGGAGGCAGCAGTGCCGGTTAACTTCACCAAAGACCAGCACAGCGCCATCGAGTACCGAAAGCTCGACGCCTGCGTAACAGCCGGCCCTGGCTCCGGCAAGACAACAGTTCTGGTCGAACGCTACCGTTCGCTGATCGAGGACCACCGCTTCGAGCCGCGCCGGATCCTTGCGATCACGTTCACCGAAAAGGCCGCCGCCAACATGAAGTCGAAGCTGGCGGAAAAATTCGCGCATGATCCTCTTCGGCTCCGCGAGCTCGAATCGGCCTGGGTCTCGACGATCCATGGTTTCTGCGCGCGTCTGCTGAAAGAGAACGCCATTGCGGCGGGAATCGACCCGCGATTTGCCGTCCTCGATGCGCGCGAATCGGAAGAACTCCAATATTCCTGCCTCAATGCAGCGCTCGATGAACTGGTCGAGCAGCGCCACGCCGAAGCTCTGGAGTTGATCGAAGCGCTCCAAACGCCTTATGTCGTCAACAATCTGTTGGACGCATACGACGGCATTCGATCGGCCGGAAAGACTGTGGCAGAAATTCGCGCGATAGCAAATCCCAGCGCCAGTGTGGACCCGCAGTCCGTTGCGGAAAGCCTTCTTCGCCAACTAAGAAGCTGGCCGGCCACTCTCACGCCCGCAAGACGAACGCAACAGAGTGCGCTTCTTGAGTGGGCGCAGCGCCTCGCCGAATCCAACGCCGGCTCATTTGCCGAATTTGTTCGCCTCGTCCATGATTGTCCTCTTCATCTCGGCAAAGTGCCGGAGTCGGAAAAGGAGACGCTCAGAGAGTTTAAAGAAACGCTGCTGCCGAGCCTGATCGCCTGGGCCGTGGACCGCCATACAGCCCGGTTCCGCGCGCTGATCTTCGACGTCCTGACCCGCTTCGACGATCTCTACGCCGAGCGAAAACGAGTACTGGGATCTCTCGACTTCAACGATCTGGAACGCTGTACCGTCGATCTCCTGCGGCGGAACGACGACGTACGCGCGCGCATTCGCGCGCAGTTCCTTCAGGTGATGCTCGACGAATTTCAGGATATTAACGAACAGCAGTCGAGCCTGATCGAACTGGTGCGCGGGGAGGACGTTTTCTTCGCCGTCGGCGATATCAATCAATCGATCTACGGATTCCGCCACGCGCGTCCCGACATTTTCCGTGGGTATGAAGCAGCGGTCACGGATTCCGGCAAACATTCTGTTCAGCTTCTCGACAACTTCCGCAGCCGGAACGAAATTCTGCGCTGTGTCGAGTCCCTCCTGAACGGCGCGGAAGGAATTGCTTCTCGTGAACTGGTAGCCGGCGTCTCGTTCCGGAGCAAATCAACGCCTTCGATCGAAGTGCTGAAGATCCGCGAAGACAGCGACCGCGACGAAGCATCCGCCAGGGAAGCTCGCTGGATTGCGCATCGCATCCTTTCGCTGCGCGGCACATTGGAACTCAGCGCTGACGACAAGATTCGGCACGCCGACTTCTCCGACTTCGCCGTCCTGTGCCGTAACGGCGATTCCATGAAGCCGATTCTGGAAGCCTTCGACCACACCGGAATTCCATACGTCAGCGGACGCCGCCAGTCGTTTCTCCTGTCGCGCGAAGGGCGTGATATCACAGCCTTGCTTCACACCATCGCGAACCCGCGCGACACGATTGCGCTCGCGACCGTATTGCGGTCGCCGCTGGTCGGCATCGGCGACGAGTCGTTACTGCGGGTTCGACTGCTGGCCGGATCGCTGTCCGGCGGCTTGAACGTCATTTCGTACGACAGCGAAAAGCTGGCGGACTTCGCGCCGCGGGACGCCGAAAAGATCGAACGCTTTGCGCGGAATCTGAAACGGTGGAGAGCGGAACAGCCGGTAATGCCGCTCGAACTTCTGCTGGTGCGGGCATTGGCGGACTGCGGCTTTCAATGGGATCCCGGCGCCGTGCGCGGCGACAACGTGGAGAATTTTCTCCATTTGGCGCGCACCAGAGGCGAACAGCGCGACCTGCTCGAATTTCTTGCGGAGATCGAGAGTCTGCAGAAAGCCATCAACCTGGAATCCGATCTTTCCGACAAAGACGCGGGCAACGCCGTCCAGGTGATGACTGCGCATGCCGCCAAAGGTCTCGAATTTCCGGTGACAATCATCGCCGCCATGGACAAGGGTACGCAGCGCAATTCAGCTCCCGTAACTTTCACTCCGGCGTTTGGTCTCGGGCTCGCATGGAACGATTCCGGGGGAAAGAAGAACAGCTCGGGCCTCGACGATTCCTGGCAATGGCATAACTCGGAAGAGCTCAAAGACCGCGAAAAGCAGGAGGCGCATCGACTGCTTTACGTCGCAATGACCAGAGCCGGAGAGCATCTGATTCTTTCCTATTCGCGGGGCAAAAACAGACCGTCCAATTGGGCAAAGATCGTGGACACGCTGGAGCCGTCGGAGCACATCTCGATTCTCGAGACGGAAGCCGAGCCGCCGGTTTGGCGGCTTTCGGAGAGCCGCGCGATTGCGGAAGACGGCGTACTGACGCTGGATCGGCCCGAAATTTCCGGCCGGCATGATTCCGCCGTCAACGTAACGTCCCTCGCGGTATTCGCCGACTGCCCGCGCAAGTATTATTTGGAGCGTTACGTCGGCTGGAACGGAAGGCGCTCATCCGGTTTCGATCCGGAAGATCTCCCTCGGGAAGACGACTCTGGTGACGCTGACGAGAACGCGGCGGATCTGGGATCGGCGGTCCATGAGCTCCTCGCCGGCAAACCGGGGGTCTATTCTGACGACGCCAAACGTCTCGCGAACGTGTTCCTGACCTGTGAACTCGGGAAACGTGTCGAATCCTCCGCGCGAGTGGAGCGCGAATGGGACTTCATCGTGGACGTGGAAGGTACTCTGGTTCGCGGCACGGTCGACCTTTGGTTTGAAGACTCGGGCGAGATCGTCATCGTCGACTACAAGACGGATCGGGTGCCCGATCGCGCAACGTCCTATTCGCCACAGCTTGCGCTTTATGGCCTCGCGCTGGAGCGTGCGCTGGGCAAGCGTCCCAAGCAAGCCTGGCTCCATTTTCTGCGAACGAACACGCTGGTTGAAGTGCCGCTGGATTACGACGTGAAAAAAATAATCGGTGAACTTCGAGCGGCACAGAACACCCTGAAATTTCCCCTGAACGAACGCGGCCATTGCCGCGCCTGCCGGTTCTACCGAAGCCTTTGCCCGGCGGGTCAGCAGGCTAACGCTTCAGCAGAGATTCCAGCTTCCCAAATGCCTGCTCGATCCGCTGAGGCTTCTTAACCACACCTTCGAACAGATCGCCCACGCGCGCGAATCGCTCCGGAGCATTGCCGATACTGAAGTGCGACGGCAGGAGCGAGGGCACAACCTCTTCCCAGGCAAGCGGCGTCGACACCGGCGCTCCGGCATATGCGCGCGCGACGTAAGGCGCGGATATCGTTTTGCTCTCGGCAATCTGCAGGTAGTCGAAGTAGACGCGGTTCTTCTCCCGCGCGGCAACAGCTCGCGGCGTTGTGAACAGGTCTGGCCGTTGCGCTGCGAGCATGCGCGAGATCACCTCCGCGAATGTACGAGCCTGTTCGTATGAGTAAACCGGCTCGATCGGAATGTAGATATGCATTCCGTCTCCGCCTGTCGTCTTCGGATACCCGACCAACCCGATCGCATCCAGCTTTTGCTTCACCAGCAAAGCCGCCTCCACAATCTTCGAGAACGGGCATTCCTGTGGATCGAGATCGATGAGGATGAAGTCCGGATGCTCCAGTGCGCCCACGCGGCTCATCCAGGGATTCTGATCGATGCAGCCCAGGTTCGTCAGATAGAGCAGGCTGGCGCGATCATCCGCAAGCACATACCGAATGCGGTCCACCGTCTTCGTTTGCAGCCACGACGGATACCCGGCAGGTGTGTTTTTCTGAAAGAAAAACTCCGCGTGAATCCCGTTCGGATAGCGCTTCAGGGAAAGCGGCCGGTCTTTTAAATACGGCAGCAGCAACTCGGCAACAGCATCGTAATAGTTCAGCAGATCGCGCTTCGTATAGCCGTCTTCGGGATAGTAAAGCTTATCCAGATTCGTGAATTTCAGACTGTGCCCATTGATCGTCGTTGTCACTTCCCTGTGATCGAGCGGCAGAAACCCCGGCGGCGGGACCTCTTCCCGGCTGACATCAGCAGCCGGTTTATCGTCACGCAGACCGAGATAAACAGGCGCGCGTAGCTTCTTGTCACCCGTCCAGTTTGCGAACTTGATTTGCGCCACCAGCTTCGGCTTCACCCACAGCGTGCCTTTCAGGAATTTATCCGGGGCCGCGAAAGGCATCTTCGTTGTCTTCAGCGGTTCGAGCAGAGTCCACAATTCGGCGTGACTGCGGGCGTTGAAGCCGGTCCCGACGTTGCCCGCATAATGCAGCTTCCCGCCTTCGTAATAACCGAGCGCGAGCGACCCGAAGTGTTCCCGTTCTCCCGGTGTGTAGCCGGCAATCACGAATTCCTGCTCTGAGGTCACCTTCAGCTTGAGCCAGTTGCGGCTGCGCCGGGATTCATAAACGCTCTTCGTGCTCTTGGCGATTAAACCCTCAAGCCCGCTCTGGCGCGCCGCTTCCAGCAGATCTTCGCCGGCGTTTTCGAAATGATCCGAAACCCGCAGCAGCGGGAACGGCTTCATGATTTTCTGCAGCAGCCGCTTCCGCTCGATCAGCGGCACACGGCGAAGATCGAATCCGTCGAGATAGAGGAGGTCGAAAACATACAGATGCACGGGATTCTTCTGCCCCATCTTTGCGATGGCATTCGCATCCTGCGTGTGAATCCGGGGCTGTATGAGTTCGAAGTGCGAGATCCCTTTGCTGTCGAGAACAACGATCTCGCCGTCCAGCACGGCCTGCTCGGCTTCGATGTAATGCGGAATCACATGCAGTTCCGGATACTGCCGTTCGCATCGGTTGTTGTTCCGTGTGTAGATGCTCAGCGACTCGTTGTCGATGAACGTGAGCCCGCGCACTCCATCCCACTTCACTTCGAAGATCCAGTCGGGGCCTTTCGGCAACTGATCCGCAAGAGTCGCGCCCATCGGCTCAAAGAAGCCGGGAATGGGAGCGCGCACCGCTCCGGTCAGCTTTTCAAGCCCGCCGTTTTTAGCGAGCCCGGCGCTTTCGGGCCTTTGGACTTTTTTTTTTGCCGGCGCCTTCGTCTTGTGGGCCGGCAGATCGCCCGCAATTTCTTCCTGCGACCGCCCGGTCTTCACGCTGGAGGCCAGCGTCTCGATATCCCAGGGCGTCTGCGCGGCCTCATCCTTTTTCTTGATGATCAGCCAGTCGTTTCCCTTGCCGCGGGTCTTCATGTGAACCAGCGCCCAGGTCCCGCTCAGCTTCTCGCCATGCAGCTGGAACTTCAGATCGCCGCGGGCTATTTGGGCCATGCCGTCCTCTTCGCCGATCAGCTCGAAGGTGCCTTGGTCCCATAACATGACGCTGCCGCCGCCGTATTCGCCTTTGGGAATGTTGCCTTCGAAGTCGCCGTAGCTGAGGGGGTGGTCTTCCACCATGGCCGCGAAGTGCTTAACCGTCGGGTCGAGCGACGGACCCTTCGGAACCGCCCAGGACTTCAGCGTCCCGTCGATTTCCAGCCGGAAGTCATAGTGCAGGCGCGATGCGTTATGCCGCTGGATGAAAAAGCGCCCTCCGTGTAACTCTCCTTTTGCAGGTTTTCCGGGCTTCGGCTCCGGCGTCTTGGTGAAATCGCGCTTGCGAGTGTATTCCTGCAGTGACATAAACGCTTGGAAATGTTCCTGCTTCCATGTTATAGCTGGGAACAGGCAAAGCGCACAGGCCAGACCACAGGCGAAGATGCATGGTCAGCCTTATCCAGGATAAGGTGAGCCAGGCGGCTGTGCTCGTGGTCAGCTCGTTGTGCGCGATTAAGGAAACTATGGCGACAAGCGTCTGGAAGGGTCACCTTACGTTCGGATTGGTTTCGCTCCCTGTGAAGCTCTTTACAGCCGCGCGCAGCGAAACCCTCAGCTTTAACCAGCTCCACAAACACGACAATTCGCGGATCAAACAGGTGCTCTACTGTCAGGCGGAAGATAAGCCCATCCCGCGCGACGAGATCGTCAAGGGTTTCGAGTACGAGAAGGGTAAGTACGTCGTCGTACAGGACGAAGAGATTAAAAAGGTTGCGCCGAAGACGGCCAAAGTGATGGAGATTCTGGAATTCGTCAAGGCCGGCGATGTGGATCCCGTCTATCTGGAGAGTTCCTATTACATGGCTCCGGACGAAGGCGGAGAAAAGCCGTACTCGCTCTTGTTCGAGGCCCTGAAGGAAACCAAATATTACGCGGTTGCGAAGATTGCCATGCACAACCGGGAGCACATCGTTGTCGTTCGGCCGGGCGAGCGCGGCATGATTCTGCACACCATGTATTACGAAGATGAAGTGCGCCGCACCGAAGAGTTCCGCACCGACGTCACCAACGTGTCGGACCGCGAGATGAACCTGGCGAAGATGCTGGTGGAATCGCTGGCGGCGGAATTCGAGCCCGGCAAGTATCACGACACCTACCGGACCAACCTGCGCAGGATGGTCGATGCGAAGATCGAAGGCCAGGCAGTGGTCGAAACACCCGAACCGCATATCGCTCCGGTGATCGACATCATGGAGGCGCTGAAAAAGAGTCTCGAAGCGCGCAAACCGCCTCGTACGGCTACTGTCGCGGCCGGATCGGCCAGCGAAGAGGAGTCGGCTCAGGCCGATGCGGAGCAGCCCAGGCGAAAGCGGGCGCCGCGCAAAGTCAAGACTGCTTAAAAATCCCGGAACGTCTTTTCGGAATACGTAGCGCAGGTGAAATTCCCCCGGCAGCGCCACACCGTCGGGATGTTCGATGTAACTCGTTTCCGCAGCCGGCGCCCACTTGTCGAGCATTCGGTTCACTGCGATGTTTCTGGTGCGCGTTTGATGTGTCAGGCGATTGATCGGCGCGGAATCGAAATAGGTCTTGATCCGGTGCGGATAAAGAGCAGTCGATAACCCCGAGGCTCGAAGAGCCGGATTCGTGATGTGCCAGTGAGAGTAGTTGATCTCCGGCGTATAACGATTCAGAAGCGTATAGCCCGCAAACCGGCCATGCACGACAATCGCGAAGGCCATGTTCTGCTGATCACGGTCGCCTGTGGGGACAGCCCGGAGGAACCGTTGTCGCGTGTTCTCACCAGTACCGAGACGAGACCGATCGATTCCGAGAAGGCGAGAAACTCATCGCCGCTTTCATACCAAAACCGTACAATCGAATCGACGTCCTCCGGACAGATATCCCGCAACCCCGCCAGTCCGACTTTTGTGTGGACCTCCATTAAGGCGAATTGTACCGATTCCGAAAGCCGATCCAACGAGCACTCGCCGCCCTACTTCAGCAGCGGCACGCGCAGCCGCCCGATCGTGCGGTGGATCATGATGGCAAACGGGCTCTTATGCGGGCAGATCGGATAGGGAGCGAAGCTGATCGCGTCGCTCCCCTTCTCGACCCAAAGTCTTTCCTGCCGCGTGGCGTTTACCGCGACGGTCAGCAATACGCCCGTGCCGCAGGATTCACTGTCGGTCAGGCCGAGAATGGAGGGGTCCGGCGCATCCTTTGTCTTGCCCCAGTCTTCATTGAACTTATCGAAGGCATAGTCGGAGCAGGGCTTGGCGGACGTGCATCCCCAGTCGCGATAAGCGGCCTGGTAATCGCCGTGGCGCACGTCGCCCAGGAACGTCTTCACGACGCCCTCCTGATGATGGTTTTTCAGCAGATACCAGCCAAGGGAAACGACGACCACCAGAATGACAACGGAAACCACGGAGCGAATGATGAGCCGGTTGCGCTCTTCCTCGCCGGCTCCGTATTGATCGAGATAGCCGGGCATAACGATCCCGTCCTGAACCTACTTCGCCGGGTATGTCTTGTTATACGCCGCCAGGGCATCGGCGGTGATATCGAGATTCGGCTTGAAATACAGAGACTGGGAAACGTCGATGACGATATCGAGGCCTTTTTCCTCTGCAAGCTTCTTAATGACGTCCGTCATCTTCTGGGCCGATTTCGCAAGGATGTCCTGCCGGTCGCGGTCGAATTCCTGCTGCAGATCGTCCGAAAGCCGCTGCGCGTCACGCTGCTTCCGCTGCCCCTGAAGCTGCAGATCCTGCTGGGCCTGCGGAGTCAGTTTGGTGTTTTGCAGCTGCGTTTGAATGGACTGGAGGTCGTTCTGCATCTTTTGCAGTTCGTCCTGTCTCGGCTTATATTTGGACTCCATTTCCGCGGACACTTTTTTGAGCTCGTCGGAATCGATCATCGCCTTTTGGACGTTGACCACCGCGACTTTAAGCTGGGCGGATGCTGTTGTGGCGAGCGGCGCAAGGATCAGGCACAACAGACCCGCGCGAACAGCCAGGGAACGGAACATAATTTTGGGACTCCTCAGGATGGAAACAAACAGGTTAACATATGCCAACCGATCTTTCACCCTGGAAACACCTGGAAACAGCCTGTCTCCGACAGATGTGTCCGGCTGATTTGATCCAGCTAAGATTTTGATCCAGCTAAGATAAGGTTTCATGCGAATTGCCCTCGGCCAAATAAATCCGGTGGTCGGCGACCTCGCGGGCAATCTCACGCTCCTCCTCCGTTTCACCAGGGATGCCGTGGCCCGAAATGCGGATCTGATCGTATTTCCCGAACTGGCAATTACCGGCTATCCACCCCGCGATCTGGTTGAAAAAACCGGCTTTATCGACCGTTCGGAAAAGGCGGTGGAGCAGCTCGCGGAAGCGTCCAGAGACCTGCCGATTTCGATTATTGCGGGATATGTGGGGCGGTCGCAGAAACCCACCGGCAAGCAGGCCACGAATTCGGCGGCGGTGATCCGATCCGGCAAGGTCGTGATGCGGCAGACAAAAATCCTGCTGCCGACCTACGACGTATTCGACGAAGCCCGGAACTTTGTGGCGGCGGACCGGCAATCGGTCTGGCAGGCGGATGGCGGAAACATTGCTTTGACGATCTGCGAAGATGCCTGGAACGATAAACAGTTCTGGCCGCACCCGCTTTACCGGCGCGATCCGGTGGATGAGCTGATGCAGCAGGGCGCCGGGATGATCGTCAGCATCAACGGCTCGCCGTTTCATGTGGGCAAGCGGGAGCTTCGGGAGGAGATGTTCCGCGCGATGGTGTTGCGGCACAAAGTACCGGCCGTCGTGGTCAATCAGGTCGGGGGAAACGACCAGATCGTCTTTGACGGAACCAGCTTTGCGATGGATGCGGAGGGGCGCGTCATCGCCTCCGCGGCGTCATTCCGGGAAGACCTCGTGATTGTGGATTTCACGACGGGCGAAGGGGACATCCATGCGAATCTGCCCGACGAATGCGACGCGGTCTACGAAGCCCTGGCTCTGGGCACGCGCGACTACATCCGCAAGTGTGGATTCGAACGGGTGCTGATTGGGTTGAGCGGGGGAATCGATTCGTCGTTGACCGCGGCCATTGCCGTGGACGCGGTGGGGCGGGAAAATGTGCGGGGAGTGGCCATGCCGGGACCGTTTTCCTCCGGGCACAGCGTCGCCGATGCGCGGGCGCTGGCGGAAAACCTCGGAATCGCATTCGATGTGGTTTCGATTACTCCGGCCTATGACGAGATGCTGCGGACGCTGCAGCCTGTTTTTGATGGCCGCAAGCCCGATGTCACCGAAGAGAATATACAGGCGCGTCTGCGCGGATTGACGCTGATGTCGCTCTCGAACAAGTTCGGCGCGATGGTGCTGACCACCGGGAACAAGAGCGAACTGGCCGTCGGTTACTGCACGCTGTATGGCGATATGTGCGGCGGTCTGGCGGTTATCAGCGATCTGCCGAAGACCATGGTCTACTCGCTTTCCCGGATCGCCAATCGCAGGCACACCGATCGCCGAAACAACGGCGCGATTCCGGAATCGGTATTTGAGAAACCGCCTTCGGCGGAACTGCGGCCGGATCAGAAAGACAGCGATTCCCTGCCGCCCTATGACGTGCTGGATGGCATTCTCCGGCTCTATGTCGAGGAAAATCACGGAATCGACGAAGTCGCGGACGAGCTGGCTCTGCCGATTGAGCTGGTGCGCGATGTGGTGCGGAAAGTCGATCGCAACGAATACAAGCGGCAACAGGCTGCGCCGGGTCTGAAGATCACTTCAAAAGCGTTCGGGGTCGGGCGGCGGCTGCCGGTAGCGCAGCGCTTTACAGAATGAGCCCAGCGTTTTACAGAATAAGCCCAGCGTTATGGGAGTACGAATGAAAACAAAACTGGCTCTCACGATGATGGTCATGCTGGCGGCCGCGTTGCTGATATCACAGCCTTCACCACGCGAGCAGGTCGGGCCGATGCCGGATGGAGGCTTCCTCCTCAGCAGCGGCTGGCGCATTAAGGCCGCCGGCACGCAGATTCCGGTCGACACATTCCCAATGTCTGCGGCCGTCACGCCGGATAAGAAGCTGCTGTTGGTACTGAACGGCGGCTACAATCCTCCGAGCGTCAGTGTGATCGATATCGCCGCGGCAAAGGAATTGAGCCGGGCTCCGGTGCCCGACGGATGGCTGGGCCTCACCATGACCAAAGCCGGTGACAAGGTATACGTGGGCGGCGGATCGAAAGCGGCGATTTACGAATTTTCACTGACGAACGGGGCGCTGGTCCCCTCGCGGCAGTTCCCTGTGGTGGCAGCGAAAGACATTAAGCCCACGGATTTCATCGGCGACGTTCAGCTCTCGCCCGACGGCCATCTGCTCTATGCGGCGGATCTCTACCACGATTCCGTAGTGGTGGTGAACCCGCAGTCCGGCTTGGTGATCTCCCGGATCAAGACCGGACGCCGTCCTTACCGGATTCTGTTCCATCCTTCGGGAAAGAGCTTCTATGTCTCCAGTTGGGCGGATGGCTCGGTGGGCCACTACGAAACGAATACCGGCAATCTGCTCGAGATGACGCGCGTGGGGCCGCATACCACCGATATGGTCTGGCGGGAAGGCAGCGTCGAGGATCACCCGGAGATCGCAGGCAGGTTGTTCGTTTCCGCCAGTAATACAAACAGCGTGTATGTCCTCGGAGCTTCGGAATCGGGCGAATTGTCGCGCTTCGAAACCATCAATATGGCGCTGACGCCCAACCAGCCCCTGGGTTCGACGCCCAGCGGTCTGGGCATCAGCGCGGACGGCACAAAGCTTTTCGTGGCCTGTTCGGACGCGAATGCGGTGGGCGTGGTCGATATTTCGGAGGCGCGCAGCCGTGTGCTCGGATTCGTGCCGACCGGATGGTATCCCACCGCCGCTTTCGGTCTGCCGGATGGGCGCATCGGCGTGTTGAACGGAAAAGGACAAGGGTCGTTCGCGAATCCGAAAGGGCCGAATCCGCTGGTGGAGGTGGTGCGGGATCGTCTGGGCGTGCGAAACGACCAGTATGTTGCGACCGTGCAGCACGGAACGGTGCAGTTTGTTGACAATCCCGCGGAGGAGAAGATCGAGGAGTATACGCGCGAGGTGACCTCGAATTCGCCTTACCGCGACGAGAAGCTGGAAGATCCCGGCATTCCTGCGAACAATCCCGTTCGGCCCAATGGTCCGATCAAACATGTGATCTACGTCATCAAGGAGAACCGTACTTACGATCAGGTGCTGGGGGATATGAAGCAGGGTAACGGAGATCCGTCTCTCACCATCTTCGGCGCCGCGGTGACACCGAACCTGCACAAGATCGCGAGCGAGTTCGTTCTGCTGGACAATTTCTATGAGAACGCGGACGTGAGCGCGGATGGGCACAACTGGGCCATGGCGGCGATCGCGCCGGATTACACGCAGCGTATCTGGCCCTCCCAATACGCAGGCCGCCGCAAAACCTATGACTTTGAAGGCACGGAACCCGCCAACAGCCCTCCCGCGGGCTACATTTGGACTAACGCGATTCAGGCAGGGATTTCTGTCCGGAACTACGGCGAATGGACCGAGGAGATCAAGCTGAAATCCGGCGATTCCGACGTCAAGGTCAACGACTCTGTATTGGAAAAGGTGAGCGACAAAGACTACCCTCCGTACAATCTCGATTACCCGGACGTGGAGCGCGCCGAAGTATTTCTGGGTGAGTTAAAAGGCTTCGAGAGTTCCGGCAAAATGCCCCAGTTGCTGATTGTGCGAATGGGGAACGATCACACATCCGGCACGACTCCCGGAAAGATCGCTCCGCAATCGGCAGTGGCGGATAACGATCAGGGCGTCGGCATGCTGGTGGAAGGCATATCGAAAAGCCGTTTCTGGAACGAGACTGCCATCTTCGTGATTGAAGACGATGCGCAGAACGGTTCGGACCATGTCGATTCGCACCGCGCGCCCGCGTTCGTAATTTCACCTTGGGTCCGGAAGGGTACGGTGAACAGCACCACGTACACCCAGGCGTCGGTGCTCCGGACAATGGAACTCATTCTCGGTATGCATCCTATGACCACGTATGATGCCGGGGCGCGGCCCATGTTCAGCGTGTTCAATACTATGCCGACAGCCGGAACATACACGCTGGAGAAGCCGCAGACGCCACTCGATCGGCGCAACCCGGAAAAGTCGCCCACTGCGGAACTTCAAAGATGCGGACGATGTGGACAAGGATGAGCTGAATCGCATCCTGTGGGCCGCTGCGCCGGTAAGAAGCCGGTTTTCGCGATAACAAAGTTGTGGGGCCGGCGCTTCCGCGCTGCCGCCGAGCTTCTGCTCGGCGTCGCCCGCGACAACAGAGTACCGGCGGCAGCCATATCAGTCCCGCCCCACGTAACAACATATTGGACAATGGGGAACGGTGCCGAAAATCTATCTGTGCTTCCTGTGGCACATGCACCAGCCTTTTTATAAGGACCTGGTTTCCGGCGAATACCGGCTGCCCTGGACGCGCATGCACGCGCTCAAGGACTATTACGGCATGGTCCGGATTCTGGAAGATTTCCCCGGCATCCGGCAGACTTTCAACCTCGTCCCCTCGATGATGGTGCAGGTCGAAGAGTATGCCAGGGGTACGGCGCGCGATCCGTTCCTGGAATGCGCGCTCAAACCGGCCGAAAGTCTTACCGCGGTCGAACAGAATTTCATACTGCGCAATTTTTTTACGGCAAACCACTCACGCATGATCAACCGTTACCCGCGCTACGCCGAACTCTATACGGCGCACGGCGCGCAGAGCTACGGTCACGACGGCAAGGCCGTTTTCGGCCCGCAGGATTTGCGCGACCTGCAGGTTTTGTCCCAGCTGGCATGGTTTGACGAGGAGTTTTTAGAGAAGGACCCGGGAGTTCGGGCGCTGCTTGAAAAGGGGCGAAATTTCAATCTCGACGATCAGGCACTCATGGGACGCAAGCAGATCGAAATCTGCGCCCATGTGATTCCGGAGTACCGGAAGCTGGCGGAATCGGGTCAGATCGAGATTTCCACCACGCCGTTTTATCACCCGATCATGCCTTTGCTGTGCGACAGCGACATCGCTTCCATCGCTCACCCGCATGTGCCGCTGCCGCCGAGATTCTGCTACCCGGAGGATGCGCGTCTGCAGTTGCAGTTGGCGCGCGACTATGTGACGAAGACTTTCGGTGTGGCGCCGGTCGGACTGTGGCCGTCCGAAGGGTCGGTTTCGGACCACGTGCTGGAATTAGCGGCTTCAGTGGGCTTCGAATGGGCGGCCACCGATAACGGTGTTCTGGACCGGACATTACGTCGCCCAGCCACACCGGAAGTAACGTACCGGCCTTACCGGTGGGCGCAGCGGGATCGCGATATCGGCATGATCTTCCGCGATCACGTGCTGAGCGATCTGATCGGCTTTGTTTATTCAGGCATGGGCGCTGCCGATGCCGCGCAGGATTTCCTGCACCGTATCCATGGCAACTGCCGAAGTCTGCTCGACAGCGGCCGCGACGCGGTGGTCCCCATCATTCTCGACGGCGAGAATGCATGGGAGTATTACGACCATAACGGCCGGCCCTTCTTCCGGGAGCTCTACGGACGTATTCAGGCAGATGGAAATATGGAAGCCATTACTGTCAGGGAAGCGTTTCAGCGCGTTGCGCCTGAGCCCTTGACGCACATCTTCCCCGGGTCCTGGATTAACGCTAATTTCGATGTCTGGATCGGCGCGGAGGAAGACAACAAGTCATGGCGGCTGCTGCTGGATGCACGGAAGGCGCTGGACGGTGCGCAGAATGTGACGGACGAGCAGAGACGACGCGCGCGGGAGGAAATTCTGATTGCCGAAGGAAGCGATTGGAATTGGTGGTACGGACCGGAACACGAGACAGTCAATGCGATCGAGTTCGATCAGATCTACCGGGAACATCTGGCGAATGTTTATCGCGCGCTGGGGATCGCAACGCCGCCTGAGCTCTCGCTGCCGATTCTGAAGATTTCGCGGTCGGAGACGCAGACTCCGCCGCTCGCCGCGATATCGCCCAACGTAAACGGTGTGGTCGATTCATACTTTGAATGGCTCGGCGCGGGGGTCTACCATGTGGACCAGCGTTCCGGCTCCATGCATGGCAAGCGCGCATTGGTGCGCGAAGTGCGCTACGGCGCCGACAGCTCTCACGTCTTCCTGCGGATCGACTTTGCGGAAGATGCCGCCAAGTTGGAAGGCTTGGAAGTCCATGCGGAGATACCCGGCAAGAACGGCGCGCCGGAGCGGCAGTTGAAGGTTATAGTTCAATCGGGAGATACGCTGACCGAGGGTGCGGGGGGAACAGCGGCGCTTAAAGATGTAATGGAAATTGCACTCCCGCTCAGTCCGGCGGGTGATAATCCGGCTCGAATACGTTTGTCCTTTTGGCAGGATGGCTTGCCGATCGAAGCCATCCCGCCACAGGACTATTTACAGATCTCCACGCCTGCCGGTTGGAACGCGTAAGGAACTCAGCGCGGAAGGCGTGAATTCTTAGCGGGCCGATTCCCGGTTCAGAGCACGCTCCAGCCTTGCAGCCGAAGGTGGCGGAGTAATGTCGCCGCCGGTCAGGATTTCACGGTTGCCAACATCCCGGCCATACAGTTCATGATCGGCATCCTTGTCGGGACGCAGGGTTGCGCCTTCCAGAGCTACGCCGGCGAAGATCCCGCGAGACCTGGAATAGGACAACATCTCAGCATGGAGCGCCGCGTCGGTCTGAGCGC
This sequence comes from Bryobacteraceae bacterium, assembly GCA_036273015.1. Lineage (GTDB taxonomy): Bacteria > Acidobacteriota > Terriglobia > Bryobacterales > Bryobacteraceae > BOG-234. The sequence goes on along the minus strand of DATAXN010000061.1, from coordinate 170,224 downwards.
TTGCGTCGCGGCCGACGGGACCTGCCGCGACCGTCGCATCACCACCCAATGTGAATTTGTCCGAGAGCAGATGTTTCATTCCCTTGTCGCTGTTGATCAGCACAACCACATCGGATTCCGAACCGCCGATCTGCAGCCCGAAGCTGCCGCCTTCAATTCGCATACCGGCCGGAGCGGTCCAACCGGAACCACCGCGCCGGCGGCAAACCGCATAGCCGCGCCCGTACTTAGCTCCCCAGATGAATCCGGCTTTCTTCATGTTGGGCACAACGACGACGCATTGCGCCTTATTCATCAGATCCTGCGGGATGCCCTTGTCCGATGCATGCATCATGTCGTTGAGCACGTCCGCAGACGCATCCAGCCGTTCCGTCGCATTGCTTTCTTTCTCTACTGCCATAACCATTGGGGCTGCGGCAAAGGCTCCAACAGCTAAAATTGTCAAAAATGTAGTACGCATTCCAACGTCTCCTCGCTTAAAAGTAGTGCGCGTAAGCAGCCACTGTCTGGAACAGTACACTGCCTGGAATAGTTTCTGGTTACCGGGCGCCGAAAATGGTTGAACGTTGCGCAAAGTTCAGAACGAAGCCCGGCAGGACCCCGAGAATGATAGTGCCGATCGCGGGGAGAATGAGCGCCGCGCGCAAGCCCGGCGTCAGAGGTTCGAGATTGTTGGTCGCATCGCCCGGCTCATGCATATACATCACAACGAGCAGACGCAAATAATAGTAAGCCGCCACTGCACTGTTGAGCAATCCGAGCACGGTGAGCCAGATCAAATTGGACTCGAGCGCCGCCCGGAAGATGTAGAACTTGCCGAAAAAGCCGCCGGTCAGGGGCACACCGATCAATGACAAGAGGAATATAGTCAGCATGGCGGCAGTGATTGGCTGTCGGCGTCCGAGACCGGCGAGATCGCTGACCCTCAAATGACGCTCGCCCTTTCCGGCGAGGTGAATCACAACCACGAAAGCGCCGATGTTCATTAATGCATAGGCGGCAAGATAGAACATCGCGGCCGCAGTGCCGATTTCCGAGCGCGCGGCGAGCGCAACCAGAACATAACCGGCGTGGGCGACGGAACTGTAGGCCAGCATTCGCTTGAGATTGTCCTGCGTCAGCGCGGCGAAATTTCCGATAGTCATCGACAGGAGAGCGGAGATCCAAATCAGCGGTTCCCATTCCGAGGCAATCTGCTGAAAGGCGGTTAAAAAGATGCGCAGGAAGATGGCAAATGCCGCGGCTTTTGGACCAGTGGCGAGAAAGGCAGCGACAGGCGCAGGAGCTCCCTGATAAACGTCAGGAGTCCAAACCTGGAAGGGCGCGCCGGAAACTTTGAAGGCGAGCCCGACAAACATCAGCGCCGCCGCAATGCTGACCATAGTGAAGGCGGGTACATTGCCCGGAGTGTTCAGCACGGTTCGGATTTCGTCGAGCTTGGTGGTCGCCGTAACACCGTAAATGAGCGCCACGCCATAGAGCAGAAACGCAGTGGCAAACGAGCCGAGCAGGAAGTACTTGAGCGCCGCTTCGTTATTGCGCTTGTCGTCCCGTAGATATCCGGCCAGGATGTAAGTGGCGATGGAAGAAATCTCCAGCCCGATGAAAATCATGATGAGGTCGTTGGCTGCGACCATCAGGCACTGGCCCACTATGGCGAAAAGAATGAGCGCGTGATACTCGCCCGTTTCCGCTTTTTCAAGGTCAAGATAACGATAGGAGGCGAGGACCGTGAGTATGCCAATGGCCAGGACCAGAAAGCGGAAGAACGTAGCGAAGCCGTCGACTACCAGCAGGTTCGAGAAAGCGGATCCCTGGACTGTATAGGCTCCGGCAGTGCCGGCAACCGCGGCGAGAAGGGCCAGGATCGACAGGTTTCCGAACAGTTTGGGAGTCTTCTTCGCAAACAACGGATCCAGAATCATCAGGAGCGTGCCCGCGACCGTGAGGATGGTTTCGGGCGCGAAGCGGAGAAGATCGTCGGCGCTCGGCGCAAAATTTGCCGGGGCCAGTTCAGCGAGCATGACCGTGGCCTCCGGCGGCGGGCAAGGATACTCGAAGCGGCGCGTTCGTTCCGGTCTGGTTGAGAATCTTCACATTTGCTTCCGTTACGGCGGGGAGGAATGTCTGTGTATAAATGCCCATCCAAACCATCATGATCACCAGGGGAATCATACAGGCCCACTCGCGGGCGCTGAAGTCGGGCATGTGGTGTTTCACTTTTTCGGTCAGTTCTCCGAAGAACACTCTTTGGTACATCCAGAGCATGTAGCAGGCGGACAGAATCACGCCCAGAGCGGCGAAGACCGTCCAACTGAAGTGCGCCTGAGCGGTGCCCTGGAGGACCAGAAATTCACCCACGAAGTTATTCAACATGGGCAGGCCGATGCTGGCCAGAGTGGTGATGAGGAAGATGGTCGCCAGCCAGGGAGCAGCGGTCGAAACGCCGCCGTAGTCGGCAATTTCCAGCGAGTGGCGGCGCTCATACATAAAGCCGACCAGAATGAAGAGCGCTCCGGTGGAGATGCCGTGATTCAGCATCTGATAAACGGCGCCGTCCAATCCCATTTGGGTGAAGGAGAAGATACCGAGCACGACAAAACCCAGGTGACTGACGGATGAGTAGGCCACCAGCTTCTTCATGTTCGGCTGCACCATCGCGACCAGCGCACCGTAGACGATTCCGATAATGGCGAGGACCACAATCCAGCGCGCATTCTCGCGCGCCGCTGTCGGGAACATGGGAAGACAGAAACGAACCAGTCCGTAAGTGCCCATTTTGAGCATCACCGACGCCAGCATCAACGATCCCGCCGTGGGTGCTTCCACGTGAGCGTCAGGCAGCCAGGTGTGCAGCGGGAAGAGCGGAACCTTGATGGCAAAGGCGATGAAGAACGCCAGGAACAGGAGCGTCTCTTCACCATGCGAGAGCATGATTTTGCCGCCTTCGATGCCGCTCAGAATCGCCGCATAATCGAAAGTGCCCGCGCGGTTGTAAAGGAAGATGATCGCCGCCAGCATCAGGACCGAGCCGGCCATCGTGTAAAGGAAGAACTTCACCGCGGCATATATGCGCCGGTCGTGTCCCCAGATGCCGATCAGAAAATACATCGGGACGAGAACAACTTCCCAGAAGACGTAGAACAGGAACAGATCCCATGCCGAGAAGACGCCGACGAGCCCGAATTCCAGTAACAGGAGGAAGGCGAAAAATTCCTTGGAGCGGTCCTGAATGTAGCGCCAGGAGACCAGGATCGCGATGGGAGTCAGGAAAGTCGAAAGAATAATCAGCCAGAGACTCAAACCGTCGATACCGACATGCCAGTGAATTTCAGGATTGGCAATCCAGATAGTGTCGCTGACAAACTGTTGGCCGGGCTGGCCCGTTCGATATCCGGTGGCGAGTCCCAGTGAGAGAACGAACGTCAGGAGCGAGACGCCCAAAGTCAGCATCCGAATAGCCTGCTCCTGCTTGCGGGGGATGAACAGAGTAAGAAGGAAGCCGATTCCGGGAATCGCGATCAGAAGGTCGAGGAGATTCATCGGCCCACTCCGGCGGCGAAGCCCAGGGCACTAACGCCCATAATGACAAGCAAAGCGACTGCTCCCAGAACGACCCAGGTGGCATAGCTGCGAATGTTTCCGGACTGCAGGAGTTTCAACACCCCACCGATACTCTTCGACTGGGTTCCAACGCCGTTCACGATGCCGTCAATCACGCCCTGATCCATGCCATGCCAGAGGAGAACTCTCGAACCTTCGATTGTCGGATGCACCACCGTGGCGTCGTAGATTTCGTCGATAAAATACTTGTTGTAGATCAGCTTGTAAAGCCAGCCGAACGCAGACGCGATGCTCTCCGGCAGTTGAGTGTTCACCACGTACATGTAATACGAGAGCGCGATGCCGCCGATGCCGAACGCGACCGAAATATATGTCAGGTTCATGTTCTCCACGCCTTCCGCGACAGGGAACATGCTGTCGAGCATGTGAGGCACGTTGAAGAAGAAACCTCCGCCTATGGAAAGGACGGCGAGAACCACCAGGGGCGCGAGCATCGACCAGGGCGATTCATGAGGATGGCCATGGCCTTTGTACTCACCGAGGAAGGTCATCCAGAACGCGCGCCAAACGTAAAAGGCCGTCATACCGGCGGTAACAACGCCGACCCAGTACATCCAGGGCGCGTGACCGTATGCCGCGGAAAGAATGGCGTCTTTACTGAAGTATCCGGAAGTGAAGGGGAAGCCGGAAATTGCGAGTGAAGCGCAGGCGAGTGTGATGCAGGTCCACGGCGCGTATTTCTTCAACCCGCCCATGTGCCGCATGTCCTGTTCGCCGTGACAAGCGTGGATGACGCTGCCCGCGCCGAGGAAGAGCAGCGCTTTGAAGAACGCGTGCGTCATCAGATGCCAGATGCCGGCGGAGAAAGCGCCGACACCCACACCGAGGAACATATAGCCCAACTGCGAGACTGTCGAGTAGGCGAAAACTTTCTTGATGTCGTTCTGGGCCAGACCGATAGTGGCGGCGAATACAGCCGTCGCCAGACCAATGATGGCGACCGTCTCCATGGCGATCGGCGCGTGCGTGAAGATCACGGCCGACCGGGTGCACATGTACACGCCGGCGGTGACCATCGTTGCCGCATGGATGAGGGCCGAAACCGGAGTGGGGCCTTCCATGGCGTCCGGCAGCCAAACATAAAGGGGAATTTGCGCGGACTTACCGCATGCGCCGACGAGCAGCAGCAGGGCGATTGCAGTCAACGTCCCGGTTGGTTTGCCCGGCGCGGCGGAAAACACCTGCGTGAAATCCAGCGTGCCAAAGTTCACCACGATCAGGAATATGGCGAGAGAAAATCCAAAATCTCCGATGCGGTTCACGATGAACGCTTTGTTGCCCGCCGTGGTCGCGCTTTGTTTAAACGTGTAGAACCCGATGAGAAGGTAACTGCACAAGCCGACGCCTTCCCAGCCGACGAACAGAATCAGATAATTCGCGCCCAGCACCAGGTTCAGCATGAAGAACATGAACAGGTTGAGATAGGCGAAGAAGCGGTAGTAGCCTTCCTCATGGGCCATGTATCCGATGGAGTATATGTGGATCAGCGAGCCGATGCCGGTGACGATCATCAGCATGATCATCGTCAGCTTATCGACGCTGAAATCCCAGCCGACCTGGAACTGGCCGCTCTTAATCCATGTGAAGTAGTGCTCGGTGACAGGGGTAGCGCCCAAATCGCCGGCGGTCATAAAGACTTTCATGACCCAGGCGAACGAAAGAAGGACGCTCGCCACGGCAACCAGGTTGATGACAAACTTCGGCAGCTTCCGGCCGAAGAGGCCGTTGATCAGAAAACCAAGGAACGGGAGCGCGGGTATGAGCCAGAGATTCTGCATCAATTTTTCAGGGAGCTGATTTCATCGATGTTCAGGGTTGCGCGGTTCCGGAACACCGTCAGGATGATCGCAAGGCCGACCGCGGCCTCGGCTGCCGCCACCACCATCACGAAGAACGTAAAGATTTGGCCGCTGACCAGCTTATGCTGATGGGAAAAAGTAACGAAGCTGAGGTTCACCGCGTTCAGCATCAGCTCGATGCACATGAAAACCGTGATAATGCTGCGCCGGAAGAGGAACCCGGCCACGCCCAGCGCGAACAACACCGCGCTCAGAATCAGGTACCAGGAAATCGGGACGCCGTTGTTCAGCATCTGTAAAGCGTCGGGCATTCAGTCCATTTCCTTTCGGGCGAGCACGATCGCGCCGACGATGGCGACCAGGATCAGTACCGATGTCACTTCGAACGGCAACAGGTAATCGGTGAAAAGCGCGTAGCCGACACCCTGCGCGGAGCCGCCGGTGAAGCCGCCGAATTTGACCTCTCCGGCGTTGCCGAATCCGCGCTGAAAGTACCAGCAAATCAGGCCGGTGAACACCGCAAGCGCAGGTATTCCCAGAAGCTGGGCCGTCCACGAGCGCCCGCGCCGGACTTCCGCGCCCGCGTTCAGAAGCATGATGACAAAGATAAAGAGCACCATGACCGCGCCCGCGTAAACAATGATCTGCGCCATGGCGAGAAACTCCGCGCCGAGTTGCAGATAGAGGAGCGCAATCGCTCCCATCACGCCGACAAGCGACAGGGCGCTCGCGATCGGATGCCGCTGGAGCACCACATTGACCGCGGAAATCACCGCGATTGTCGCGAACACAATAAAGAAAGCCAGATCCATATGCGTCTCAGGACGTCAGCGCCACCAGAAATCCGGTGATCAACAGATTCAACAGGGCGGCTGGGAACAGGAACTTCCATGCAAAACCCATCAACTGGTCATACCGGAGACGGGGAAGCGTGGCGCGAATCCAGATGAAAACAAACAGCAGAAAGCCGACCTTGGCCAGAAACCAAAAGAGCGGCATCAAAACCGGAACCAGGAACGGCACGGACATCAGGCCCGCCAGACCAAAGAACAGGAGGCCAAAGACCGGCAGCGTATAGCGATCGAACGGACGCGCCGGATTGATGCCGTGATAAACACAGACGGCGCCGGTCACGAAGAAAATCAGCGGCGCCAGGAAGTCCGAGCCGTACGCGGCGGGCCAAAGAGGATGCCAGCCGCCGAGGAACAGAAGCGTTGCGACGCAGCAGACGGTGATCATGTTTGCGTATTCCGCCGTTGAGAACGCCGCGAACGCCATGCTGCTGTACTCCACGTGAAAACCGGCGACCAGTTCGTTTTCCGCCTCGGGCAAATCGAAGGGAATGCGGTTTGTTTCCGCAAAAGCGGCAATCATGAAAATGATGAAAGCGAATATCTGCGGGAAGGGGCCGGAGATAGCAGTCCACTTCGGAAGAAATCCGAAGTTGTACCCGGCCTGTGCGTTTGCGATTTGGCGAAGGCTCAGCGTGCCGACGATCAGAAGCGGCGACACAATCGCCAGACTCATCGGCAGCTCATAGCTGATCATCTGGGCGGAACTGCGCAGGCCGCCAAGCAGCGCATATTTGTTGTTCGAAGACCAGCCGCCGAGCGCGATTCCATAGACGCCCAGGGAACTCACCGCGAGGATCAGCAGAATACCGATATTCAGGTCCGTGAGCTGCATTGACGTCGTATAGGGACCGATGGTGATCTGAGTGCCGAACGGGATCACGGATATGGAAATCAGCGACATGAAAACCGCCAGCAGGGGCGCCAGCAGATAGAAGACGGTGTTGACGTGCGGCGGCAGCACGCCTTCCTTGGTGATCAACTTGACCAGATCGGCAAGCGGCTGCAATAAGCCATGCGGTCCGACACGCGAAGGACCCATGCGTACCTGCACGTGTGCAATCACTTTACGCTCGACCCACACAAGATAAGCAACCACCGTGATGAACACGAACACAATCAGCAGTGCTTTGATAATCGTGATGATGAAAAAAGCCATGTCGGTTCAGGGACGCGCCTGGTTGTGCGGCGGCTGTCCCACGTATTCCTCTTTGTCATGCGGGTGCGCGTGAGTCAGCCGTTTCTCAATAACGGAATTCAGTATTTTAGAATACCTGCCCAAAGTCCCTGAGGTGAAGAGATTGTCGTGCGCGGACCAGATCAGATCCGGGCGGCTTTCCACGCCGACTCTGCCGTTGACCGGCGCCGTTTGCTGAGCGCCGACGGTAACAAGCGCGAGCGGGATGTCGTAGCCCTTAACACTCCCGCGAATCTCGTTGTAGACGGTGTCGGGGAGCCACGGGCCCATCTGCCGGGCGTAATCCATCTCTTTGGCGATCAGGCCGATGATTTCGAGATCGGTCTTCGCGCCGATCGTGGAGACAGCCCGTTTCAAGCGCTGCACTTCGCCGCAGACATTGGTCACCGTGCCGTTTTTCTCGTACGCACTGGCGGCGGGAAGCAGAACGTCCGCGCGTTGCGCGGTCTCGGTCATGAACATGTCCTGCACCACAACAAAGGCTTTCTTCGATGCGAGTGGGCCTTCCTTTAACGGATTCGCGCCGACAACCCAGAGCGCGTCCAGTTCGGAATCGGAAACCATCTCCCGAACGGTCAGCCCTGGCGCTCCGGAGGCCTTGTAGCCCGGAAGGAGTTCAGGCACAAGACCCATATCGATTGCGCCGCGGGAGTTCGAATAATCGACCAGCGGGCAATACCGGATAGCGGGACCAAGCGATTGCGCAAACCTGACCAACTCACGGACGCCGTCACCTTTCACCGAATCGTTGAACAGGATCACCAACTCCGGCTCGGCGGCGAGCGCGTCGCGTAGTTCGGAAAGCGCTTCGAGTTCCGTTCCCGCTGCTTTGCGGATCGACTTTACGGCGCGCAAATCCTCGCGAACGGCATGAGGCGAAACGACGTAAACACGAGCTTCGTGATGGCGTTGATTGGTGCGTATTTGGAAAGCAAGAAACGGATGCTCGACGGCCAGGTCCGCTCCGATAATCAGAAACGCTCTGCGCTCGTAGAGATCCTGAGTGGTGGCGAGAGACGCATTTAACGCGCTGAGAGAGTCGACCAGCGTTACCACGTCGCCTGTGCGGTGATGATCGATGTTATTCGTCTGCAGACACTCGCGGGCAAATTTCTGCAGGTAGAAATTTTCTTCGTTCGTGGTGTGATTTGAGCCGACGATGCCGAATTTTCCATTGCGCGCCTTGATGCCGCCGAAGTTTTCGGCGATTTTCGAAAGCGCCGTCGACCACGAAGCCGGCTCCAGCTTGCCATTTACCCGGATCATGGGCGACTGCAGGCGTCCCTCGTGATCGGAGAAATCGAATGCGTAGCGGCCTTTGACGCAAAGGAACTCGCCGTTGATGCCGGAGCGGTCACGGTTATTGCCGCGAACGATGTGATCGTTTCGCACACCGAGAGTTGTCTTGCAGCCGTTCGAGCAGTGCGTGCAGATCGTGCCGACGTGCTCCATTTCCCAGGGACGAGTCTGATAACGGTACGCACCGCTGGTCAAAGCGCCCACCGGACAAATGTCGATGCACTGACCGCACTCGTCGCAGTTGAGATGATCGCCTTCGTTGGGCGCAATCAGCGATACCGCTCCGCGATTGACGACTCCCAACGCTCCGACTCCCATGCCTTCGTCGCAGGCCCGGACGCAGCGGAAACAAAGAATGCAGCGGGGCCCGTCGTAGAAAACTACCGGCGACCATTGCTGCTCGTCGACATGAAGCTTGGTTTCGGTGAACCGGCTCTCGCCCGCGCCATAGCGGAAAACCATGTCCTGCAACTCGCACTCGCCGCCTTTGTCGCAGACCGGGCAATCGAGGGGGTGATTCGTGAGCAGAAATTCGAGCGTGGACTTCCGCGCTCCCCTGACCTGCGTGGAATCGGTGTGAATCACCATGCCGTTTCCGACCGGCAGCGTGCACGCCACCTGCATCTTCGGCATCTTCTCGACTTCCACCAGGCACATGCGGCAGGCGGCCTGCAGCGCATAGCCTTCGTAATAACAGAACGACGGAATTTCGATACCCGCGCGTTTGGCCGCTTCGATGACCAGCGTACCGGCAGGCGCTTCGAGCTCTCGTCCGTCGATTGTGAATTTCACCAGATCAGCCATTGGATTTTATTTTGTTACTGCCTGCTCTCCAGCCGCATCAGTCGTTCGTGGAATTCGCGATGGTCACGATCTACAACGTTGATCAAAGCGTCCAGTTTGCCGCCTATTTCATTGATACGGTGTCCAAGCCGCTCGTCCACGGCGGCCAGTTTCGCTGTTAGTTTGTCGAGCGAATCAACCATCACAACCTGAGCTTTCAGCAAACGGCCTTGCTCATCGACAAGTTTTTCGTGCTCATTGATGACATGTTCGATGGCGATCTCGATCCGGTCGAGCCGAGACAGATTGTCCTGATTTCCATTTGTTTCCGGCATAGCTAAGCCGTCACCAGCCTGGAGGATTGGTCGTAGGGGCAGGGCTTTCCGTCGAGATGCGCTTCGAATTCCTCCCGCCACTTTTCGACGATTGACTGAGTGGGGAGCGCTGCCGCATCCCCCAGCGGGCAAAAGGTGCGGCCGCCCAGCATGTTTCGGGAAAGATCGCCGATCAGCACGATGTCACTTTCCTGGCCCATGCCTTCATGGAAGCGGGTGAGAAGCTTCTTCATCCACGCCGTCCCTTCGCGGCAGGGGATGCACCAGCCGCAGCTTTCGTGAGCATAAAAGCGCATGATCCTGAGTGCGAATTTCACCATGCAGGTATCTTCGTCGAGAATAACGACGCCACCCGAACCGAGCATCGACTTCGCCGCTGCGAGGGTATCGTAGTCCATCGCGAGATCGCACTCTTCGGCTTTCAGGAGCGGGCAGGAAGAACCCCCGGGGACTACCGCTTTCAGCTTTTTTCCGTTGCGCATGCCGCCGCCGACTTCGTTGATCATGCGCATCAGATTGAAACCCATCGGCAGTTCGTATACGCCTGGTTTATTGATGTGCCCGGAGAGGCAGAACAGCCGGGTGCCACCGTTTTTCGGCGTGCCGAGTCCCGCAAAGTAGGCACCGCCCTGCAGGATGATCGGGGGGACCGCGCAAAACGTCTCGACGTTATTCAGGATGGTGGGCGACTGATAAACGCCCGCAACGGCCGGGAACGGCGGACGGATCCGCGGCACACCGCGCTTGCCTTCGAACGATTCCAGCAGCGCAGATTCCTCGCCGCACTCATACGCGCCCGCGCCCGAATGCGTGGCCAGATGGAATTTAACGCCGCGTCCCAGTATGTTGTCACCCAGGTAGCCGCGAGCGTAAGCTTCGTCGACCGCACGGTCCACAATATCGATCAAATAGCGATACTCGCCGCGGATGTAGATGTATCCCTGCTGCGCGCCCACCGCCTGCGCGGCGATGATGATGCCTTCGATCATCTGGTGCGGATCGTACTCGATGAGAAGCCGGTCTTTGCAGGTGCCCGGCTCGCTCTCGTCCGCGTTCACCATGATGTATTTCGGCTTCGGCGACTGGCGCGGGACGAAGCTCCACTTCATACCGGTCGGAAACCCGGCGCCGCCCCTACCGCGCAGGCCGGACGCTTTCACCTCGTTGATGATTTCGTCCTGCGTCATGCCGAGGGCTTTTTCAAGCGCCTTGTAGCCATCGGTCGCAAGATAGGTCTCGATGGTGTGCGAGTTCGGCATGCCGAACCGGCGGGACAGAATTCTGACTTCGAGCGGATTGGGTTGGTTGTAGAGCATCAGCCGTTGACCTTGACCAATTCCGCGATCTCTTCCGGGTGCTTGCCTGCCGTAAGTCCGTCGATCAGTTTTTCCAGTTGCGCCATGGTCACGTCGTGATAGAAATCGTAATTCACCTGGATGGCGGGCGCCCAGGAACAGGCGCCGATGCACTCCACCTCTTCCAGTGAAATGCGCCCGTCGGCTGTTACTTCCTTGTGGCCGATGCCGAGCTTGTGGCTGGCGCGGTTCCAGAGCTCTTCGCCGCCGACCAGCAGGCAGGAAATGTTGGTACAGATCTGCACGTGATACTTGCCCATCGGTTTGCGATGAAGCATCGAGTAATACGTCAGAACTTCGTTGACCTGCAGCGGAGTCACGCCGACGCGTTTGGCAACTTCATTAATCAACTCGTCTGTCATGGAACCGACTTCATCCTGGGCGTAGATGAGCATCGGGATCATCGCCGAACGTTTGCGATCGGCCGGATATTTGGCGAGAAATTTCTCGAAGCGAGCTTCCAGTTCGGGGGAAAAGGTCATGAGCAAAAATCGTCCTTCGCGTCATCGATCTCTCGCTCACGGCTCTCCGCGATCTTCCGAAGGTCCTCAGATCTTTGAAGCAGATCCTTAGGTCTCTCGCGCATCTCTTGCGGACTCATCCGCGCATCGTCGTTAGTCATCGGCCTACCGGTCCGTATCTCCCAGCACGAAATCCATACTTCCCAGACCGGCGATCACGTCAGCGATGAGCGTTCCCTCAATCATTTTCGGAATAGCCTGCAGATTGCCGAAGCTGGGGCCGCGCCAATGCACGCGATAAGGCTTCTGCGTTCCGTCGCTCACCATGTAGCAGCCGACTTCGCCGCGCGGCGATTCGATCGCCTGATAGACCTCGCCTTCGGGTACACGGAAACCCTCGGTCACGATCTTGAAGTGATAGATGAGCGCTTCCATCTGGGTCTTCATCTTTTCGCGGTCCGGCAGCACGATTCCCGGCGCATCCGCCTGATGCGAACCCGACGGCATGCCTTCAAGAGCCTGACGGATGATCTTCGTGGATTGCCGCATTTCTTCGATGCGCACGGCGTACCGGGCGAAAACGTCGTTCTCGGTTCGCGTCGGCACTTCAAAGTCGAATTTCTCGTAACTCGAATACGGGGCGTCCTTGCGGACATCGATCCTGAGGCCGGCGGCGCGGAGCATAGGGCCGGTAACGCCGAGGTCAATCATGTCCTCGAGGGAGATATAGCCGACGCCCTTCGTGCGGCCAGTCCAGATCCGGTTGCTCGTCAGCAGTTCTTCGTATTCGTCGACGCGGGAAGGAAAGATATCGACAAAATCCTTAACGCGCTTCTGCCAGCCGCGCGGCGGCTCGAGCGCCAGCCCGCCGATGCGGAAATAGCTGGTCATCATGCGCTGGCCCGAAAACATCTCGAAGACGCGCAGGATTTCCTCGCGTTCCCGGAAACAGTAGAGGAACACGCTCATGGCCCCGATATCGATAGCGTGCGTGCCGAGCCAGACCAGATGGCTGTTCAATCGGGTAAACTCGGCCAGCATGACCCGCGTCCACTGCGCGAGCGGCGGAATTTCGAGACCGAGCAGTTTTTCCGCGGCCAGACAATAAACCAGGTTGTTTGAAAGAGGCGCGAGGTAATCGATGCGGTCCGTCAGCGTGACGCCCTGCTGATACGTCTTGACTTCGAATTCCTTTTCGATGCCGGTGTGCAGGTAGCCGATGTCGGGCGCGGCCTTCAGAATCGTTTCGCCGTCGAGCTCGAGCAGCAAACGCAGAACGCCGTGCGTCGACGGGTGCTGCGGGCCCATATTGAGGACCATGCTGCGGGGGCCGGATTTATCGCGCTCGTGCTGCTCGTAGTCCTGTTCGACTTCGAGTTCCGTCGTGATGCCGCCGTCCGGCAGTGCCGAGGAGTCGTTCGCGCCGCTCATAGTACGGAATCCATTCTTCTCCTAGTACCGCGTCCCCGTCACCGGGACATCCTTGCGCAGGGGATATCCGACCCAATCGTCCGGCAACATAATTCTGGTCAGATTCGGGTGGTTGAGGAACCGGACGCCATAGAGGTCGAACACCTCGCGCTCATACCAGTTCGCAGCGCGATACACCGCGAAGGCGGATTCGATTTCAGGATTTTCGCCGGAGACGCGAGCTTTCAGCCGGAGGTACTGCTTTCCCGCGATCGACTGCAGGTGATAAACGATTTCGAAACGCGGCTCGGCAGGGTAGCGGTCGACGGCTGTTACCGTGCTCAGACGCTCAAAACGCAGCTGGTGTTTGATGCGCCGCAACGCTTCCAAAATGTTTTCGGGCGCGATTTCGACCGTCAGCTCATTGAATTCGAATTTCGCGGTGACCGCGACATCATCCAGCGCCGACGCAACCGGATCCTCACGAAGGTTTTCGGGAATCATTTCGAGATCAGCTCCGCCCTGCGCGGGGTGATTTGAGTGGGATCGAGCGGGGTGAGATCGAGGAGGACCACCGGGGGCGTCGCCTCTTCCGGCTTTTCCTGCGCCCAATCCAGCACGCCTTTCTTCCAGATGAAGAAAAATCCCGCCAGAATCAGGACCACGAAGGTCAGCATTTCGATGAAGCCGAACATCTTCAACCGTTTAAAGACGACTGCCCATGGGTAGAGGAAGATTGCTTCAATGTCGAACAGAATGAAGATCATCGCCACAAGGTAGAACTTGACGCTGAAGCGGTGGTGGGCGTCACCGGTGGGAGCGATGCCGCATTCGTAGGGCATGTCCTTGACCTTGTTCTTCAACCTCTTCCCAATGGCGAATGACAGCGCAACCAGAGCGACCGAGATCACCAACGAAAGGAGCACCTGCAGCAGAACAGGGAACCAAATTTGGGCCAGAGTTGTGGGCATTTATGCCTGAAGATTTTAATGATGGGGCGAACCCCACGACCTATAATAATCCACGTAAAGTCGTGTCAAACGAAAATCAGGTTACTGTCAACGGCGAACCCCGCAACTTTCCACCGGATACGACCCTGCTCGACATCGTTCGCGGGCTCAGTCTGGAACCGGACCGGGTCGCGATCGAGCTGAACCGAACGATTGTCAAGCGTGAAAACTGGTCCGCTACCGCCGTTCCCGGCGGCGCGGAAATCGAGATCGTTCAGTTCGTCGGCGGAGGCTGAAAAGCTCTCGCTGACAGGCTCCTATGCGAAGCTTCTGACCGCGTGCGCCTCGTCCTCGTGGACGTCGAACACGGTGTAAAGCTTCGTGATCTGCAACAGGTCCTTCACCCGTTTGGTCAGGCTCAGCAGCTTGAGCGTGCCGCCCTGATTCGACACCGTGGTAAAACCGGAAACCAGTTCGCCAATGCCGGAGCTGTCGATGTAGGAAACCTCGCCCAGGTTCAGCAGTATCTTCTTGTTACCTTTGGCCACCAGCTCGCGCAGGGCATCGCGCAAGGTGCTCGATCCCTCTCCGAGAGTAATCCGGCCGGAAACGTCAATTACCGTTACATCACCCACCTGGCGGGTGTTCAATTTCACACTCACTTGCGCTTACCTCCCTCGAATAAACTCATGATTCCTTCGGCTCGATATTCCTGACCAGAGTCACTTCCGTGCCTGTCGGGGCCACTTTGCGTACTTTCATGTCGTCCATGAAAGCGCCCATCAGAAACAGGCCCCGGCCCGAATGCCGCAGCAAATTTGTGTCATGCAGGGGATCGGGGACTTCCTGCACTTCGAAACCTTCGCCCTGATCCGTTATGCGGATCACGAACCGCGGGGCAGCTTCAAAATTTCCGATCAAAACCGTTACGTGAACCTGTTTGTTCCGGTTATACCGGTTCCCGTGCACCACCGCGTTCACCATGCATTCCCGCACGGCCATACCGATCCGGTGGCGGTCGTCTTCGTCAAAACCTGTTTCCTCGGCCGCCTTCAGGATTTCGCCTTCGGCCAGATCGACGCTCTCGAGCGTGGACGGGTAGTGATGATTGAGCACTTCTTTCGCGCCTGAATCCAATTCCATGTCAGCCCGGCAGCATACGAGAGCGTAATTACGAAACGCTACCATAAACTGCCACGCGTCCGAAAGTCAAGGATGAAGGGTGCAGCGCCAAAGCGCGGTACCATGAAGTCCGATGACACCGACGCAGACCCGGATCGTACTCGACAAATCGCCCGACTACCGCGAAAGCTACGCCAACAGCGTGCAGATCCGGGTGAACCTTTGGGACTTTTTCCTGATGTTCGGCAACATCAACCAGACCGCCCAGGATCATGTGCAGATTCACAATTTCCAGGGAATCTACGTCAGTCCGCAGCAGGCCAAAGCCCTCCTGAATGTGCTGCAGCAGAACGTAAATCAGTACGAGACGGCGTTTGGAGAGATTCGGCTCGAGCCGAAGGCGGGCTCCGGATTCGTTCAATAGCAAAGCGTAATGCCGTCCGTTCGCAGGCCACCGGTCCGCTTTCGGTCGTACGCTTTGGTTTTTGGGTTAATTGCCTTCGCGCTGATCCTGGCGCACGGGTTTCTGCTCGATCTCCCGTTCTATTGGGATGAAATCGGTCAGTTTGTACCCGCGGCGCTCGATATTTTCCGCCGCGGCGCGTGGATTCCGGTATCGGCCGTTCCCAATGTCCACCCGCCGGGCGTGATGGCTTATCTTGCGCTTGTCTGGTCGATTTTCGGGTATTCCATCCCGGCTACCCGAATCGCGATGCTTCTCATTGCGGCGCTGGGAGCGCTCGCGACATTTCTACTGGGCATCGAGTTGTCGCGCGGCTCGACCGGCACTCCGGCGTTTGCCGCATTGACGCTGCTTTGTATTTCGCCGCTGTTTTTTGCGCAATCGATGCTGGCCCAGCTCGATATGCCCGCCATGGCTCTGTCTATCCTGGCGCTGTTGCTTTTCCTGCAGAACCGGATTCGTGCGTCGGCCTTCGCCTGCACGATTTTGGTTCTGGTGAAAGAAACCGGTCTGGCAGCCCCGGCCTTGTTCGGGTTCTGGCTGCTTTTCGAGAGCAAAAGCTGGAGGGAACGCGCGCGGGCGCTTTGGTTCCTGCTGCCGCTTCCGTGTCTCGCAATCTGGCTGATCGCTTTGCATCACGCCACGGGGCATTGGTTCGGCAACGCGGAGTTCGCCGCATATAACCTTCGTGAGCCACTTCATCCGATCCGCTTCCTGTTGGCCTTCGCCCGCCGTATCTACTACGTATTCATCGGTTCCGGCCACTTCATCGGGACGATTGCCCTGCTCTGGGCCTTGCGCCGGATGCCGTTATTACGTGACCGGCCGTGGCGGGTCGCCGGAGCGTTCGTCCTGGTGCAACTCGTGGTAGTCAGCGTTTTAGGCGGAGCCGTGCTGGAGCGCTACGTCCTGGTCGTGCTGCCCGTTGTCTATGTCGCTTTCGCAGTGTCGCTGCAGGCTCTGCGGACCAGGACCCGCATATTTACGCTCGCGACATTAGCCGCATGCCTCGTTGCGGCGAACTTTATCAATCCCCTCTATCCGTTCCCGTTTGAGAACAACCTGGCGTTTGTGAGCTTTGTCGGACTGGAAACGAGCGCTGCCGAGACGGTGGAATCGCACGGCGCCGCTTTGCCGGGAGGCGGTCTGGTCGCCGCCGCATTCCCCATATCCAACGCCCTTCGCAATCCCGATTTTGGATTTGTGAAGACGCCTCCCAAGGTAATTGAGGTGCCGGATTTCAGCCGCCCGGAAATAGAGAGATTGAAGGACCGAAGGCCCGATATGGTGGTGGTTTATCAGCGCGCGTGGGATCCGCTGCACTTCCTCGACGATCCGGCTGTCAGCAGTTTTCTGGCGCGTCATTATGACTATGAGCCGGAAGTGCGACCGGAGGACATTGCACGGGCTCTGTCGATGCACGTCACACGCAGGTGGAGGCGGCGGGGTCTGTTGATGGAGCTTCTGGAACGTCCTGATGTAACATCGTTTCGGAATGACTAAATCCCGGCTCGATCTGGAAAACCAACCCGGCTACAACTATGAGCCGTACCATTCGACCGCAAAACGCGCTCCGGTCAAGCCTCTCGTCTTTCTGCCCCATACTCTCTCAGAGACCACCGGGCCGCTGTTCGGCGAGATACCGTTTCGCGAAACAGACCACGACCTGACGCGCCAGCACGCAGCCGAACCCCTCGGCCAGCGGATGATTGTCGAAGGACGGGTGGTCGATGATGAGGGAAATCCGCTGTCGCGAACGCTGGTCGAGATATGGCAGACCAATGCGGCGGGACGTTACCGGCACAAGCTGGACGATTTTCGCGCGCCCCTCGACCCCAACTTCACCGGGAGCGGCCGCATTTTGACCGATGAGAACGGCCGCTATCGTTTTCTCACTGTGAAACCCGGCGCCTATCCCTGGAACAACCACCCGAATGCCTGGCGGCCGGCGCATATCCATTTCTCACTTTTCGGCCCGTCGTTCGTATCGAGATTCATGACACAGATGTATTTCGAGGGCGACCAGATGCTGAATTACGATCCTGTCTTCCAGTCGATTCCCGACCGGGCGAAACATCGCGTTCTCGCCAATTTCGACATCGACCTAACGGAGGAAAAATGGGCGCTCGGATATCGCTTCGATCTGGTGCTGCGCGGTCCCGACGTGACGCCGGCCGTGGATTAAGACATGGATCTGACCCCCACTGCAATTCAGCCGATCGGTCCCTTTTATCATTTCGCGCTGACGCCTGGCTGGGCTGCTTCCGATAGTTCAGCGGGTGTGATGGCCGGCGCGGACGCGCATGGCGAGCATATCCGGCTTACCGTTTGCCTACTGGATAAGGATGGGAAACCCGTCACGAACGGCATGATCGAACTCTGGCAGGCGGATGCGGGCGGCAAGTACAATCACCCGGCCGATACGCAGGAAAAAACCGCTGATCCGGCTTTCCGGGGATTCGGTCGCCTGGCCACTGACGACGACGGTCTTTGTTTATTCGAGACCGTTAAGCCGGGTCAGACGCCCGGTTTGCAGGGAAAAATGCAGGCGCCGCACATCAGCGTGTCTGTTTTTGCTCCCGGTCTGCTCCGACGTGTCGTCACGCGCATTTACTTCGAAGGCGACTCCGCCAACGCGACTGATGAAATTCTCGCGCTCGTGCCGGAGGACCGGCGTCCCACGCTCATGGCTCGTCGTATCGCCGAGTCCGGTGAATGGCGCTTTGATCTATACCTCACGGGTACCTGCGAAACGGTCTTCTTCGACGTCTGATTTTCAGGGTTTCCGTTAGCCGCTGGGCACTGTTACGATACGGGGATCAATGACCATACAGGAAGTAACGTCAATCATCACGACATGTGTCGCAGTTGCAGGTCTGGTAGGGCTATTCCTGACGTGGTACAACATTCGAGGCGTTCGGCTCTGGAACAAGCTGAACTCCGCATTTACTTTTCTCCCCAATCCTTTGGAGTTAGAAACCGTAGAAGGAGAGCTCGACAGAGCGATTGGCTTTTGGCACAACGACACACCGCTGGATGACCAGACCATTCGAGCGCTCATGGGAGATCTAAGGGACGATGAATATGAAAAATTTCGTGCTAAGAAGAGTGATGGCACCCCGACGGAGACGCTGTTGGAATGTCGTGAGCGCATGATATCGCTCGGTCGGAAATTGAAGTTGTACGTAAATCAAATTGAGATGTATTGCGCGGGTGTCAACAGCGGAGTCGTGGACAACGAGGTTGCATTCTACATATACAACTTCAAATTCCAAAGGCATCACGACAAGCTGGCACAATATATCGAGTACATAAGACACAGAAAAGGAAGTAAGGCAATCTTCTTTGAGTTTGACAGCGTAGTTCGGAAGTGGTCTGCCTCCGAGAAACTTAAGAAACGATACTAAAGTCTATTTTCTGACTTGACGGCCCGCCCTATTTCTCTTACACTGTTGGAGAAATGGCAAAGCCCGATTCTGTCGGCCAATTCGAGCAACTGATCCTAACCGCAATCCTGACGCTCCGGGAAAGCGCGTACGGCGTCTCGATTCAGGCCAAAGCAGCGGAACTGGCCCATCCGAAAGACGTTTCGCTGGGAGCGGTGTATGTCACGCTCGATCGTCTGGAGGACAAGGGACTGGTGTCATCGCGCCTCTCCGATCCGACCCCCGAGCGCGGCGGCAGAGCCAAACGTTGTTACCAGTTGGAAGCTCTGGGCGAACGCGCGCTGCAGGAATCCGCAGCCACGGCCAAGCGCATCTGGGACGTGACCTCCGAAATCTGGGGCAAGGAATGGGCGAAGGAATGGGCCAAACCGGCCGGCAAGCGCTGGGGCAAGGATACGGTCTGAGATATGCAGGCTGGTCCGCCCAGAATATTTGAGCGTGTTGTTGCCCTTCTGCTTCCACCCGCATGCCGGGAAGAAGTATTGGGCGATCTGCGGGAAAAGTATACGGGAATTCTTCAGTACATCGGCCTTGCCGTGAACGTTGTTCCCTGCGTGATCTGGAGCCGGATTCGGCGAACGGCCGACGCTCCCAGCGTACTGACGGAAGGAATGCTCGTCTATGCTTCGTATCTCGCGGCAGCTTGGTATGCGGACAGCACGCTGCCGATGAAGCAGGGAGAACTCTTCCGGCTGGCTGTTCCGGCAGTGCTTTTCGTTGCGTTCATGATTACCGGGGACGCGTGGATGCCAACGGCGCAGAAATCTCCCATGAAGTTTTTGGTCGAGATTGCGAAAGGAAGCCTGTTCATCTTCCTGTGTATGGTCCGTACTTTGCCGGAAACGCTCAATCTGATGGGCGCCTGCGCAACTCTGCTGTTGGTTTCGGCGGTGCGAATTTTGTTCCGCTCAGGGTCGAACATACCGCAGGGAGCAGGTGCGGCGTTTTGGCTGAAGCCAAGCGCTGAACCGTCGGTCGTATCCGGAAACACGAAGAGGATTATCGGCACAGCAGTCGCACTTTACTTTGTCGCTGTCATCCTGATGGCGTCCCACACGAAGGCCGGCGTGGTGGGCGGCATCGTCTCGGTTTTCGTCGTAATTGCATCCCGGATAATGTCCGGAAAGGAATAGATGTCAATGGATCTCAACGCTGAGAAATACGTCTTTTTCACTGTATTGATTGTTGTCGCCGGCCTTCTGTTTATGGTCGTGAAAGAGAGATCCCATGCGGGGGCGACCTATTCTCAATTTCTCCAGCAGGTGCGGACTGGCCAGGTGAGCAAAGCCGTCATCACATCCCCTCATGCTCCGGTCGCCTACAGCCTGAAAGACGGAAGCAGCAACACTGCGATGCTGCCGCCGGATTACCGCGACGCTCTCGAGGCCATGCGGCAGAAGATGGTCCATATCGAAATCAAAGACGCTACACCAACGGGTTCCCGCATGCTCGTCAACAGCATTCCTTTTCTGGTGCTGCTTGGGTTCTGGGCGATCATGATGCTGCGCCAGTCTACGCACGGCGCAAAATGAGGCTGGGGTCGTCCTTTACGCCGCACTGATCGGCATCGCAGGCCCCGTCCGGGCTGTCGCACAAAACGAACCCAATTCCGCAAAGGCGACCTATTCTCATTTTATTTGGATAAGTGGAATCGGGCCAGGTCAGCGGCCCAGACTGATATACTGGCCGTTACCCAACTATGCTTTCCGCAACACAGCTGCGCCCTGGGATGGTGATCAAGTTCAACAACGAACTGTACTCCGTCTTCAGCATGACTCACCGCACGCCAGGCAATCTCCGTGGCTTCGTACAGGCCAAACTGCGCAGCCTGCGCAATGGCTCCATGAACGAGCACCGTTTTTCAACCGACGACAAGATCGAAAAGGCCGTTCTTGATCAGCAGGATATGGAATACCTGTACGACGACGGCGAATACTACTACTTCATGAACGTCGAGAATTACGAACAGATGCACCTGACGAAGGATCTGCTTGGTGAAGCGACGGACTATCTGATTCCTCAGCTCAAAATCACGGTGGAGTTCCACGAAGGCAAACCGATCGGTGTCGAACTTCCCCCCACGGTTGAAATGACAGTAGTCGAAACGGAACCCGGACTCAAAGGGGCCACCGTTTCGAATGTGACTAAGCCCGCCAAGATGGAAACCGGATTGATCGTACAGGTGCCGCCTTTCATCAGCGAAGGCGAGAGAATCCGCGTCAGCACTTCCGAAGGAACTTATCAGGAGCGGGCCTGATTAGAGAGCGCCTGAACCAGCAGCTCTTCTTCGTCCGGTAATACAGTTCTCAGATCCAGCATCACTCGGTCGCGCTCGATCCGCGCAATCACAGGCGGATCGTTGAGCCGCAACCGCCGCGCTTCGGCAACAGCGTCTTCCGTTTCGATCACCAGCAGGCAGGTCGGCAAACTTCGGTCCGGCGTTGCGCCGCCGCCAATCACCGATTCCCCATCGCAGATCCGAATGTTGTTCCGGAGGTCGCTCCGCACACGTGCCGCGAGGGCCTCGGCGCGCTTCCGGATTTCATCCTTCGTTATCCGGATCATTCGTAAGACCGGCACGCAATCGTATTCGCCGAGCAGGATGTGCCGCAGCGTTGTCTCCATGGCCTGATGGAAGAGTTTGTCCTGCCGCAGCGCCCGGAAAAGCGGATTCCGGCGCATGCGCGTCACGAGCTGCGCATCTCCCGCGATGATGCCCGCCTGTGGACCGCCGAGCAGTTTGTCGCCGCTGAAGGAAATCAGATTGGCGCCGGCCTTAAGGCTGTCCTGCGCCAGCGGTTCATCTACGCCATATTGCCGAAGGTCAACCAGGCAACCGCTGCCGAGATCCTCATAGACCGGAATCCCGCGTTCGCGGCCCAATTGCACCAGTTCGCTCAGCTCGGGCCGCGCCGTAAATCCGGTCATCCGGAAATTACTTGGATGAACCCGCAGGAGCACCTTAGTCCGATCGTTGATTGCATCGCGGTAATCGTCGATGTGGGTTCGATTCGTGGCGCCAACCTCGCATAACGCCGCGCCCGATCGCTGCATGATTTCCGGGATGCGAAAGCCATCGCCGATTTCGATCAGTTCGCCACGGGAGACGATCGCTTCGCCTCCCATCGCAAGTTCGTTGAGTACGAGAAACAGCGCGGCGGCGCCATTATTCACCGCGATCGCCGGCCGTCCCAGAATCGCTTCGAGCAATCCGGAGAGATGCAAATCGCGCTTTCCCCGTTCACCGGATGCCAGGTCGTATTCGAGATTGCTGTAACCGGCCGCGGCAACGAACGGCGTCAGCGGAGCGCGCCCCAGGTTGGTGTGGAGTATCACGCCTGTAGCGTTGATCACGCGCCGACGGGAAGACTTCGTCCATTGCGCAAGAGCCGCTTCCACCACGGTTTCGATCGCCGATGTTTCGAACATCGATGCAGCGGCCGCCCCGGCTTTCAATCCATCCCGTGCCGAGTCGAGGGCCCGCCGCACCTCGGCGACCACCAGCGCATGTGGAAATTTCCGCACGATGGGGCTGAGTCGTTCCAACACCTCGTTAACGGAAGGCAGGTCGCGCGGGCTGCGCATAAATCCGATGGTATCCCGTCCGCTCGCGCATGTCGGCAAGATCAAGGGACCGATCCTGCGTGGTCTTTCCAGCCGCGCGCCGTATTTCCACAACGGCTCCGCGCAGTCTCTGCTCGATGTCGTGCGCTTCTATGAGAAGCGCTTCGGCCTCGTCCTGAGCCTGCAGGATGAACTGGATCTGGTGAACTTCCTCAGCGTGCTCTGATCCGGCATTTACCGGCTGGCCACGCTTCGACTTCGGTTGCGTGTTGTTCCCGATGAGAGCGACCGTCTACACTGGAAGTTCGGGGCGTGGCTCAGCTTGGTAGAGCGCCTGGTTCGGGACCAGGAGGCCGGAGGTTCGAATCCTCTCGCCCCGACCATTTCATCCCTTTCTGTCTGACCCAGGCAGCTGCCAATCGTCGAGGAGCCCGAGAATACCCGTCAACGGCACACTGGAGCCACCGGTGTCGCCGGTGACCGCACAGTGCTCCAGGTCGTGCATCAGTTTTTCGAGGATCAGTACATTCAGGAGAGTCCCGGTCTCTGCCCGTGTCGAGGGCAGCAGCCCCGTTGCACCCATGGTTGTTGCGCCCATCGCTGTAAGGTAGCCGCGCACGAAAGCGGCGGCCACCCATCGGTACCAGAATTCCGCCCATCGCGCGGCAGCCGCCGGGTCGCCGCCCAGGTGAATCATGCCGGGCACATCTCCGGCGGTGGCCGCGTGAGCAGCGGCGTGAAAGGACACCAGCATCGTGGCCACGTCGCGCAAGGGAGGAAATTTCATGCGGCGTTCCGTCAGGTGGCGCGCCGGGTCTCCCTCGAAATCCACAATGACGAAGTCTTTGCCCGTGTACAGAACGTCCTTCAGATTGTAGTTGCCGTGGATCCGAATTCGCGAGCCGGTCATTTTGCTCTCGCGAAACAACTGCAGGCGAGCGCGGACACCTTCATCCAGAGCAAGGACCTGCAATATCTGACTGCGCACCGGCTCAGGCTGAGCCGCGACCCTCAGTCGCAAAGTCTGGAACGTCCGCGCCGTCTGCGCGATGACAGAGTGATACAAACCCTGCTTGTAAAAGTCGGTGAGCGGCTCCGGCATAAAATCGGGGTTGCCGGTGTTGGCTGAAAGAGCAAGGTGCAGTTCAGCGCTCCGCAATCCCAGCAGGCGTGCTCTCTCGAGGTATTCGCCGATGACTTCCGCCGCTTTCTCAGGGGGCTCGGTTTCGCTCAGAACCACCAGCGCCCTGCCACGTTCTTCGGGAATCAGAACGTCGGGAATGCCGTGCTCGGTCTGAGTGCGCTCAAAGAAGCGGCTGAGTGAATCCATGGTGTACTGCCAGCCTTCGGTCTCGTGCGGCTCGAAGCGGTGTACGACGCCAAGGGTGACGGGCTCGCCGCGCGATGGCTGGTATTCCAGCACCCCCGCGACCGGCGCGGTGTTTGAGAACGAGGTCTGTTCCGTCAGAAAGCGTCCCATCTCCACTTCGGGGTGCGTCCCCGCCTCGACGTTGCGAAACAATTTGAGGACGAAGCGGTTACCAAATATGAAGGAGTTGTTGCCGGGAGCCTGACTGGACACGCCTTCCCACGGGGAAGACTGCCCTTCCTGGATTCCGCGAAGCGAGCGGAACGGAATTCCCACGATCTCGCCCGCCTCGCCCCGGAAGCGGCGTCGCTTCGTCACGGTGTCGAACAGGGACTTGGGAAAAGCGCTGTCCCAGAGCGCGCTGTACAGTACGCCGCGAGCGCCGTCCGGAGTTCGCAGATGCGCGGCCACGGCCTCCGGAGTCTCCCCCTGAATCCTGGCCTGTTCGTCGCCGATCGCAAGGGATGCGAAGAGGACGCAGGTCTCGGCGTCACCGTCGGCATAGTCGACGCGCGTGATCAGAATATAGGCCGACGTGGGGCGTAAAGGAACGATGTCCAAAAAACTCACGGACTCCACGCGCCGCGAGCCGCCTCTGAACCACCGCCGCGTCTTCAGGAATTGCGGCAGCATCCGCGCCAGCGCCTGCCGAAGGCTTTGATCGAATAAGTTCGTCCAGGAGGAAACTTCCACCGTTACCTGCGGCAGGCCCGAAGCGCCCGGCAGTGCTTCAATGGAGACCCGCCGGTCCTCAAGCGACAACCAATAAAAAGCGTATGGGCTCAGTGTCAGGGGATAAAGACCTTCCCCAATCGCCGGAAGTTCCGTGTGGCCGAACATCTCAATGGGAGTGAGAGTTTTGAACGGTGTCAGATCGAGACTCGCGGACTGGACGAAGCGCGACAGATTAGCCACCACCAGAATTCGCTCCTCCTGATACCTGCGGCAGAATGCAAGAACTCTGCGGTTATCCGGCTGAAGGAACTCAAGGGCGCCTCTGCCGAAAGCGCCAAACTGCTTTCGAGTCAAAATCAGCCGCCTCATCCACCAGAGAAGCGAATGCGCGGTGTCCTGCTGGATCTCCACGTTCACGGCTTCGTAGTGATACTCCGGATCGATGTTGATCGGCAGGTAGAGCTGCTGTGGGTTGGCGCGCGAGAAACCGGCATTCCGGTCGCTGCTCCACTGCATCGGCGTGCGAACCCCGTTGCGGTCTCCGAGATAAACGTTGTCGCCCATGCCGATCTCGTCTCCGTAGTAGATAACGGGCGTGCCCGGGAGCGAAAAAAGGAGCGCGTTCATCAGTTCGATTCTTCGCCGGTCGTTTCCCAGCAGGGGCGCAAGGCGTCTGCGAATTCCGAGATTGATCCTGGTCTGCGGATCCTGCGCGTATACACGGTACATATAGTCGCGTTCTTCGTCCGTTACCATCTCGAGCGAGAGCTCGTCGTGATTACGCAGGAACAGCGCCCATTGCGATGCTTCCGGAATCGGCGGCGTCTGCCGCAGAATCTCCACGATCGGAAACCGGTCTTCCATGCGGTTGGCCGTGAAAAGACGCGGCATCAGCGGGAAGTGGAACGACATATGGCATTCGTTTCCGTTCAGGTAGGAGACCGCGTCCTCAGGCCACAGATTAGCTTCCGCGAGAAGCATCCGGTTCTTGTATTTCGAGTCGATATGCAGCCGAAGGTCCCGCAGGAACGCGTGCGTCTCGGCCAGATGCTCGCAGGTGGTGCCCTCCCTCTCGAACAGATAAGGGACCGCGTCGAGCCGAAAGCCATCCACGCCCTGATCGAGCCAGAAATCGACGATTCGAAACATGGCGCGCTGCACCAGCGGGTTGTCGAAGTTGAGATCCGGCTGATGTGCATAAAAGCGATGCCAGTAGTAGGCCTTCGCCACCGGGTCCCAGGTCCAGTTGGACGTTTGAAAGTCGCTGAAGATGATCCGCGCCTCTTTGTACTTATCGGGCGTATCGCTCCAAACATAAAAGTCCCGCTGCCTGCTTCCCGCCTTCGCGTGCCGGGCGCGCTGAAACCACGGATGCTGGTCGGAGGTATGGTTGAGGACCAGCTCGGTAATTACGCGCAGCCCCCGGCGGTGGGCCTCCCGCAGAAAGACCTGGAATTCGCGCAGGGAGCCGTAAGCCCGATGAACGTCGGTATAGGAGGAGATGTCGTAGCCATCGTCCCGCCATGGCGAGGGATAGAAAGGCAACAGCCACACCGCGGTCACGCCCAGATTTTGTACGTAGTCCAGTTTTCCGGTCAGGCCGGGAAAATCGCCCTTGCCGTCGCCGTTGCTGTCGGCGAATGCCCGGACATGAATTTCATAGATAACTGCGTCCTTGTACCAGAGGGCGTCCTCGGAATCCGGCCTCAATTCCCGTCCCTTTCTTTCATGGCGACAAGCCACGCGAGAAATTCATTCACCCCTTCCTGATAGTCCAACCGGTAATGCGCGGCGGTCGAAGCCGGGCCGCCGACCCGTACCGTGATTCCGTCCGGCAGTTCGGAGAAAGTGTCTTCGTCGGTGACGTCGTCGCCCAGCACAACGGGCAACGTGCCGGCCTCATCTGAAGACGAGAGTATCCACCGTACCGCCGAACCCTTGGTCCAGTCCACACGCGGCCGAATCTCGAGAACTTCGAGCCCTTTGCCGATAAAGAATAAATCCCGGACGGGCGCAACGCCTTCGGCAACAATTCGACGAATTCTATCCCGATCTGCCTCCCGCGCCTTGCGGTAGTGAACACTAAGCGTCAGGCCCTTGTCCTCAACGAGACTGCCGATTTCATTGCGCAGCCGCATTTTGAGATCGTGCCCGAGCGCCTTTAGCCGGGGCGCCCGCGATAACGCGTCGGGTTCCGTGAAACTGATTCCCGGGCCCCGGATTTCCAGACCGTGATTGCCCGCATAGATCAGTTGCCTGAGGCCGACTCTTCGCTCTACGTCCGCCAGCGCCCGGCCGCTGATCACGGACACGCGGAACTCAGTTCTCCGGGCCAGCGTCAGCAGGTGCTCACGGGACTCCGCCGGCATCACCGCCTGGTCGGGGTCGTCGACGATAGGAGCCAGCGTACCGTCGAAGTCGAGGAACAGGGCGACGTGACGTGCGGAGTTCAGCGCAGTCGCCACATCCGCCAGGCAATCGAACAGCGATTCCGGTTCCGTGGCCAGATGATTCATGACGCCCTCGCAGACGTCTGTCGCCCAAACCCCCCGGGCGATGCCACCACTTCCGGAGTCTCCAGACGGATCTCTGAAACTGCGGCAATAAGATCCGCGGCCCACCGGTAAATGTTGTTCTCCTTTACCGTGCGCCTCATTCTTCTCATTCGCTCTCTCCTTTCCTCCGGGGGCAACTCCAGCGCCGTGCGGATCGCGCTGGCAAGCTGGTCCGTGTCATAGGGGTTCACGATCAGCGCGTCGAGCAACTCCTGCGAAGCGCCCGCGAAACGGCTTAGAATCACGGCGCCTCCTCCATCTCCTCTGCTGGCGACGTATTCTTTGGCCACCAGATTCATTCCGTCGTGGAGTGACGTGACTATGCAGATGTCGGAGGCACGGTAGAACGGCTCGATTTCCTGGTGGCTGTGATGGCGCTCCAGCAGGATGATCGGTTTCCAGTGCCGGGTCTGAAAGCGCCGGTTGATGCGCTCAGCCTCGCCGCGAACTTCCGTGGCAAGGTCCTGGTATCTTCCTATCCGGGTGCGTGAAGGCGCAGCAATCTGGACCAGCGTGAAACGGCCCCGGTAGCCTGGACACTGTTCCAGAAATCGCTCCACGCCCTTGAAGCGTTCGGGGATTCCCTTGGTATAGTCCATCCGATCGACGCCTACGGCGAGGAAGTCGGCTTGCGTGTCAAGCTGACGGAGAAGCGCGGCGCGCTCGATAAAAATGGAGTCGCGCCCGGCGGCTTCGTCAGGCGTGTCGGGAAGATCCACACTGATGGGAAACGGCCGTACGGACGTCGGGTGGCTGCCGCGTGTTACCGTCATTCGCTCCCGTTCGATCAGGCATTCGAGAGCGCGGTCGACGGTATCGAGGAAGTTGCGGCAGTGCGACTGAATATGAAAGCCGATCAGATCCGCGCCGAGGAGGCCGTCGAGCAGTTCCTGCTGCCACGGGCAGATCCCGAAGGCCTCCGGATTCGGCCACGGGATATGCCAGAATATGGCCACCCGCGCGTCGGGCCGGGCCTCCTTGATCAGGCGGGGGACCAGAGCAAAATGGTAGTCCTGCACCAGAATGACGGGATTTTCGGTGCCCGCGCACTCTTCCAACACGGCATCGGCGAACCTGCGATTTACCTCCCGGTAATACTTCCAGTCTTCGGCGCGGAAAATCGGGCGCGTATGAGCGATGTGACAGAGCGGCCAAAGGCCCTCGTTCGCGAACCCATAGTAGTAGCCTTCCTCCTCCTCCCTGGAGAGCCAAACGCGGCGCAGGGTGTACTTGGGTTCGTCGGGAGGGACGCGCAGGCGGCCGTGATCGTCGGCTGTCAATGAGTCTGCATCGCCGGATCCGTGGGCGATCCACGTCCCGTCCGAGGCGCTCAGAACAGGCTCCATGGCCGTTACCAGCCCGCTCGCCGGCACCAGGGTCTCGATGGAATTACCGCGATGATATTGCGCATAGGGTTCGCGGTTGGAGACGACGAACAGCGATCTGCCTTCCAGAACGGTCCGCAGGAAAACACGCAAACGCTCGGCGGTCCAGAGCGACTCGGCGGTTTCACGTAGTCTGGCTTCGGCCTCGGCCGACGCGCGCGCCTGTTGAAGACTGGTGGCGAGATGAGTCAACTCCAGGGTCAGCGGCTTTAGAACGGCCTCTTCCGATGGGCCGTGCCGCGCGGTTCGCCCGGCCCTTAAATCCCTGATCCATTGGGCGGTGAGCAGGATGGGCCGCACCATGGTCCAGCGAATCACCAGCAGAGTGATGGCGACGATCACAAGCATCTGCACGACGACGCGCGCGAGGATATCCCGCCACATCTTCAGCCGATTCGCCTCTATGTAACCGACATCGTGAAACAGTGCCAGGGCGCCTGCGATGTGATCGCCCGCGCGCAGAGGTACCGCATAGATGTACATCTCGGTTTCCCCCAGCCTGACAAAGCGTCCCGAAGAATTGCCCGCAGGCACGCTTGGGTCGAGGGGAGGCAGTGCCTCCTTCCGGTGTGCCAGATCCGACGTTGTGATTAGCGGTGTTCCATCCGATGAATAGATGGCGATTCCGGCCAGGAGCTCGCGGCTGCCGAATTTCTCGACGATCTGGTGGAGCTTTTGATCGGAACCGGTGAGGGGAAGAAGCTCGATCGCTTCGCTGAGGCTCTCGGCAAGAATCCGCGCCCGTCCTTCAAGTTCAGCCCTTTTGCTCTTACTCTCTGCCTTGACCTGATAGACGGCAAAGGCAAAGGATACAAGCGTTACAGCCACGACCAAAGAAACGATGAGGCGCAAGCTCACCCGCATGCTTTTTACTTCTCCTTCGCAGACTCCCAATTACGAAAGCCGGAAAATCCGGCCTGCGGATTTTACGCAGTACGGCGATTTATTCCGAGTGCTCGCGGCTGACGCGTGCACCCCCGATTCCGGCAATACCCCATTGACCACAGCAGCCCAAAGGCCTTTGCGGTTATTAACAAAGGACATAGCCTTGACTGACAGACTCGGAGAGTGAAAAATCGCACCGCCTGCCGGAAATCGGTACAGGACGTTCGGACATCTGCTCACCTTTTCGGATAGTAAGGGTGGTACTGGAGAGGTTCGTGCATTTGCGAGCGGCACGCCCTCGCAACGGGCGTCTATTCTGATTTCCGAAAGGTAATGGAGACTATGAGAAAGACGTTTTACTTACTCGCGCTTTCGGCGGCGCTCTCAACTTTTGCTTTCGCCGAAAGCTTCACGGGCAACCTGCTGGACGCAACCTGCTATCAGAGCACAAACAAAGCGGAAAGCTGCGCGGCCTCCGGAACAACAAGAGCTTTTGCTCTGGAAGTCTCCGGCAAAGTGCTGAAGCTGGATGAATCCGGTAACCAGAAGGCGGCGGCTGCGGTGAAGAACCGGGCTGACCGTGCCGCCGAGCCAGGCAAACCACAATCCACAAAGATTATGGCAAAGGTAGAGGGCACGGAAGCCGGTGGCACCATCACGACGCAGGCGATTGACATCCAATAGAGTCAATCGAGTAAGGAGGGGGCCCGCCGGACAAAGGCCCCCACCCTCTCTTGCGGGGTCCAGGGTTTTAATGTAAGAAAAAGCTCGAATTTCGGGGAATGTGCTATTCTACCCACCAGTGTGGTTGCACGTCCCGTCCTGGCGTTGGATTTCCCTTTCTTCAGTTCTTTTTTTTCTGGCCGGAATTGTTGCGGCAGACTGTCCTGCAGCGGAATTGTCGCGCGCTCCGGACGTCCATGACCGGTCCGTTGAGAAAGCATACTTAGATAAAAAACTTACTCTCTGGAAGCAGCGCCTCGGCCTTGGTGGGTGGGTCGTAACTCTCACATTTTCCAAACAGTCGGATCTGAGACCTGGTACTCTTGGCAACATTCACTGGGACCCCGATAACAAGACCGCCGAAATTCGCGTTCTGGATTCGCCCAACGAAGAAAGGCTGACGGCTGCCGAACTTCTGGGGATGGAAGACACCATCGTTCACGAATTGGTGCATCTGGAACTGTCGGCGCTGCCAAAGACCGACGCCAGCCGCACGGATGAAGAGTTCGCGGTCAATCGTCTCGCGGCGGCTCTTCTGGAACTGGATCGCAAAGACTCCGCAGCGTCACTGCCCTGAAGCGTTTGTCGTCAACGCCCGCCGAAAATTCAGGCTTGGTACCGGCAGTCCGCTGAAAAAGCACTTTTTGTTGCTGCTTGCCGGCGCCCGCTTTTTCCGAACCGCGACCGCAAGGGAGTCACCCATGGCCCTTCGGGCCAACAAACCAGATGAAGACGCTGACAGCGGATGTGGGGCAGGGCTTCGGCCCTGCGGCCGGGCTTTCGCCCGGCCCGGCGCTTAACGTACCCCGGAGAGCGCGTCTTCAGGGGATCGGCAAGAAGCGTTTTAGTAGGCTGCCAAACCTCGCGAATACTCGTCTTCTTAATACTCTTACAAAGAGGCGCGCGTCAGGATTTGTCGGAGTTTAGAAGCCGACCTAACTCCTTATCGGCCTCGACGGAAGTCGCCATGGCGAGGGCCGCAGATGGGCGGTCCGGTCGGTCAATTGAACCGCGTGGGCGGCGGCGTTACCATTGTCAGCAGCTTCTCCGGCCAGGAGATCGATCGGCATCCGCGACAGCTTCAGTCCCTCATCGTCCCGCGCTTCATGTGAACCTCGGCGCTCCTGCCACTTGGATTCGACCAATGGGCTTATCTACGGCAGGCACGGCCAAGCACGTGTCTTCGGTACCGGTGGAATCGTCGTAAACGTCCGGAGCGGCGAACCGGCGCCGCTCCAAACAGCGGCAAAGCCATTACGAACGGCATGGCCCGCAGCTCCGCGGGAATCCTGCATGAGCCGTTCCTCAGTTTCCTGATCGGCCCCGATCGCGTCCTGGCCGGCGGCGGAACCGGCCAGTGGCTCACCAGCCAAACCGGATTCGCCGGCTTCAAGCTGGCCAAGGGCGATCTGGTCTGGATTCAACCGGAGTGGGGCAGCAGTCAGGACACTTGCGTCGCGCCGGCGCATAACCCTCCTGTTCGATCGAGATGCCCCGGGGTCATCAGCTACGCTGATAGCAAATGGTCAAAAATGTTTTAGGCGGCGTCCTGCAGACCTGCTGCACGGACCCGTTAACCGGCTTTTATCGCGACGGAAAATGCAACAGCGGCGCGGACGACCTCGGCAATCACACCGTATGCGTCACGGTCACGGACGAATTCCTGCGCCATCAGGCTTCCATCGGTAACGACTTGATTACGCCGCGCCCGGAATACGGCTTCCCCGGATTAAAGGCAGGCGACGGCTGGTGCGTGTGCGCCGCGCCCTGGAGAAAATCGTTCGAGGCCGGCGTTATGGCGCCTGTGCGTCTTGAAGCCACGCATGAGCGCGCGCTCGAAGTCGTGTCGCTGGAAATGCTCGTGAAGAGCTCGCGTCTGAACTGACGGACTACTTTCCGGTGGGCACCAGATGCGGCACGTCGCGCTCGTTTTCCGCGCAGACGTACTCGATGAGATCCTCTCCCACCATCGCCGGCATAAGCTCCGTTACCTTCCACGGCTTCGTGTACATCACCGGGTCTTCAATCGTGATATCGAGCTTGAGTTCGCCGAACTGCGGGCGCAAATAGCGCCCAAGCCACCGTGTCCACCACCAGTTCCGAAGCACTAAGAACGGTGGCGGCGATCGAAGCCATGAACGGCAGAATCTTACACCCGAAGCAAGCGGGGGACTGGCATTGCGCCAGGAACTCGAAGGATGTAACAGAAGGATGTAAGAATGGTTTGAAAACAGCTCGATGGACCTGGAGCGACGGAAACAGATCGAAGATTTGTATCACGCGGCGCTGGCTTGCCGCCCGGAAGAACGATCCGCCCTGCTCGCTCGCGCCGATCCGGAGCTTGGACGGGAAGTCAAGCTGCTTTTGATGCAAGACGGGTCGCTGCTCGACGACCCGGCATGGGAAAGACTGGAAGCGAGCAGCGCGAGTCCCCCCCTTGCTGCGGGGCAGCGCTGGGGCCGTTATGAAATTGAAACTCCGTTGGGCGCGGGAGGCATGGGCGTGGTCTTCCGGGCTCGCGACACCAGGCTTCACCGCTCTGTCGCCATCAAGTTCCTTTCCGACGAGGTGGCGGATGTGTCCGCGCGCCGCCGCTTCCAGCGGGAGGCGCAGACGGCCTCGTCGCTGAATCACCCTCACATTGTCGCTGTCTATGATGCCGGCGAGTCTGAAGGGCGGCAATACCTGGTTACAGAATTCGTCGATGGAGGCACGCTTAAGAGTTGGGCCTGCTCGTCAAAGCGGACTTGGCGTGAGATCGTGGAGATCGTCACCGGAATTGCCGATGGGCTCGCTGTCGCCCACGCAGCAGGCATCCTGCATCGTGACATAAAGCCCGATAACATTCTGGTCACTCAGGGCGGCTATGCCAAACTAGCTGATTTTGGTTTGGCGAAGCTCGCGGAAGCCACTGACAGCGACGTGACCCGGGCGCCAACGGAAAGCTGCACCCGCCCCGGCGTGGTCATCGGCACGATCCCTTATATGTCGCCGGAACATGCCGCCGGAAAGGCCGTCGATGCCCGCAGCGATATCTTCTCGTTTGGCGTTGTGCTCTACGAATTGCTCGGCGGGCGCCGCCCGTTTACGGGAAATACCGATCTTCAGGTGTTGCAGGCTATCCTGCACGATGCGCCACTGCCTCTGAGCGAGGATGTGCCGCTCCCCTTGCGGATGGCTGTCGAGAAGGCGTTGGAGAAAGAGCCGGCCGAGCGCTACCAATCCATGCGCGATCTGGTAGTCGATCTGCGGCGCGCCACGCGCCAGACGGTCGCCGAGTCTGCGCCTTCCGTTGGGAGCGATAAACCAGGCCAACATAGTTGGAGCGGTCGTAATTGGATATGGATCGCGGCCGGTGTGGGAGTGCTGGGGGTGATCGGGAGCGCCGCCGGATGGGTCCTCCTGCGTCCGAAATTTCCAAACGCCGCGCCTCGCCTCGAATACAAGCAGCTCACCAACTTTGCGGACTCGGCGGTCGCTCCCGCCCTGTCGTCGGATGGCAGAATGCTGGCGTTTATTCGCGGCGAGAGTACATTCATCGGACCCGGCGAAGTGTATGTCAAGCTTCTGCCCGATGGCAATCCGGTTCAAGTGACTCACGACGGCCACAGCAAGGAGGGACCGGTGGTTTTTTCTCCCGACGGCAGCCGGCTCGCGTTCACGGATTATGCTCTTGGGCAAACGACGTGGACCGCGCCCGTTTTGGGCGGCGAGCCCGAGCCATTGGTCGGTCACTCTTCGGGGTTGAGTTGGATCGGGACAGCGCCCGGCCAGCAGCGGGTAATGTTCTCCGCTTCAACCGGAAAAGGCATCCACATGGGGGTTTTCGAATCCACGGAGAGCCGGTCAGAATTGCGCACAGTCTATATGCCTGCCGGACCGAATGGGATGGCCCACCGATCTTTTCTTTCACCGGATCGGCATAATGTACTCGTCGTGGAGATGGACCTGGACAGTTGGCAGCCCTGCCGCCTGGTTCCTTTCGACGGCAGTTCGGCGGGAACCCGTGTTGGCCCGCAGCCGGCGCAATGCACCGATGCCGCATGGTCGCCTGATGGGAAGTGGATGTACATGGCCGCCAACAGCGGCGATGGATTTCATATTTGGCGCCAGCGCTTCCCTAACGGCACGCCGGAACAGGTGACTTCCGGGGCCACGGAAGAGCAGGGCATTTCCTTCGCCCCGGACGGGCGCTCCTTCGTCACGTCGGTGGGCAGCAGCCAGAGTACGCTGTGGGTGCATGACGCTAAAGCCGATCGTCAGATTACTTCGGAAGGTTTCGCGTTTCTGCCCTCTTTCTCGGGCGATGGCAAAACTCTCTACTACCTGGAGCGATCCCGCGCCGGTCGCCGCTTTGTCAGCGGTGAGCTGTGGTCCGTCAGCCTGGAGACCGGGCGTACCACCCGCCTGCTGCCGGATTTCCTGATGGAGCATTATGACGTTTCGCCGGATGGGAAACGAATTGTGTTCCTGGGCGTGGACGAGGCTGGGCACTCGCAACTCTGGCTCGCGTCGCTTGATGCGAGTACGCCGCCGCGGCATCTGGCCTCGCCGCAGTATGCGGATCGCGCTCTGTTTGATCCCCATGGCGGCGTGCTTTTCGTAGGCGGCGAAAGGGGAGTTTACTACCTCTATCACGTGAACGACGATGGGACGGGGCTTCGAAAGCTGCTTCCCACCCAGATCTCGTTCCTCTACGCCATTTCCCCGGACGGGAAGGCAGTCGCGGTGTGGGCGACAAACAACGATGTGGACATCAATGCCTACGACGGAAGCTCGCAGACGGTGATCTGCAGGGGCTGCGGAACGGCGGGAGAAGAAAACCGCGGCGTGACACCCTCGTTGCTGAGTTGGTCTCGCGATCAGAAGTTCTTGTACCTGCATTACACCGGCACGCGCCAAACCTATGCGGTGCCCCTGCCTCCAGGTCAGCTTGTGCCGCCCCTGCCTCCCGGGGGGCTGGGATGCATGTGCAACGGCGAGAAGCTTCCGGGGGCGAAAGCCCTCCCGGAACCGCGAGCCTTCAGTGGGCCCGTCCCGGCTGTCTATGCATATCCGCGGGTGACCACGCATCGCAACATTTATCGCATTTCCGTTCCCTGAGGAGATCCGATGCAGACAAGCACGACAATTCCTGATGGGCGCACTGGCAGCACCAGGTGTTGCCCTCGCCCAAAAAGCCGCGGTTCCGCTGATTGACCGCCCGTTTGGGCGTCACCATTGCTGCTGCCGGAGGCCAGCCGTGCGCTTCCAACAGAGCGGTCAACGCGGCCGTGATGCCTCGCTGATCGTGGAGGGACACTTCTTCCCGGGGGTGCGCAGTTGGAGCTTGACGCTGCCGAATGGTCTCCAGTGCCCCGATCCGTGCCGTCTCGAAGCCACGCATGAGCGCGCGCTCGAAGTCGTGTCGCTCGAAATGCTCGTGAAGAGCTCGCGTCTGAACTGACGGACTACTTTCCGGTGGGCACCAGATGCGGCACGTCGCGCTCGTTTTCCGCGCAGACGTACTCGATGAGATCCGATCCCACCATCGCCGGCATGAGTTCCGTTACCTTCCACGGCTTCGTGTACATCACCGGGTCTTCAATCGTGATATCGAGCTTGAGTTCCCCGAACTGCGGCCGCGAGTAACGCTCAATCACGTGAAGCTGCTCCGATGTCGGATGGCCCGCGAGATCGAGCCACGTCTTCCCGTTGAAGCCCACCGTGTCCACCACCAGTTCGTCGCCCTCCCAATGGCCGATGGAATCCCCGAACCAGGTCGGCTGCATGTCCTTCGGGTGCGTCGTCCGGTCGAGGAAAATCTGCCGGTAGCTGTGCATGCTGCCCTCGAAGAGAATCACCACCAGTTTGGGATTCTGCAGAATCTTCGACGGATACGGATCGCGCCGCGGCACGCCTGTCGGCAGGCATCGCGCCTCCGGGTCGTAAATCCCTTCGTTTGCCTGACGCTCCTTGAACAGTTTGTCGGCCAGCGGCGTCATCGGTACCGCTCCCACGTCATAATCCTTCGCGATATCGGACGTATAGCCCGCATA
Source organism: Bryobacteraceae bacterium (assembly GCA_036273015.1). GTDB lineage: Bacteria > Acidobacteriota > Terriglobia > Bryobacterales > Bryobacteraceae > BOG-234. The sequence continues at coordinate 133,934 of DATAXN010000061.1, read as the reverse complement.
TCCCCAGACGCCCGACAAATCCACCGTGCCCTCTCTGGTGCGCGGCGTCGGACCCGGCGCGAACTTCGCGATCCGCCGCCGCGTTCGCTTTTCCCGGGGCAACGTGCTGTCCGCCGGGAACTGCCCCTTCGCCGGCATCGGGAGGAAAGGCAGCGCCCCCGCCAGCATCGCTATCGTCAATATCGAGTTTATAAATTGTTTCGTCACGGTTCCGGCCTCTCGAATAGCATATCCTGCCCCGAATCCTCGCGAGAAAAGGCCATTTTAAGTACTAGGCCGATCCGGACCGATTCTTGGCTATTTTGTTGCGCGCACTCGACTTCCTCATATAGGCTAATAAGTTTGGGTCGAAGACTACCTGCCCCTGTACCTTTCTGAAATCTGGAGGATTCTGCTTGCAATCGCTTTTTGTCCGTAATCGAAGTCTGACTATACTGTTGCCACTGTTGGTGGCTGTCGCCGTGTTGCTGATCGCGCCGGTACATGGATTTGCCCAGAACGCACCACCATCAGGTGGAGGCGAATCCAGCCTTGTTCTGCCGGACTTTAACCAGAACCCGATCATCGGCGGTATGACTGGCCAAACTCTCTTGACGTGGGGACTCGGCATCTGTGTACTTGGCCTTTTGTTCGGTTTGGTGACATACAAGCAACTGCGCGACCTGCCGGTGCATCAGTCCATGCGCGATGTCTCGGAACTGATCTGGGAAACCTGCAAGACGTACCTTCAGAATCAGGGCAAATTCCTGCTGATTCTCGAGATCTTTATCGGTATCGTCATTATTTTCTACTTTGGATATTTCCAGCACCTCGGCGCCGAGCGCGTGATCGTAATCCTGCTGTTCAGCCTGCTCGGCATCGCCGGAAGCTACGGCGTTGCCTGGTATGGCATCCGCGTGAACACATTTGCGAATTCCCGCACCGCTTTCGCCAGTCTGCGAGGCAATCCTTATCCCTGCTACCAGATTCCCCTGCGCGCCGGTATGTCGATCGGCATGGTGCTGATTTCGATTGAGCTCCTGATCATGCTCTGCATTTTGCTGTGGGTGCCGCGCGATTACGCCGGAAACTGCTTCATCGGTTTCGCCATCGGTGAATCTCTCGGCGCGGCTGCTTTGCGCGTGGCGGGCGGCATCTTCACCAAGATCGCGGATATCGGCTCCGATCTGATGAAGATCGCTTTCAAGATCAAAGAAGACGACGCGCGCAACCCCGGCGTGATCGCGGATTGCACCGGCGATAACGCCGGCGATTCGGTCGGTCCCAGCGCGGATGGTTTCGAAACCTACGGTGTCACCGGCGTGGCGTTGATTTCCTTCATTCTGCTCGCTGTTTCCAATCCGACAGTACAGGTTCAGTTGCTCGTCTGGATTTTCGTCATGCGCGTGATGATGGTGATCTCGTCCGGCCTTTCGTACTTCATCAATGAAGCCATCGCCAAGGCTAAGTACTCAACGCTTCCCAAGTTCAACTACGAATCGCCTCTGACATTCCTCGTCTGGCTCACTTCCATTATTTCGATTGCGGCAACTTACGTGGTCTCTTACTTCATCGTCCCCGATCTGGGCGGCGATACAACGCTCTGGTGGAAGCTCTCCACCGTGATCACGTGCGGCACGCTGGCGGGCGCGGTGATTCCCGAACTGGTTAAGATATTTACCTCGACGGAGTCGGACCATGTACACGAAGTAGTGACTTCTTCGCGTGAAGGCGGCGCATCGCTCAACATTCTGTCCGGCCTGGTAGCCGGCAACTTCAGCGCCTTCTGGCTGGGTTTCGCCATGCTCGTGCTGATGGGCGCCGCATATATGGTCAGCACGCTCGGTCTCGCCAACCTGATGGTCGCCCCGGCCGTGTTCGCCTTCGGTCTCGTCGCGTTCGGGTTCCTCGGCATGGGCCCGGTCACGATCGCGGTCGATTCCTACGGACCGGTCACCGATAACGCGCAGTCCGTCTACGAGCTCTCCCTGATCGAAGACGTTCCGAACATTAAGGCCGAGCTCAAATCGAAGTACGGTATTGACGTCAACTTTGCGCGCGCCAAGGAAAATCTCGAAGAGAACGACGGCGCGGGCAACACTTTCAAAGCAACCGCGAAGCCGGTGCTCATCGGCACGGCGGTGGTCGGCGCGACGACGATGATTTTCTCGATCATTGTGCTGCTGACGGATGGCCTGAAGAACAATCTGGATCGGTTGTCGATACTCTATCCGCCCTTCCTCCTCGGATTGCTTGCCGGGGGCAGCATCATCTACTGGTTCACCGGCGCGTCCATGCAGGCCGTGACCACCGGCGCTTATCGCGCTGTCGAGTACATCAAGAAGAACATCAAACTCGAAGGCTCCACGAAAGCGTCGATCGCGGATAGCAAAGCCGTGGTCGCAATCTGTACGCAATACGCGCAGAAGGGCATGCTCAACATCTTCATCGCCGTGTTCTTTGCCACCCTCGCCTTCGCGTTTGCCAATTCGTTCCTGTTTATCGGCTATCTGATTTCGATCGCGCTGTTCGGTCTTTATCAGGCCATCTTCATGGCCAACGCCGGCGGCGCCTGGGATAACGCCAAGAAGATCGTCGAAACCGAGCTCAAGCAGAAAGGCACTCCGCTGCACGATGCCACGGTTGTCGGCGACACGGTGGGCGATCCGTTCAAGGACACCTCTTCTGTCGCGCTGAATCCGATCATCAAATTCACCACGCTGTTCGGATTGCTGGCGGTCGAACTGGCGGTTTCGTTGAGCCAACAGCAGGGCACAGGGCTGGGCCATGTGGTTTCCGTCATCTGCCTGTTGGTGGCGCTGGTCTTCATTTGGCGCTCGTTCTATAAGATGCGGATTCCAAAAGAAGACTAAGCAGCTCGGACTTTACTCAGAGCCGGTTTCCATCATAAGGTGGAAACCGGCTTTTTGATTTGGTATGGTCTTTGGTATGGCGACTACCAAGATCACCATTACTCTCCCTGATGATCAGCTCGGAGAAATTCGTGCGCTGGTCACAGCGGGACAGGCCGAGAGCGTTTCCGCTTTTGTGAAACACGCCGTAGGAGTAGCGCTCTTCGACGCAGCCGGCTGGAGGGAGATGCTCAGGGAAGCCCTGCGGCAGACCGGCGGCCCGCTGAAAAAAAAGGAGCGTGCATGGGCCGACACGCTTCTCTCTTCCGGAGAGCACAGAAGAAGTTCCGGAAAAGGCAAGGCGGCTTGAGTGGGATCACTTTCGACGCCGGTGGTCTGATCGCGCTCGACCGCAACGACCGCCGCGTTCTCGCCCTCATTGCGCGCGCGATGGAGCGTGGGCTGCGCATCACAATTCCCGCAACGGCTCTTGCCCAGGCCATTCGTAACCCCGCCAGACAGGTTCGCCTTTCCCGGCTCATTCGGCAGCCCGGTACGGATCTTGTTCCACTCGACGGGCTGGACGCCACCGCCGTTGGACTCCTGCTGACACGAACCGCAACCGCGGACATCGTCGACGCCCACGTGGTTATTTGCGCGCAGCGAACCGGGCAAGCGGTAATCACCAGCGATGCTGACGATCTGAGGCGGCTCGCTCCGGATCTCCGGTTGATGGCCGTCTGACGGCCTACTGCGGCCAGTTGAAGCTGAAGGCTTCGCCCAGGTAAACTCGCTTCACCTCGGAATCCCGGGCGAGGTCGTCGGGGCTGCCAGTACGGAAGATCTTGCCTGCGTTAATGATGTAGGCGCGATCCGTGACCGTGAGGGTCTCGCGAACATTATGGTCGGTGACCAGAATCCCCAGACCGTCGCGCTTCAGGTCCAGAATGATGCGCTGCAGCTCCAGCACCTGAATCGGATCGATCCCGGAAAAGGGCTCGTCGAGGAGCAGGAAACTCGGCTCGATCGCCAATGAGCGCGCGATCTCGACGCGCCGCCGCTCGCCACCTGACAGTTGGAAGCCCTTGCTGCGGCGCACCGTTTCCAACCCCATCTGCTCGATCAGATGGTTCATCTTTTCCCGGCGCTGGCTGTTGTTCAGCCGGCGGGTCTGCAGAATCGCCATCAGGTTGTCTTCCACGCTCAACTTGCGGAAGACCGACGCTTCCTGCGGCAGATAGCTGATGCCGTGCTGCGCCCGCTGAAACATGGGCATGGAGGTCAGGTCCACGCCGTCGAGAAGAACCTTGCCGGAATCCGGACTGATCAGGCCCACCACCATGTAAAACGAGGTGGTCTTCCCCGCGCCATTCGGCCCGAGCAGGCCGACAATCTCACCCCGGCTCACGTGCACGCAGACATCGTCGACGACACGCCGCCCACGGTAGGACTTGGATATCTCGACCGTTTCCAGCCTTTGACTCATTTTTTCCGGACCAGGTGGCTTCGGCCTTTCTTCTCCGGCGCGCCTTCCACGATCAGGCGGTCGTCGTCGGTGAACCAGGTCAGCTTGTCGCCCCTGGTATCATTACCCGTCTTCGAGTCATTTAGTTTCGGTTCGCCGCCGCTGAGAATGACTTTTCCCTCGTCCGTATAGTACTCCGCGTGCTCGCTGTTCCCGAGCCGTCGGCGGTCCGGCGCAACCTGCACGACCTCGACCTTACCATCGGCGAAGGCGTGATTGATCCGCGAATCGGCGTCGGAATCCTGCTCATTCAGATAAGACTTAAGCGAGGCGCTCTTGACCGTCATGGTGGCGCGCCAGAAATCGACGCCGCCCGTGTAGGTTGCCAGACGGTCGGGATCGGTATAAACCATGTGCTGCGACTTCACGATTGTGAAGTTGACCGGAGCCGGCTTTGCGGGGGTGTATTGAACAAGCTGTGCAGGTTTTGCCGCAACGGGTGGGGTCGCCTCAGCCTTCGGCTTGTCTTCAAACTGCGTAACCACCTTCCCGTCCGCAACAATCGACTTCTTGTCCCGGTCAACGTCGATGCGATCCGCCTGAATCCGGTTCGATGTCTGCCACAGCACCGCGTTTCCGGCGTAATGGATCAGATGATTGCGATTGGCCGACGTCACATGATCGGCCGTTCCCAGAGTCGGCTCGCCTTTGTCGAGCATCGTCGATTCGCTCTTGTTCTCTTCGGGGAGCCGCGTCGTAGCGACATGTCCCTTTGCGTCGAAATCGCCCGTCATCTGGTCCAGGCGGATGTTGTCGCCGCTGGTAGTGCCGCTGGCGTCTGAGATGCGCGCATTCTTGTCCAGATCCATGACGTTGGTATCGTTCTGAAGCGTCGCCAGGTCAGCCTGCGCTTTGCGGTCGCCTTCCGAATAGTGGAAGCCCTGTGTCTGTTTGAGCTCCTTGAGCTGACCCTTATCGTCGAAAGACGCGTCCATGACTTTGCTGCTCGTGAACGATGTCGCCAGGTTGGTCTTCTTTTTCCGCCGGTCCTCCTCCGACGGATAGGTTTCCGTGGACGTCGGGCTCGCCGTCAGGCTGGCGGCATGGAGCGATTGAATTTCGTTCCGGCTTCCATAGGCGACGTTCATACGATCCGCCTTAACCACGCGGCGATGGCGCGCAATCTGATTGGGCACGAACTCGAGCGTGCCGGGCGATTGCGTATTGACGCGATCCAGGTCCTTGCCTCCCGGCTTCATCTCAAGATCGAGCACATCGGCCCTGAGGATCTTGGTATCCCCGGTCGCGCCCTTGGGATCGGGCAGCGGCTTCGATTCGAGATAGCCGTTACCGGTGGCTTTCGCGCTTGACAGAACATTTTCGCCGTCATGCTCGACAAAGCCGAGATCGACGCGATTGCCCGTGATCGTCGTGTCCGACCCTGACCCGTGCGCGATGAGCTTCGCGTTGCCGGTGCCGGTGATCTGGTCAATGGCGTGGGCATCGTTGTATTTCACGTGGATCGTGTCGGCGGAATACTCGATTTGCCTGCCGGGCCGCTTGTCGGTGCCGTGTCCATTGACCGCGTCGATTGTGTCGATGTCCTTGTCGTTCAGAATCACCGTGCTCTGACCGGCTTCGATCACGGTCTGATCGCGCGTGAGACGCGACCAGGGCATCAGCAGCAGATTGCCCGTGGCCTCGTTCCAGGAGAGCTGGCCGGCCTCTACTTTCATCGGCGTGCCGTCGCCGTCCTTACCACGCAGATTGACCACTACATCGCTGTTCAGCGTGAGGCTGTGGGTCGAAGGATCGTAGGCCGCGCCGGTAGCCGTGCCGTCGCCCTGCTCAAACGTGAAGGCAACGTGCCTGTCGGTCACTGCCTGCCCGGATTCGCTGTCGAAGTTGATGGCTGCAGCCGTAATCGACGTCAATTGGTGGGGCGGCTCGCCTTTAACCGGGACGTCGAGAGTGATCCGGACGTCGCCCGGCGAATAAAGCTTATGGTCGCTGGTGGTGAGCTGTGCATAAGCGCTCTGTATCCGGTCGTAGTGGAGAGCGTCTTTCGCATAGATACGGAGTTCGATCTGGTCGAGCTCCGCCCGCGACGCATCCGCCGACTGTTTCATTTGCTTCGCCGCGATTTTCACCGCGGGCAGGCCGCTGCCGCTGCTCTGCTCCCATTCCCAATCGGGGGCCATAGTTTTCGTATCGAGCGGTATGGAAGGCGGAAGGGGACGGCGCTGGCTTCGCTGGACGATCCGCTGGGCGCGGTAGATTCCGAAAACGGCGGCTGCGATCAGCACCAATGTCACCAGCAACAGCCAACGCAGACTACGCATGAAGGGCTACAAATATCAGTATAGAGAAGGTTCGGATATGCCGCCGCCCGGAATTACACAAACGTCTTCGCCGAAATACAGTGGCCGCCGGCAGCCACGAAATGAGCGACTACCCGTTCTCCCTCAGATGGTGAAAGATGAGCTGTGGCTTCTGTAACCAGAGAGACCTCGCGCCCGATTTTCAGTAACCCCATGATGGCGCACTTCACGCAGTATTCCGTGAACACGCCATAGACGAAGCACTCGTCGATTGCGAGCTTGTCGAGAAGCGGGATTACGTCGGGGTTGCTGAACAGATCCAGGTCGTCCTTCTCGACGATGATCTGCTTCTCCCGATCGGCAAGCAGCGTAGCTGCCGGCTTCTTCTGGCCCTCGGTGCCGACAATACAGTGCGGCAGCCATACCTCGAATTCCTTCGAATCCTCCCGATGCGCGCACATGCTCGAAATCAGCGCAATTCCGTTTTCCCCCGCGTATCGATTCAGCCTGGCAACCCAAGGAATGACCCGCTCCGACCCCTGGCCGTAAAGCGCGCCACCCGGAACGACGAAATCATTCTGCGTGTCGATGTCGAAAAAGGCCTTCATACGGTCACGGGAGCGGGCCGAAGCTCTTCATCCAGCTTTTTCAGGAGCAGCGTATGGCCGGTGTGCCGGGATCGCGATGGCCACTGGTCCAGCTCTTTGCGGGCACGCTCCCGAATCTCGGCAACTCCCGGCAGCGGCTCAATCAAACGACCGCCTATAATGACCGGCTTCAGCAGCGCTTCCGCGCCACCTGCGCACTCGTTGTGCAGGCCGAGCAGATCGTACTCAGGGAAGCGGAAAAGCTGCTTGGCGCCGGGAAGAGTCTGCTTGTCCGGACTGTGCTTGGCTGTGTACCGCGTCTGGCCGTCATGCCGGATCTCGACCAATTTGTAAATGGTGCCCATCGAGGGCGCGTCGCCCGATGTCGCCAATTCCGTGCCGACGCCAAATATGTCTACAGGAGCGCCGGCGGCCACAAGCGCCGCGATCTTCGATTCATCCAGATCGCCGCTGCCCATGATCTTCGTGTTCTTAAGGCCGGCGTGATCCAGAATGCGGCGAACGTCGCGGGACAACCGAAGCAGATCGCCACTGTCGATCCGTACGCCCCACAACGGCTTGCCGAGCCGCGCGGCGAGCTGCGCGCCTTCGCTCGTGTCATAAGTATCGATGAGTTGGACAGTTTGGTCGCCGAGCAGTTGCTGGAGTGCCCGAAACGCCTCTTCCTCGGCGTCGAACGACATCACCCAGGAGTGGGCGGCGGTACCCATTACCGGAATGCCGAATCGGAAACCGGCCAGGGTATTGCTGGTTCCCGCGCAGCCACCGATGAAAGCCGCCCGAGCGCCGAGCACACCGGCTTCGGGCGTGTGAGCGCGGCGCGTGCCGAATTCGATCACGTCCCGGCCGTGAGATTCATGCACAATGCGCGCTGCTTTGGTGGCGATGAGCGTCTCGAAAGTCAGCGCGGATAGCAGGCACGTCTCGGGGATTTGGCCTTCGATCAACGGAGCGCGGATGTTCATCATCGGCTGCCCAGCGTAAAGGACCGTCCCTTCGGGAACCGCAAAGACATCGCCGGTAAACCGAAATTCAGCGAGATAATCCCAGAAGCCTGGCAGCGCATTCCGGAAGTTCTCCAGGCCTCTCAGGTAAGCAATCTCATCCCCCTGGAATGACAGGCTCAGCAGATAATCGACCGCGCGATGAAGCCCGGCGGCCAGCACGAAATCACGACCACGCGGCAATCGCCGGATGGTGAGTTCAAACGTGCCGACGTCGTTCTGCTTGCCGGCCGCGAAGTAGCCCGCGGCCATCGTCAGTTCATAGAGATCGGTAAGAAGGCCGTCCAAGCAAATCCTTTATAGCGCACAACGGACCCTGCGGCCTGTGCGCCTTTTACTTCTTAGCAGGTGGGGCTGCAGCCTGTGGCTTGATGCCTGCGATTGCCTTCTGTAGATCGTCGAAGTCCTTGGCCTCGATCACATATACCGCGGGTTCGCCATCGCGCTGGGCATCGTAAACAGCACCATCTTTGTTGAAGGTGACCTTTTCGTTGCGATGGTTGTCACCGGAAGTCACGGCGACGGTGAGCGCCTGCGTGCCTCCCATCTTGTCCGAAAACTTCGAGGCGCTGAGATCGCGCAGCTTGTCGATCGCGGCCTGCACGGCGCCTGCCTCATACTGGGTGGCCCCGGCTGCCCACTTGTCTCCGGACTTCTGGTACGCGGCGCCGTTGATCTCCAGCTTCGACACCTCGTTGAAGCCGAAATCGAAGAGTTTCTTGTTGCGATAGTCTTCGACGCCTTTCCCCAGACTGTCGCCCAGATCGCCCGCGACTTTGTAGATGCCGGCCACCACGCTGCTCTTCGCGAAGTAGCTCACCGCGTTTTTGGAATCCCCCGCGTCTTTACCCTTACCTTTGCCCTTGTGGATTTCGAGAGTCTGCGTTCCTGTGTTGTCGGTGGTCGAAACCGTGGCGACTTTCTCGCCGGCTGCAAATTGAGCAGCGGCTTCCCTGGCATCGCTGTCGGTGGCAGTCAGATCCATCTTCGCGTCTTTCAGCTTCCGGACCAGATCATCCACCTGAAGGCCATCGGCGCGCAGCGGTTTCGGTTTGGTGATCTGCCAATCGCCCTGAGCGTTCTTGCCGAACTCAAACGTTTGGCCTTTTGCAGTGACAGAAACAGCAGTGAGCTTGTCCGAATTGAAAGTCAGCAGGCGTTTGTCGCGCAGATCGTCGACGGTCTTGTCAAAACTGGTTTTTGTAAAAGTCGGAATCGTGTAGACCTTCGGATCGTCCCCCAGTTTGGCGTACGTTCCGGTGCCTGCCGGCGTATCGCTGCCGATCAAAAGCTTCGTGGTCTTGCCACCCTTGAGCGTGATGTCGACTTCATCCGGCGGATTGCTCAGTCCGAAATCGGTCAGGCTCGCCGGATGATCGTCGATCAGGCGGTCGGCATTGAGGGTTGAGAGAGTGCTGGTCAACATGCCGACGGCATCCTGATCCGCAGGCATGGGCATCGGCTTGGTGATGGTCCAACTGCCGGCCAGTCTGGCCAGTTCAATCGGGTCCGAACCGGTCTTCGCGAGCTTGATCCCTTCGATCTGTTTGGCGTCGACCGAGATCAGTTTGGGCGCGGCAGGCGTCTTCGCGGAGGCGTCCACGGCGGGGTGCTTGTTCGACCACCACACCAGCCCGCCCAGCACAATCAGAACGCCAACCGCCGTTAAAAGTCCACCCGCTTTCATGTTGCCGCTATCTCCCCTGGCTCCTTATTCCCGCTAACGCCGTTTCCACCAAACTGAAACCCCCGAGAGAATCACTATCAGCGGGAGACCCACCACGCTTGTGGCGAACAGGATGCGAATGGCGGAGCCGGTAATGCGGAGCCGCCGGTCCTCCGGCGCCTTCGGACGAATCGAGATGAGATCCTCATCCGAGGTCAGCCAGTTGATCATGTTGAGCGCGAGATCGCGGTTGCCGACCGGCGCCGACATGATGCTGTTGGACATCCAGCCGGAACTTCCCACCACAACGATGCGACCCTCATTCGCGCCGGAGCCGATGGTGGCGGCCGCGCCCAGAACAAAGGGACCTTTCTTCGCGGTCGCCAACTCCGATTCCTTGATCGGCAGCTTGGGGTTCGTCAGCGAGTAACTGTCGTCCGATGTCGAGAAAAGCTTCTCCGCCGGGGACTTGACGTCGAGGCTGCGCGCGAGCGGGAAGACGGTGGCGTTGTCCTGCATGACCCGCACGATCGGATGCTGCTCGTACGTTGCGACCACCGGCGAAATCTGACCGAACAAACGGCTCGCCGAGCTGAGATCGAGAATCACATCGCCATTTGGAGTGACGCCCCATCCCTCAACCAGCTTGGCGAGTTCAGGCGTTTCGCCCATCTTTTCGGCAGGCAGATTCAACACCGGATCGAAGTTAAAGATGGCGCGGCCGCCGCCCATAATGTACATCTTGAGCACATCGATCGCCGGCTGCAGATAATCGTTCCTCGGACCGCCGATTACAACCACGCTGCACGTCTTTGGGATTTCCGGCTTTTGGATCAGGGAAATCGTATCCGTCTTGTAGTTATTCTTCTCGAGCGCGTCCTTCATTGCCGAATAGCCGTCTCGTTCGGTGTCGGCCAGCGTGTGCTCGCCCGATCCGTTGACGAAGCAAACCGTCTTGGCTCCGCTCTTCGACGCACGCACCAAAGCGCCCGTCAGTTCTTCTTCGGTCAGCCCTTTGGCCGTTTCCTTCTTCTCGCCGTTGTCGACGATGATGTCGCCCAAAGCGCGCGCACCTTCCACGCGGGCGACATCGGGCTTCTTCTCGGGATCGACGTAATCGACCTTGATTTTCGAAGAGAGGTTCTTATATCGATCGAACAGGTCCCGCGCGCGATCGTAGGAATCGCTGCGATCGAAGTAGTAGATCGTGACATCTCTTTTCAGGTTGCCGGCGACCTTTTTCGTCTCATCCGAAAGCGTGAATTGCTTGTTGGCCGTGACGTCGACCGTCTTGTTGTGATGATCCGCCAGCCAGTTCGCCACGATCACGATGGCGATGATCACGATCACGTATGCCGCAATGAACGCGCCGTAGCGCGTCTGGCGGGCCTTCAGAAACTCGCTCGCCATTACGCTCTCCACCTCAGGGACTCAAGCGATCGCGACGTCAGAAACAGCCCCAGGAAAATCGCCGAGCAGTAGAAGACAATGTCCTTGGTGTCGATGATGCCTTTCGAGAACGGCTCGAAGTGGGTCAGGATGGAGCAATAAGCTATTGCCTGCGCCCATCCGGCGTCGTTATAGCTGCTCACCCAGCTCAATACCCATAAGAGCAGGCATACGGAAAACGTCGCCGCGCCCGCGATGATCTGGTTTTTCGTGGTAGTGGAGATGAACGTTCCGAATGCCAGCACTGTGCCGCCCTGCAGAAGAAGGCCGAGAAAGCCCGTGAGGATCGGACGCCAGTCGGGCTTGCCCCACGCAAACAGCAGCGCAACGTTAATCGCCGAAACCGCCAGCACGCAGATGTACATCGACATTGCGCCCAGCCACTTGCCCAGAATGATTTCCCAATCGCGAAGCGGCGAGGTCATCAGCAGTTCTATCGTTCCGGTGCGTTTCTCTTCGGCGAAGAGACGCATCGAGATGAGTGGGATCAGGAAGAGCCCCACCACACTCGCGTTGCCGAGCAGCGGCGCGATTACATAGTCGTTGATGCTCATGGGCTGCTGCTGTCCGCCCAGTTGCTGCTGCAGACCCGCGTTCACGAAGAATACCGTCGCGCTGAAGAAGAAGTATCCGAAGATCAGGCCGAAAAGGGCCATCAGGAGGTACGCGATCGGAGAGCTGAAATACGACTTCAGTTCTTTTCCGCAAATCGTAAAGACATTTCTCATTGGGCTTTTTCTCCAGTCGTCCTCATTGGACGACCGCCTCTTCTTCCTTTTCTTTAGGTGCGGATGTTTCCGATTTGGTGAGTTCGAGGAAGATTTCCTCAAGCGACTCGCCTACCGTGCGCAACTCGGTGAGATTCCAACCAGCCTGCACGATCGCGCGCGCCAGATCGGGACGCACGGAGTAATTTTCCAAACTGTGCACCTCGAACGATACGAGCGACTGATTGATGCTGTCGCGCGATTCCACACTCGCCACGCCGGCCACCTGTTCGAGGCGCTGCTTGACATCCTTAGCGGGAGCGCCGGAAACCTCCACGCGAACGGATTCGGTGGCGCGCCGCCGGTTGTGCAGATTGGCGACTGTATCCGATGCCACAATTTCACCGTTGTTAATGATGATGACCTTGCTGCAGGATTGTTCGACTTCGGACAGAATGTGAGTGCTGAGGATGATGGTGTGATCGCCGGAGAGACTGGCGATCAACTGGCGTGCTTCGCGCTGCTGCTCGGGATCGAGGCCGGAGGTCGGCTCGTCGAGAATCAGCACCGGCGGGTTGTGGATGATCGCCTGAGCGAGTCCGACGCGCTGCCGGTAGCCTTTGGAAAGCTTCCCGATGATGGTGTCTTTCTTGTCGGCGATGGCTGTGCGCTCGCAGGCTTCATCGACGCGCTTACCGATCTCATGGGCCGGAATACCCTTCAGCCTGGCAACAAACGTAAGATATGAGGAGATTTCCATCTCCGGATACAAGGGCGGGGTTTCCGGTAAATAGCCGATGCGTTTCTTGACCTCGATGGATTGATCGAGGACGTCGAAACCGGCTACGCTGGCCTTTCCCGCGGTAGGCGGAAGAAAGCAGGTGAGGACTCGCATCGTCGTCGTTTTCCCGGCGCCGTTCTTGCCGAGGAATCCGACGATCTCGCCCTGACCCACTTCGAAGGAGATGTTCTTGACCGCGACATGACGAGCGTATCGCTTGGTCAGACCTTCGACTTTAATCATAGTTTTATATCTATTTGACGGACAGTACTGACGGAGTGTTACGCCGTCGGGCAAGTCCCATAGCGAGACTATGATACAGGATTTGGAGGCGCGTGTGGGAATGGCCGCAGGGCCGCGCGAATGGTTCGGATATCGAGGAACATTCTTTGCGGTCCCTCAGGCGCGGCTCCTTCTATCGGCGCAAAACCGTATCGCGCATACCAATCAGTCCGCTCGCGGTACGCATCCGTGACAATGCAGCGGCATCCCACCTCGCCCGAGACGCGAAGGCTGATCCGAAATACTTCGGAGATGAGTGCATGACCCAACCCTTTCCCCGCGAATCGCAGATCGACGGCAAGCCGAGCCAGGAGAATCAGCGGCAAGTCGTAATTCGGCAGCCCTCTGGCGTGCTTTGAGGGGAATGCTTCGCGGGGAACACTGGACATCGCAATCGTGAAGTACCCCAACACCCGGAGCGGCACAGCTTCTTCGACCGCTGCGTACGTGACTCCAATGGAACTCTTCTCCTGATTCACCCACGCGTACTTCTTTAAATAACTATTCAACGGCGCGTCACCGCAATCGAGGGCTTCCGTCTCGTCGGATTCTTCGAGACGGCGAATAACGACTGCCATTCAATCGCGCATCGCTCGGACGAGAGCTTTGGTCGGAGGTTGGGGATCGGCCGACGAAACAAGTCCGGCAAGACTCGCCAACTCTCGTTCGGTCCAGGAGATTTCGATTCGCGACAGACCTGCCTCAGGCGCGACTCGCTCCAGGCGGGGAAACATCAGGACCTTCCGTTCGCCGCTCTGTGTCTCGCTGAAAATACGATGTCCCAACCTTCTTTCCGATACAGCCCAGCGGAAGAGAGCCACTGCATCGGCCAGAAAGTCGGAATTGCTGCGAACCTCCAACTCCTGCTTGAGCGTCCGGACCGCTCTGTCCTCGGACGGTGCAAGATCGGCCTGGAACTTTGTGCTTCGTCTGCGCTTGGTTTCTACAGACTTTCTTCCTGGTTTGAGGGCCATTGAATTTCTTCACCTCTTATTTTAATCCAAAATGGACAATAAATCGAGTGAAAAGAGAGTGTTCAGAGCATTGGACGTTTTCGCAATATGCTTCTATCCTCAAACAGATGCGGAGTCCGTCAACTGCCGAAGCGCCGCGCTTCGACGTGGCTCGCAACGCATGGATGCTGAGCCGCTATGCGGATATTTATGCCGCGCTGCGCGAGCCAGCGCTTGTCCAGGCTTCCGCACAAAATAAAACTACAGACGTAAATCCGTCGGAGATTCATGCGAAGATACAGGCCGATATCGCTCGTCTGAGCGCTGTCGAGTTGCGCGCGCGGATGGAGCGCGAGGCGTCGAAGCTCATCACGCGTGTCAGCCACGGGCGTCCGATCGATCTTGTTAAAGAACTCATCCATCCCTGGTGCGTTGCGATGATGCTGGCGCTCAACGGAAACCCGCCCGAATCGGCAAAGCGACTCGCCGAGCCTGCAGCGCGGCTCTTCTTTTTCAGAAACAGCAATCAGCCGCTTCGAAATAAATGGGCGGCGTGGCGTCGCAGGAATGCGTCCGCGGAGCTGGATCGAATGCTGGAGCAGCAGAAGCTGGTTCTCAGCATGCCGATGTTTTCCGGAGTGACGCAGACTCTGCCAAGCTTTCTGGCCCGGGCATGGCTCGCGCTGCTTGAGCACCCCAATCAAAAAGACCTGTTAACCGCAGAGCCCGCCCTGATGCCTGGCGCGATGGAGGAACTGCTGCGCTATGCGGGCATCGTGCACACGCTCTATCGCCAGGCCACGAGCGATGTTTGTATCGGAGAAGCGCGGATCGCCAGGGGACAAGCAGTCATTCTGAAAATGGATTCCGCCAACTTCGATTCCGCCAAATTTGACGAACCGCATCGCCTGGACATCAGGCGGCAGCCGAGCGGACACCTGGGGCTCGGCGCCGGTCCTTATGCCTGCGCCGGCGCCGTGCTGGTCCGTTCCGCCTTTACGCTCATTACTCCGTTTTTCCTCGTTGCGGGACCCGCGCTGGAAGCCGGCAGATCGACCGTATGGACCAGCGATACGTCGATCCGCTGGCCGCAAGTGATCTTTGCGAGACTTCAGGGCGACTGAGCGCCACGAGTGATTCGCAAATTCAAACCCATTTTTGACGCTGCTTTGACGCCGGATGTGGATGGACGTAATCCGACGCTCGTCCAGAGGGTACACCGCGAGGGCTCGAAAACGAACCATGGCGAGCGAGAAAACTCTGTGACCGATTGATTCGGCGAGGAATATAGATCTGATGAGATCGGTCAACGGAGGCGTGAGACTGCAGCGGTTACGGCCACTCGTCGACGGGATTTCCGAATCTGATCTCAGAATCGGCACTGAAGGTCGCGAGGCGATACGACCGAAACATCGGCCCAATGCATTGGGGACGATTGCGGTGAGCACGCACAGAATCGACGGCCTCGTCAGCATGTCCCGATTTTTCACTCCAATAGCCACCGTGGGGAGCAAGTATGTTCTTGCACAATGGATTGCCGATGCCCCCGATTCGCACCAGTTGAAAAAAAGCTACGCTGGTTTCAGGGAGGAACGTACCATGAATCGGATTCTTTCGGCCGGGGCGATCCTTGCAGCGTTCGCATTCAGCGCCGCCGCGCAGGACTGGTATCACGAGCGCGAGGAGCGCTATCGGGGAGATCAGTGGCGCCCGCACCTTTTCATGCATGTGAGGACAGATCTGGAGCACGTCTGGAGCGGTCGGGCGGCCAACCGGGAACAGACACGCCTGGTGAAAACCGAGGAAGAGCTGACCAAAATGCAGGGGGATCTGGATCGGGGCCGCTGGGACAACGGCATTCTGAATGACGTGATCGATTCCATCCGGAAATCGTCCGATGATGATCGTCTCCAGCCGCGCGACCGGGACGTATTAGCCGACGATCTCAATCGTCTTAAGGAATTTCAGGACCAGCACAATCACCGGCATTAGGCGGCATCGGCTTCAGCCCGGCGGCTTGTCCGGCATCCTACTACACCAAACGGAGCAGATCGCATAAATCCGCCGACCGGAGCGCACCTGACTTCCGCGCAACGCGATATCTAATGCGGCGAGTTTCTCCAACCGCGGACGGACGTTCCATTCCGGACAGCAGGGAGGGCTGAACATGCTGCGCGATATGTTCGGCGCAAGGACCGTTCGCAACATCTGATCGGTAAACTCCGGCCGATAAGCCGTCAATCGCGCTTGAGCAGAGGCAGAGCGATCATAGGGTATGGTCGAGACGACCTATCGCGACCTCGCAGAATTCGGTTTACCTCTGATCACGCCGGGCGATCCGGCATTCGATTTGCGGTTTGAGGAAATTCGGAGTATTCCAGCACCGTTCCGGCCGGATATTGAGCGTGTACCGGACAGAGCGGCGATCCTCGAGAATCGGAGCGGGAACGCCGTGATCACCTTGAGCTATGTCTGGCGGTACACGACCGCGAACGGGAAAACGCGCACAAGCAGCTGCCGGAACCTCGGTTCGAGCAGACAAATGGACGCGTTGACAGGGCGGGAAAAGGCGGGGCGAGACTTGTTCTCCTTCATCCTGCCTGGCTCCGGACGGCTGATCACGGAAGAGGGAATGTTTGGGGATAATCGCGATGTGCTCGCACAGCAGCCGGCTGCCGGCGGTGGCGGCTGGGGCTTTTCGGGCGGAGGCAGCGGCAGGGCAAGAGGCATGGACTCGCGCGATCGCGATCATGACGTGGTCCGAATTGAACTGGCACTCGACGTGGCGATATTTGAGGACGGTCTCTGTGTGGGACCGGATGAATCCGGTTTACGAGAAAGCCTGATAGAACAGATCGAGAGACAGAAGGAAGTTGCAGGCCACATCGTACACGCGTTGCGCGGCGGGGCGACGCCAGGCGTGATTTTCGAAATGCTTCGCCCGCTGGCGCGGCACAGGCCTCAGGTACCGCCAGCTCCGCCAGTCGAGATGAACGATCGACAAGCGGTCGGCCGTAGCCTGGAAGGACGCCATCACGCGCCGCTTTTGTCGATGTTTGCACGCTCGGCGCTCAATCATTTGATAAATGCGGACGACGCCACATTGCCGGACTGGTTTGAATCGGCCGCGGCTATTTCTCCGGTACGGCTTCATCGGCCTCAGTAGCGACCTCGGCCTTGTGCCCAGCCTTCGCCGGATCCCGCCACTCAGCCGGGAACGGCGGGCACCGTAATGCGCAAATCAGGTTCCGTGTGAATGAAAGTCACCACAAGATGAAACGGAACGATACCCCGCCCTACTTCCGAGGCGAAGGCCTCGTTTATATACTGATCCAGCGATGCAAGACTCCTGTCCGCAACCTTCAGTCCTGTATCAATAAGGGCGTTACGCAGCGACGAGACTCTTGTGGACCCCACCTCCGCGCTGATGAACAGCGTAATGTTCGAAAAGAACCGGAAGTCAATGATGTCGGCGACGGCCTCCTGCATTGCCTGAGAAACACGCGCAATCATTTCTGTCCGGGGCAATCTCGTCGTGGCTTCGATGCGAAGCATTCACGATTTCCCGATTTTGTGGAGGGAGATCATCTCCGGTGTGCTACCAGCACAGCCCTTCAGCACCATCGCAACTAGGCGGCCAGTCGCTTCTCTTCCTGGTCCAACGCCTCGTGGAGAGC
This sequence comes from Bryobacteraceae bacterium, assembly GCA_036273015.1. Classification (GTDB taxonomy): domain Bacteria; phylum Acidobacteriota; class Terriglobia; order Bryobacterales; family Bryobacteraceae; genus BOG-234. Next base: position 116,190 of record DATAXN010000061.1, on the reverse strand, counting down.
ATTTTGATAAACGTCTGATATGCGAGGCCCTTCCGCGCCGACAGTTGCCGTGCGCGTTCCAGGTCGGCGAGTGGCATCCGAATCGTAATATTCTTCGACGCGCGAGACTGCTTCAGAAGCTGCTGCGCACTCCCCCGCTGCGCCATGCCTTCCCGCATCGCTTTGATCAGGTTCTCCTCCACCAGATCCTTGTGTTCATCCCACCAGCGGGCTTCCTCCGCCTCGCTTTCGAATTCGGGGATTTTGATTCTCCTTTCTGTCGCTGCCATATTCTTCACCATTCTCTCTGCATGACATACTCAGCCGCTAACCGCTTGCCCGCCTCGAACGCGGTGACAGTCCGAACGGACTCACCCCAGAATCCGGAGGGCGTCAGTGTGTCCGATTGAGGTCCAACTGCTCCTCGCCGTTCACGACTTCATAACGGAGATCACTCGCGTCAGTGAGTGAGAAAGATATGCGCCACCTCGTCGGGCGTGATCCTATGCCCGCGTATGTGTTCGATATTCGCCGCGTCCCAATCAAACGCAAGATCCTCCCCCATTCATACATCATATGTATAAAATACTTATCTCAGCGAGCCGCTATTTCTGTTCACGCCCGTTCCAATTTTCGTCCCTAACCCACTGAAACAAATCGCTTTGGATCGTGGACTTCGCCACGGACCGCAAGCGGTCCGGAGCCTCAATGCGGATGATCTCGAACCCGTTCACTGGCCATGAACGCAGGCCGTTACTGTGCCGCGGCAGAGCGAGCCGATCTGCGGATATTGCTTCAACTTGGCCAAGCTCTTCTGCTTCGAAGAAAACGGAACGCGGCTGCGGATTCGCCCTTCTCCACCAGATAATATCGAAACTGCTCGATGATGTCGGCTTCGACGCGCGGAAAAAGTTCGACGATCAACGACTTGGTTTTCGTACGGCATGCTCAGCAGCGATACGGTCCGTTTCCATCGCCAGTCGGCGCCAGAAGGTATCGTCGGCTTCGAAGGGCTCCCCGGATTCAAGACCTTCGAGAACAAGAGCCTTCAGTTCATCGGCTGTTCCGTCGAACCCGGGGGTAGCTACCGTCTCCACGATGGCAAGCGCGGCGTTAAGTGCCTCTTCAGTGGATTGATATGCTCCCGCACTGACCACAGCCTGGATTCTTCGTTCCTGTTCGAGGGTCAGTTGGAGAGGCATAGGGAGTTAGAGCCGATTACTGCCACCATATTACCTCCTGATCGGACTAACAGAAATTCCGTTCACGCCGCTGCGACGCAAATTATCCCTGCTAACCCTCTGAAAACAGGCCTTCATCTGTCACATCTATGTCGGGCCCACCCATGACCGGGTGCAGAATGGTGTTGCGCCCCGAAATAATTTGCGACGCCGCGTGAAATATTTAAGATGAAACTTCCGTTACGGGGAGAGCAACAAAACACACGGCTCCGCTTGCTATTTCCGGGCAGCAACATCATCCAATTGGCGACGGTAAGTAGTGTCCCGGAGCCCAAATCTCATCACGATATTGATACAGGCAGCAGGTTCCTAGTTCTGTTGATGGACATGCCCAGGATCAGTAGGCGTCGAAGTGCAGGTTATTGTCGGCGTTCCCCCGCCTGGCGGAACTGCTGTTGACGTACAAGTGGTCGCCACCGTAATTCCCGTCGTCGCGCTGTTTGTGCCACCGCCCGAAGTTGCAGGCACAAACCCCAACGCGGTCTCCACCTGCGCCTGGGAAAGCGGCGAACAGCCACTATTGGACGTTATCAACCCAGCGGCCACTCCCAGGCTGCACCCCCCTGTCGCGATAGAGCCGGTGATTCCACAGACCCCAGATGTGCAGTAAAGTGGAGCATCAAGCGAGAAAATGCTACTGACACTCACCTTTCGATTGCCTAAATAATCCAGGATTTCCAAAGGATAATCTGCCTGCCCGTTGACTGCCCAGATGGAGAACTTCGTGTTGACACCGGGGAAATGGCTCTGCACCTGCAAGGCGTCATAATTCATGGGGATTGGGGTGAAAGTGCCCCCTCCATACTGCATTACCTTGTTCCAGCAGTACCCCGCCTCACATCCCCACGACATGTAACTGTTCGGGCTGCGCGTGCTGTGAAATAAAACCCCGCCGCCGGGGCCGAATGAAACAGCAGCAGGGGCCGCGTGTGCCGAAACCGAGGTGCCGTTTTCACCCCGTGAAACGGGTACCGTAGTTCCGACAGGGGGTCCGACGACAGCAACCTGCTCGGGCGGCGTAGTATCCATGAGGTAAAGCAAATCATTCATCTGGATACCGGCAGCAGACATCACGCTGATAGTGGTGTCGGTCGTCAGCACGTTGGCCGCGAGGGTCGTATCGCCACCTAAAGGCACGTCAAGGAAGTTAAAGTGGAATGGCGCCTGTCCGTAGGCTGTTCCCCAAGAGCGGTTGTTCGTATTCGCCGCAAAGTTGTAAATCCCTGGATAGACTGGATTGCTATAGACTCCATTACTCTGGGCCAAGAGGTTAGTGTTCAGGCTGAGTTCTACGGCATTACCGACACCGGCCAGGTTCCAGCAGCTGATAGCGGCGCCATCGCAGGGATTGTTTTCGGGCTTGCTCCCCTGCCAGTTCTGCAGGGTGTAACCGTACGGAGCGGTCCCGTGCAAATCCGCGAAGTTTCCGCTTATCCAGTAGAAAAGCGCTGAATCAAAGGTATATGCGGAGCCATTTGCGCAGGAAGGAACGGGATTGAAGGTGAGTGCCTCGTATTGGTTGTTGGCGAACTGTACGATTCCAGCGCCCGGGCCTATATAGGCTGCGCAGCCGGGCGTGACAAAATCGTTATGGTAAATCCGATTTTGCCCGCTTCCGATCGAGTTTTTCAGCGTAATCCCATAACCACTGTCGTTGCCGTTAGCCACGCCGAAGTCATTATCGGCAACCTCCAGCAAATCAACCGTTCCATCGATGTCCAGGCCTGTGCCCCACACTTCGATAGTATTGTCTCGGACGTTAAGTTGAATATTGTCGCCACGCACCTGAATTGCCGATCCGCTCGGGATGGCCGTATAGCTCCACCTGGGCGCCCCTGCCACGGGGCCAAACGATGTCGAATCAATCGCCACTGAAAACGTGGTAGCAGATAGAGCTGTAGCTGTCTGAGGGCCATTAATCCCAGCCCAGCCGCCGCCGAAGCCCGCCAAATATACAGCCCCGCTCACCGCTGCGGGTTGTGAAGTGGGAGTCGTAAACACGGCTGGATTTGCATTTGTGCCGGAACTGATGACGTTTGGCTTAGTACCGAACGCCCCAAGGAAACTGCCCCTTATCGTCGTATTGGCAGAAGTAGTACTTCCGTTGACGTAAATCCCCACTTGGCCGGGAACGTTCCCTGTAGCGCTGGCAAGCCAAAGCCTGTCGAAAGTGATGTCGCTCTGACTGTTTGTGTCGAATGCCGCGCCCGCCGCGGATGACAGAATCTTCGGCTGAATACCTGTTCCCTGAAGCAGAATATTCCCGCAAGGGGCAACGATCGTGGAATCGATCAGGTAGTTCTTCGCCGGCGCGGGAAAATCGAGTTGCCGCGATCCGCTAAGGCCGCAGAGATATTGCCATGCCGCCTCTATCGCTTGGACGCTGCTGCTGCCATCTCCCAACCCACCGAAATCCTTCACACTCACACGCTCGGCAAATTTGTCCTGCTGGGGCCGCACGACAGCGCCTACTCCCCGCTGAATGACACTTCCGGGGGCCGCGATAGATGTTACGTCAAGATTCCACACTGCGATAGTGCTATGTCCCGTGATCGCAGCCCAGGCGACCGTCAGCCCGTCATTCCCCGTCGCCACGCCGCCGGATGTCCAGGTGCCGGGGTCCGACGCGACAGGAACCGAAAAATGAGAGGAATCGATTACGGTGACAGGTAAAAGCGTCACATTGTAGCCGCTCGGGCTGGCACCGCCGACGGTTACCAGCGTGCCGGTTGCCATCGCGTGCCCGACATCGGTAAATGTAACGCGCCCGGCACTCCAACTCGCACCGGTGATGAAACCAGCGCCATAATACAGCGGCTGAGGCGCGGTCGTCATGGCGAAGGGGCCGATCGGGGCCACGCCGTCGCGGTCGTAATTGACGGTGTCAGTTCCTCCCGTCGCGGCGACGGTGATCGTATAGCGATGATTTCGCGGCAGGCCCACATAAGAGCCCGTAACGGCAATATCATTCAGCCCTGTGCCGACGAATGCCGGAGCGCCAATCTCCGTTCGAACGATCTGCCCGTGGACGATGAAGCAACTGCAAAGAAGGAGGAACGATAGTTTTCTCATGGAATTGGTTGATCTCCTGTACTGGAAAGCAAAATGTGATTACCCGCGCCGTCGTAGTAGATCATCGCTGTGACCTGCGTGTTTGGCGGAGATTGTTCGGTGCTCAGGGCGAAAGTGAGCCCGTCGCCCGGAATCATGGCGTGGCCGCCGACACCGTCCTGAGAAACGGTCATCACCCACAGGAACGCCCCCAGCCCGGATGTGTTGATGGCTGAAATGCGGGTGTGCTCGGTCAGGGTGACCTTCATAGTGCGCGCAACCGTGAAATCGAGGCCGGCTGCGGCATCCACCACGGCGGCCGTAAAGTGAGGCAGGAAGGACGAACCCGCCGACACCCCCGTGGGAATCAGGCCGCCCACGCTCTGCGAGTAATTAATCGGGTCCTGATTCGATACCGCCGAGCCCGCATAAACGACGACGTTAAACAGCGCGATATTGGCGTTTTGGAGCTGCTCGGTCGCGCCCCACGACGCGGCGTCGACCGTCGCGAAAAAGTTGAGTGGAAAGGTGTAGGTGAAAGCGGCGCTGACAAGCTTATAGATGTCGTCGCCAATTGCGTGATTCTCCGCCGCCGTCAGTCCCAACGCCCGCTCGATCGCGACGTCGGCAGACATTGCATCGGCGGTAACAAACATCATTTCCCCACCGGCCAGAATCCAATCACCGTTCTTGATGATGCCGGTCATATCGGCGTCGAGATGGATCGTCTCCGCCGCGCCGGACACGGCCGTGTTTGCCAGCGCGGCCGTCAAATGGGCGGTCGGCGAGGCAGTGGCGTCCTGATAGAGAACCACAATCACAGCGGAGGTGATCTGTGACGTTCCCGTGATTGAGGCAAAGGTAACAGGCTTCCACGTCACAGTGCCCCCGCCTGCGCTCTTGATCCCGGAGATCGGCGTCGGAGGTGTGGGACCGGAGAACACAGCCGGTACCGTCACAGTCACCTGAGGAGCCGTATCGTCATACAGGCCCGTGTCATAGAGCTGTCCGACGATGTCCACTTCGTCGTCGGCCGTGAATCCAAGCTCGATCGCGCGGAAAGGAACGGCCTGCAACCCATGCTCGACGGCGTCCACCGCGATCACGTCAGCGATTTCAATCGCCGAAGCCGAAATATCGCCCCTCAGTGAGACGAAAATGCCCTGCCCGCGATACATGGCCAATTGCCACTGTCCGACGCGCCACGCCTGAAAGTAGCTGTCGATCGCCGAGCCGTCGAAATCCTGATCGTTGACCTTGCGAACCTTCGCCTGGTTATCGAAATCGTTGACGTAGAGCGTGCGCTGCGTGACCGCGGGGCTGTCGGGGTATTTGACGTTCACCCGGTTAATGGAAGACTGGCGATCGCTGAGCGGGTACTGGACGGGCGTCGTGCCGACAATGTTCGAGTCGTTGAAATACATCGACACCTTAAGCAGCTCGTCGCCGATGGCGTGATTTTTCGTGGCCGCGGCCGCAAGTGTGAGGCGGTCGGAGAGAACGACCGCGACCCTAAGCACTTCCGCGTTGATAGTGAACGTCGAAGCGATAAACAGGTCTCCAACACCGAACTGGCTCGGATCGGCGCACAGAATCTGCATCGCCCCCGGAACGCTGGCCGTCGACACGGCGGTGTGAGGGTTTGCCCGCTCACTGCAGATTTGAATTTTCCCCTGCTTGTTGATCTTCAGATAACCGCGGAACGCAGGCAGAATCGTCTGATACAGAAGGTCAATTGACGATGCCTGCTGGGCGATCGCGAGGTTCACGGTGAACCGCTTTACATTGACGATGTCGGGCGCGCGCGAAGTATCGTCATCCACGCCGACAACAAAGGTTGCGTACGGGCCGTCCGCGGTCGGATCCTGAAACTGCACGCAGGTGCTGCGATAAGCGCGGTAATTATCCCCAATCGTCATCCCTGTCGGAAGAGAGGTGGGCGCGTAGATTTTCTGACAGTTGGTCGGGTCTTCAATGAACTCGTCCGTATAGGCCGATTCCACGTAATTCTGCACGTCGTCGAAGAAATCCCACGGAATGCCCATCCCGCCTTCGGCCAGTGGAAGCGTCATCAACGCACGCGCGTTCCAGATCGCGTTATCGGTCCAGGTCTTTACAACCCACGCCCCGGTTCCATCGAATTGATCGACCAGGAGGCCGCCGATCATCGCGGTGACGCTCGGAGCCGGATCGTCAGCGCCGACCGTGGATGGAATTGCCACCCCGAGATATGCGAGAAGGCTATACGGATATGAGGGCAGAATTGTGTCGGGCAACTGCGACCCCGTGCCTCCCAGATCCCCGAGATGCCCCTCGACGCCGGTGATGGTTACGTTGTTGGCAGTGAAAAACTCAAACCAGCCTATTGGCCCGACACAGAATGCGACCAGGGCCGCGAGATACGGTCCGAATGTCATTGAGTCTTCATCCGCGTGCTCCAGCGGTATCCCCTGCAGGAGCGCGCGCCCCAGCACGATAGGAATGGGCACGTCATACGGGGTATCGTCAAGCGAGCTGTAGGAGACCGTAATAGTGCTGGTCTTTTTTCGCGAGAAAAACAGCAGAAAACGGGATTGAGTGACCTCTTTATATTGATAGGTCCCCGTGACAGGCATGAAGCGGAAACCACCGAACTTGTCGGTATTGGCGAGAGAGGCGCAGTTCGACCAGGAATGATCGCAATCGGTGGCTGTGCCGGAATATGTGCATTCGGGACCCCTGAACGGCCAGGGGCAGGTAGCGCCGAAAAGCCGGGCCGGGATATCGGAATCGATGCTGCCCAGATATTCGAGCGCGACAATTTCGCACACGTTCTCATCCACATTGCCCGGCCGCTGGATCTGACCGATAAAAAGGGGCAGCGAGTCGTCTGTAACGGTCCGGTCGATCTTACGGATCGTCAGGATGCCGCCCTCGACATCGTTAACCGCGATGAGCTGCGCGAGAGTGAGATCGACGTTCGAAAAGGTGACCGTCACCTGATCGAACTGTTCGCTCATATAGCGCTTGATGTCGGAGCGCGTCATCACGTAAGGAAGGTAGTGTTTGCCGTTCCAAGTGATGTCCTGATCCGAGTAGTAATAAGTGCCGCTGTCGAGCTGCAGCTCGTAAAGATCGACCGGTTGATTCGTCTGCGCGGCGAAAGCGGCCGCCAGATCGGGCAGCAGATCGATCACGCAGTTACTTCCTGCAGCTCGACTGTTCCGTCGTAGAAGTTATAGCCGCTGTTCTTGAACGATGGAACGGCGTTATAGCGGACAAGAATTACTTCGGCGCGGTCGGGGTGCGTCCAGTGAAACGAATCGCGCGTCGCGTTCTGGCCTGCAAAATGGTTAACAATATTCAACCGCTCCGCGTTCGTGATCGGCAGATCGGAACCGAAACTCAGCTTGAATATGCGTTTCTTGCCCGATCCCTTCAGCCGCCGTTGCTCACTGCCGTCGCGATGCGTCGAGACAAGTACTTCAGGCGCGATCTCGGTCTCTTCGATCGGATAGGAAGGGAGCGGAGCGCCGGGGAAATCAGCCATTCGCCACCTGCTTGATCACGGTTCGCAGCGTGCCGTTCCCCGATACGTCTTTACTCACCGCATTAACCACAAATGCGCTGGTGGGCCTGACTTCGAGCTGGACTATATGCTGCGTCGGCTGAGCCTGGCCGGAGTTTTGCGCACCTCCGGAAGCTCCCACGTTGATAGTCGCCGGGTTGACGTTCGTAGAAGACGAGCCGGAAGACGCCGGCGAGGCGGCCGCGCTCGGCGCCGCGCTCGATGAACTCGACGCCCCCGAAAGAGCGCCACCGAGGGCCGCGAGAGCGGCTCCCGCAGCTATCGCTTCGATGCCGGTGGCGAAATTCGCGCCCATCAGCCGGCCGGTAAGCGTCAGCGCCGCCGCGCACTCCGCCACGCCAGTCTGAATTAACATGACCCCCATGTGTGTGAACATCTGCCCGATCATCGAAACAAACGACGCCAGCAGTTTCTTGCCTGCGTTATCCTGCCCACTCGTCAAATCCGAGAAGAAGGTACTGAATGACTGCCCCGCCTGGGACGAGAACTGCTTGACCTGATTTTTCATCTGGGTCATGGCGTCCTGGAAGGGGTGAAAGGTCATCTTGTTGAGCTTGTCCAGCTCAACCTGCAGTTTGTCGATCTGATTGAGTTGGTCCGTACTGATAATCGGCTGCGCCTTAAGTTCGGCGAGCTTCTTTTTTATGGTGTCGATTACAGCCGGAAGCTGACCCAGCACCGCCGCGGCGGTCTGCCCCGAAATGGTCCCTTTTGCGGCCATCTGGACAGCCTGCTGAATCTCCCTGGCCGTCGCGATCGCGTCCGAGATGGCCTTTTTCTCCTGCTCCTTGCGGAGTTGCTCGCGCTTTTGCGCCGCTTCCGCCTCCTGCCGAAGCTCCTCATTGTTGAGTTGCTGGATTGCGGTCAGATACTCATTATTCGCCTCGATTTGCAGTCGGATTGTCTCGGCACTATCGCCGCTGGAAAGCTCCTGTATCTTCTCCAGATGCTGCCGGAGTTGCTCTTCCGCCTTGCTGTATCCGGACGACGAGGCGTCGAGGAGTTGATTTTCAAAGTCGCGAACTTTCCCCAGGCGCTGCTGCTCGGCAGCATCGGCCTGAGCCTGCTCCTGATCGCGCGCCGCCTGGCGGCGCTGCCGGAACGCCGCCCATACTTCCTCTATCCCGGCGACTCGCTGAGTGGCCGTCAATTTGTCCAGCCGCGCGATCTCCGCGCCCGTTTTGGCTGCTTCCTCAAGTTCCTTTTGTTCCGGAGTAGCAACCGACTGGCTGTTCTGAAACATGATGCCGCGCAGCGTTTCGAGCTGCTGCGCCAGCGCCTTCGCCGATTCCTCGGCATCTCTGGAAGTATCTGCATTGGCTTTCAGCGCGCCATTTGCAGTGATTGTTTTCCCTCGCAGTGCTTCCATCTCGCCGGCGAGTTTGGCCGTTTGCGCCGCGAGATCGGAAGCCATCTTTGCGCCGTTGCCGACGCCGTCAAAGGAATGATTGAAACTGTTGTCGGCGAATTCCGCCACCGAGCGCATCTTGTCTTCGAACTTGCCGAGCCACTGCGCAGCCTCGCCGAACTTGCCCGATACATAGCCGAGCACGCCGACCATCCTGCCCAGAACATTCAACACAATCGCGCCGCCGCCCGCGAAGACATTTACGAAAGCGAAGAAGATCGCTTTGACGGCAGCCCAGACGTTTTCCCAGACCGGAGCGAAGAAAGCGATGTTTGAGGCCAGCGCAGCGATGGAGCGAAGCAGCGAAATCAAAGCGGCGTTCGTTGCCAGGGCGACTTGAGTTGACTTGTCGCCGGATACGGAAAGCCCCAGCAGTTGCTCCTGCAGATCCGCGAGAAGCGCCTGCAGGACGGAAGATTGTAATACCGCAGCGCCGAATTGATCGGTAAGGTCTTTCTGAGCGTTCTTCGCGGCCGTGAGCACTTCGTCCAGCGTCAGATAGCTCGGCCCCAGCCGTTCCACGGCCTCGCTGGTCTTGCCCAGCAGTTCGTTGTAGAACGCCGTGAGTTTCGAACTGTCGGCGATCTTGGACGCACTCACATCCATCTCGGACGCCATGGCGCTCACGGCGTCCGTTACCGCCAGATGGACGCCGATCGCCGGGCCGAGCGCGCGCGACTGTCCGCGGATAAGAGCTTCAGTGAGCGCGTCCTGCGCGGCTACGGCGTCCTTGCCCTGCGACTTGGCGAGACGGCCGACATTCTCCACCAGCTTGAGATATTGCTCGCCCTCCAGTGGCAACGCAGCAGACATAACGCGCGAAGCGTTACTCATCAGCTTTGTCGCCCCTACTTGTCCCTCCGTGGCATTTCGAAGCGCAACGAGCGAGACGGCCTGATTACCAGCGGCGGCCGTCAGTGCGTCGAAGGACTGCTTAACCTGGAAATATTCGGAGGCTTCCCTTACAGTCTCCGCCACAAAATCCGCGCCTGCCTTTGCTGCGCGAATGAAGACTTCAGTCGCCGCGATCCCGAATGCGGCTGCCCCAAGGCTCATTTTTTTGAACGAGCTGTCACTCTCATCGGCCGCTTTGGATAACTGCGACCGCCACGACTCCAGCGAACCCACGGTCGATTCAAATGCCGCATCGATCCCGGCGGCGGCCGCCGCGCCGCCGTCCTTCATCGAGGAGAAGGCATTCTGCATCAGTTTGCGCGTGTTCTCGACTCCGGCTTCAATGCCGTCCTCATACTTTGACCGGAGAACCGCCTCAACTGTGTTATTCGCTGCCATATAATCAGCTCAGGATGCTTGCCTTGGCCATCGTCGTCTTCTTCGCCGCCGTATTAGCCTGGCGGGTCGTCGCGAAGACGGCGTTGCGGGCCGCTGTCCTCGCGATCGATCTGGCGATTGCGCCTCTCAGACTGATGCTTTGGGCATTGCGGCTTCGATGTCCCTCACTTCGTAAAACCGCGTGATTACCGCGATTGCCTGCCAGTCCTCGAATCCCAACCCTTCTCCGCTCAGGTCGTAACCCGCTTTGTGCCAGCCATAGAGACGCGTCAGGTTGTCCGTCCAGGTCCTGAACTCCCACGGGAAGTGGGCTTCCAGCTTGCGGAATTTGCAGATCCGGCAGTAACCTTCGTCGTCCCGATTGATGGCTGGACATTCGTCGCACGTCTTTTCCTGTTCGGCGTAATCGGCCTGGAGATAGTCGAGAACCAGCGCCGCTAGTTTTTTGTTGCGCCTTCGTCTTCGCCCACGTTGGCGGAATCCTCAAATTGCTGGGCGGCGCTGGATTTCCAGCTCAACGGGATCAGATCCTTCCACGACTGGACCGGCTCGCCCTGAATTCCCGACCAGTAAGTCTTGTCCTGATCTTCGAGCACCGTCCGCGCGTTCAGCGGCTTTTCCACGCCGTCCGCGCCCACGTAGGTCGCGTTCTCGATGTCGATAGCGATCTTGTCGATGAATTCCTGCCGCGCTTCATAGACATGGGATTTCACCTTGTTGCGTTTCGTCTCGAAGCGCGCGTTGAGAAATTTGCTGAGTTCGGCGGCCGAGGGAACCCGGCACACGAAAACAACTGTTTCGCCGCTCACATCGACGGCGATTCTGCGATTGGGGGATGCTGCTAATGGCATTGAACTGTTCTCCTCTTTTTCTAAAAATTTAAAACGCCCAGCCCGCCGGATGGGGGCCAAGAATGAACTCGAAAGCGTTGCTGATTGCGGTGTCGTTTATTCCTGCGCCGAGCCCGCCCTCGTGCGTGGCATCGGCTCCGGTTGCAATAACATAAGTCGGCGTCATGGGGCTGCTCAGCGCGGCATATGCTGCCATCGTGCAGACTTCCTGTCCGCCCGCCCCCGAGTTCCACGTAGGTTGCACTATCGTGTCCGAAGCACCCCAAAGGAAGTACCAATTGGGACTGAGGAACGCGGCGTTGGCGTTCGTAATGTTCTGGCAGGGACTGCCGTGGAGCGCGGCATCATTCGCGCGTATAGTGGCAAGGACATTGCTGTCCAACTGCTGCTGTATGGCCTGCGTAAAGGGCGCGGCTCCATTGCCGTCGTAGCCGCTATTACCGGAAGGCAACGCCCAGGACATCGCCGGCCAGAGAGACGCACCTACGAAGCCGCCGGAAGGATAGGCAGCCGGGGCCGTGCAGGTTCCCGATGTTCCGTAGAATGAATTACTCGTATTGCCAACAACCCAAGCTGTGTTTCCGCCCCACGACGGTCCCATCGCGGCGAGTATTGACGGAGCGACTTGCGGCCCTCCGGAAATAAGGCTCGGAAGGTTTGCGAGAACCCACCAGGCTGCGCACTTGGCGTCCTGTGCGCCGGCCGGAAATGTGTTCGTGCCTATTGCCGTGGCGAGACGATAATCGACCATGACGATGCCGACCCCGACGCCTCCGAGCCGATTCCGCCGCCGCGCATATTTTTGGACCGATTCGACGGCAACCAGCGGGGTGTCTCCGGCCCCGAAGCAGCCCTCCCGATACCCCCCGAATCCGCCGCCCCCGTGGTAGCAGATCACCCACTGGATTCCGGCCAGATCAACGTTGGTGGGCCAGAACACGTCCAGGCAGTCGACATTCCCAAAGGTTGCACCTGTTGTGCAGGGAAAATCGGAGTCGTAGATTTGAGCGAATAGGCAACTCACCGAGGATGTGGTGCCGTCCGCATACATGATGGTTGTGTTGGGGATACTGTACGGCGTTGAAGAGCTTGCCGCCGCTCCGCAGTCAACCCATGGTGCGATTCCGGTGTGGGGATCGACGGCCGGGCAGCCGCTCTGGTCGTTACGGTTGCAGCCTGAGCCGAACGCGGAAGGCACGGAGGCAAGAGCGAAAAACAAGATCAGCAGTGGGCTTTTCATGGTTAATTGGGGAAATACCCGGAAGCGCCGATCAACGACGCCGAGTTACCCGCCTGCGTCGTCTGGTTATAGAGAACATTCGGGTAGAGGCTTCCTGTAGTGGCAATCCCGGTAACGATGCCGGATAGCTGGTTGCCCCGGACCTGACCATTTGAAGCGTTCCAGAATCCGTTGCTTCCCGCTCCGCAGGAAAGCGTACCCGGCGTGCTCACGATGCAATCCACCACGATTTCCCAGTTGCATACGCCGCTTGCGAAGCACAGCGTGGCCGTGAGGTAGTCGGTCAAAGCGACACAGCCGGTGCCTGCTCCGGTGCATAGCGCCGAATTAAACGACGCACTGGAATTGGTGCTGCTTACGGTCTGATCTACTTTGAATCGCAGTAGAAACTCGCGGCCTGTCGTAAGGGCGCTTGCAGGGAAATTGACGCCGCTGTTCATGGCAAACGGCTGGTTAGCGCCGCTACTGCTCAGCTTGTCCGTGGTGTCCGAAGCGTTCGCGAATGCCGCGAACATCGCGTTTTTGGCAAAGCAGTTGGTTACCTGCGCGCAGGTATAGTCCCCGGTACCTGCGACGACAGCGCCAGTCCGCGGCGATCCCGATGGTCCGAAGCTGCTGACGCCGCTCGCGCCACCTGCAGCCGCATTAAAGCCGGGCCAAATAAGCACCGTGAAAGTCGCGTTTGCCGCAGCTCCGGTGTCGGCAGTGCCGATTACCCATCCGCTGGAGGGAGCCGTTGCGCCCGCGTCTCCGCATCGACCACCGGTGGTCGGCGAATTGACAACGAAATGACCTTGCGTGACGCCAGCGGAATCTGCCTGGCAGGTCGCCGTGCCCGCCACGGCGACGGTCGGGCTGTCGGCCGTTCCGGCCCCACTCACGACAATTCCAACCGGAATGGCGGTGTCGCTTGTTGTGGCGTTTACAAAGCTGCCGGATACCAGTTTCACGGTGCCGTTTAGCGTGGTGCCCGTGCCGGCATCGTTAGGTATGCTCGTTACTACATTGCCTGTTCCGGCCGCCCCCGCGGCTCCCGTTGGACCTGTGGCTCCCGTTGGTCCGGTAGGCCCGGTCGCTCCTGTCGGTCCTACAGGCCCCAGCGCACGATGCCCGGCGTAATTCGATCCATCCGTCCAGATTGTCCAACCGTCCGCGTTCGAACCACTGAGGGCAACTATCGCGGTGGGCGCGCTCGCTGAGTTATTGAGAGTCAGCCCGTTCAGCGCGATCGAAAGAGTGGTCGAAGTGCTCCAATTAACCAGGCCGAACGGGCATGAGTCTATTGGCGGATTCACAAGCGTGACAGTCAGCGAAGAACCGTTGAATGGCACCATCTTTCCGCACCAACCCGACTGGACCGTTTGCGATGTCGTATAGACCGGCAGAAAGTCGCCCAGTCCGGCCGCTGGTCCGGTTGGACCGGCCGGCCCCTGAGGACCGGTTGGACCCGCTCCGCCGCTTGGGAACGGCGCCTGTGCAAACAGGGATACCGAAAAGAGAAGAATCCCGATGCCCTTCATTCAGTAAGTCCCCGTCATGTAGCCGTTGAGTCCCGCGCCGTCGGCAACCCACCTGACGCCGCCTTCGCAAGACACCCCATCCGCGGGGAGCTGCACGGGAACGTTATTCGCGCCGGCGGTGTACCCCGGAATGGTCGCCTTCACGAAGATGGTTCCCGTCGTCTTGCAGGTGACAGTGACTGTGACCGAAGTCGAAGCGTTAGTGTTGACAAACCAAATGCTCCTGACGATGACTCGCGACTGCCTGTCCGCCGAGGGGGTCATTGCATCGGCGATAGTGGTCGGAACCGCGGCGAGCGGAATGTAATCGTGATGCGTGACGGCGTCCGGCATAGCGGCTTGCTGGGCGAGGAGCGGTGAAGCGATCAGCGAAGCGACCGCAAGAGTGAAAGCGAATAAGAGCAGGAATCGCATGTTTGTTTTCTCCTTTCAGGCCGTGGCCAGATAGCTGTGCGCGAAAAGGTTCGTTACCCGGATATCGCACCCGCCGAAGGTCGGATCGCTGAGGACGGCGAACTTGCCCGCGATTTTGAGAATTCCATCCGCGACGCCTTTCTTCGTATCCTTGAAGACCGCACGCGGCAGCACGATATCCACCGTGTAATTCGCGGCGCCATTGGCGACGCCTCCGACAATCGGGATGTGAACCACATACTCGGTTCCAGCGAGCAGGGCGGCGCGCTGGGAACGATCTTCGAGTTCGATCTCAGCATCCAGTTCTACGGAATAGGTCAGGCCGCGGCGAATCGCTCCGACATTGCCGGTTGAATCGCCGACGTTATATTTGCCCTTTCCGTTGTTTTTGAACGCGAACTTGAAATTAACGAGCTGAGCGGAAATCGCCGTCGCGCCGGTGACGGCCGTCCCGTCGTAAGCTCCGCCCATCGCGAAGTTGCAATCGCCATAAGCGAGATACGATTCCGGATTCGCGGCGGGCTTCGCAGTGGCATCCGCGCCTTCGGATGCGCGGCCCATCAGATCGGCCTCAAACTCCACAAACTGCCCGCGGGAGCCCGACAGCGTAAATCCGGTGCACGCCACGCCGGGATATGCAAACTGACTGCTGCCGTCGTTTTCCACCAGCGTCCGATAGGGAAGCTCCACTATCCCGCTGTTCATCTGCAGCTTGTGACTGTAAGCCGTGGTCGCGCCGACGACGGTCGCCGTGTCTTCGCCCATCGCCATGGAGGCGAAGAGCGCTACCACCGTGGGCGTCGCCTTGCATTTGTGCTTCCCCGAGAACTTCATATTGAGGAGCTTATGTTTCGTCGGCAGCAGGCTCCCCGTGATTTCCGTCGTGTTCTCGAAGAACGTCTCCGGATCGGGCTCCATCAGATCGGTTCCCTCGAAATTGAGCAGCTCCGTGACGGGCTGGGCCGTGCCGATCGCCGTCTGGCAGAGGTCCGAAACCGCCCGCCAGCCGCCGGTTAATGATTGAGGCATCGTGAAATTCTCCTTTTCTTACGCCAATGGCGTGATCTTCGTTATTTTTGCGGCCGTGGTTCCCACCGCGAAGCAGTGCGGATCATCCTGCAGCGTCGTTACGCTCGACGTAACGTTGCCAAACAGCAGCGTGTTATTGCCGATCGTGTTGCTCGATCGCCGGAGACGGTCCAGTACATCTTCAATGGCTTCCTGCAGCCCCTTGGCCGCGAGCTGCGCATCCTTGCGATTCAGCGCCTTCGTGATGACCACAATAGAAACCGGAATTTCATGCTGTGTTTCCGAAGCCGTGAACGGGCTCCGTTGCGTCGGATCGAGCGTCGCGGAGAGATTGACCGCGGGCAACTCGGTGGACCGGAATCCCTGTGTGAGCTTTTCTCCCGTAAACAGGCAGTCACGGATATCCGCCTCGAACGTCCTGACTGACGAAAGGCCGTCCTCGGCTTTTAACAGCGCAAGCAACGCGGCTTCCAGGTCGCTCTGTATGCTCACGCGATTCCTTTCGCCAGCTCCTCGCGCACGATGACCTCGTAGCGCGGGATAAACTGCCGGATCGCATTAGCGAACGGCGCGCGGGCCTGCATCCCCTGAATGACGGCACGCTTACGAATCAGGGCTTTGCCGTTGCCGTCGAACGCGCCCCACCACAGGGCCTTCTTGTTCGTCGGCAGAATCGTGATCGGCTGGCCCTTCGGACCGAAGACGCCCGTTCCTTCTTCGAGGTACCGCGCGTATTCGAGCGGCGTGCCGACGCGGCCTTCACCGATGTCATTGGAGATTTGCTGAATCAGCGCCGTGATCGACCGGACATATGTGCTGGTCTTCTTCGGGGCCAGATCCTGCACCAGCGCGAGAAATTCGAAGACGCCGCGCTTCAGCGCGCTCGCCGGGACGCGGCGGATCGTCGAACCACGCTCCGTGAGGAGCTGGTTAACCTGAGCGCTCAGCTCGTCCGGATCGTCGAATTGGAAGTCGGCAGGCATTTACGTGATGTTGACCAGGGGTTTGCGCGCCTGGGCGATCGCGCCGCGCACTTCGGACATTTGCAGGATGCGCGCCAGTTTAGTGCTGTACAGAAGATTGTTCGGCGCATAACGCGGGGCGATCCGCTGCATAAGCATTGCCTTGTCGCCATCTTTCAGGTATTGAGCCCAGGCGGCCGCGCAGGGCTGCGCCGAGGTAATGAGCGCGGCGTGCCGGTCGAAACATGCCTGCAGCGTCGGAAACACTTCGAACTGCTGCTCTTCCGTGACAGGTTGAGCGTTTGGGTGAGGGACTTCCTGAGTGGAGAGTGTTTGCGATGCCGTTCCCGTCGTGGCTTTAATGCCGAAGCAGTTATTGCCCGGCGCGTGTTCTCCCCACCCGGATTCCAAGGCCCACTGTGGAACGGTGAGTTCAGCCGGAAGTTTGGTGGTCTTCTCGCTGGCGACGGCCGAAGCCGCCGCCAGTCCGAGAGCCGATAATTGTGCGGCGCTCAACATTCCTTCCCTCTCTTTGTCAAAACGTTCCCGGCGCGCTGTCGGGCGCGCCGGGGAACCAACGTTGGCTGTTAACCCTCGGGCTGGGGATCGTCCCTGATCTGCGTCTTCTCCGGCTGTTCCTCAGTCTCGGCCTGAGCTTCCGCGACGGGAGCTGCGGGCTGCGTGGCCGCGGTCACTGCCTGATCGACGGTCCCGAGCACGGTCGCGCCTCCGGCCATCGCCGCCCCAACCGAGGGATGGGAAGCGCTGATTACCTGCCCTGTGGCCTGCAGTCCGACTGTGAGCAGTGCGAGGAAGATTCCCCAGTTAAAAGAAGCGTGCGCCGGGTGGGCCGGATTCGCCGCGGGATTCGTTGTATTGTCCATTTGTTTTACCTTTCTTCTTTCTTTGTTAAACCGCTTTCACTCCCTGTTTCCGATACCTGTTCGCAGCGATCCGCGCGGCAGGCGCGATAGGAAGCTGCGTATATTGCGTCGTGGAATTGACCACGGAATTCGTGTCCGAGACGAGTCCCTGCTTGCCGAGGGTGTTGCGCAGGAACCCAACCTGCACCATGCAGGCAATGGAGAGATCGCCGGGCACATTCGTGAATCCGGCGATATAACTAACCGAAACGTTTTGACGGCCCCAGCCGAAGATCTCGCATTCGGCGCGCAGCCGCGGGTTCCAATCCAGCGCGAGCGTGTCGTCGAACGCGATGTATTCCGGGTAAATCTTCAGCGTCGAGACATCCACCGGCTGGCCGTCGATCGATAAGACAGACACCGAAACAATCGGCGCGTGCCTGAGATAAAGCTGGAAACCACCATCGCCGTCATAAAGCTCGCCGTCAAGCGCTATCGGCTGGATATCGAGGGTGACAATCCGCGCAATTTGAGCGCTGGCGATCAGGATGAGCTGCCGGAGTTGATCGTCCATGTCCGTTTCATCAGCGCCGAGGCCGAGCGAACGTTTCAGTGCGGACAACCCGCACAGCGGGAATGCCTGTGCGACGGGAGGCCAGGCGTTGAGGTTGAGCGCGGAAGCGGCGGAAGGGTCTTCGGTGGGATTCGCCACTGTGATCGACAGCGCGATCGCATCGCCGCCGAAATCCGGCACCGTCGCCAGAATTTGTATGTCGCTGACTACTTGAACATTTAAGCCGGGCAGCGCGAGGGAAGCACCCGCGAATAGCACAACGGCGCCCGCAACGAAACCCGTACCGGTCAGAGTGATCCGATCGCCGGGGTTTGCGGAAGCGGGAGCGACGTTAGTGATATTCGCGGATGAGGGCATTTATGCCGCCTTATTCCTCGCGTTCTTTGGGCTTGCGTCGCAGCTCGAACTTCGCCTTGAGTTTCGCGGCCGCGTCGTTCGTAGCCGCCAACGTCGGGAAGAATTTCACAGGCGAGGTTTCCTCGCATGCAAGATCCTCGACGTCCGCCGGGACTTTCAAAGGCTGCAGCGGGCGGAACCGATAATCGCCCAGTGTGAGAGAGCCGGTTTCCTGCTGATATAGGCCGAACACTACAGGGCCTTCGTCTTTTTTCTTTTTGCTGTCGGGGACAGCAACGGGCGCTTCAGTCATTTCTTTTTGCCTTTCTGCGCGGCGGCTCTATTCGGTGGCCGCCGCGGCTTTTCTAACCGTCCACGCCTTCCGGCGCGGCTACGTCACTTCATCTACGGGGGGGTATAGCTTGCTTTACGCCTGCACCTTCGCGTGATCGTAAATTGCGATGGCGTCGGCATTCTCGATAGCCGCCGTCGCGCGCATCGACAGAATGTAACTGGTACGGCGCAGGCGCGGCTCACGGAACGGCTCGATCTTGATCTCGCGGTGGATACCGAAGATCAGATTCTGCAGGTTCGTCAGCATCACGAAGGTGCCGTCCGTATAGTCGGTCGATGAATACGTGAACGCCTGCGTCGTCGACATGTTGGGCATCTTCGCCACCGGCACGTTGCGGATCGGGAGATCCACTGCGCCCGTGATGGCTTTGATGGCATCGGGAATTGCGATGGCGGCGATCGTATCGACGTAATCGAGATTCAGATCGTTCGCGAGGATCGCCCGCATCTGCGTTACGTCCTGCCGATATTTGATGGGGAGCGCCTTCAGCAGCTTCGTCATCTTCTTGCCCGGAGGCGCCGCGCCTGCCCAATACCGGTCGGTATCGGCCATTCCCTCGATCACATGCGCACCGTTGGCCTTGGCCAGCTTGTACCAACCGTCCCAGCGGTCGAGAATGCCGGTGTCGGCGACCGCCGTGTCGGCGAGCATGGCCGCCGTCTCGATCTCGTTGGCTGCCGAGCGCCCGATCATGCCGAGCAGGTGCTGTACGAATGCCTCGCCCTCGATGTTGTCTTCGAGGGTGTCATCGCCGATCGCGACGATTGCCAGCATTTCCTGCGCAGTGAGAAGGACCTGCGACGGACCCGACAGCGAGACCGTATCACCCGGATCGACGCCCGGCGTTCCCTTGACAAGGACTTTGCTGCCGAGGCCGATCTTGTCGATTTTGTAGGTCGAGTTCGGCATCGTGACCGTGCGACACATCTTCAGCACCGTTGAAAGATCGAAGATGTAGTCGATGAAATTACCCGCTTCTTCATTGGCGAGACCGTAGGTCCAGCCGCTCGAAGTGAGGGTGGCTTTCGTGAGCCGTTGTCCGTTGGACAGTTCCGAACGAGCTGAAAGAAACTTCGTGAATTCCGGAAACTTCATGTCACCTCCGCTGATTTGCGCGACGCTGCCGATCGACTTGTCGAGACGCCGGGAGCCGGTGGATGTCTTTTCGACTACGGCAATGCGGCCGTCGAGCGCCGCGACGGCTTTCATCAGCGGCTCCAATTCCGCCTTCAGCGCCTTCGAGATGACTTCGCTGTCAGCGGCAGGCACCGGAGCGGGAGCCACTTCCTTTTTCTCGACGGAATCAGAAACGACGATCACCATCGGCGCGTCGCTATCCGTTCCCGTACCGTCCGGTAGCTCCGTTACGGTCGATGTGGCGCTGGAAGTTGAGCTGTATGTGGAAGACGAATCGTAAGTCGTCGTCGCCTTCCGGATCGCTTCATAAACGGCGTCCTTGATAAACGCCGCCTTGGATTTCTTCTTCGGCCCTTCCGGAGCCTTTGTCTCTGCCATTGCGTCTTTCTCCTTTGGTTGGTTTTTAGGTGTGGACTTATAGAACAAAGCCACGGCTCCGGGGTTGGCCGGCTGTACGTCGTCGCCCCGAACAATCGAAAACTCGTCAAGTACCAGATTTCTGAGAATGCCCATTTACGCTTCCGCCTCCTGCGCCCATCCGCCGATCGAGAAACCGCTGATGTCGCCGTTGCGCGCCGCCTCTTTCAGCTCATCGGAATTGAGCTTCACGCCGATATACCAGCGGAGTTTCATCCCGACGAAATGGAATGTCGATTCGACCAGGACACACGGCGCCGGTTCGCCGTCGTGGTTGTCCTGTATCGAGGCGGCGTTCGCGTAGTAGTCCTGTATGAATTGGTAAACGGCGGAGACCAACTCATCCTGCGGAACGGTGTCGCCCTGCAGATCCTCGATATCTGCCACCGAGGCATATCCCCAGATGATGCCCAGTTCATCGGATTTCCGGACAACCTCCATCCGGACGCGCACTTGCTTCGACTCAGCCACGGATCGACCCCTTTCCCGGCCCTGAGGGGCGTCCCAATTCGATTTGGGACACTTGCGAGGCAGTGGCGGGCGCGGAATCGCCCGGATCGCTTAAAACGTCCCGTAGCCGTTTTGTTTCGCGAACATTTCGGCAAGGCTTTGTTCGGAGAACACAACCGCCAGGAAATGATTCGGCTGAAACACGCGCGAACTTCGGCAACCGGCTCCCGCTCATCCCTGGTATGCCTCCTTCACGGCGCTCTCCAGAGAACTCACAGTGAAGCGCTCTTCGAACTCCCAAGCTCTGAGGTGCTGAATGCTTCCGGCCGCATTCGCGAACGCGCCTTTGGACTTCAGGAAATTCAGCATCGCGGTCGCAACGGCCGGCTCCATGAGGACCTGGGCTTTGCACGCGTTCCCGAGATAGTTGCGGTGTTTCAGCACGGGAAACAATTTGCCTGAAATCCGGACCATCCTGACCAGCCCCTCGAACTCTATGAACGCGAGGCGCGGCGGCCGGGTAAGTGAGACGGCATCGAGCCGGATGCAGTTCTCGAACTCCACAGTCCGGGCGCATCCCTCAAAGATGCCGAGTTCGTCGTTACACGCAAAAATGACCGACATCGCCGCGCCGCTCACTCGCCCTCCCAGATCCGGTCGGGATCGATCTCGAAGTCGTCGCTAACGATGGGCGAGATCCAGCAATGGCAATTCACCAGTTCATCGGCGGGAAGCGAGGGGTCGAGCGGATGATCCGCGCTATAGCCGCCACAGTCGAATGCGTCCGCGATCCCGATCACAGCGCCGGAAAGATCGGCATGATCCTCGCGCGTATCCTGCCCCGTGACGTTCCACCGCTTATTCTCGACGCCGTTGCGCCGGTAGGTTTCAACCTGCGCAACCTCCGAAGCAATACCTGT
This sequence comes from Bryobacteraceae bacterium, assembly GCA_036273015.1. Taxonomy (GTDB): domain Bacteria; phylum Acidobacteriota; class Terriglobia; order Bryobacterales; family Bryobacteraceae; genus BOG-234. The sequence continues at coordinate 94,582 of DATAXN010000061.1, read as the reverse complement.
CTCGGTAAGCGCGAACCTCTGCGCCTGCCAATCCGTCTTGACGTCCAGGTCGCCGCGGAGCTGCTGGATGAAGTCGGCGTTATATGGATTGCGGCCGAGATCGTAAAACTGGTTCACAATCGTGTCGAAAACCGAATCGATGTGATTGCGCGTTGCAAAGACGGCGGCGGATGTGCGATCGAGGAGCTTCTCGCGGATCTGCTCGTTCTTCAGCTCAAAGTCTGGCGCGCCCACGCCGATCTGCTGCAGAGCGAACTTCGCCGCCTCGTTGAATGTGTCAAACGACGTGCCCTCGACAATGGTTTTCGCCTGCTTGTCCACGTCGCCGAAGAAATCGAAGTTGGTGAGCAGGTTCGCGATGAAGGTCTTGTCCGAATCGGTCATCGCTTTGCGCAATGACCTGGCGAACGAATCGGCGGCGACCTCCAGTTGGATGTGACGCTGGATCTTCTCCCAGCCCTCATGCAGCGAGAGAAATGCAAACAGCGCATCGAGCCCATCCGACCAGTAGGAGACAACTTCTTTCTTCAGCGGTATCAGCGCGGCCGTGCGATTGAATCGCCGCGGCTGATTGACCCGCCGGATGACGGTGGCGAATGCGCTGTACGCCTGCACTTTTGTCATCGAGCGCCCGCCATTTCGCGAATCTGCTTTTGCAGGCCGCCGAGATCGTCCGCCGTCGCCGTCGTCGCTGTCTTATAAGGGAGCACCTGTTCGGACCCGGCAATCGGTGGCAACTCGGGAAACCTCTTCGCCGCCACGGCGCCCGGAGTGACAACCTGATGCTCCAGATAGATCGCATCCACCTGCGCGTCCTGCAAGACGTCGTCAGTGTTGTATGGCTCGAACTCGAAGTGGAAGTCGCCGGGCGCCGTGTCGAATGCATCGACAATGAGGCGGTCGATGTGGCTCGTTACCTCATTCCGGCCGGGTGTGACGACGGAGTCCTTGTACTCGTCGTTCTGCTCGCCGCCATCCTTGCCGCCGAGCTTCCCCGTCTCGTGAATCCCCGCCTTCGAAGGAGGGACGCCGTGCGCCTGCAGAATCTCATCGCGGCAATCTGTGCGCAGGAGGCGGAATGAGCCTTCCTTTGCGTTGTCGCTGGTGAGCTTGTCGAACTTGATCGTTGCGCCGTCCGGCGTGCGAAGGACCAGCGTTTTATGCGACTTCCCCTTCAGGTGCCGCTTGAAATAGTCGCGGATTTTCTCGTCGGCGTCGTCATCCCACTCTCCGCTCAGCGTGACCGCATAATCCGGCACGGCATTGTTATTGAAGAAGTTCATATTGAACTCCGCCAGCAGGACCGAGATCACAATCGAATTCCAGGCGGGCATGATCGAGGGGATGCCGTAGTAGAGCGACCACGGGAAGTATTGGGTGAAGTGAGTGACAGAGGAAACGCCGTCCGCTCGCAGCGGATCGGTCGGCTTCAGATCGTCAAACTTTGCGGGATCGATGCCATATCGCCGAAAGTGCGCATATTCCCCGTTCTTTTGCTGAACGAAGCCCATATCGTCGAGGCGTATCCACATCTCGGTGCTTGGAATGTGGGCAAACTCAGCCGGCCGCCCCGTCGCATCGGGAACGATTTCCATATAGGCGTTGCCGATCGCCTCATAATCGGTCCAGACGTTCTCCATTCCCTTGGAGAAGCTGCGATCTTTGAAGGCGTGCTTCACCCACTCGGCAATTTCCGCTCTCTTTGCCGTGCCCCCCGCGCCGGTGATTTTCCACGGCCCACCCGCGATGTCCTTCGCTTTTGCCCGGACGGCGCGGCAGTGATACGTGTTCAGCGACGTGGCGTAGGCGTAGAGGTAGAAATCGAATGGCCGCGCCGCGCACGTGACGCCGCCGAGCGTGACGCCGTACTTGTCTTTCAGGCGCTTACTGCCGGTCGATGCCGAGGGCGCGTCGGAAAGGGCCTTGCCGATCTCGAAATACTCGGACGGACCGGCGAGGCCGGCCAGCGCAAGCTGCCCGTTTACTTTCGCGATCGCTCCGGTGGAGGAATCGAGAACGAAGACGCGGGCGACGCTCATCTGTACCTCTGATTGGTTCGCGGATTCGTATCAAGCTCTTCAGACTGTTTCGTCCGCATCGCCTGTTTACAACGCGAACAAGTTACTGCCGCAGCGCTCAGCGTCCATGTCGCACACCGCAGATTTACCGGGCGCGGATTACCCCCAGAGCACAATGCGGACACATCTCCGTTCGGGGCGACCAGCATTGCCATGTGAACCGTCTTCACAGGATTCGCACCCGCCCCTTCTTCCCCTTCTTCCCTCTCAGCAGGCGGATCGCGCGCTCGACGGCATCCGGGCCGTCGTCATGGGAATCGCGGGAGCAGCCGAGCGCCTCGAATTCGTCCATGCACTTCTGAACGTCGGGCGTCCAGTACGAACTGCTCGCCGACGGGAAGTAAATTCGGCCCTGCTCGGCCATCGGCGCGAGTGTCGACATGCGCTTCAGCTTGTCGCTGCTGAGATCCTCGGCGGCGACGGCGGGAATCTGCAGATTGCTCTTCGCGCTTTCCTCATCCACAAGCTGCTTGAGCGCCGTCTGGTAAGCGATGGTCTCGATGCCGAACTTCCGGATACGCGGGAACTCGCGGCACGTCGCGATCACGAGCTGCACCTGCTGCTGGATCTTCAGCTTCTTCAGGACCATCCGCAGGATGTAATAGTTGCCGCCGCGCTCGCCGACGACGGCGACAGCCGTATCGTCATTTTTCGCCTTGAGGCCGATGGCCGGATCGATCGCGGCAACTTCATCCAGCTCGCCCTCGACATCTTCGTCGCGGAAGTACTTCCAGTTGTTATTGCTGAAAATCTGATCCTCTTCGTTCGCCGGGTTGTTTTGAAACTCGGTTTCGAAGTTGCGGGCGCCAATCTCTTTCTTTTTGGCTTCGAGCCGCGAGAGTGGCCAGCGTGCGGGCCATAGCGGCTTGCCGTCCTCCTGAATCGCCTTCCAGACGCGCGTGAAGAAAACATCGGTCTGCGCGAGAAGGCGGACCAGCACGGAGTCGTGATGCAGAATCGTGCCGATCATGAAGAACTTGCCGTCCGGCCCGACGATGTTCAGCACAACGCGCTTCAGCCAGCGTTCCAGCTTGTCGCGGCGATCCCGGCTTTCGACCAGCTCGTCATCTTCGATATCGTCGGCAATGACGAGATCGGGCCGGTATTGCTTGTAGCGCATGCCGCGCATGGACTGCCCGCGGCCGCGCCCAACCACCTTGATGCCGCTCGATGTGACGAACTCACTCTCGGCCCATTTGCGGTTGCCGACGAGATCGCCGAAGTCCTCGCGGATCAGTTCGTTTTCTTCCAGCTCCTGGCGGATATCGTCAACATTCTGCGCCGCGACCTGGTCGGCCTCGCGGATGATGACGACGAAGTGCCGGAGGCCGTAGCAGATCTGATGGAGCGGGAAGGCGAAACTGACGTGGGTGGACTTGGCATGCTCGCGGGGCGCGGCCGCAACCCCGCGATCATGCGCCTGCACCATCTCGATCAGCTCCTCATGGAACTCGGCGCCCTGAGCCGAGAAGTAAGGAGCCAGATAGTACCGGCAGAAGAAACCAAAATCGTGCCGCCCGCGCTCGATGCGCTCGGCCTTCGAAAGCTTGGAGCCGCCCACGCCGCCGACAAGACGCGCGGCGCGCTGCCCGACTTCTTCGGAGGTGATCCCGCGGACTGGGGTACGCTTCTTCATTTCGCGAACCTGTCCATTGCCGGTCGCCGGGCCAGTTCGGCGCGGAGCGCGTCTATCGTATCGTTGTGCTGGTCGACAACCGTTTGCAGCCGCGCCGCCTCGGCATTCTTAATGCGGATCAGCTCCGCGACCGGACCGGACGCGCCGCGGTATACGTCTGTGACGATCGGGTTCTCACCGGCGACCATCTCCCTGATGCACTGCAGCTCCGCTTCCGCATTGAGGTAGGCCTGCGCGAGCGGGCGAATACCATCCATCAGGTTGTCGGCGGGAACGCCGCCGTAAAGGATTTTCTGCGCGACTTCTTTCGATGTCATTGGCCGAACTTCTCCGCTACGGATTCAGCCGCCTGCCCGATCGCGGCCGCGTTTTCTTCCATTGCCAGTGCGAGGCCGGGGATCTGGCGCATCTCGATCAACAGGAACTCAATCGCGTCGTTCAGCACGCGCGTGGCGACCTTATCGGCGTCGCGACCGGCGAAGTGCTCGCGGGCCAGCTCGGCGATCCGCTTGGCGATCGCACCGAATGCGTAATACGTCTGGTTGTCGGCGGCGTCTTCGGTGATCAGCTTGAACAGCCGCTTCCGCGCCTCTTCCAGGTCCATCAGCAGGGTCTGGTTGATCGCGCGGCAGGTGTCCTCGAATTCGCGCAGCTTGGCATCGGCAAGAGCGCGGCGCTGACGCCAGTCGTTCTTCGTCTCCCACTCGTCCCACGTGGACCCGGCGAATCCCGCATAGACCTTGCGGATCTCCGGCAGCGCCTTCGCCTTGGACCAGCCGCGGGCGTAGAAGCTGTAGACGAAATCGACCGCTTTGGCGTCGTATGCCATCGGGAGCTTATGCCTGAACCGTCCTGTCGTTGATGGAGCGGAGCATCTCCAGCTCAATGCGCGATCGCTCCAATACGAGCGTCCGTTTCACGCGCTGACATCTGCGCACGAAGAGCAGCTCACGCAGGTGGATGACCAGGCTGTTTGTCTCCAGCCATTTCGGCCATGAGGGAATCAAGCGCTCGGGAGCGCTGCTCGGTGAGCTGCTCGAGGCGTCCATGCAGCAACTGGTTTTCGCGGTAGAGCGTCCGGACCGCATAGAGGAGTCCGAGGCAGGCGAATATGAGAAGCGCGGTCGCGAGGCCGTAACTTTTTGAGATCGCATCGAACTCACTTACCCCCACGCCGCGCACCCTGCCGGACCCTCTCGGCCAGCGACAAATCGTTATCCAGCAGATCGTGTTCGCGATTGATTTCGTTGTAGGCGCGGAGCACGCTGACAACGCCTTCGTCGGCTACACGGCGGGAGGTGTCCTGCGTTCGCGCTTCGTGCCGTCGCAGGAGATTGTTGAGGGCAGCGGCCGCTTCGATGATCAGCTCATCGCGGCGCGTGCGTTCGTCTTCCGGCTTGGCGAAGATTTCCTTCTCAAGCCACTCGTCAATTTGTTCGCGCAGACTGGCCACGGTGCCCTTTCAGATCGCTTGGCGACGCGCGAAGACAGACAAGCTGATCTGGCGCGCCGCCATCAACAGGAGTGATGCGATTGAAGCCAGAATGCCAGAGGCGCGGGAAATTGCCTATGCCATTTCGGGCGTTTCGGGCGTTTCGAGTGGAATTATTTTAAAAGGGATTTACTTCGACTTGCGGAGCCCGATTGCGCCCCGCTTCGATCAGCGAATAGAGGCTTTTTTTGTCTACACGCCAACGGCCAACGGGCTTGAACGCCAGCACGCGATCGTCTTCACACCAGCGGCGCATCGTTTTCTCCGACACTTTGGCGATCCGCGCGGCCGTGAACGTGTCCAGCGATTCGTCCAGGGGAAGGACGAGGTTGAGTTTGAGCTGGATGGGGACGGGCGGGCGATCCATATGGGGAAAGTTCGGGCGTTTTCGGTTTTACTCGGGCATCGCTACCAGCAGCGCGATCGTGAGACCGAAGAGAAGCCAGAGGACCACATCGAGAAAATACCCGGCTATTATGTCAATCCGAAGCTTTTTGTCGTAACCCATAGAGTTCCAGTACTCCTAACCGTTTAAATCCGCTTATTGGTGCAGGCCGTCGCGGCGATTCATCGCTTTGAGAGCCCAAAACACTTTGTTGAAATCGCTCAGCGTCACGAGCACCGGCTTGCCGAGCTGGCGCGCAATGAAGCCGGTGAGCGTGGCATCGTCCCACTGACGGAGATCGGCGGCTTCGCGGAGCATCTGCCTCTCGCGATCCGTGGCGGGATAGATTGCGTCGGCGCTGGCGTCATGATTCCGGCGTCCATGCGCCGCCTGCGCATCGCGGCGACGCCAGTTCGAATGCGGAGCGGCCTGATTGCCCCTGATACCGTCGAGCAGCCGGTATGCTTCACCCTTCGTGAGGTCTTTCAGAGAAGTCTTTTTGCAGCCTGCGAGGATGGCCTCGTGAAGCTCTTCGCGGGAAACCTTGTGTTCGCGCGCCGCGCCGTGGATCGCGCGGAGGAGCGGAGTGTCGATGGGCTGTGAATTGAGACGGGGCGCAGGCATGGATGTTATTCCTCCTCTTCCCCGTCCCACTCGAAACAGCAGCAGTCGCAGTCTTTGATTTCACATTCGTGCCGGCCCCAAGGGCCGCTTCGATGTTCTTCGTCGACGTGCCCACAGGTGCACGTTTTCACGCGATGCGCTCCAACGCGATTGGCGCTGTCTCGCTGCCCGCGAGTTTCCCGTCGGGGATCTCGCAGGATTCCACCGAAAGGCTGTCCGCACCCACGCAGCACAGCCTGCGAAGAGCGAGTCGCATCGACTCTTCGATATCCCTGATATGGCGCACGGTTGGCACGCCGGTCAATTCAAGAGTTGCTGAAAAACGTACCGTCATCTGACCGCTCCTTCTGGGGCGATACACCGCCCTACAAAATCCGCCTGCCTCCAGCCGAGATCCCACGCCCAAGCCATCCATTCGTTCGCGATTGACTCGATCCCGCCCGCAAAGGGATTCTGATCTCGCGGCTTCTCGCAGCCACGCATCACGGCTCCGAAGTCGGCGGCGTCGTGCATTTCGGCATCGTGGTCCTTACCGGGAAAGCGCGCCTCGATCGAGGGTCCGGTTTTGATTCGCCCTTTCATCGGTAGTCTCCTGTGGGAACAAGCTGCCCGCTCCATTGCGCCAGCGTCCACCGAAGGACGGAACAGCAGCGCGATAGTTCGTCGAGGACTTCAGCCAGCGATTCATTGACGATGCTGCCCGACTTTCTCTCGCCGGAGGTTGGATCGACAAGTTCATAAGTAGCCACATACACCCGGCAACACTTGTGGACCTCGACCCGAAATGGGATTTTCACGCGGCGTTCTCCTCTGCCTTTTGCGGATACGTCTCATAGAAGAACGTTTCCGTCTGGTGCATCTTCACGCCGATGGAGCTGAGCGCCCCGTCCGAGAGGTTCGCCTTCTTCAGCGCTTGTTTGTCCACCTCCTGTTTTGTGCGGATGAAAATTGTCGGGATAACGCCGAGAACCTTCTCCCAATTCCAGCCCTTCAGCAAACGAAGCGAAGGCGCGGAGATCTTGATACCCGCGCGACCGAACCGCAGCTCGATGGACTTCTTCTTCTTTTCGATCTCCGAGCGGTTGGCCCGGTAATACAGCTCCATCTGCTCGGCGAGAAGATCGCGCCGTTCGACCAGCACCTTCGTCCGGGCGGCGAATTTCCCCTCTGCCGTGATGATGTCGTTCTGACGGTCCACGTCGGCGCGCGCCACCTGCGCGTTGATCAGGCCGATCTCGCGCAGTGCGCCGTCGAACTCGCCGAGATTCTGAATGACGGAAAGCGGTTTGTTCACGCCGCCCTCCGCGCTGGAGCTTCACCCGGCAGACTGTCAACGATCTCCCGCGTGATCCGTTCACCGGCCGTCGCGCCGTTCGCATACAGCCGCACCATGGCGCGGATACACATGGCGTTGATGACCAGCGGACGTCCGAGCGGCGGCCGGCGTCCCTGACGGAAGCGTTCGAGGAAAGCGGCGAGTCCCGCGGGATCGAAAAGCTTCTCGATGGACGATCCCGCGCGCTGCAGTTTGAACTGCAGGTATTCGTCAACGGGAACGGGCGGAACTTCCACCGTGCGGATGCGATTGCCGATCTCCGGAAATTCCGAGAGCTTCGTCTTGAGCGTGGGCAGACCGATGAGGATGATGGCCAGCAGCCGGAAGCGGCCGATCTTCTCCTCGAAGAACGTTTTCAATTGGCGCAGCACGGACTGCGAACAGAAGTGCGCGTCGTCGATGTAGAGGACGGCCTTGCGGTCATTCTGCGCGGTGCGAATGTTACGCAGAGCGGTCGAGAGCTGGCGTCCGCGATCCTCCGCATTGGCCTTGATGCTGATGTCTTCGCCGGAGAGGCCGTAGATGAGCGTGCGGGCAAGATGCTCCGGTGTCAGCTTTTCGCGCGACTTCACGTTCGGTTTGCAGATCACCGTGTCTTCGCGATTGCCGTAGACGGCTTCGATGCCGTCCCAGATGGTCGTTTTGCCCGATCCGCTTTCGGCGATGACAGCGAGGAAGCCGCGCTGCTCGATGGTGTCCTTGATGGCCTGTTCGACGGCGTCGTAGCCGCGGAAGTGCATGACGTCGTCGTCGGTTTCAACGTCGTTGATGAACGGGTTGGAGCGCAACCCGAAGAGCTGCATTACCGATCTGTCAAGCTGCATGAGGTCAATCTCCTGAAGTGGTTCCGTTTGCGGTTGCGGTCCTTCCCGGAGCGCGGGGAAATCGATGTGAATTTTGGAGTCGTACGAGAGCGCGTGAATGATCTTGCGCTTGAGTTCCGCGACGGCGACGCGCGCGGGCCATTCGCCGCGATCCACGAGCCTGTGAATGGCGGTCTTGGAGATCCCGACCATCATTCCGAGACGGCGCGTGGAGACTTTGCGGGAGTCCATTGCCTGCTTGACGGTCATGGACGGCTCTTTCGGCTTAGACGCTGGAGCGCCTTAGCGCCGCGTTCCAGCATTCGATCATGCTTGACTGCAACTTCAATCCCGATGCGCCAGCTTCTTTTCACATGGGGAGTCGCCAACGGCCACGGAGCGATTGCCTTTCCGAACGCCTCCATTTCCGCCTGACGAGCGGCCTCATAACCGGCGACGACAGACGCAATGAGAACTCTGGGCATCTACTCGAAGACCCCCTTGCGCGGGCCGATTGCGTGCAGCTCGTGATGACACTCGCCGATCCGCAGCCAAATAAACAGATTGAAAATGCACTCGAAAAACATCGCTTAAATCGCCTCCTTGGTGACTTTCTGGTAGAACGCGGCGTCCATTGCGTTCACAGGCTGCTCATTCTTTCCAGCGCTTCGGTTTCAGCCTGGGCCTTCAGCGCGCGATATGTAATTGCCATTCCGATCAGTGCGGACATGCGCTCCGCGTCGCCGCATTCCTGCGTCATGGCGGTAACGGATTCGAGGATCTCCGGATTTTCCTTTGCAACCGTGAGAACCGCGTCTGTGAGCGGTCCACCGGAGTCATCCATCTCCCCGGCAGCCATCTCTTCTCGGATGAGGTCGCACATCGCCATGAGCGCGGTCTCGTGGGTAACGGTGGGCAGCATGGTTAGCGCACCCCACGGAACAGCGCCGCATAGATCATGCCCTCGTTAAGTTGCTTGCTAACCCTGCCGTGGACAGAGACAGCGGCGATCGACCGTCCGCCTCCCGATGCAACCCACGCCTGCAGATCGTGGGAGAACGCCCATCGCACAACAGGCTTGCGCTCCAGTCGCGGCCGGAAGTTAAGTACCCGCGTCGAGCCGGCCATCAGATCGCCTCCTTCGTGACGGGCACGGTTACGGGCGGCTCGACAGCGCGGCCGATCCGCATTTCGGGCCAGTCGTAATCGAACTCCCGGCCGCAATCGAGGCAAACGATGTACATGCCGCGCCGCTTCTCCGATTTCTTTCGAGAGGGCGTCAACGGAAACGTCGTTCGCTTATGGCCACAGGGAAACAGCAGCCGCAGAATCCAGTTCATTTACATCGCCTCCTTGCCGCGAAACTCCACGACGCGTCCGGTAATCCCGCGCTGTATCCGATCGACGGCCGCATAGACTTCCGCTTCGGTGACCTGTTCGCCGAATGCGCCGTTGACGAACTCGGCCTCCGGTGCTGTGAGCGTTCGGCCGATCAGCTCCATCGCCATTTCCCGCGCCGCGATCCGCGTCATCACCGGCGCGGCCGGCTTCTCGATCTCGACGCCTTCACCCGCGGTGGGAATGCCGACTTCCGGCGTGCGGTCCAGGTGGTAGCCGAAGGCCTCGACGCCCCGGCCGTCCACCAGCTCCTTCGCCGCGCGTTGCGCTTCGTGTGCAAAGGTGACAGCCGCCGTGTGTTTGACGCCTTTATATTCGACGCCGATGGTCGCGGCCGTCGCAGGAAATCCGAACTCGTCCAACTCGATCGGCGAGCACAGATGGACGGTCGCGTTCGGTTCCCCTTCCGCGCGCACCTGAATCTCGGGGAAGCTGAATGGGCTGTACTGCACTTCCACCCACGTGTTGGGCAGGAAGCATTCCGGCACCCTGTATTTCTGTGCCTTGAAGCGGACGATGCGCGAGCCGCCCACCTTGCAGCGTTGCGGCTCGGAGAGCGCGATGGCTTTGAACGTTTCGAAGTCGCACCGCAACTCGCGCAATTGCGATTCCGGACGCCGCCCGATGTACCAGGCCCACATCGTTGAGCGCTCCGATCCGTGGCGCGTGTGGCGCTGCACGCCGCAGTAGTGCGCGGCGAACTTGATCGCCCATTCGTTGAGCTGCTCGATCGACTGCGGCGGCTGCAGCCGAAGCCGCGTCTCGAAGTGAGCTTCCCACCAGTTGTGCGAGACCTCGACCGCGCCCTTGCTCCGCGCGCCTTCGCAGATGTTGAGATGAATGCCGAGGCGATTCATCAACGCCGCCGTCGCCCCGGCCTGCATCGCGGAGCCGCGATCCGCCATCAGGATCGACGGCACGCCGCGGAACGGATATTGCCGTGCGATCGATTCGCCATTGAGCTTCTTTTCTGACCAGGCATAATAAAGCCCTTCGAGAAGCGCCTGCACGGTCTCACCCGCGGAGACCGTGTAGTGGGCATAAAAGCAGCCCGTCGCATGATCGACAACGATCATGCGAAGGATGCGCGGCACCCCAGCCGCGGGCAGTTTGTTTTTGTAAATCAGGTGCTCGTACATCGGGCGATTGTTCTCGACCTTCCAATTCACGGCCAGCGAGAAATCCACCTGGTGAACGTGGTTCGGTCCGAGCGATCGCAGTTCGATATGAGGTGTTGCGGCCGTCTGGTCGCGGCGACTGCCGGACTGCTCACGCAGCCAGCGGTTGTAGAGCGACGGGGAAACCTCCGGCGCCATGTCGTTCTTCACGGCGATCTCGATTGCATCCTTCGCGGGCATGACGATGCCTTTGCGAAGAGAGAGCGAGCTGGCCTGCACGGCCGCGATGACAGCCAATTGCTGATCGTCGATTCCTGCGCGTCGGCGTCCGCGATCGGAGCGCTCGTGCGAACGGCAACCGACGCTGTTCAGCTTGCGGCTCAGCGTGGCCGGTGAGATTTGATAGAGCGAAAGAAACTCACGTTTCGCCGATGCCTTCGCGCGGCCTTGCAGGGCGGTGAGGTTGATGGCGAGTTCGTTGATCGCGGCGGCTGGGATCTCAGGCATTCCTGGCTCCAGGCGCCGTCGTTGAAGCGACGAGAACGCGGCAGTGTTCCCACCACCGTTGGCGGTGTGTCATCTCGCGCAAGGTCTCGATTTGATAACCGGCTTTCGCTTCTCTTTGGGCGGCTTCGAGTGTGTTCCACGCCCCGCAACACAATCCGTCGGGATTGAAGATTTGGTAGACGAGCCCACTCTCGACGAAGTCCCTGAGATCAGGCATGGGCGCCTTCAAGTTGCTGATGGATTTCGTCGATCCAAATGTCGCGTTCCCACTGCGAGAAGAACGGGCATGCAGCGCCGAGCGCCAGATCGACATCGATCTCCCGTTGGCCTTTCGTCGTGGCCAAAACGCGCGCCACGGTTTCGCGGGAAATTCGGCGCACGGATTCCCGCCGCTCGACCTTCTCGTCTCGCCGCGCGGTAACGCCGTCAACAAAGTTCAAGCTGCACCGCCTTTCGGCCTTCGGCTTCAGTGACAGCGCGAACCGCCGCGGCAACCGCAATCGCGTATTCGAGCGTCGGATGAATTTGGTTCCTGCGCAGACCTTCGTGCCAGGTGCGCCAGACGTCCTTCTGGAGCGACGGCGGCACCATCGCCCAGTGCTCGTAGCACATCAGGAACTTGACCAGGATCAGGCGACGGCAGCTCTCGGCGTTGCAGGTGTGCTTCAGAAGCGGAGGCGCGATCATTCGGACGGCTCGCTGCCGGACACACTCATCGAATCCTGTAATTCCACGTCCTCCATATCGCAGCCGGGCGTCTGACAAACAAGCCCGCGTTCCCCGCTGTCCGGGCCGGCGAAGTGCGCCAGAGTGTGGCCGCAGGACGTGCAGGCGTTTTCTTCAGGCGACGCCGCTGGCATAAAGCTGCCGTTGTTCTCCGCTCCCTCTTGTGCCAGTTCGAGACGCGCTAGAAGGTCAGTTACCCGACGGTGGAAACGCAGACAGTCTTCGGCCACCTGTTTGAGTTCGTGGGCAAGGACATCGTTCGGCGTAAGGCGTGGTCCGGATGGCATATCCAGCGAGACCGGCAGCAGAGCGCCGACTTCGCTCTCAAAGACCGTACCGACAGATAAGCGATGAAGAGCGATAAGAACGGTCAGGCTCGGCACATTGTGCCCCTTCTCATATCTGCTGATCATTGAGTGGCGGAGGCCAAGGCGGCCGCCAAAGACCGTTCCTGACTCGCCCCGCTCTTTGCGCATCGCTCGAATTAATTCGGGAAGCGTCATTTCTTCCCCTTCTGTTGGTACTCGGAGAGGAGATTGCGGCTCGTATCGGGCTCGTTATTCAGCCACAGTGCGTCGGAGGGGTCGGGCAGGTTGGCCCCGCGCCCAAAGTTCGCCCTCGCGTCATCCGCCACCTGCAGCAGCGAACGGTAGAGGTATTCGCACAGGCCGATGTAGCGCGCTTCGTTTTCGGGCGACAGTTCGCGTTCGCGGACCTTGTTCAGCAGCGACATTCCGAAGTCCCAGTTGCTCTGGACTCGGAGGAGAACCTGATGGTCTTCGTCGGCGTCGGCAAAGGCTTTCGGCGAGAGCGCCTCGCGCAGCTTGCGGTTCGCTTCCGCCGCGCCCTTCCGGGCGTTGTCGCGTTCGGTGATGGCTTTGGTCTTCTCGACGTCGGCAGTCAGCGCAGACGCCTCTGCGTCTTTGGCCTGCTTGATCAGCGCCTTTACCGCCTGCTGGAGGCGTGGGGCGTTGGTGGTCGTGAGAGGGATCTTCTCGCCGCCGATATCGAGCCCGTCCTTATCAACCTGTTCGGCTACCGCAATGAGGCTATTGGCGGAGATTCCTGTGAGGCGTGCGAGGTCGAAGATCTTGTCGCCGAATGTGGAGTAGTTGTCGATGATTTGATCGGCGGTCTTGTGATCGATGCCCAGATGCAGGATGCAGAATTTATGCCAGTCCATGCCGAGGTCACGGTAGATCTTCGCGTCCTTTATGTGTTTCAACGCGGCGGCATCGGCAGCATCGACCATCGCTTTCGCCATGCGGATGCCCTGACTCCGGCCTATCCAGAGCTGTGCTCGCTCCCTCGCTTTGGCAGTTTCGACGGCGAGATGATCACCTGCAATCTGGAGAGTGTTTTTGCCTGAGCTCATCTAAAATCTCTTTCTGGGGAGGACTTCCCCAAGTCGGCGTTCGGAAACGTTGAGAAATAAGGACATATGCAGTGAATGTTGGGGAGGCCTCCCCAAAATCAGAACCCCCTCAGGTCGGGAGCGAAGTCCAGGACCTTGCGCCCGAGGACATATACCGGATGCCCGGTTTCACTCACCTTTTCGAGCCAGCCGGCGCGGGAGAGATAAGTCAGATATCGGGACGCGCTGGCCTTGTCCCAACCGGGCGCGCGCGAGAGCAGCGCTACCGTCATGCGGCCCATCTTGTGGGTCTTCTCGACTGCGAAAAGCGCCCGCTCAACGGCCTGCATTGAAGATGGGCTCCTTTCCATTGAAACTCTGGGCCGCGATTGAACACCCGGTGAGTTGCTCGATGGCTTCGCGTAACGGGGCCGCTTTTCGTTGGCCCGAAAGAATGTAGCGAAGATAGCGGGTGGAAATGTTGAGCTTTTCTGCCAGACTGACTTGTGTGAGGCCGTTCCTGAGGAGCGCGATTTTGAAATCGACTATCGTGCTACCCTCACGGGTTGTTCCTGACATGGAACGATTGTCTACTTACAGACATTAAAAGTCAAGGCATAGACTACATTGAATAGCTCCTTGGATTCGGCTATCCGGATGATCCGCAAACGGCTCGGGGAAACCGGAACCGTTTTTGGCGCGCGTTTCGGCCTCCGACATAACACGATCAGTCAGTACGAATCAGGGAAGGCGACGCCCAGCACGGGTATTCTTCTAAAGCTGTACCGGCTCGCCGAAACGGAAGCGGAGAAGCGCCCCCTTTTGGCGGAGTTGGGCGACTCGGCTGAGGCCCTGATCTCGCGAGAGCAGGACTTGGAGTCGATCGCGGGAAAGGTGAAGAAAGAGTTTGACGCACTGACAGGGGCTCGTGCCTCAAATCCGAACGCACGGAAGCGCTTCTATGACCTGATCCTCGCCGTGCTTCGACAGCCTGACGTCCCTCTGTGGCTGCTGGATCTGATCGATCTATGGCTTCAGGTCCGGGATGAGGCCGATGCGCGCCAGACGTTCGAAGAAGGTTTCAGTGGGCTTTGGTTGAGAGTCTCAAAACTGAAACGCGAAAAACACCTCTCGAAATCCAGCGCGAATTAGAGCATAATCGACACATTATGATGATTTGCACTCGTTGCGGCAACGCTGGCGAGACCGGCCTGTTTAAGAGGAAAGGCAGCGGGTTTATAGAACTGCTGCTTTGGCTCTGCGGCATCATCCCCGGTTTGATCTATCACCTTTGGAGAAACGGTTCAAGCGGCCGGCGCTGCCCGGCCTGCGGTTCATCTGAGATTGTTCCTTTTGCCAGCCCTGTTGGCCGCGAGCTTCAGCAGCGTTTTGGCGTCACTGAGACGGTAATCAAAAAGAAGGCTGCCGCCCAAAGCTCCGATCTTCGGAACGGCTATATTGCGCTCGCCGTTATCGCTTGTATCTTCGTCGCTGTTCTCCTGACCGTGAACGCGTTTAGTCATTAGTCCCTTTCACTCTTGGACACACTCTCGGTTTGGGTCCGTTGTCTATACAGTCGCAGCTCGTCGCAGAGTGGGGCGGCGCTTCGGGTATCTTGTATTTCGCCGCGGCCATGGGGATCGTCGAGCGGACGAAGTCGAGTCGCAGTTTCAGGGTGAGGATGCTGGTCGATCACAGGCGGCGGCCCGATCCGCTGAGCGGACGCGGGGTAGCCTTCACCCTCAGCAGCGTTGCAGTATGTGTAACAAGTGGTGGCCCGGCGACGGGATTTTACCCGGAACTCGCCGGGTTTTTGACCCGTCCGACCACGAGTATTTCATAACTTCCCTCCCGGATATCCCACCCCCGTACAGAATGGAGCTGGATGATCATAGACTATCCAATTACCGAAACCAGCGCCTTGGCCAGCAGTGTCCAACCGCGAGGATCCAAAACTGCCCGGACTCGCGCCAATTCTCCGGGCCCTACCTTTCGACCAACCCAATTTTCCGAAAAAAGTGTTTTTGCCATTAGAACCCAAGAAGTTATTGAAAACAAAAGATCGGCACTTGGGTTCACCCATCCGGACCCGGCCGAAATACACTTCTTAGGCGCTCAACGCTCCGCCGCATCTGTGCGTCAAATGGTTGTGAGCCGTTCAGCCGATAAGTATAGGGTGAGGTGTGCCTTCCCCGCTCTGTGCATCCCCGCTCCGGGCATCCAACAATGACATCCCCGCCCAATAAAGTTCCCCTGTCGCTTCCCACTATCGGCTCGCCGGCCGCCTCCGAAATCACGGAAGCGCAGGCTGTTGCCGCCCGCTACCGCTGCGATTTTGTCGACCTTCGCGACGGCGCCATCGAGCACGACCTCTTCCGGTCCATCCCGGTCGACCTGATGTTCCGTTACAACTTCGTGCCGCTCAGCGGCCAGAACGGAACGCTCGAAATCGCGCTGGCCGATCCGCGTAATCTCAACACGATCGACGAACTCGGCCTGCTGCTTCACAAGAAGCTTCGCGTCAAGGTTGCCACGGCCTCCCAGATCGCCGACCTTCTTAAGAAGACGGAGCAATCGCAGCGCGTCCTCGAAGAGGTCACCGAGGGTTTCGCGCTCGATGTCGTCGGAGATGACGACAATCCCGACGAAACGCTCTCCATCGACCGGCTGGCCGCGGTCGACAGCGATATTGCGCCGGTCATCAAACTGGTCGACACCACCATCTTCAACGCGCTCGAGCGGCGCGCAAGCGACATTCACATCGAGTCCCGCGATCAGGAAGTCGTGATCAAGTACCGCATCGACGGCGTGCTGCACTACGCGATGCCGCCCATCGCCAAGGACTGGCACACCACCATCATTTCGCGCATCAAGGTCATGAGCGAGCTCGATATCGCCGAGCGCCGCGTTCCGCAGGACGGCCGTTTCCGCGTCCGCTACAAAACGCGGCTCATCGACTTCCGTGTCTCGATCATGCCGACGATTTACGGCGAAGACGCCGTGCTCCGCGTGCTCGACAAGGAATCGATGAGCGAGAAGTTCGCCAAACTCTCGCTCGACGTCGTGGGGTTCAGCGAAAACGATCTGGTCAAGTTCCGGCGCTACATCACCGAGCCTTACGGAATGGTGCTCGTCACCGGGCCGACCGGGTCCGGCAAGACCACCACGCTCTACGCCGCACTGAGCGAAATCAAGAACGACGAAGACAAAATCATCACGATTGAAGATCCCGTCGAATATCAGCTCAAGGGAATCACGCAGATCCCGGTCAACGAGAAAAAAGGGCTCACCTTCGCGCGCGGGCTGCGCTCGATTCTGCGGCACGATCCGGACAAGATTATGGTCGGCGAAATCCGCGATCAGGAGACGGCTCAGATCGCCATCAACTCCGCCCTCACCGGCCACCTGGTTTTCACCACCGTTCACGCCAACAACGTGGTGGACGTGCTCGGCCGCTTTCTCAACATCGGCGTCGAAGCATACAACTTCGTTTCGGCGCTGAACTGCATCCTCGCGCAACGCCTTGTTCGCGTGAACTGCGAACACTGCAAGAAACCCGTGCGATATCCCGACCAGGCTTACATCGAGAGCGGCCTCGATCCGAACGAATGGCGCGATCTGGAGTTGATGGAAGGCGCCGGCTGTTTCGAATGCGGCGGCACCGGATACCGGGGTCGTACCGCGATTCATGAACTGCTCGACCTCAGCGACGGCATCCGGGAACTGATTCTCGACCGCCGTCCGACTTCGGAAATCAAGCGTCTGGCGCGCGAAGAAGGCATGACGTTCCTGCGTGAATCGGCCGTCGATAAGGCGCGCCGGGGCATAACCACACTCAAAGAGATCAATAAGGTGACGTTCATCGAATGAGTTCCGGCAACAGCTTTTCTTTCGGTGGCATTTTCGGATTCTTAAAAGACCCGCCGCCGGAGTTCGTTTTCGAGGTTGCGGCTAACGGCGTCGCGTTTTCGCGTACCCGTCCGCCGGCTACGGTTCAACATGCGGCGCTGCCGCCGGGCGTCATTGCGCCGTCGCCGGTGAAGGAGAACATTCTGGATCCGGCTGCCTTTGCGGAGGCTGTGCGAAAGCTGACACCTCCCGGCAACGGCCGTCGCCGGCGCGCTACGGCTTTGATCCTTCCCGATAACTGCGTCCGGATCGCCGTGCTCGACTTCGATACCTTCCCGGAAAAAGAAGAAGAACGGCGGCCGCTCATCAACTTCCGTCTGCGCAAGAGCGTTCCATTCGAGATCGACGAAGCGGCTCTCTCTTATTTCCCGCAGGCCGGAAAGAAAGTGCTGGTGGCGCTGGCGCCGTCCGAGATTGTGGCGCACTATGAAGCGGCTTTCCGCTCCGCCGGCCTGCATCCGGGGCTGGTCACCGTATCTTCGCTTGCGATGCTCGACCTGCTGCCTGCAGCCGGTTCTCTTGTGCTGGCTCACTATAGTCCGGGCGCGCTGACGGTGATCGCGCAATCGGACGGGGTGGTGACGATTGCACGCATGTTGGAAATGGAAGCTGCCGGGATGGATAGCGCTGAACATGATCCGCTCGACGAAGTCGTCGCCGCCGTCTATCCCACTCTTGCGTATATCGAAGATCAAACCGGGGCGCGCCCCACAAAGTTATTCATTGCAGGATTTGGAGAAGACTCTTCATCGTCTTCGGTTCGCCTCTCCGTCGAACTCGATATCCCGGTGGAATCGGTGTCCGAGCAGTATCCCGGCCTGGCGGGTTATCTGGCGGGCACGGTCAGTCCGGCAAAATCCGTGAGCAAAAAGGCGGCTGCATGAGAATTCCCATCAACCTCGCGCGCGAACCGTTCCGGCGCGACCGGTCGGTGCTGGTCGGGTCCGCTGTCGCGGCTTTGCTGCTGCTCGCGACGCTGGGGATGCTGATTTCGCTCGCGATCGCCGAACGCAGCCAGACGCGCGACACGGAGGCGATGCTCAGGCGCGTGAACCGGCAACTGGCGTCGATTCATAACGAACAGGCGAAATTCGACGGCGCGCTGCGCCAGCCCGGTAATGAAACGGTGCTCGATCGCAGTGTTCTGATCAACACGCTCATTCGCAGAAAGGCGATCAGTTGGACGAAGATCTTCGCGGACCTGGATACGGTGTGCCCGCCCAATGTGCGCGTGCTGGCGATCCGTCCCACGGTCAATGGCCAGGGGGGCCTGCTGCTGGATATGCAGGTGGCGTCGGATACGCCCGATCCGGTGATCGCTTTTGTCGCCAAGCTGGAGGGTTCGGATGTATTCGGATCGACGGCGGTCAGCGGCTTTACGCCGCCGTCGCAGACCAATCCTTTTTATCGGTATCAGATCACGGTGAACTATGCCCAGAAGCTTTAATCTGCGGTCCTTCTCGCTGCCGGCGCAATTGAGCAACGCCGGAGCATGGAAAGAGCCTCGCGTGCTGGTTCGGCTGGTTTTGGGATTGCTGCTGATCGCAAATCTGGTAGCGGCCGGTTTTGCGTTCAACGTCTTCGGGCCCTCGCCGGAAGGACTCAACCAGTCCCTCGTGTCGGCGGAAGCGCAACTGCAGTCCGATCAGGCGCGGCTGACGCGCACCCGCGTGCTCGCATCCAAGATCGGGAAAGGAAAGACCGAGGGCGACACGTTTCTCACCAGCTATTTCACCAATCGCCGCAATACTTACTCGACAATCATCACGGAGATCACCGACACGGCCCGAACCGCCGGGATGAAGACGCAGGAAGGGACGATCGCGCCGCTCGATCCCATCGAAGGCAGCGACGAGCTCTCCATGATGACGATCTCGATCAACTTCGAAGGCACCTTCCCGCAGCTGGTGAAGTTCGTGAATCTGCTCGATCGCTCGCCTCGCTTTCTCATCATCGAGAGCATGCAGGTTGCGCCGCAGCCGAAGGGCGACGTGCTGAATACCAATTTCAAGCTGCACGTCTTCGTGAGGGACGACCCGAACGCGGCATTATGAAAATGAAAATGAAGATGGGCAAATTCATATCAGGTGAAACCATATTGGGTCAAACCATATGAAGATGGGCGCCGAGCCGAAGAAAATCGCCATTCTCGCCGCGCTTCTGGTGGTGGGAGCGGTCGTGCTCTGGCTCAACGTTTTCTCCGGCGATTCGGGCTCGCGGCCGGTTAGCACCGCACGAAACACTGCTGCGGCGCCTGCGCCCGCCGTCATCGCCCCGCCGCCTGTCACCGTGCGCAAACGCGCGGCAAAGAAGAGCGCCAGCGCTTCCGAATTCAAGATTCGCCAGGGCGTGGAACCCGGCGAAGACAAGCCCGATCCCGCGATGATCGATCCTACTCTCCGTCTCGACCTGCTGACCAAACTGCAGCAGGTGGAAATGCCGGAATCGATGCGCAATATATTTCAGTACGGCGCGGCCCCGCCTCCCGCAGCGGCGAAGCCGGTTGAACTGCCGAGGAATACGCCGAAGATCGCGATCAATCAGTCCGCAGGGCCACCCAGACCTCCCGGACCACCGCCTCCGCCACCCAAGCCCGTAGCGCCGCCGATGACGTTCAAGTACTACGGTTATAAGGTGTCGAAATCGGACGGCCGCAAGGAAGCGTTTCTGCTCGACGGCGAAGACATCATCATTGCGGGCGAAAATGACGAGATGAAGCGCGGGCGCTACCGCGTCGTAAAAATCGGCGTCAACTCCATCACCATCGAGGACATGCAGTTCAAAAGCCAGCAGACGCTGCAGTTGCAGGAAGACGCCGTATGAGGAGCGGCGCGCGACGCAATTCCGAGTCCGGCTTCGCGGTGTTGTTTATCTACGCGATGGCCGCCACCGTGGCGATCATGCTCTTTATGGAGCTGCCTCGCGTAGCATTCGAGGCGCAGCGCGATCGCGAGCAACTGCTGATCGATCGGGGCGAGCAATATACGCGGGCCGTTACCCTTTTCGTGCGGAAGTTCAATCGCTTTCCGCCCGATATGGACGCGCTGCAGAATACGCAGAATCTTCGGTTCCTGCGGCGCAATTACATTGACCCAATGACGGACAAAGACGACTGGCGGCTCATTCACGTCGGCACCGGCGGCGTCTTTACCGACTCGCTTGTTTATAACAAAAATAAGCAGAATTCTGAGCAGTTCGCGCAGCAGAATTTCATCACCGAGATCCAGCAGACCGGCGGTAATCAGGGCGCGGCCACCCAGGGCGTCAACATCGGGATGCGGCAGAGGCCGAGCGATCAGCCCGGTGCGCCCGGTGATCCCAACCAGCCGCAGCAGCCGGGTCAAATACAATCCGGCTTTCCTCAACCTGGTTTGAACCAGCCGGGTTTGAATCAACTGGGCCAGATACAACCTGGATTCCCGCAAACCGGCGTGCCTCAGCCCGGTTTTCCGCAGGTCGGCGGTCAGCAATTCGACGCAAACGGTCAGCCCATCTCGACTGCTCCCCCGAACCCGGGCAATGCGCCGTTTCCGAATCAGGTACCGCCGAATGGCAATGGATTCACGGGCGGAACACCGGGAGTGCAGACGCCGCAGAACCCGTTCTTCGGAGGCGTACCCGGTCAACAGGCGACCACCACATTCGGTCAACAGCCTACGCAGCAGCCCGGCCAACCCGTGACCGGCGCGAATCCGGGAACAAGTCTCATCAATCAATTGCTGACTACTCCGCGGCCTGGCGGCCTGAACGGCCTCCTCGGCGGAGCGCCGCCGTCGGGCGCCGATCAGTTCGGGAATCCGATCAATGGCGCGGCGAACAATGTCAGCACCGGCGGTTTGAATGCACCGGCCGGGGCGACGCCCACTCCAACTCCCGGCGTCGCGGCTCCCCAGGTGATCGGGGGCGGTTTGGCCGGAGTCGCCAGCAAGTACGAGCAGGAAGGCATCAAGGTCTATAAAGACCAGACCTCCTACAACAAGTGGGAGTTCGTGTACGACATCACAAAAGATCCGACGCGCGGCGGCGGCACTGTTCCACAGGCAGCAGCACCGGCGAACGGAACTACAGCGATGCCGAACAGTTTCGCGCCGCAGAGCAGCAGCCCCTTCGGAACGGGCACCGCGACGACGACACCTCCTCCGCCGCCCGCGGCTCCCACACAGACGCCGACTACGCCGCAGTAATCGACTTCCGATAAAAACTCAGCGAGTTGTCGCCGTACTTTGCGACGCGTGATCGGCGCAGAAGGCCGTATTCCTCGGCGAGCGCGAACCGCGTCGCATGCTGAACGATCACCAACCCCGGCGGTTTGGCTTCGAGCGCGGCTTCGAGCGCGTCCATGACCGCCTGATACTCGCGTTCTTTGGGGTAAGGTGGATCGATGAATACGATGTCGGCGTCCAGGGTGCCGATCAGCAATGCGGCCGATCCCTGCATGACCCGCGCGCGCGACTCGATCCCCAGTCCAGCGAGATTGCTCTTGATCAGATTTACGGCGGCGCGGTCCTTCTCGATAAAGATGGCGTGGCGCGCGCCCCGGCTCAGCGCTTCGATCCCCACCGCTCCAGTGCCGGCATAGGCGTCGACGAATACGGCGCCTTCAATCTCCGCGCCGAGAATATTGAACAGCGCCTGGCGCACTTTGTCCGGCGTTGGACGCACTTCCATCCCAGGCATCGACTGCAGTATGCGGGAACGAAACTCGCCGCCGGTCACGCGCATGCCGGTAACCTCTCGTTTCTTGCCGCTCCCCTGAAGACTCTCTCTCCCCGGGATACGTAACGCTCCGGGCCGGGCAAAGCCCAGCCGCAGGGCCGAAGCGCCGCCCCACATCTGCTGTCAGCGTCTTCATCTGGTTTGTTGGCCCGAAGGGCCATGTCGACTCCTTTACAGTCGCGGTTCAGAAAAGCCGTCACAGTTACTGAACCCCGCGCGTCAGCAAGCGGCATGCTAACCAACCTGCACCAGCCCATAGCGTCTCTGCCAGTGATTTTTGATGTACTCGACCGCGGCATGGAACACCTCGGGCGACGGCGGCTGCTCGACAAACGCCCGCGCCTCGTGCCGCGCGGCCGAGAGGATGTCCGGGTCCCGCAGGATGTTGGCGATCTTCAAAGTGGGCAGGCCGGATTGTTTCGTGCCGAAGAACTCGCCCGGCCCGCGCAGCTTCAGGTCCATCTCGGCGATGGCGAATCCGTCCTGTGAATCGACCAGAGTCCGGATGCGCTCCTTCGCGGTGTCGTTCATTTTTTCTGTAATCAACATGCAGTAGCTCTGCTCGGCGCCCCGGCCCACACGTCCGCGAAGCTGATGCAGTTGTGAAAGCCCGAAACGCTCGGCTTGTTCGACCAGCATCACGGTTGCGTTCGGGACGTCGACACCAACTTCGATGACGGTCGTCGAAACCAGAATCTTCGTGCGCCCGCTCTTGAAGGACTCCATGGCCGCTTCTTTTTCAGCAGAGCCCAGTCGGCCGTGGAGCAGGCCGACCGCAACATCGGGAAAGACCTCGCGCGAGAGATGCTCGTACATCTGCTGGGCCGCTTTGGATGCCTGTGTTTCCGACTCTTCGATGACCGGATACACGACATAAGCCTGCCGCCCCGCGTCGATTTCGCGGCGGACGGCGCTGTATGCCAGCTCGACCTGGTCCGACGTGAAGTGTTTGGTGACGATTTTCCGACGGCCCGGCGGAAGCTCGTCGATCACCGATATGTCGAGATCGCCGTAGACCGTCATGGCGAGAGTGCGGGGGATCGGCGTGGCGGTCATGACGAGCACATCGGGCGTGATGCCTTTCTGCACGAGTTGGAATCGCTGCATCACGCCGAAGCGGTGCTGCTCGTCGATGATCACGAGGCCGAGTTTGGCAAACTCGACGTCCTTTTCGATGAGCGCGTGGGTGCCGATGGCGACAGGCAGCATGCCGTTGCGCAGCATTTCTTTGATCTGCTGCTTTTCCCGCGCGGTCGAAGATCCGGTCAAAAGCGCCACCGGATAGCCGACCTTCTGCAGCAGGGGCTTCAAAGAGTAAAGATGCTGGGCGGCCAGAATTTCGGTGGGCGCGAGAATGACGACCTGATACCCATTTTCGAGCGCGATGACGGCTGCTTCAGCGGCGACGATTGTCTTCCCGCTGCCGACATCGCCCTGCAGCAGACGGTTCATCGGGCTGGGCCGAACCATATCGTCCGCAATTTCTTTCAGGACACGTTTCTGCGCATTGGTGGGGCGGAACGGAAGCAGTTTCTTGATCTGCTCGCGGACGTTGTCGCCGAGCGCGAATCCGATGCCGGGCATCGCCTGGGCTCGCTGCCGCTTGATCTCGAGGCCGCACTCCAGCCAGAAGAACTCCTCGAAGATCAGGCGGAACTGGGCGGCCGAGCGGAAGTCATTCAGAATCCGTATTGGAGTTCCCGCGGATGGGAAGTGCGCTTCGCGCACCGCTTCCGCCCGCGAGGGAAATTTGAGATGCGTGCGGACATTTTCGGGCAAACGCTCTTCCAACTCCGGAATCTCGTGCAGGATGCGATGAAGCAGAACACGTAAGACGCGCGGACTGATCTTGCCAACCGATTCGTAAACAGGCACGATCCGGCCGACATGCAGGGCGGAATCTCCCTCCTCGTCGTCGCCGCTCAGGAATTCCGTTTCCGGATGCATCATCTGCAGATCGCCGCGCCAGGAATCGAACTCGATCTTGCCGAAAAGCGCGACGCGGGTGCCGGGCGTCAGGCGGTCGGCCAGGTAAGCTCCGTGGAACCACTTGCCGCGAATGATGGCGCGCGATGAGTCGGTGAACTCGGCTTCGAACAACCCGAGGTTGCGGCGGCGGAAGCCGGATACTTTGGCGGAACGGACTTCGGCGATAACCGTGGCCAACTCGCCCGGAGCAAGTTGGGCGATAGGCTTCAGGTTGCTTCTGTCTTCGTAGCGGAAAGGGAAGTAATGGAGAAGGTCCTCGACGGTCTCAAGGCCCTTGACCGCCAGCATCGCCGCCCGGGAAGGGCCGACACCTTTGACGTACGCCAGGGATGTATCCAACTCGAGGGGCAAATTCGAGTGTGCCAAATCCGGGTGTGGTGACGCAGCTTATGCAGCACGAAAAGAACTCTCCCCGAATAAATTCCCCTGCATGAACTGAACGCCGAGCAGCCAGAGGTTCTCGACGGTTCGCGCGCGATCGACGCCGTCGGCGATGACACGCGCGCCGGACTTTTCCGCCATCCGCATCAGCTTGCCGATGGTCGGCGCACATACGGGCTTGTCAAAATTCCGGATCAGGCGGCGATCCAGGTTGATGTAATCCGGCTTGAAGTCCGCGAGAGCCTGAAAAGATTGAGCGCCGGTGCTGGCTCCTACGTGAGTCAGAGCAAAGCCGAATCCATTACTACGTAAATAGTTACGGATGGCGTGCGCATGGGCCGGATCGCGTAGAAGATCTGCTTCGGTGATTTCGAAAGCAATATCACCGGGTTTTAGACCGAAATCGAAGATGGCTTCGACGGTCGAATGCATATCCCGCTCGGGATCACCGAGAGAGGCAGGTGCGAGTTGGAAGAAATATAACCCCTGCCACGGGTGTCTGGCAGCCGCTTCGATCGACAGAAGCCGAATCCGCGCGGCTTCGACGACATCGTAATCCCCTCCCTCGTGACCTTCATATCGGAGAAGGCACTGATGAGCTGCTACCCGGTGATCGAAGGTATCGACTACGGGCTGAAACCATGTCTGCTCAGACCATGCTTGCTGCGGTAATACCCTTGGGCGCGCGACGGGCGGAGACTCTTCAAATAAAGTGTGCTGACAAGTCATTCTTCCTGCAAACAAGATCGGAAAACCGGAGCAAATCCTTTAGTTCCGATTTGGCATGGGACACTTGAATGGTCCTGATGAATCGGAAAATCTATTATTGGAAGTTGCGCGAGCGCGAGATGCAGTTGGGCGAGCGCACGCTCATCATGGGAGTGTTGAACGTTACGCCCGACTCGTTCTCGGACGGGGGACGTTTTAACGATCCCGACCGCGCCTATGCCCGCGCGCTCGAACTTGACGAGCAAGGCGCGGACATCATCGACATCGGCGCGGAGTCAACCAAGCCGGGTTCGCATCGGATCACCACGGATGAGGAGTGGCAGAGGCTGGTTCCGGTGTTGAAGCGCCTGCGGGGAAATCTGCGTGCGCCGCTGTCGCTCGATACTTATAAATCGGAGATCGCGGAACGAGCGTTGGAATACGGCGTTGAGATCTTCAACGATCCGACCGGATTGACCTTCGACCCCGACATGGCGAAAGCCGCCGCAAAGGGAAACGCGGGCCTGATTCTGAATCACATGCGCGGTCAGCCGGAAAGTTGGGCGAAGCTGTCGCCGATGCAGGACCCCCTCGGCACGATTGTGCGGGAATTGGAAGCCACCGTAAACCGCGCACGCCATGCCGGCGTGGATCGCGCGCGGATCGTAGTCGATCCGGGCCTCGGGTTCGGCAAACGCAGGGAACAGAACGCGGAGATCCTGGCGCATCTGGGTCAACTGGCCGCACTCGACTTTCCGGTTCTGGTGGGACCGTCGCGCAAATCGTTTCTGGCGCAGACATCCGAGAAGGAGACTCTTTATGCCACGGCGGCGGCGGTGGCCGCTGCGGTTTTGAAGGGCGCACATATCGTACGCGTTCACGACGTGCAGGAGATGCGGGCAGTCGTGCAGGTGGCAGAAGAAATCGCACGCGCGGCGGATGGCAAGGCCGCACCGAATGCGGAAGAGCGACCGCAGGCGCGGCCACGGTCGCAAATGCGGCCGAATTTTGAAAAGGAGCGGGCACTTCCCCGACCGCCGCGGCCTCCGATTGCGCGACCGGCGGCCGCGGCACCCAACGTAAATCCACCGATTCCGGACCAGCAGGTAGAACGACCGATAGATCGGCCGATTCTGCGCGCGGCGCTGCCGGAAACTCCTCAGGAGGGCACTCCTGAATCGCGCCCGCAGCGGCTGCCGAGATCTGAATACCCGGATCGCGGCAAGCAAGATCGGGGCAGTCCAAGTCGAGACAACCAAGGCGGATTCCGTCCGCCTTCGCGACCGTTCCCTTCGCGCCGACGCGACGATGAATCCGGACCGCCACGTGGAGAACGACGCGACCGCAACTTCCGGCCGGGGCAAGGCGGGGGCCGGGACGCGGGCAAGCCTCGCTTCGACTCGAAGGGACCGAAGAAGCCTTTTGTTCGCGATGGGGATCGTCCGCCGCGCCGGAATGACGCTGAACGCCCTCGTCCTGACGACCGTCGACCCCGGCTCTCTGGATTTAAACCGGGATTTAAATCAGCGGGACCGAAACGCAGCTTCGAGCGCGGGGGTGACTCGCGCGCGGGCCGTCCGCCGGGACGACCGGAGCGTGGATCTGGTCCGCGTTCTGGTGCACCTCGGGCCGACCGTCCGCGAAGTGGTCCGTCGGGTCCGCCGAAACGACCGTTTCGAAAGCGGCCCTAAATACAGTCAAAGACTTGGCGGCCTCTGTTATGCTGAATCAGGAGCCGCATGACAATCGAATTGCCCCGCGAGCTTGAAACTCAATTGAAAGAGACAGCGCAATTGCAGGGCGTTTCCGTCAGCCAGTACATTGAAAGGCTTGTAGCCGAAACAAATCTCAGACGTGCGCAAATCTCCGAGTTCCGGGCCACCATCGCCGAACGGATGGCATCGCTGAATGCCGGCGAAAGCACAGACGGAGAAGAAGTGATGACTCGCCTGGTTACCGATCTCGCATCACGGTGAGCCGATACGTCTTCGGCCGTTACGTCGAAGGGGATTTGCGGGAAATTCGCGGTCGCATAGCCAAAGGCAGCCCGGGCGGCGCCCACCGGTTGATGGTTCGTTTTGTTCATGCATTCCGCCTCCTCGCCAAACAGCCGGAACTGGGTCACACGAGAGAAGCTGCCGTCCGATTCGATTCTGGCCGGTGGACGCGTACCTGATCCTTTACCTCGCGGCGAGAACCCCGATCGAAATTTTGGCGGTCGTTCACGGTGCTCGTGACGTGCCGGCCATTATGAACCATCGCGCAGAGTGAACAATCCGCCTGTTTCACAAAACGGTTTTGAATCGCGCTGAAGGGCTCCAGCCCGCAAGCCCTCTTACTTCAGGAGTCGACCCACTCCGGGTCCGGTTCATCAGTGTCGTCGCTATCGATCCGGTCCTCGCGATCCTTTTGTTTTTCCTCTTCAATGCGCAACGCACGTTCTTTGCGCTCCTCGAGTCCGTCGCTCATGGTTCCTCCTTCTTTGCTCGCGGTTACTTCCCCTTGGGTAAGCCGACGCCGCTCTCCCAAGCTCTGGTGAGAATCGGTTTCACGATTTGAGAGAACTCCGGATAGGCGGTCGAATCCGGGCGGAAGTGGAGTTCATCGGGCAGAAACAGATTTTCACGCAGGTTATTGCGGCTGTCGAACAGCACCGGATTGAGATCGATGTAGCCGACGTTCAACGCCTCGTGGCTGTAGCGCTCCATCTCGCGATTCACCGCGTCCACTACATCCCAGCGCTCACTCTTGTCGGGCGCCTTAAGAATGGACGTGTAATAGAAAAACGTGTCCGGCAACTTCTCGTGAAGGATCTGAATAAACCGCTTCGTGCGCGCAACAATCGGACCGGCTTCCTCGCCGGTGCCGACGTCGTTGCTACCGCAATAATAGACGACAATGCGCGGCTGATACGGCAAAACCAGTTGTCCGATGCGCGCCGGCATGTCATAGGTGACAGCGCCGGCGAACGCGCGGTTGAGCACCGGCAAAGGCGCCATTTGATCCGTGAGGTGGGTCCAGTACCGAAAAATGCTGCTGCCGGTAAACACGATGCCGCCATGGTCGGGAGAAGCCGCCGTGTTTTCGGAATGGGATCCGATGTTTTGCGCCGGGGCCGCGACTGGGAGAACAGTGGACGCCAGCATGAGAGCCGCAACACTGGCGTAAAATGCGCGTGGACGAAGGCTCATCAGACAATACTGTAACGCCATCAGGCGCTCAGGAATAATGAAGACAGAGTGAAATTATTTGTTGCTTTCGCGGCGCTGATGCTCGCGGCGCCAGGCCTCATGCCGGCGCATCATTCGTTCGCCGCCGAATACACATCAAAGCTGATCGTGCTGAACGGAACGATCACGCGGTTCGCATGGATGAACCCACACACCAGGATCTTCCTCAACGTGATGGACAAAAGCGGAAAGACGACGAAATGGGAATGCGAAGGCAGCGGACCCGGCGGCCTCATGAGTAACGGTTGGCGCCGGGATTCGCTGAAGGCCGGCGATCATGTGATGATTGAATGCTTCCCGGCCAAGAGCGGCGCTCACGTCTGCAAAGCTCGCGCCGTGAAGCCGGCCAACGGCACGCGCCTGATTATGGGTTCCACCGATGGAGTCGGTTAAGTCCGACGCGCCGAAGAGCTTATACAGGAGACTCTATGCTCCGCCCCCGGCGAACTGACGAGGTGTAAAAAAAGCTGCGGGCATTCCGGCCCGCAGCTTTGAGGAACCTAATGCCAAAGAGCGATCTATGCCTTGGCGTACCTGCGCTTCCAGGCAATCATGCCGCCGATTCCCAGAAGTATGAGCAGGTAATACGAAGGCTCGGGAGTGGCAGCAGCACCAGTTGTCTCCACGACGCTGACGTTGTCTACGCCCTCGGAGAAGAACGATAGATTGTCGGCGTCGCCGAAACGAATCTGGTAGGTATCGCCGGCGACAACCCAATTTGTGATGTCAAAGCTGTAGTGCGTATAGGGTGCGGGGCCACCATCCGTGTTGTCGGCGCCGGTGTAGAAATTCTGGATGACGTCGGCCGGCGCGGTCGAAAACGGATCAGCCGTCCCGGTGAGAAGATCGGCAGTGGCAAATTGGACATCAGAGTCGGTGTAGTTCAGAGGGCCCGGGATAATCGTCCCGGCGAAATCGTTCGCAAACAGATCGAATGAAAGGACAACATCCGTTGCGCCGGGAGCTACGGTGAAACTCTGGGTTAACGCGTAAGCGCCCGGGCCGGCTTGTCCCGTGACGGCATAAAAGCTGCCACTGGCCGGTCCGGCCGTTAGCTCTCCGCTGATTGGGGCTAAAGTGGTGCTGCTGACCGCCCACGCGCCCCCGCTGCCAGGGGCCGCTTGGGCATTCCAGCCGGTGAAATCGCCCGTTTCGAATCCACCGTTAGTCAGTAACTGTATGTCTGCCTGCGCGACGGTAGCCAGTGCCATACACGATGCGAGTGATGCGACGCTCAAACGCAAGATCAGTTTGGTGTTCAGCTTATCTCCTTAAATGTATTTAAATACACTTAAATGTAGTTACCTTTACTATTAAAGTGTACACTAATTAACGTTTTTGGCGGCACGAAGGACAATAAGGTCAAAGCCTTCGGCCTCTCTTTGCCAAGATATATCATCGTATGATATATTACTGGATGATCTATGATCTGAGGTGATCCATGGATAAACCCGGCCCTCTCCCGCCAGCTACGTTCCTGGTCCTGTTAGCCCTCACCGGTGGCGACAGGCACGGCTACGGCATCATGCAGGATGTTCGCAAGCTCGATCCCGCGTTCGAACTCGGCCCAGCCACTCTCTACACGACGATTCAGCGCCTCCTCGATGGCGAATGGATTAAAGAGGTCTCCGGCCCCGATAGCGGTGAGCGCCGCCGCCGATACTACCGAATCACCAAAGACGGAAATTCCGTGCTGCAGGCAGAACTGCAACGCATGGAATCGATGGTTCGCAAAGGGAAGTCGATGCGTCTGCGCAGTGCGGGGGCCGCTCTGTGACGAGGCTCCTCCGCTGGAGCCTGAGGGCCTACCGCGGCCTCCTGATCGTTTATCCTGACAACCTGCGCCGCGACTTCGGCCCCGAAATGCTCGAAGCGTTCACTTCCGATCTGTCGTCCGAATGCGCGGCACACGGCATCAGAGGGGCAATCCGGGTCTGGCGCATCACTCTGCGCGAGGTGATCCGGATCGCTCTCCCGGCGCTGCTGCGGACTCCCGCAGTCGTTGTGTCGGGACTCTCGGCCGCGGCGTGTTTCATCTCCCAGTCGCCGTTGTTGATCATGACAATCCGGCGGGAAGCCCAGCGGAGCCTGCTCCCGGGAGACGCCACCTCCCTCGACGCGGTGCTCGCTCTGGCCATTGGCGCCGCAATCACCGCCCTGACTTCCTTCGTGGTTGTCCATCGGTGGAAGCGAACCAATCTCCTGTCTCTTGATATCTGCCACCCCGGCCTCAGCTGATCCGATGCTCGAAGCCCGCGATCTGACGAAGCGTTTTCGTGCAACCACCGTTGTCGACCGCGTCAGTTTTGCCGTGCGCCCGGGCGAGATCACCGGTTATCTCGGACCGAACGGCTCCGGCAAATCCACCACCGTCAAAATGTTCGCCGGGCTGCTCCATCCTTCCGCCGGCCAGATTCTCTATAACGGTCGCAATATTCGCGACGATCTCATCGGCTTTCGGAGATGCCTCGGTTATGTGCCTGAAGAACCGAACCTCTACGGATATCTGACCGGACTCGAGTACCTGGAATTCGCGGGCGGTCTTCGAGGCTTGCCCGATGGGCAGGTCACCCAAAAGGCCAACGAACTTCTGGAGCTTCTGAATCTGCGGGACGCCCGTTGGCTACCGATCTCAGCCTACTCCAAGGGAATGAAACAGCGCGTGCTCATTGCCGCCGCTCTCCTGCACGATCCGGAAGTTCTCATCTTCGATGAAGCGCAGTCGGGCCTCGACATCTCCAACGCGCTTCTCTTCCGCTACCTGCTTCGCGCCCTGGCCGCACGCGGCAAGGCAATCCTGTACATCTCGCACGTTCTCGAATTGGTCGAAAAAACCTGCGAGCACATCGTGGTGATCTACCAAGGTCGTATCGTCGCCGACGATTCTGTCGCCACTCTTCGCAGCCGACTGCGGCAGCCCGATCTCGAAGGCGTCTTTGCGCAACTTGTGCAGCAGGAGGACATGGAGTCCCGCGCGCGCGATATCGCCGCGGTGCTGGCTCGATGAACGTCCGATGAAACCCCGCTCGCCATTCCGGATGCTGCTGAAGATGTTTCAGAACCGTTTCTTCGAAGACGACACAGTCTCACCGGGCAGCGGATTCGAGACGAACATCTACCAGGTGCTTGGATTCCTGGTGACTGTGGGCTTCTTTGTGGCATACCTGACGATGCCGGCGTTCCTCGAGCTTTCATTCAACAAGGCGCACTCTCCCGCAGCTGATTGGGCGCTGCGAAACTTCCGCCTGTTTTTCCCCGCACTCTCTTTTGCCGCGATTGGCTTCACCACGGTCTTTCAATGGGACATGCTGTTCCCGGACCGGCGCGATTTCCTGATTCTCTCCGTGTTTCCGGTTTCAGCGCGCGAGATTTTTGCCGCGAAAGTTGCTGCACTCGCTATCTTCCTGGGGCTGCTGATCGGGGCGCTGAACGTCTTCCCGACGCTCGCTTCCGCTCTTTTCTCTCTGTCCAAATCCGACGATTGGGAGTTCGGGTTGCGTCTGGTGACGGCTCAGGTCGCGGCAACGGCGGGATCGGCCATCTTCGCGTTCCTTCTGGTGGCTGCGTTTCAGGGAATGTTGATCAATGTGACCAGCCCGCGGATCTTCCGGCGCGTATCGCCCTGGATTCAGATGTTCGGGATGAGCATGATGGTCCTTTCGATTGTGACCTATCCGGTCTACTTGCTGCTGCTGAAACCGGCCGTTGAGGCTCGCCGGCTCTGGCTCTGGTTCTTTCCTCCGGTCTGGTTCACCGGACTCTACGACATTCTGTTGCCGGGCGGCGATCCCTTCTTCGCCTCGCTTGGCCGCTATGCCATCGGAGCGTCGGCCGTTGTGCTGTTGTGCTTTTGCCTGACATGGGCGCTGGGATTCAGCCGGCACTTCCGCCGGACTCTGGAAGCGGACGTGCCATCTATCGGCGCGACCGTCGCGCGGCGTCCCGCGCGAAGCCGCCTGCGTGGTCTGGCCGGGTCGCCGGAGGAGTGGGCCATGTTCGCGTTTTGCCGGAAGACCCTGGCGCGCAGCACCAAACATCGGCTGTTTCTGGCTACGTGGCTGAGCGTGGGAATCTCTGCCGGAATATTTGTTGCACTCTCCGTACGCAACGGGAAACTGGAATGGTCGCCGGAGGGGATGCGTACCTTCCCGTTCCTGATTGCTTTCTTTGTCATCTCCGGATTCCGAACGGTATTCCAATTCCCCGCCGATCTCGCCTGCAATTGGCTGTTGCGGATCACCGAATCCCGCTGGGCGGAAACGGCCCGTCGCGCGGCGCGGAAAACCGTTCTGATATCCGGACTCGTACCGGTGTTGCTGGCGATTCTGCCTTTTGAGATATTCGCCGCGGGTCCGGCAACCGGACTGCTGCATGTGCTGATTCAGTTGGCCGCGGGAGCTCTGCTGATCGAGCTGATGTTCTGGAGATTTGGCAAAGTGCCGTTCACCTGTTCGTACTTTGCCGGCAGGACGAGCCTCTCCATTCTGGCCGCCTTCTACCTCTACGGATTCACCACGTACAGCTTCAACATGGCTGATTTGGAAAAGGCACTGGAGGGATCGAGCATCCGGCCAATAGCCTTCTTTGCGGTGGCCGCCGCTGCGTTGGCCGTATTGTGGCGCCGCAGTTCCGCGACCGAGGAAGTGATTTTTAATGATAACGAGCCGGTAATCCGGACGCTGGACCTTAATTGATTATGTCCGTGAAAAGAACACTCATCGAGTGCGCCGCGATCATGGCGCTTCTGTCTGCGGGCGCAAGCGCACAAACTCCGGCCGCGCCTTCAGCTGCACCCCTCGCCTTCGAAGTGGCCGTGATCAAGCCCTCCCTGCCGACGGCCCAGGCCCTTCCTTTGCTTATGGCGGGAAAGCTGAAAGTCGGCGTGAACATCGATAAAGCCCGGATCGACATGGGCTTCGTTACCCTTACGGATCTCATCGTCGCGGCTTATTCCATAAAGCCCCATCAGATCTCGGGGCCGGACTGGCTCGCGATGGAGCGTTTCGATATCCAGGCGAAACTGCCGGACGGCGCCATCGAAGACAATGTGCCGCAAATGCTGCGAACGATGCTCGCCGATCGGTTCGGCATGAGGACTCACACCGAGACGCGCACGCTGTCCGCTTACGCATTGATCGTCGGGAAAAATGGAGCGAAGCTGCAGCCGTCCACCCTCCCGCCCGATCCGGAGACGGCGAAGGGCCTGACCACTTTGATTCCTTCCGCGGGAGGCGCAATGTCAGCGTCCCGAGGACCGGCCGGCCCAAGCCGAATCACCATGGGTGCGAATGGCGTGCAACTCGTTCTGCTGAAGGCGAAAGTATCTGCTCTGTGCGACCTGCTGACCTCAATCCTCGGCAAGCCTGTGGTCGATCGAACCGGGCTCACCGACAATTACCAGATCACACTCGATATCCCGCAGGAAGATGTGCAGAACGTTGCGCGCGCATTGGGCATGGGCGGACCGGCCGCCGCGATCGGTGCCCCGGCCGATCCCGGTGGCAGCTCCATGTTTCAGGCCGTCGAGCAATTCGGTCTGAAGCTCGATTCGCGCAAAGAACAGATCGAGACCCTTGTCATTGACCACATCGAAAAACTGCCGACAGCGAACTGACCCTTATAAGGGCGGTAACCCAATCTGGCGATCATAAAAAACGAACTGTGATCGTGACAGGCCGATTCAGTCTTTGAGTTTTTTCTTAGCGTTCCGAGCGAACCAGAAAAAGACAATCCCCGCAGTTGCCTTGCTGACTTCACTGCCCAGAAACCACTTGTGCGGATCAACATAGTAGCTGCTCACGACTGTAAGCAACATCCCGATGCCAAGCCACAGGTAGAGCCGATACCACGTTCGCGGTTTCACTTCGCCTTCCGATTAATCCGCCAAAGGATTCGGCCTCACCTGGAAGTGAACTACTTTCGGCATCGTTCCCTTGCCCGTCTCGCTGTGGAACGGCGTACGAGTTCCCCACGTCGTCCAGACGCCCTTGCCCTTCCAGCCGGCTTTGGCGTCATCGACACGGCCGTCCATGCCTTTGGCGAAGAAGCCCAGCGGGTACGGCACGCGCATCACGACCCACTTGCCGTTGACCAGCGCGATCAGCGAGTCGGAAGAGTTGCCCGTCACGATAGGCGTGTTCTTGCCCAGGCCCAGGGTGTCGAACTGGTCCACCCAATCGTAGTAGTGGGAATCGGCGCTGCCGGAGTCCTTCACGTTTTTGAAGTTGGGTCCGGGGGTCGGGTAAAGCGTCCAGCCTTCGGGGCAGTGCTGCCCAATCGCGGTCGGACCATTGAGTGGTCCTTTGCATTTGCGGCAATCAAAGCTGGCAAGGTGTCCGCTACCGAGCGCGACCCAAGCCACGCCGTTGCGGTCGATATCCATGCCGCGCGGTGAGTAACCCGACACCGGCGCTTTCGGATTGTTCCACGGCACTTCGTAGTATTCGGTCAGCGCGGTTTCCGGAGGATTCGGACCCGCGACCACCCGCACAATTCCGCCGGGGAAACCAAGAATGCTGCCCCAGATTGTGCCGTCGGCGCCGATGGCGATCGCGTAGGGCGCGGCATTCAGGCGTGTGTCTTTATCGGGCGGGGCGATCGCGGAAACGGCGGCTGAAGTTCCCAGGCTTTCGCCACTGGGCGCGGTGACGACTTTCTGTTCCGCTTCCGCATACGGATCGCGCCTGCCGTTGCCGTTGGTGTCGAGCACCAGCGCGGTCCAGCCCTGGGACTTCTGCTCGTCATGCGTCTGGTCCCACATTTTGGTGTTGAGCCAGCCGATCACGCCGCCACCGCCACCGCTGCTGGTCCACAGGGTGTTGTTGGCGTCTTCGGCGAAAAGCAGGTGGTGCGTGCTGAAGCAGGTGTCGATCGTCGCGCTCTGTTTGGTGGACGGATCGTACATGGATAGCTGCCGGCCGGAGGTATTCACCGGAGTAATCCTCGCGGAAAGCAGGCTTGAGCCCGCCTTGCAATAGTCGGGGTTCGCGTTCGGACGAATGCGCGCCGTGTACCACAGGCGGCCCTTGGCGTCGAACATCGGATTGTGTACGGTGGTGTGGCTGTCCCAGATGGCGTCGTCGCCCCAGAAGTTAGAGGACTGCAGCGGTTTGGGCTGTCCGGGCGTCTTGGGATCGCGGTACGGAATCTTCACCTGCGCAGTCGTATTGTGCACGGGATCAAGGACCGGCAGGTAGTCGCGGCTTTCTTCGGGTGAACCGTAGATCAGCCCGTTGGCGTTGACGTTCGGATTGCGCCTGTCGGTAGAGATCTCGTCGTGCAGATAGGCTTTGGGATCCGCCCAGTCCCATTGAGTGATGACGATATTGCGCTCGATGCCTCGCGGACGAGGCGGCGCTTCGGCAGGCAACTCGCCCTTGGCGATACGGGTGGTCCAATCGCCGAACTCGGCAGTGGCGCGCGCGGGACCCAGTTGTGCAAGGCCGCCCTTCATGGCATTGCCGGCTTGTCCGGATTCCACGCGGCGCGCCCAGGATTGGGCGGGAGAATCGAACTTCGCGAACAGCGGAGGAATGGTCCGGGTGTACTGATTGCCAAGCTGATGGCAGGATTCGCAGCTATCCGTCTTGATGAGATGCAGCCACTGGCCCTGATTTTTTACATTGGTCGAAATGCCGTTCCCAGCGGGGCCTGTCCCGGGAAATTCGTTCTTCTCGGGCACCTTGAGGAGGGCGTACCAATATTCAGCGGGATAAAGCCGGGCGGCCGTCTTCGCGTCCGGGGCCACGGTGGGCTTGAGGTTCACCAGTTTGCCGGGCTCCGTCTCGGTCTTGGGGGAATCGACCAGTCCGTAGCCGCGGGCCCAGACGGAATACCTTCCTTTGGGGAGGTCTGGGATGAGATAGCGGCCGCGATCATCCGTGACGACTTCCTTTATATAGCGGGTGGGCAGAGAGGTGGTTTCAGCGATTACCCAGACACCGGCTTCGGGACCTTTGGAACTGGCCACGACACCGCCGATCTCGTTTGGTTTGACTTTGACGGCATCCTGCTGCGCGTTTAGTCTGGTTGTGATTGATATCACCAGCAGGTATCCGGCGATGCCGAACGCCGCCGCGCCAGCGAAGTTCAGGAGTCTGGCAGTCCGCATTTTGAGTCTCCTTATCCTTACTTTTTGTGGTTTCCGACGGTTAGTATATACCCGAAAATTGACGATTTGGCGAGGATTTCGGGCCGGGACTAGAAGTCCCGCCGACCCTGCCGATAAGGATTTCAGAGAGATCGGACGCGATGGAACTTCAGCTCAATCCGTCAATTGCCACGTCGGCTATTCCGGAGAGTTCGCCCGTGCAAAAGCCGCCTGAGGCGGCTGCGGCGCCGACCGATGGGGTCCGGATCTCTACGGCGTTTGCGGCTCTGGATTGGGGCGCAAAGATTGACCAGGTGACAGTTGCCGTGCAGTCCGGCTCGTACCAGGTTTCGAGCGCCGCAACGGGAAACGCCATTATCGAAGATGCCATCCTCGCCGGCACGAATTAACTACTGAGCCGCAAGTGTGAACGAGCGTTACCGGCACGTCCGTTCATGAGGTACTTCATCACTTTCTCCTGCTATGGGCTGCATCTGCATGGCGATGAATCCGGCAGCGTGGACCGGCGCCACAACACGCCGGAAAGCCCAACTGCGGAAGCCGGCGCAGAGCGCATCGCTGTAAAAACGCGAGCAAATGGATAGGAGCCTTATCGCCTGGATCGCGACCGTCGAGCGGTCGTGATGAGTGCTCTCCATGCGGTTTGTCCGCATCGCGCCTGGAACCTTCTCGCCCACATGTGCGAACGAATCATGTTCATGTGGTGCTGGAAGCGGAGGTTCGTCCTGAGATGGCGATGAACGCTTTCAAGTCCTACGTCTGAATCGGTTGGGCATCGATCGGGAAGATCGGAAACGTTGGGCGCAGCACGGAGCACGCGATGGTTGTGGAAGGATGCGGATGTCGCGACAGCAATTCAATATGTCGTCGAGCGGCAGGGTGAAGCAATGGAGATTTACCGGTCAGACTTGCGGCGGTGCGACGCTTCCTGACGGTCGCGGTTCAGTAAAACGACACACGCAAACTTTCGCAATCGGACACTGGTCAGACGGCACGCGGGCTTGAAATCGCTCTCCGGATCTTTTCGGCGGTTTCGCGCAGGTGTTCGCTGCTGTCGTATGCGCGCCTCGGCCAGAAAAAGCCTTTCAATCCGTCCCCTTTGCGGCGCGGAACGATGTGGATGTGAAGATGCGGAACGCTCTGGCTGACGCGATTGTTGATCGCGACGAATGTGCCTTCGGCTTCAAGCGCGCGTTCGACTGCCAGCGCCAGTTTTTGGGCGGTTTGAAACAGGGGCCCGGTCTGCTGCGCCGGAAGGTCCGTCAGCGTGTCGACATGGGCCGCGGGTATCAGCAGGATGTGGCCGGGGAACAGCGGGCGCTGGTCGAGAAATGCGACTGCATTCTCGTCTCGCCAGATAATTTCCGCCGCGGTCTTGCCGGAGACGATGTCGCAGAATACGCAGGGCATCGGATATCGCTCGTCAGCTGCCGATAAAACGATCGGCCAGTTCCTCCATCCGATCGACAAGCACATCGGGAGGAAATTCGCGGAAAGTCTCCGGCTGAAAACCGTACGTAACTCCGCAGGATGCGACGCCCGCATTGCGCGCCGTCTGAACATCCACGTATGAGTCACCGACCATCCAGGTTTCTTCGGGCGCGGCTTGCGCTTCCGTGCGCAGGGTATCGACGCCCACGCGGTGCGGTTTCTTGTGGTCGAAACTGTTGCCCCCGTATATCCGGAAGAACAGCGGTGACATGCCGAGGGCCTCGATAATACGTCGGCTGATGCGGACGGGCTTATTGGTGAGTATCGCCATCAGCGTGCCGGCGAGATTCAGCCGCTCGAGCGATTCGCGCACACCCGGATAGAGCACCGTGTAGTCGAGCGCGTGGTGGCGATAATAGTCGAGGAAGAATTCGAGGGCATTCGCGACTTCCTCCTCAGTTGCTTCCGGCCCCATGGCGCGCTTGATCAGAACCGGAGCGCCGTTGCCGACGAAGGAAAAGATCTGTTCGTGAGGAAGCGGCCCGCGTCCGGCCTGCGCGCGAGTGGCGTTGACCGCGTGCGCCAGATCGAGCCGGGAATCGATCAGCGTACCGTCCAGGTCGAAGATGAGAAGCGGCATTATGACGCAGTGCGTCGACGGCGAACCGTTTTGGTCTGTGCTCGTCCCACAGGCTTGCGGCGGGGATGTTTGCCGTCGATCTTGTGCTCTACCATTTTCCGCTGCAGGGTATTGCGATGGATGCCCAGCAGCTTCGCCGCCTCCGACTGATTGCCGGTGGTCGCCTGGAGGGCGCGCTCGATCATGCCCTTTTCGAGAATTTCGACTGCCTGTTCGAGAAAAAATCCGGTGTCGGCCAAATGATCGATGAGGGCGTCAAAACGTTCTTTCATGCTCGCTGAAATCCTTTAGTCGTTATGAGCGGGGGAGGCGGTCAAAAGCGATTTCACTTGCGCGTATTGTTTCAGAAAACCGGCCTTGAGTTCCATCGGGGCTATCGACACGAACGCATGCGACGCATCCAGCACAAAGGGCGCAATTCGCGAGTGTAACACCGAGGCCGATACGGTCTTTGAATCGATCTCCGGTCCGAAAGACATGTACGCCGTGAGCAGGGCGATCGCGATGAGCAGCCCGCGGACGAAACCGAAGGCGGCGCCGAGAACACGATCGAAAAACGAGAGGCCGATCGTGCGCAGAAAACGGTTTACGATCCAGCCGAGCAGGCCTCCCAGCAGCAGCACGGCGAACACGATCAACAGAAACCCGATAAAGTTCGCCACGCGGACGGAGCTTACCCAGGGAATCAGAAAGGAGCCGGCTGTACCGTAGAACCACATGGCGAGAACCAGCGCGCAGAGCGCAGCCCCCAGGCCGATGATCTCGCGGGAGAAGCCTTTACGGGCGCTGATCAGCGCCGATGCCAGCAGGATTGCCAGTATGAAGTAATCGAGCCAATTCACAGCGTGCGGCCCGTCAGGCGCTGGTACGCGTCGTGATACTTCTCGGCGGTTTTCTCGATGACGTCCGGCGGCAGCGAAGGCGCGGGCGGTTGTTTGTTCCAGTCGAGCGTCTCGAGATAATCGCGGACGAATTGTTTGTCGAACGACTTCTGCGGTCCTCCCGGCGAATATTCGTCGCGAAGCCAGAAGCGGGATGAATCGGGAGTGAGCACCTCGTCGGCAAGCAGAAGCTCATTCGAAGAACCCCATCCGAATTCAAATTTGGTGTCGGCCAGAATGATGCCGCGCGAATGCGCGTATTCCGACGCCTTGCCGTAAACACGCAGCGTGAGATCGCGGAGCAGCGCCGCCTTCTTTTGGCCGATGATTCGCGCGGCTTCTTCGAACGGGATGTTCTCGTCGTGGCCGGACTCGGCTTTGGTCGCCGGTGTGAAGATGGGCTCGGGCAGTTTCGCGCTTTCGAGCAGCCCTGCGGGCAGAGGGATGCCGCAGATGGCGCCGGTCTTCTTATAGTCTTTCCAGCCCGAGCCGGAGACGTAGCCGCGCGCAACGCATTCAATGGGTTCCATACGGCAGCGTTTCACCAGCATCGAGCGGCCTTCGAGTTGGTCACGGTGAGGGAGAAGCTCGGACGGGTATGCGTCAACATCGGCGGTGATGACGTGATTCGGGACGACGTTGCGGAGAAACTCGAACCAGAAGAGCGACATCTGCGTCAGCACGCGCCCCTTCCCCGGAATTCCCTCGGGCAGGATGCAGTCGAAGGCGGAGATGCGGTCTGTCGCAACGATAAGCAGGTTGCCGCCGATCGCGTAAACGTCGCGGACTTTTCCGCTCGCGACGCGCTCAATACCGGGTAGTGTTGTGGAGGTAATGACAGGCACGTTTCAGCTTTGGTTTGCGTGGGCCGATTCGGGATCGGTCAGCAGGTGACTGTGGTAGCGGCTGTACCCGAAGTACACGCAGAAGCCGATGATGAGCCAAACGACCAGACGAATCCACGTCATCACGTCCAGAAACGCCATCATCCCGAAGCAAACCAGTATGCCGAGAATCGGCACCAACGGCACGAGCGGCGTCTTGTAGGGTCGCGGCAGGTTCGGCTGTGTGCGCCGCATCACCATGATGCCGATGCAGACGATCACGAACGCCAGCAGGGTTCCGATGCTGGTCATGTTGCCGAGACTCGAGATCGGCAGAAAGCCCGAGAACAAGCTGACGAAGACCATTAGCAGCAGGTTCGAGCGCCACGGCGTACGGAACTTCGGATGGATATCGGAGAAGAGCCGCGGAAGAAGACCGTCACGCGACATCGAGAAAAAGACGCGGCTCTGGCCCAGCAGCATCACGAGAATCACCGAGGTGTAGCCGGCGAGGATGCCGACGATCACTCCGGTGGAAAGCCACGCGTAGCTGGTCTTGTTGATCGCGTCGTAAATGGCGGTGGGCGTCATGTCCTTGTAGTTGACGATGCCGGACATGACGTAGGCGAACAGCACGTAGAGCACCGTGCAGATGGCAAGCGATCCGATGATCCCGATGGGCATGTCGCGCTTTGGCGTTTTTGCTTCCTGCGCCGCGGTGGAGACAGCGTCGAATCCGATGTATGCGAAGAAGATCATGCCGGCGGCGCGCATCACGCCGCTCCAACCGAAGTGGCCGAACTCGCCGGTGTTCGCCGGGAGGAAAGGCACATAGTTGGCGCGATTGATGTAAGCCCAGCCGAGTCCGATGACGAGCACGACGATGGTGACTTTGAGAGCGACGATCAGTCCGTTGACCCAGGCTGACTCCGAGATGCCGATCATCAGGATGACGGAGATCAGGCAGATGATGAAGATCGCCGGAAGATTCACCAGCCCGCCTTCGAGCGGCGATGCGGTCAGCTTCGTGGGAAATGCGATTCCGAAGTGCCCGAGCAGCCTTACCAGATAGCTCGACCAACTCACCGAAACAGTAGCGGCGCCCACCGCATATTCGAGGACAAGATCCCAGCCGATGATCCACGCCAGCAGTTCGCCCATGGTGGCGTACGCGTATGTGTATGCGCTTCCGGCGATCGGAATCATAGTGGCGAATTCGCTGTAGCACATGCCGGCAAAGGCGCATCCGATGGCGGCAACGATGAACGAGAAGATCACGGCCGGGCCGGCATTATCGTGTGTGGCTACCGGCGTGATGGCAAACAAGCCGGCGCCAATGATGGCCCCGATCCCGAGCGCAACCAGGTCGAACGGACCGAGCGAGCGTTTCAGCTGATGTTTACCGGCTTCGCTCTCGCGCAGAATGCGGGCGATCGGTTTGGTTGCGAACAGGCTCAAGCGGTTTTCTCCTCTTTTCCGTGCCGTGGCCTGCGCCACAGAAAGTAAACGGGCACTCCGAGCAATACCAGAATCAATCCGCGCACCGAGTATGTAGGCTTGTTGATCAGCAGGAGAATTTCTATCAGCCCGGCAACCAGCATGTAGAGGGCGGGCAGCACCGGATAACCTGCCGCGCGATAGGGCCGGTCCAGATCGGGACGTGTGCGGCGAAGTCGAAACAGGCCGCCGATGGTCAGGATATAGAACAGCAGAACTGCAAAGATAACATAATCCAGCAGGTCGCTGTACTGTCCGCTGAGCGTAAGCAGAATGGTCCAGATGCACTGAATTGCGAGCGCGAAAACGGGCGTGTGGTGCGTGGCGTCGAGCGTGCCTGCGCGGCGGAAAAACAGGTCGTCCCGAGCCATCGTGAAATAGACGCGAGCGCCGGACATGATCATTCCGTTGCAGCAGCCGAAGGTCGAAACCATGATCGCGATGGCCATGAGTTTCGTGGCCATCGAGCCGAACATGACGGAGACTACGGCCGTGGCGACACGGTCTTCAGGAGCCGTTTGGATCTGCTGCAGGGTGAGAACCGAAAGGTAGATAAAGTTACACGCGATGTAAAGGGCCGACACGGTTCCCACACCAATCGCCAGCGAGAGCGGCAGGTTTCGCTTCGGATTGCGCACTTCGCCCGCCGTAAAGGTCACGTTGTTCCAGGCATCGGAAGAGAAGAGCGGACCGACCATTGCCGATCCGACCAGCGCGACGGTAGCCCAACTCCAACTCGCGTTGCGCCAGAAGTCATGGAAGTTTGCGGTAATCGCTTCGGGATTGCGTCCGAGGAGAAAGCCAAGGCCGACCAGTCCGAGGAGCGACGCCACTTTCGCGAACGTGAAGACGTTCTGCACCAGCGCCCCCGTGCGGATGCCGCGCGTATTGACTACCGTGAGCAGCAGGACGACCGCGATCGCGAGGAGTTGCTGGGTCGTGAGACCGAGTTTGCCGGAACCAAGCAGATAATTACCCGCCGAAATCGATGGAAAGAAGACGCCGGTATATTTCGCGAAAGCCACGGCGACCGCCGCAATGGTGCCGGTCTGAATGACGAGGAACAGAGTCCACCCGTAGAGGAATCCCCAGAGGCTGCCGAAGGCTTCGCGCAAATAGATGTATTGGCCGCCGGCGTGCGGCATTGCCGCTGCAAGCTCTCCATAACTCAGGCCGGCGATTACTGTGAGCGCCGCTCCGATCAGCCAGCAGAGGATCAGCAGGCCGGGCGATTTCACCTGCCGCGCGATATCAGAACTGACGATGAAGATACCGGACCCGATCATGGAACCCATGACCAGCGTGGTTGCCGAGGTAAGGCCGAGTCCTTTAACGAAGCCGGCTGGCTTCTGTTCCGGTGTCATTTCGTTAATGTTCCTGAGTATGGCAGGTCATGCCCCGACCCGGCTTCAGTACTACGAGTACCAAATATCGTTATGGTACGTCGGTTATTGTCACCATTGGGTTGACCATGTCAAGCTGGTCTCTAATAGTGATAAAGCGTACAGATCGGTTCAAATGAAAATCCTGATTCTGGGTGGAGATGGTTATCTCGGCTGGCCGACCGCCATGCACCTTTCGGCGCGCGGTCATGATGTAACAGTCACTGACAATTTTGTAAAGCGCAACTGGGAACTTAAGCTCAATGTATCCCCGCTCTTTCCGATCCACACCATCCAGGACCGGATTACCGCGTGGCGGGAAGTATCGGGGCTCTCGATCAGGTTCGTCCAGGGCGATCTCCGCGATCCCGAGCATGTGACGCAGATATTCCGCGACTGGCGGCCGGACGCGGTGGTGCATTACGCCGAGCAACCCTCAGCGCCCTATTCGATGATGGACCGCGAGCGCTGCGTCGAAACGCAGGTCAACAATGTTGTCGGCAATCTCAATGTTCTTTGGGCTATTCACCAGTACAAGCCGGATTGTCATCTGGTCAAACTGGGCACGATGGGTGAGTATGGCACGCCGAATATCGATATCGAGGAAGGCTTTATCGAGATCGAACACAAGGGCCGCAAAGACACCCTTCCTTTCCCCAAAATGCCAGGTTCCTTCTATCACCTTTCGAAGGTGCACGACAGCCACAACATCCACTTCGCGTGCCGCACCTGGAAACTCGGGGCCACAGACCTCAATCAGGGCGTCGTCTACGGCATCCAGACCGCGGAAACAATTCTCGACCCGCGTCTGGTCACCAGCTTTCACTATGACGAGGTCTTTGGCACTGCCATCAACCGCTTTTGCGTTGAGGCGGTTGCCGGAGTGCCCATCACGGTATACGGGGGGGGCGGCCAGACGCGGGGATTTCTGTGTATCCGTGATACCTTACGCTGTGTCGAACTTGCTCTGCTCAACCCGGCCGCCGAAGGCGAATACCGGGTCTTCAATCAGTTCA
Organism: Bryobacteraceae bacterium; assembly: GCA_036273015.1. Taxonomy (GTDB): domain Bacteria; phylum Acidobacteriota; class Terriglobia; order Bryobacterales; family Bryobacteraceae; genus BOG-234. The sequence goes on along the minus strand of DATAXN010000061.1, from coordinate 50,411 downwards.
CGGAGAAGTTCACCGTGCTTCAGCTCGCCACTTTGGTTATGAATCAGGCAAACGCGCTGGGATTGAATGCGGAGATCCGGCACATCGAAAACCCGCGAGTAGAGGCCGAAGTACATCACTACAACCCGGTAGCCCGAAAACTCCTCAGTCTGGGCTTAGAGCCTCGATTACTGTCCGACGAGCTGATCGGCAGCATGTTGAGCGCGATTCTGACGCAAAAAGACCGGATTCGGCGCGAGACAATTTTCCCCCACGTGAAATGGTCGGAGGACCGGATTGCAGGGGCTGTCGCCTAAGTGGCTCGGCGATGTTCATGAGCCGGTGCCCCTTGTGTTCGGGAACAGACGAAGTAACTGTGGGGAATGGCGCGACTCCTGAATTGAGATATTGCCGGGACTGCGGCGTTCATCACGTGACGCCGATGCCCGGCCCTGCTGAGCTTGAAGCTCGCTTTCGCACTTTCTATTCCGGAGCTTCCGGCAAGGCAGCTGAAATCTTTGAGCGCAACCGCAACAACGTGCTCCGGAAGCTGGCTCGATTGCTTCGTGAACGCAAAGCGGGTGGCCGAATCCTCGATCTCGGTTGCGGCAGCGGATATTTTCTTGCAGGCTCATTCGGGCTTGCCAACTGGGAGCGGTGGGGCAGTGAGATCAGCGAGGAGAATGCCGCGCTCGCGGAAGCTTCCGGGATCCGCGCGGTGCTGGGCGATTTCGCCGACGCCGGCTTCGCAGATGCATTTTTCGACGCCGTCTGCGTGCTCGACACCTTCTACTATTTCCCGGCTCCCCAAAAGACTCTTCGAGAGATTCACCGCATACTCAAATCGGGCGGAGTGCTCATGCTCGAACTGCCTTTCGCCGCCACGCGTCTCTGGCGTGTTTCGAGCAAAGTGAACCGGATGGATCTCTATTACTACTCGCCCCGCCCCGTCGTCCGCCTGTTGAAGGAAGCGGCTTTCACAGTGGAGCGGATCGTGCCGCTGCCGGCCAACCAGCAGCGGGGTTTGCTGAGAAATTTGTTCTACACCGTCTACTCATTCGCTACATTGGCCATCTGGAACCTTTCATTCCGCCGGCTGGTGATGGCCCCGCGATTTGCGGTCATAGCGGTGAAATAACCATGCGCGACACGCTGCTGCCTTTCTCTCCTCCGGCGATCGGCGATGAGGAAATCGCCGAAGTCCTGGAGGCATTACGTTCCGGATGGATTACGACCGGACCCCGCACGCGGACCTTCGAGCAGGCTTTCGCCAGGTACACCGGCGCCACCGCGGCCCTGGCGCTGAACTCCGCAACAGGCGCAATGCACGTGGCTCTCGCCGCGCTCGGCGTTGGGCCCGGCGCTGCCGTAATCACGACAGCCCTTACGTTCGCCTCGGGAGTACACGTCATCGAACATGTGGGCGCCAGACCCGTGCTGGTGGATGTCGAGCCGGACACACTGAATATCGATCCCGCACAGGTCGCCCGCGCCGCCCGTTCATTGCGCCCCGGAGAACGGTTGGCGGCTATCATGCCGGTCCATCTTTATGGCCATTCCTGCGACCGGACACCTCTGATCGAGATTGCCCGAGAGCATGGCTGCGCGCTCGTGGAAGACGCCGCGCATTCCTTTCCGGCCCGATATGAAGGCAAAATGATCGGAACCGCCGAAGATGCCGGTATCCCCGTTCTGACAGCGTTCTCGTTCTATGCGAACAAGAATCTGACGACCGGTGAAGGCGGGATACTGACGGGTCCGACTGAGTTGGTCGAGGAAGCTCGCTTGTGGAGTCTTCACGGCATGTCGCGCGACGCCTGGAAACGCTATCAGGGCGGCGCTCCCCGGGGAAATCATGGCTCCTGGTTTTATGAAGTAACCCGTCCGGGGTTCAAATACAACATGACGGACATTCAGGCCGCCATGGGAATCGCCCAGTTGCCAAAGATCGGCGGTTTTGGAATCAGAAGAGCGGAGATTGCGGCGCGCTATAACAAAGCGTTCGAGAGCGTCGAGGCACTTCAAATTCCCGCCTGTCGCTCGCACATCGAGCATGCCTGGCACGTCTATGCGCTGCGCCTCAACCTGGACTACCTTAAAATCTCACGCGATGAATTCATCGAGGAACTGCGCAGCAAGAACATCGCGGCCTCGGTTCACTTTATTCCGATCCATATTCACCCTTACTACCGGGATAACTATGGTTATAAAGCGAATGACTTCCCAGTGGCTTATAGTGAGTATCAGAGGCTGGTTTCCCTTCCCATCTACCCGACAATGCCGGATCGGGATGTCGACGATGTAATCGAGGCGGTCGCTGACATTGTTATTGAAAACAGAAAGGCTTCAAATTTTGCCACGGCAGAGGCGTAAATTCGAGATTGTGCTGGCGACCGTCGCGTTGTTGCTGGCAGCTCCATTGATGCTGCTCGTTGCGATCGGGATCTGGATTTCGGATCCGGGCGCGGTGTTCTATCCGGCGGACAGGGCGGGAGTGAGAGGGGTTGGCTTCCGCATGTATAAGTTTCGTACGATGCGGATCACATCGGGTCCGGGCAGCAGAATTGCCGAAACACGGGACCCGCGCGTCTTTCCACTCGGCAGGTTGCTCCGCAAGCTGAAGCTCGACGAGCTTCCTCAGTTACTCAACATTATTCGCGGCGATATGGCATTCGTAGGTCCGCGCCCGGAGGATCCGTGGTTCGTGGAGCATGTTTATACGGAGGCCGATCGGGAAACTCTCGAGACACCACCCGGTTTGACCAGCCCGGGAACCCTCTATTACTTCACTCATGCCGAACAATTTCTGGATAACACGGATACGGAGGCCTCTTACATCTCGGGGCCGTTGAAGATCAAGCTGGCATTGGACCGTGCTTACATTTTCAAAGCTTCCGCCGCGTGCGATCTGCGGCTGGCTGTTGAGACCGTGTGGGTTCTGCTCTGTATCGCCATGGGGCGGCGGCATTTTCCCGAGTATGGGTACGAGGCGTTAATTGCGACGGAACGTTTGGCGGGCGATTAATTGGGCCCGCCTTACAAGCGACGGGCTCTTACCGAGATAGCGATCGACAACAGCGGGTGGTGCAGCGAGCGCCAGCGACGCCAGAAATAGTGCAGACCGCACTCGCAGCCGGCCCGGCTGAACGATGAAACGATTTGTTCAGCCCGCAGAGGATACTCATTCGCCGAGATCTGTTCACCGCGCCGAATCCATGTTCCACTGAAGCGGAATACGTGTGTGCGCACGACAGGGTTGTTGAAGTTCGGCTCCCTGCCGATATAGGAACCACCGCGGCGCAGTACCCGGGTAAACTCCCTCACCGCTTCATTCAGGTTCGGCAGGTGGTGCAGGAAGCTGTTCGCTATAACGTAGTCAAAGTGCTCGTCGGGAAACGGAAGACGAAAAGCATCGCCACACACAACATGGAACGCCGGCAACCGGCGGTTGAAATCCGCGGCGGCATGCAGGCGATGGTATCCGAGATCGGTGCTCACAACGAGCGCGGGATCAAAACGCTGCGCGGTCAGAACGCCGAGCGGACATCGTCCCGCTCCCAGGTCCAGGATACGCTTGCCTGCAAACAGGCCGGGAAAATCCGGCACCCAAAGGCGCATGTCCTGTTCGAGGCTGTCCATCTCTTCGGGAAATGGAGGCTCCGCGCTTCGAGCCGCCCAGCATTCCTGCTCAAGCGACGCGTCAAACCTTTCCATAGCGACAGGATTTCATGCGGCGAGTTGACAACTATACTAACCAATTGACTCCCGAGGTTTACAGCGATTGGTTGCGGGCGCAGGGCGGGCGCGTAGTGCGCACAGAGTCCTCTTATTGGCATGCGGCCGGCGCCGGAGTCTTTCAGGCATTTCCTTATCACTGGGAGATCGAGCCAGGCAGGAAGGACTTCGGGGAACTCTTCTACCTGCATCGCGCGGCGGCGATTCGTTATTCGGCGCCAGCGGGCTCTCCGAGTGGTATCGAGAGTTACCATGTGGTGCGCGGCGCCGGCCCATACGATCTCGATTCGCTCGGTCATTGGGCTCGAAAAAATGTGCGGCGGGGTTTGAAGAACTGTGTTGTCGAGCCTGTGCCCGTCGAACGCTTCATAGCCGAAGGATGGGTGCTCAGGACGGACTCTCTCGATCGGCAGGGCCGGGATACGGGAGAAACCTTCGAAAAATGGCGCCAGCGCCTGCTGCATGCCGCCCAGATCGAAGGGTTCGAATTCTGGGGAGTTTTTGTCCAGGAGAAGCTTGGCGCAATCCTGCTTACGTTCCGAATGTCGGAATGCGTGACGCTGATTCTGCAGCAATGCGACCGCAGGTTTCTAAAAGAGCACGTAAACAACGCGCTGAGCTTCGAGGTGACCAGACATATGCTGGCCAAGCCGGGAGTCGAATCCATATTTTATGGACTGGAGTCGCTGGACGCGCCGCGGAGCGTGGACGAATTCAAATTTCGAATGGGGTATCGGGCGAAACCGGTCAGGCAATGCGTGGTCTTTAATCCGTTGGTTGCCCCGCTGATGAACCGGCTGACTTATGCGGCACTCAAAGCCCTGGTCCGGCAGTATCCTTCAAATCGAACATTTTCGAAGACAGCCGGACTCATACGCGTATATCTGGAAGGCGGGAAGTCATGACCGTCCTTCATTGGGAGAGGCGGGCGGAATCGTATCGCGAATGTTTGTATAGGTTGTAATCTTTCTTCCGCCCAGCCAGCGCAGGACACCCAGCGCAAACCCCGCGTTCACAGCCATGAAACTGAAGGCGGCGGCGGCGATGCGTGGCGCCTTTCTGCCCCGCATCGCAAACAAGCCGCCCACTAACGCGAGCAGCAGGAATGCCAGTTGCGGAAGAAGTACCAACAGGTGGGGCCTGGGCGCCGCCATCGAACTCAGGCACAAAGCCAGGGCGAAAAAAGGCGTCATCCAGCGAAAGACCTTATGCAGCCAGAGGCTGAGGGCATAGCCAGGATAACGGAAAGGATTCAGCAGAACCGGACGAGCGAAGAAACCGGAGAGATTCCGGGTGGTCATCCGCATGCGCGCGAGCAGTTCGCCTCCCAATGTGGATGGGAAAGTGTCGTAAGCGACTGCAAGCGGCGCGTGAACGATACGATAGCCCTGAAGTGCAATGTCCAGCGGGATCATGCAATCGTCCCCTTGAGTAGGCGCCAGCGGTATGAATAATTCCCTGCGGAATGCCATGCAGGCCCCGGCGCAGGTGATGAGGATTCCGGCGTCCGACTCACAGAGACGCAGCCAATTCTCAAATCTCCAGTAAAGCCCCTGATCTTTGGACAAAGGACGCGATGCGTCCCGCGAAACCATGGTTCCGGTGACGCAACCTACCTTCGGATCGGCGAATGGCGCAAGCAGTTGCTCGACGCAGTCGGGTGCGAAGTCCGTATCGGCATCACTGATGACAATAATCTCGCCTGAGATTTCAACCATGGCCTCGGTTTGTGTGGCCGACTTGCCACCGCGCGGAAACTGCTTCGCGGTGACACGGCCAGGCGCGGCCTTCCATGCTTCCGATACCGTGTCGTCTGTGGAGCCATCGCTTGCGACATAGATCCGCAGCAACTCGGCGGGATAAGTCTGTTCCGCCAGATTACGCACCCTTTGGCTGATTTCTTTGCCGGCATCCCATGCCGCAACCAGCGCAGTCACGCGCCGGCGGTTTTCGCGCGTCCAGACGCGCCGGGAGCCACGAAAGCACGCCACCAGTAACGGATAAGCCACCCACGTCAAAACAAGGAGAGCGCCCGCCACTATTGAAATCAGGTCATAAACCATCGTTAAGCCGGCCTCCGGAAACAAGCGCCGGCATAAGTTCGCGCGCCGAGACTATCATGACTGAAACACTTCCCGCAGATGCAGCGACCCTCGATTAATGATCGACCATATCGCGTAAAACATGAGGGCCACGGAAATAATAGCTGCAGGCGGCAGCGATCGGTGGAACGCGAGGACCAGCAGATGCATGCCCGCCGCGCCCAACAAGACGATGGCCGCCGGCCGCAGGAACCCTGTCCAACTGCCCGGGTGCAGCCGCGCCGGAAGGCGAACCGCCAGGACTGCGAGGTATAGAAACGTAGCCGCGGACACCGCGAGGGCAATTCCCGGAGCGCCGAGCCAAAGGCTGAAGAACCGCATCATGAGAGCGCCGCAACTTAAAGTGACGATTCCCGACACAATCAAATAGATGGTAGAGCCGGTGGCGGCGAGAACGCTGCACATCACGTAAACATACGTCCATCCGGCGATGGCCGGCGCATAGGATCGCAGGATGGAGATTAACTCGGTTGTCTGGGCGGCGGGGAGGCCGCTACCGGTCAGCACAACAGCGGCGACAAGTTGCGGCGCGTCGAAATACACAATAACCAAAGGAGTGGTCAGCAGCGCTGCTGTGGTCATGGCGAGGCGAAACTTCGAGGCCAGTCCGGCGCTGTCTCCAGCGCTCGCCAATCGCGATGCGGCGGGAAGCAGGGCGGTGCCCATGGCGGCGCCGATCAGCACGGCGGGCATGCCGGCAAGCTTGTTGCCGAGCGACAGAAGCGTGATTGCACCAGGTTCGAGCAACGAGCCGAAATACCTTACGAGCACAATGTCGGCGAGAGATGTTCCCGATTCGCCGATCCCGAGCGTCAGCAGGAAAGGCAGCAGCATCAGGAAAAGCCTGGCACCGCCGGAATCGCGCCGCGGCGGCGTCCAGCGCTCGTTGAAACCCGCGCGTTTCGCCATAGCCAACTGGAAAAGAAACGACCCCGCGTGGGCGGCCAGGGTGAAGACGATGAGAGCTTGTATCCCCATCGTGCGCCCCATGAACGCAAGGCCGGCAACGACAATGCCGTTCTGAATGAGATTCAGGAATCCGAACAGATGCGTCGCGTGCCGGGCGCATTGATAAACCCCGAACGAAGTGGCGGCCAGCAGAAGATAGTAGGCTGGCGCGAGCGTGGCCAAAAAAGTCCCCGCAAGGGTGGGTTCTCTCAGTCCGGGCGTGAAGAGATGGATGAGCGGCGCGCGGAAAAGAATCAGGAACAGCGTAAGCAGGATTCCGGGAAGCATCGCGATCGAAAGAAATTCTCCAAATGAACGGTCGGCGAGCGGCGGGCTGTCCGCGTGCTGCGCCGACAGGCGCGGAACCAGCGCGAGCGACATACCGGAGCCGAACGATAAGGAGAAGAACAGGAGGGGTACCGAGTAGGCCGCAATGTAGGCATCCGTTACCGGTGAAGCGCCGAACTTCCTCACAATCAGAATTTCGCGCATGAAACCGAGCAGGCTGGCAGCCAGCCCGAGTAATCCGAGCCGAAAGGCGCTCAGGATGAACCCCGGGGCCTGCTTCACCGCCTGGCCCGTCATACGCGCGACACTCTTGAAAGCACGGGAACTTTGCGGCGCGCCAACTCTCCCCTGACAGGAAGCCGATAGAGCAGGCGGGACTGTACTCCCAGCAGAACAGCCAGTACAACCGCCAGTGAGGAGCCTCCCGCGACAAAGCCGGCATCGAACAGTTCCTGAAGAAAGAAACAGGTGCCCATTGCCGCAATGCCGGCAAGAACAAACCAGCGGGGCGTGCCGCGCAGCTCGCCCCGGAGGCCGGATATGCTGGTCCGGACAAACGCGAATGCGAAGAGAATGTAGCCGATGCCGCCCATAATGCCCTGTTCGACGACGGCTTTCAGCAGGCCGTTGTGAGGCTGTCGCGGGATATCGCGGTTCGGCCAGTTCAGTTCGACGAACGGCTGAAATCCATAAATTCCGATTCCGGTGATCCAGTGGTCTCGGAGAATCGCGAGGGATTCCTGCCATGCCAGGATGCGCGAGAGCGTACCCTGCCCTGGACGAATCAGAAATCGAAGCTCTTCCGGCGGATCAAAAACAAAGATGCCCGCGGCAGCCACAATGACCGTTGCGATCACGGCCCATTTCAAAGCCCGGTCACGCACGGGAAACAGCAGGCAAATGGCGGCGAAGGCGCCCACGAAAGCGCCGCGCGAAAACGTGCTGATGGCGGCACAGCCGATGAGAACCGCCAGGCCCGCATACAAAGAACGCGTCCGGCGATAGACGGATGCATGCAGAACGCTCACGACGAAAGCCCCGCCGAAGAACGCAGCCGCCGAATTTGAGCCGTTAAAGGTCGCAGCCGACCGGAAGAGGCCATGGGAAAAGTCGTAAATCCCGGCTGCCGCGTCAGCCTGTTGTTCGACGGAGCCCAGGAAACCGCCGTAGCCGAAGACCATTTGCAGCAGCCCCAGCGGTGCGACGATGGCGGCGGCGAAGACAATCAGGCGGAGCATTTGTACCCCGGCCTCCATTGATACCGGGCTGCCGGCGATCAGGTAGCAAAGCGAGAATACGACCACAAGCTGCAGAACACCCAGCGCCGAATTGGCCGGCCTGCTGGATGCGAGCGTGGCGGCCACTCCCGAAACGCAGAAGAGAACCTGAGCCCAGAGATAGGGGTATTGAGCGCGACGACCGGGGGTCCCGGCATAGCGCAGGAAATACACACCCGCGAGCACCGCCGTGAGAGTCAGCTTTGCCGCCTTGGTGTACTGGAAGGGTAAACCCAGCACGGTCTCGACCGGAGTGAGCGCCAGCAGGAGGAACAGCCCGGCCAGCGGGCGTTTCAAGAGAATAATGAACGCCAGCACGGCTATGAAAGATCCTGCCGGGAGAAGTTGCAGCGGAATTTGAACGGGAAGCATCGCTTGTCTGTCAGGGCTGGCTGGGAGCGAGAACCCGAATGGTGCGGCTTCGCCCTGTACCAAGATCGCGGACCCGGCAGGCCTGCAGAGTTCGGCGCCCCGCGGATATGCGCCGCCACACGCGTTTTGTGACCAGAGTGTCGATCATACACAGAACGAGAACCCCCTGGTCGTCAAGCCAGCTCTCTGCGCGGCGGATCGCGCCCGCGATGTCATCGATGTAGTAAATGGATTCATTGAAGACAACCGCGGAAAACCTGTTGTCCGGGGTGTAATTCCGGAAGTCCGCGCAATGGAACCGGCAGTTCGGAAGCGCCCGGGCATTTGCATTTTTCACCGCGGTCGCGGAATAGTCGACGCCCACGAGCAATGAATCGCTGAGCGGACGGTAATACTTCCAGAGCGATCCGTCGCCGCAGCCCAGATCGAGCAGGGAACCTCCGTCATAGCGCCGCAGTATCTGAAGCATCGCGCCGCAATGCGCATCTTCTTTGGCGCCGCTGAAATCCGGAAATTCATCCCGCCAGGTGCGTTCCCAACTTTCTGCCGAGTAGTAACGCCGGTAGTCGCGGTCCACGAAGAGGTGGCGAAAGACGCGCAGCGGCGAGCGGATCAGGAGGGTGACTTTATTCATTCTTAATGCACCGCGCTTGGCTACGTTATAATTAGCTTCGATTCAGCGTCTTCATGAACACGGGACGAGTACACGACCTGCCGTAAACGATGATCTCGCTGCTGTATCACGACGTAGTAGCCGACAGCGATTTCTCCGCCAGCGGGTTTGGCGGCAGCGGCGCCGACCGCTATAAACTGACCGTACCGGAGTTCGAGAACCACGTCGCGGCGATTGCCGAGGTCAACCATGAAGGAGCTCTGACCGCCATCGATCCGCAGGCTCTGCCGGGCGCGGATGGAAGGATCTATCTCACGTTTGACGATGGTGGCGTAAGCGCCCATCAATTGACGGCCGAGATTCTGGAACGCCGCGGCTGGCGCGGGACATTCTTCATAACTACGGATTACATTGGCAAGCCCGCGTTCCTGAACGCCGGCCAGATTCGCGATCTCAGGCAGCGAGGCCACTCGATCGGCACACATTCCTGTTCTCATCCGCCGCTTATGGCGCGCCGACCGCGCACGCAATTGAACCGCGAATGGCGCGACAGCGCGGCGGTTCTGTCCGATATTCTGGGGGAGCCCATCGTGCTGGCTTCGGTTCCCGGCGGTTTTTACGCCCCGAATGTGGCAGCCGCGGCGGCCGAGAGCGGCATTACGGCTCTGTTTAACTCGGACCCGGTTTCGGCATCTTCCCGCGTGGACGGCTGCCAGGTCTACGGAAGATACGCCATTCAACGGAACGTCGGTCCGCGCACGGCGGCCCGAATTGTCGCAGGGGACCTGTTTCCACGATTTATTCAATATTGCCACTGGCATGGAACAATGACACTGCAGCGCATCGGCGGCATGTACTATCATCGGCTCCGCAGAGCCTGGCTCGAAGGACCCTCGGCCGAGTAGCGGACTATTTCGGTCATAGAAGAACCACACCGCGACAACGCGCGCGCCGGGCAGAAGCCCGGCGGTAGCCTGGAAAGGCTGCCCCACGGAATGACCGAAACATCTTACCAGGGCCGAAGACCCGATCATCGGTTCTTTCCGTATCCGTAAGCGCCGTATGGGGCAAACTTCGGGTCGAGGTTGTTGAGGATCGTTCCCACGAGGGGAATCTCATCGGAACGCAAACGCTCGCAGGCAGCCAGAGCCGCTCTCTTTGTGGTTTCGCCCGCGTGGACGACCAGGATCACCCCGTCGGAAAGACGTCCGACAAGGCGGCCGGAAGGCAGCAGGAGGATCGGTGGCGTGTCGATGAGCACGACGTCGTAGCTTTGGCGTACCCGGCGCAGAATTTCGCTCAGGTTGGGCGAAGCGAGGAGTTCAGTTCCGGAGCTACTGAGGCCGCCGCTCGGAAGAATCGACAACCCGGACGTGTCGATATCCCGTATTGACTCTGAAATCGAATCCACACCATTCTCGAGAAGTTGAATCAGGCCGCGGTCGTTCGGCGCTCCGAAACGTTCGTGCACCTGGGGCTTTTGAAGATCTGCGTCGATCAGCAGAATCTTCATCCGATTTTCCGCGAGCGCGAGCGCCAGGTTGCAGCACACGGTGGTTTTTCCTTCGTCCGGGCCGGCACTGGTAACCACGTAGACCGAGGGCGAATGCAGTTTCGTGGCAGGATCCGTGCCGGCGAAGATGACGGATGTTGCAATGCCTCCGCAGGCCTCCGCCATGCCACGCGAGCGAGTCTTTTTCCTGCCATGTGGAACGACACCCAGTTCCGGGACCCCCAGAAGCTGAGAAGCGGCACCCGGCTCACGGAAAGTTTTATCGCCGCGCTCACCCACCACGGCAAACGCGATCCCGAATACGAGCCCGCCCAGGATGCCCGCGAAAACGTTCAGCGGCGTACGGGGCCTGATCGGCCTCTGCGGCGACCGGGCGGAATCGACTATACGAACGTTGCCCGAGGGGACGGCGCGGGTGAAATCGGATTGCCTGACTTTCTGGTTCAACGTCTCGTAGAGTTCCTGGTTCGCATCCGCATCGCGTTTCAGCATGTTGTAGCGGATGGCATTCTCGTTGTCCCGGGTGACGATGCCGGCTTGCCGCCGATAATTTTCGCGCAGCAGCCGCTCGCGGCCCAGAGCGTCCAGGTAATCGTTGTGAATGCGATCGAGCACCGCCTTCCGGCGGGCGACCTGCGCTTCTTCCAGCGCGACTATGCTCGCGTGGGTCTGCACGTTCTTCCGGTAGTCCTTCTGGTAGGTCGCGTCGAGCTGCGCTTCCTGTGCTTTCAGATCTTCGAGGCGGAAGCCGACGTCGCGGTACTCGCGGTCGTCCATCAACTCGGGAAGCGACTCCGGCGAGGCATTCTGCTCGATCTCCCAGTGGCTTTGTTTCGCGGCGCGGTCGGATTCGGCGCGTGAGAGCTCGGTCTCGATTTCCCTGAGCTTCTGATCGCTGATGTTCTGTTTGTCGCCGGTGATCACAAGGTCATTTCTGCGGGCGTAGTCCTGCAGGGCGTCGTCGCTCTCTTCGAGCCGTGCCCGCATGTCGGCCAGCTGCTGGTTCAGCAACTCGGCGGTTTTGGCGGTGATCGCCGAACGCGCTTCGACATTACGCTGCATATATTGGCGGCTGAGAGCGTTGGCCAGATCGGCGGCAGCGCGCGGATTTTCCTGGTCGACGACGACATCTATCACGCGTGTCAGGTTGGCGGAACGAATCTGGACCTGCTCTTCCAGTTTGCGGAGCCAGGCGTCGCGCGCGCCGGGTTGTTGCGTGGCCGGCGCATTTAGTCCGATCGAAGCGGCGGCTTGTTCGAGCAACGATTCGCTTTGCAATATCCGGATTTGCGTCTGGATGTCGGTGAGTGCGCCGAAGCGAGATCCTGCGTCTCCGATGGGGCTGAAATCCCCCGTCTTCAGGAAATCCTGGTTCAGCTCCTGAACCTCGAGAGTCGCCTGTGCCTCGTAAACGGGCGTCTGCGACGCCGAGAAGCCCCAGGCCGCCGCGCCACCGGCCACAACAGCCAGCAGGATGAACCATTTGCGGCGCGCGAGAATACTGCCGGGCGCGAGCGCGTCGCCGCCGTACTCGCCGGGGCTGGAGGCTTCCGTCTGAGCAGAAGACAGAGCGTTACTTCCCATTGGCAACAGTAACGGCAGTAGCGCCGGCCGCGGTCCCGTAGCTGTATCCCACCCGATAGATCACGACGCCCGTGAGCATGGCAGCCGCGACTTCGGCGGACTGGTAGGCAAGTTCCTTCGCTCCGCTTGGCGGAACGTAGAGCACGTCGCCCGGCAGAAGAGACTGGTCGGGGCTTTTCCCCGACAAGAGGGCTTTCAAATTGACGAGGATCTCATCCCGGCCGGAGGTTCCCGGCTTTTGCCGGAGTATTCTCGCGCGAGTGGTGGCCGCGAACTTTTCGGTGCCCTCGGAAAGCGCCAACGCCTGCAGAACAGTGACGTTTTGCCTTTCGTTAAGCATGAAACCGCCCGCTTTTCTCACCGCGCCAACCACATAAATGATGTCGGCTTTGGGAACGGTCACCACATCCTGCGGCAGAAGGTCAATGTTACTGGCGGGTATTTTCGCCTGGAGCAGGGATGCCAGATCTACCTCGCCGATCCAGAATTCTCCCGTGGCGTCGGAAGTCACTGCCGGCAACGGCAAGGTTCCGACCGCCTTCGGGCGCGTGATCCTGACCACGTTAGCTGCGTTTGGGCTGATGCCCCCGGAGAGAGAAAGAACTTCAACGAGGGATAGCCTGCCATGAATCTGCTGAACTCCGGGATGCTCCACCTCGCCGTAAATGCTCACGGGCTGGTTGCGGAACTCAGCGAGCGTGACGTTCACTTCGGGCGCAATGAGTATCCGCTTCAGGCGATCTCGGACAAGTCCGGTGACCTGCTCGACGGTGAATCCGGCAACATGGACAGTCCCAAGAAGTGGTAATTGAATGTTCCCGAGAGAATCTATCCGGGAAATTTTTTCGGGTTTGAATTCCTCCAAATCCTGAACAGTGACGAAGATGCGGTCGTCCGGAGCCAGGAGATAGCCAACAGTCTGCGTTTTCCCGGGGATGGAAAAGAGCAGAATGGCTAATAGAATCAGAACGATACGATGTAGTACTGTTTGTCCTGTCTCGCTGCCGGGAAAAAAGAACGATTGCGCCAAAATAGTCTAATCCTGATGGCAACTTTGTACGAAAGCTAACACTACCAGCCTACATTATTAACATGATTGGCATCCGGATTATAAGGCTATGCGTTCTGGTACTCGTGGCTGGCTAGTAGCCCACAAGACTGCCTCCGACGATGAAGACGGGGACTTCGGAGGTCGTGAGGTCATCTTCTTTCAGTGAGCGCTCCAGTCCCCGAACAACGTGGCCTGCCCATCGCGCCAAGGGTAGGTTACACGCGTACCTTCTACGCGCGCAAACGGGGTCATTTTGTGAGGCTGCGCTTTTGTCGGACTCGCCAGTTCGAAGACCTCCGCGCCTCTGGCTGTCAGCGCGTCGCTAATCAGCGAGCGGTGGCACCTCCACGGCACTGCCTCGGCGCACATGACCGCCAGGCGTTTCGTCTCGGCGAGTTCCATCAGCCGCAAAATGCCTTTTTCAAATTCCGGCTTCTCCATATAATCCGCGTAGCCGCGAAACGAGAGATTACGCCATGCGGTGTTGGTCGAATCTTTGCGGGCCTTGCGGAGGCCGCCCAACTCGTTGAGATGCAGATAGTCGATGCCTTCATGCCGCAGTGTTTCCGGCAAAGTATCAAGATTGAATTGCGGATTGTGGCGCGATTTGGGCACAGTGCGGACGTCCACCAGAAGATCAACGCGATGCGCTTTCAGCAGGGCGATGAAATCCTCAGCGGAGCGCGTCGAATGGCCGACGGTGAATATCGGTTCCACCAGTCATAGCCTAAGCCATTCGGCCATGCGATCACGAATCGATTGACGTGTGCACGGGTTGGGGAACAGATCGGCGATGATTGCCACCGACTCCGCGCCGGCCTTCCAGCAGAGGGATGCGTTTTCTCTTGTGATGCCGCCGATAGCAACGAGGGGCCTTTCGGTGAGTCCGCGAACGGCGCGTAGTCCTTCGATGCCGACCGTTGGGTCGGGGCGGTCTTTTGAGGCGGTGGTGAAGAGCGGGCCGAAAGCAACGTAGTCGACGGGTTCGTCTGCCGCGGCGCGCATCTGGTCCGGATTGTGCGTGGAGAAACCGATGGCGGTGGTATCACCGACGACCCGGCGCGCGTCGACGGGGAGAAGATCTTCCTGCCCGAGATGAAGGCCAGCGTGCAGGAGCATGGCGTAGTCGGCGCGATCGTTGACGACAAAAGGCACTGACGCAGCCTTACAAAGCTCCGCGATCGCCTCGGCCTGCGCGAAGACGTCGCGATGCCAAAAGGCTTTGTGGCGGAACTGAAGTATGCGGGCGCCGCCTTCGAGCAGCGCGGCAGACACTTCGACAGGGTCGAGCCCCAGGCGCTCCAGAGTCGCCGTATCAACGATCGGGTAGACGCGTGGCAGTTCGAACACTACCGGGGACCGTAGTGGGGCAGCGGGCGATTGAGTTCGTACGCACCGAGATCGGGCGCGCGACCGGTGAAGTCGTCGTTGATGGTCGGCAGTGAAATGCCTGCATCAACGGCTGCCGAGCCCGGCTTCAGGCGGAAATCGAAATCGGCCGGCTTGTAGAGATGCTGAGGATCGGATTTATCCGGAATCCTGACGTTTTCGAAAACGTCAAAATCGACCAGAACACTGTGCTGTTCCTGCTTTGCCGCCGCGCTGTAGTCCTTCAACGATTTGAAGTGGCGCGTGACACCCCGGCCTTTAAAATCGGCGGCCATTTCAAACGGCGGTGAGTTCCATTCGAACGCGTCTTCGACGCCGGGATTGGGACGGAAGCCATTGTAGTCCGAAGTTGAGTAGTTGGTCGTTGTACGCAGGCTGAGAACCGCATCCGTATATCCATCGCCCAGAATCAGATTGTTCCGGAAATGAACATTGGCGGCAGGGCCCATGCGAGTTCCCTGCCCGATGAACGTATTTTGATAAACCAGAACCCCGGCGGGCGTGTCGACAAATTTCAAGGGACCACCCGTTGTAGTGTCGTAGGCCAGGTTCTGGAAAAAATAGAGCGGTCCGCCGAACGTGGGCTGCGCGCTGAATGCGCCGCCAGCCGAATTGAAGCATCGATTGCGGAAGACGCGTATGTTGCGCGCGCCGCCGTCGGTTTCGATGCAGTTGTCCGCCATGTTGGAAAAGTCGTTGTTGTAAAAATCAATGGCGACGGGAACTCTGTCTTCGATCTCGTTGGGCGTGCCGTCGGGATTGCCGTAGGTGGCGATATCGATGCCGTCATGCCAGTTGACAGCGTAGTTAAACGCAACAACATGCCCCTGACCGTAGACTTTGACTGCGTACTCGGAAGTGATGGGCGCCGGATAGCCGGGGAACTTCGACCACACCGCAGGGGTAAACCAGCTTTGCAGCTTGGTCGGATCGTGGCGGCCGACAAAAACGTTGTCGGCGATATAGAAATTCTTCGATCCCGACCAATCGTCTTCGACGCCGCGCCCGATGTTTTCGAGGCGCGAATGTTTCAATGTAAATCCGCTGGCTCCGGCAATGTTCTTGATCCCCACCAGAAAAGCCACATTGGTGTTGCGAACGGTGATGCCTTCGAAATAGGTGTAGTTCGCGGCCAACAGGTTAAATAAGTTCTGATTGCCGTCGCCGTCGAAGACAACTTCACCGTCGTCCGCGGCTTTAATCACGATCGGCTTATCGGGCGTGCCGCTTTGCGTCAAATAATAGGTACCGTCGAAAGGCGTGCCGTAGGCTGCAATGGTGCGGTCGAATCCGCCGTAGATGAATCGGTTGTCCTTGTAAACGCCGGCGTGCACGAGGATGGTGTCGCCGGGTTGTACGCGAGGCGCTGAGACGTTCGAGTGATCGGACTGATCGGCTGTCAGGTAGTATGCGGCGAGCAGGCCGCTGAAGGCGGGTTGCTGTCTCGTGCCTTTGGAGTCGAACGGATAGACGTGATAAACGTGGCCGCCTTCGGCGGGCTGAGGTTCTTTGCGCGTGCGGACCGAAACGGTCTTCTCGGCTTTACCTTTCACCCCGTCAGGATCGGTAAGCATGAAACGGCACTCATATGCGGTGTCGGGATCGAGATTCAAAATGCTGCCGGCGAACATATTCGGAGCCGTGTAGTTGTAGAAAGTGCCGCCGCCTTCGCGTGGCGCGCCGCCCGTTACCAGTTCGTGCTGCAGACGGAAGAGCGGCAGCCCTTTGCGCCACTCGCGCTCACCGGCTTTGCGAAACGTGACATCCACGCGGGCATTGCGGTTGTCGTCGCCTGTGATCTTCCATTCGAAACCCAGCGAGACCAGAGTCGGTAGTTCCGTGCGGAATTCGCCGGGAATGGTGTTCATTTGCGACCACGCTAAAGGGGAAATCAGAAGCGGCGCGATCAAGAGCAGAAGAGAACGGTGGGGTTTCATGCCATGAAAGCTCAGATGCTATCACGAGTAAACTGAAAGCGTGCTCCGCAGCAGCCTATTTACGGTTACGCTGGCGCTTGGTCTGGCGTCGTCTCCCGGATTTGAGCGGACGGGATTTGCGCAGACCGTTCCGCAATTGCTTTCGACGGTCTCAGGAACCACGCAATACCGGGAAGCGGCGATCTCACCCGACGGTCGTTATGTTGCTTGGACGTTGACGTTGCGGAACAAGGACAACACGACATCGCGTAATTCCGAGATTTATCTTCTGGATCTGTCGAGGCTCGGCGCAGTGGCGCAGAAGCTATCCGCCTGGAAGACGCCCCATGCCGAGCACAGCCTGGCATGGTCGCCGGACAGTAAGCAGATTGCGTTTCTGTCGGATTTCGAAAAGGAAGGCCAACTCGAACTTTACGTGCAGCCTGTGTCAGGTTCCGGCGCAGCGCCGCGCAGGATCACGAATCTGACCGGATTCCTTCAGACGCCGCGCTGGTCACCGGATGGCGCAAAGATCGCGATGCTTTTTACGGAGAATGCTCCGCGCGCGGCAGGGCCCCTCGAGCCTTCCACGAAAGATGCCGGCGTGGTCGAGGAGCACATTTACGAACAGCGGCTGACCGTGGTCAATCCACGTTCCGGAGAAGCGAAACCCATCACACCGGCGGATACCTATGTTTACGAGTACGACTGGGCGCCGGACAGCGATCTTGTTGCGTACACCGCATCTCAGGGCAACGGCGACAACAACTGGTGGATCGCCCGGCTCTACACCGTCGCGGCTTCGACGGGAGAAGTTCATCAGGTGCATAAGCCCGATCTGCAGATCGCAAACCCGCGCTGGTCGCCCGATGGGCGTGAGATCGCATTCATCAGCGGCATTATGAGCGATGAGGGGTCAGTCGGCGGGGATATCTTTTCAGTGCCGGCGGCGACCAGTGGCGCCGCGCCTCATAATCTGACGCCGGATCGAAAGAGCTCACCGAGCTGGCTGCGCTGGCTTCCTTCCGGAAAGATTCTTTTTACGGAAACGATCAACGGAGGCGCCGCGATTGCCTCGCTCGATCCGCCGTCCCGAACAACCGAGACGCTGTGGAAAGGGGACGAATCGATCAAGGCCGGCGACGATTCAGTGTCCACATCGAGCGATGGCAAGACGATCGCGGCGGTGCGCAGTTCCTGGACGCTCGCGCCTGAGGTTTGGGCCGGACCGCTGAATGAATGGACGCAAACGTCTCATGCGATCACTCACGCCAACGATGCGCTGAAGCCTCTCTGGGGGCAGACGAAGAGCGTGCGCTGGCGGAGCGACGATTTCGACGTGCAGGGCTGGCTGATGTATCCGGTCAACTACGACGAGTCGAAGAAGTATCCGATGGTGGTTTCGGTGCATGGCGGACCGGCGGCGGCAAAGAGACCGAGCTGGCCGGCGAACAATTTCGATCTTTCACTGCTTTCGAGCCAGGGATATTTTGTGCTGTTTCCGAACCCGCGGGGCAGCTACGGCGCCGGGGAAACGTTCACGAAGAGTAACGTCAAGGATTTCGGCCAGGGAGATCTGCGTGACATTCTGCTGGGAGTCGACGAGGTGGTGAGAACGCTGCCGATCGACCCCGCGCGCCTGGGAATTGCCGGATGGAGCTACGGCGGCTATATGACGATGTGGGCGGTGACGCAGACACATCGCTTCCGTGCGGCGGTAGCGGGCGCGGGCATCGCGAACTGGCAGAGCTACTACGGAGAAAATCTGATCGATCAATGGATGATTCCGTATTTCGGCGCGTCGGTGTACGACAACCCGGCCGTTTATTCGCGCAGTTCGCCGATCAGTTTCATTCGGAACGTGAACACTCCAACGCTGATTGCCGTGGGCGACAGTGACGCGGAATGTCCGGCGCCACAGTCGTATGAGTTCTGGCATGCGCTGAAGACACGCGGAGTGAAAACGCAATTGGTGGTCTATCCGAACGAAGGCCATGCGATACGAAAGCCGGAACATGTACAGGATCTGCTGGAACGAACTATCGCCTGGTTCAACACCAATCTAACCGCAAAGGCTGCCGGAAAGTGACAGCCGGAGAGTGACAGACTGACCCGCGATGCGACACCGCAAAGTTCTTTCCTGCCTGCCTTTCAGCGCTGTGAGCGTTGCGCCGATGTTTGCGCAGGGGCACGATGCGTTCAACAAGCCGTTTCCGCCTTTCAAGGTGATCGGGAATATCTACTATGTGGGCACCGCACGATCTCGGCTCCTACCTGATCACCACGCCGGACGGCAATATCCTGATCAACAGCGACTTCGACGATACGGTTCCGCGGATCAGGCCTCGGTGGAGAAGATGCTTCAAGTTCACAAACATCAAGACAGTGATGACTATAGCTATCGGCAGAGAGTGCGCCCGCTGCGGGTTAACCGACGCTCGCCCGCTTTTTATTCTTGATCGATTCTATTGTTGGCTTTTTTAGGAGCAGCGTTCTCGTCGCGGGTAGCAGTTCGTTATTGAGTGCGTTTGCTCGCGCTGACGCAGATCCGCGTTGAATATCGAGAAATCGCCAGTGATTCGCGTCATGCTGTTTGAGTGGTTTGTCGAAAGCCCGAAGTGCTTCCGGCGTAGAACGATCGGCGTCGATTGCTTGAAGTCGGCGTTGGAGGTGCCCCAGAATCCTGAGGTTTTGTCTTATGTCTAGCAGGCTACAGAAGGTGCGGAATGGAATATCGGCTCTACGGGAGTTGCATGACCTGCAAGCGAGGACGATATTCAGTGCCCAGTGCGATCCGCCGTCGACGAGAGCGAGAATATGGTCTTTTGTAGAGCCAATGCGATCCGAGAACCGCACGTTGCAATATATGCATCGGTGCCCTTGGCTGGCCCGGATTTCAGCAATCTCATAGCGTGTATGTTGACCGCTCGCTGCCGCAATTCGTTGACTTCGGCGCCAAGACTTTTCTCTTCTCTTAATGGCGAAATGAACTATATGAAACGAACCGTCGAGCTGCCATACGGGGTTACCACAGTCGCAGACGACAAAGAAACAACGACGACCTTCTTAAAGGTTATGCAATTCGCGAGCCGTGATTTTGGTCATGAACTGTAAGCAACGCTTACAACGAGCGCGCGGGAAAACGTGCCTTTCAAATGTCAGATAAAGAAAGAAAGGAAAGTCATCTTTTTCGTGCCAATAGCAGACGAACGCGATGTCATTCTCGTTGGCAGGGTTATGGCCCGTTCTGAACCACAAGCCACTATAGTAGCCACTTAGGGTGGGAGTGCCGTAACTCCAAAAATCAGGATCGTGTTTCTCTACGTAAGACATCGCGTCTTTGGCTGTCGTATGAGGACCGGAAACGAATCCTGTCGGATTTGCGGCATTCCAGGATTGGCCTCGCTTGGAAACTCGCGCACCGCAATAGTGCTCATAGCTCCAGGGGCTGAGCTTAGTCCAGCCAAGTGATTCACATTGTTCGAGCTCAAGTGATGTTTGTTTGATTTGCACCAGAACGTCCAAATTTCTGCGATTAATGCGTCATCGCGTAAGTAATGTAGTTCACGCCGATGCGAATCCCCAGCGCGGAGAACTTTTCGTCATAACCCGGATCGTCGGCCCACTCCCACGAATCGCCGAGATCCGAGTCGAAAGTCATCGCGACCATTAAACGGCCGCGGTCGTCATAAATGCCGCGCCAGCGCGGCGGGCAGCCTTCGCATTTTTCCGTAACGCCGGTCTGAATGTAGCGCGCGCCGGGAACCTGGTAACGGTCGGAAAGATCGTAGACCACGTGGAAGATCTGATCGTCGTTCGGGATATCGACCACTTCGCGATCGGGAAAGACGCGGCGCATGCTCTCCATGAAGTTCGCCCACTGGTTTTCGCCCCAGAAATCGTCACACATGAAAAAGCCGCCGCGCAGAAGATACTCGCGCATCTGTCTGGCCTGCGCATCGGTGAGCCGCCACTGGCCGACCTGCACGGCATAGAGCCACGGCCAGTTGTCGACATCGTCGCCGTCATCGAGGTTGACCGGCTGTTCGACGGAACGCACATGGATCCGCGTGAGACGGCGCATCGCTTCCGAAAAATGACGATCGGCGCGCGGATAATCCTGCGTCCACATTGAGTAGCCTTCGCGCCAGTCTCCGCCGCCGCCGCGAAAGCCGAAACCGCCTCCCCCGCCACCCTGCGGATACATCAGGCGCGCGAAAGCCCATTCGGTCTTCTCGCGGTAATCCGGCGGTTTCGGAAAATTGTTGTATTCAATACCGGGATATTCGCGGAAAGGCCGCTGGAAGGCGTAAAGCGCGGTCAGGGCGACGAGCCCCAATCCGAAACGCAGCAGTAATCTCGTTTTCATACCGTACCGCGCTACCCGAGATTATCATGGGCTCAGACGATGCCTACAGAGTTTGACGCCATCATCATCGGGACCGGGCAGGCCGGACCCAGTCTTGCCGGTCGTCTCGCGAACGCCGGGAAGAAGGTGGCCATCGTCGAACGCAAGCTGTTCGGTGGGACCTGCGTGAATACCGGCTGCATTCCCACCAAGGCCATGGTTGCGAGCGCGTATGCGGCCCACTTGGCGCGGCGCGCGGCTGACTTCGGCATTGCGATCGAGGGCTCGGTCGGCACGGACATGAAGCGCGTCAAGGCGCGCAAAGACGCGATTTCCGGCAAATCACGCACCGGCGTTGAAAACCGGATGAAGAGTCTGACGAACTGCACCGTATTCGAAGGGCATGCGCGATTCGAATCGATGAATGAGGTCGCGGTTGGAGACAGGAAGCTCGGCGACGTGAAGATCAAAGCGCCTAAGATTTTCATCAACGTTGGCGGACGCGCGCTGATACCGGACATGCCGGGCATCGATCAGGTCCCGTTTCTCACGAACAGTTCTATGATGCAGGTCGACTTTCTGCCGAAGCATCTGATAGTCGTCGGCGGAAGTTACATCGGTCTCGAATTTGCGCAGATGTTTCGGCGATTCGGAAGCGAAGTGACCATCATCGAAAAGGGTTCCCGATTGATTGCCCGCGAAGATGAGGACATATCCGCCTGCATCAAAGAAATTCTCGAAGCAGAGGGCATTCATATCCGCCTGAATGCGGAATGTATCGCGCTGTCGAAGCAGGGCGAGGAAATTGTGGCGATCGCGGAGTGCGATACCGGATCGCCCGAAGTGGTTGGCTCGCATCTGCTCATGGCGGTGGGACGCAGACCGAATACCGACGATCTTGGGCTCGAAAAGGCCGGCGTCGCGATGGACGATCGCGGATACATCACGGTGGACGACCAACTGCAAACCAATGTGCCTGGCATCTGGGCGCTGGGCGACTGCAATGGCCAGGGAGGCTTCACCCACACGTCGTACAACGACTACGAAATCGTGGCGGCCAATCTACTTGATAACGACCCACGCCGCCTCAGCGACCGCATCCGGGCTTATGCGCTTTACATCGATCCGCCGCTCGGACGAGCGGGGATGACGGAAACGGAGGTGAGGCAATGGGCGCGGCAGTCGGGAAGGAAGGCGCTGCTGGCCACGCGCCCGATGACGAAGGTTGGACGCGCGGTCGAGAAGGGCGAGTCGCTGGGTTTTATGAAGATCATGGTGGATGCTGAAACGCATCAGATCCTCGGCGCCGCAATTCTTGGCGTCAGCGGCGACGAGGCAATTCATTCCATTCTCGACATCATGTACGCGAGAGCGCCGTATACCGTGATTCAGCGCGCGGTACACATTCACCCGACGGTTTCAGAGTTGGTGCCGACGCTGCTTGGCGATCTTAAGCCGCTCGGCTGATAAATGCCGGGCACGGACCCGAATGCGATGGCCATGCGATTCCAGCCGTTGATCGCAACAATCGCCAGAGTCAGGTTAACCAGCTCTTCTTCGCCGAAATATTGCCGAACCCGAAAGAACAGCTCCTCGGGAGCATGATCGTCCGCGATGAGCGTAATCGCTTCCGTCCATTCAAGCGCTGCGCGCTCGCGCTCGGTGAAGAACGGAGTTTCCCGCCACGCATTGAGCGCATACAGGCGCTGCTCCGTCTCGCCTGCCGCCCGCGCATCTTTCGTATGCATGTCGATACAGTAGGCGCAGCCGTTGATCTGCGAAGCTCTGGTTTTGACGAGTTCGCGAAGAGAAGGTTCGAGACCGGAGGACTGATTGATGTAATGTTCCAGTCCGCGCATCGCATCGATTGCCCCGGGAGCGGCCTTGTAGAAGTTAATTCTCGGTTCCATCCTCTTCAGTTTAGTGAGGGTTATTCGTAACGCAGGGCTTCAATGGGATCGAGCCGTGATGCTCTTAGCGCCGGAAGCAGTCCCGCGAACAACCCGATCGCTTCCAGCACAGTGGTAGAAGCAATTACTGCGAAGCGAGTGATGTGCAGATGGATGTCTCCGGTGCCGGTATCATCCTTGAAGATCGGCTCGAGCAAAGGCAGGGTGCGGATTCCCGCGATCAGGGCCCAGCCGATCAGGACGCCGATCAGTCCTCCCGACGTTACGATCGCCATTGCTTCCGCCAGAAACTGAAATCGGATGGCGCTGCGCGTCGCGCCGAGCGACTTCAGCACTCCGATCTCACGCGTCCTCTGCGTTACGGAAACCAACATGATGTTGGCGAGCCCGATGCCGCCGATGGCCAGAGTAAGGGCTCCGATCAGACCGAGCAGGACCTGGAGCGCGGTCGACATCGTGTCGATAATCTTCATGAATTCATTGAAGACGATGACCTGGAGCGCCCGTTCATCCGTCGGCGAAAAATTGTGCGCACGAGCGAGAGTGGCGCGCACATCGGTGAGGGCCTTTTGCCGGAACAGGGGATTGGCCGGCATCCACACGATGTCACTGGGATATTTAATGTCCTGCAGCAGAGACGCGGTGGAATAGGCAATGAAGATGCATTCGTTATCCGGCGTGTTGTAGTTCGAAATCTGCGTCTTGGTTTTGAGCAAGCCGATGATCTGAAACGGCAATCCATTGATGGATATGGTTTCGCCATCGGGCGGTGCGTCGCCGAAGAGTTTCTCGGAGGCTTTCGCGCCGATTACCGCGACGCGCTCTTTGTTCTGGTAATCCTCATTCGAAATCCAGCGCCCGGAAGACAGCGACATATTGCGAATGACGCCATATGGCACTTCCACCGCGCGAACCGTGATGTTCTGTTGCCGGTATCCATGAACAACAGTGGCGTTGAAAAGCTGCAGTTCGGAGGAGACCGCCGCGATCAGCGGAACATTGTCTCGGATCAACTGGGAATCGGTGTCTTCGAGTCTGATCTTGCGGCCCGAGCGCTCACCACCGGCCTGCGTGGAAGTCTGGCCGCCGAACATCAGGACGAGATCCTGTCCGACCGCCTGGAACGAGACTCGCAGAGCGGCGCCGAAGCCTTCGCCGTAGGAATAGAGAATTACAAAGCACGCGACGCCCCACGCAAGGCTGGCCATGGTGAGCAGACTGCGTTGGCGGTTGAAATTCAGCGCCCCGGCGGCTTCGGCGAGAATGCTTCTAACGTTCATAGGCAGGTTCTTGTGGGGCCGGCGCTTTTGCGCTGCCGCCGCCTTTCCAGCCGGGGTTTTGAGCTGTAAGAGCATGGCGGACGACACCGAGCGGAAGCTCGGTGTCAGCGCGGAAGCGCTGACCCCACGTCGCTTTAGCGTTCATAGCGAAGTGCCTCGACGGGCGTGAGCGACGCGGCGCGCCATGCCGGGAACAGCGCTGACGCAATCGCGATGACCGTCAGCGTGCCGAAGGCGAGACCGGTCGTGGCGCCGCTTACCGGCAGACCGGGAAACATATCGGGCATCGGGACAAATTTGAGCGCGGCGGAAAGGCCGAAGGCGACGGACCAGCCGATCAGGCCGCTGAGTAACGCCAGGGCGCAGCCCTCTGCCAGAAAATCCACCATGATGCGCAGCCGGGTGGCGCCCAGCGCTTTGCGCAACCCGATCTCGCGCGTTCTTTCCGAAACGGTGACCAGCATGATGTTCATCACGCCGATGCCACCCAGGGACAACGTAACCAGCGCGATGAATCCGAGGAACACGGTCATCGAGTCGAAAATTCCCGCCGTGAGCTTTGCGTTTTCCACTGTGTCCCAAATGCCGATGGCGCTTTTGTCGGCGGGATCGAAGTCATGGGCGCGGGCGATCACCTTGCGGACCTGCGTGCGCGCTTCTTCGAACTGATCGAGCGAGCGGGGCTGGTAAAGGATCTCGTCGAGTTGACCGGGAGTGTAGAATTTTGCCGGCGGAACGTCCCGGGTCATCGTCGTGTAGGGAAGCCAGACCTTCTTTTCGTCGAGACCGGAGTAGCTGCTGTTCTGCGTCTTGTCCGCCATAACGCCGATCACGGTGTAGGGGATCGAATTGATCGCCACCTGCCGACCCACGACGTCGGAGCGTGCGCCGAACAACTGCTTCTTTACGTCGACGCCGATCACACAAAGGCGCCGTCCGTTTTTCTCGTCCCCTTCATTGAAGAATCTGCCGTCCGCGATCGGTATGGTGCGAAGCTCCGGGAAAAAAGCTTCGACGCCGCTGACATCGAAAGAGCCGCTGTTGTAAGGGCTCGTGACGCGGACGTTTCCCTGGAGTTCCGCGGCGACACGATTGACCAGGTAGCACTCCCGGCGGATGTTTTCGATATCGGAGTAGTTCAGGCGGATGCGGCGGCCGGCGCGCTCGCCGCCTGCCTGCAGTTCCGTGCGTCCGCCGAAGAGGATGACGATATTCTCGCCGAGCTGTTTCATGCTGTTGGCCTGGCCTGCCTTGAAGCCGTCACCCATAGCAACAATCAGGACGATGGATGTGATGCCCCACGCAATCCCCGCCATGGTGAGGAAGGTACGCAGCTTGTTGCGAAGGAGGCTTTCGACGACCTGCCTCGCGAGCTCGGACAAGTAAGTCATAGCGTCGGGCTACTGCAGAATGACGTGTTGGCCTTCCGTCAGACCCCTGACAACTTCCGTTTTGGAGCCGTTGCTGATTCCCGTCGCGATCGCGATTCTGCGCAGACCCTTCTCGTTGGTGGGATCGGGAATTTGGGCCGCGGTCGATTTGTCCTTGTTGTAGAAGACCGCGCCTTCAGGGATGGCGAGCACGCCTTTGCGCTCCTCCAGGATGATCTCCGCATTTGCGGTCATCTGAGCTTTCAAAATGTGTTTTTCGTTGGAAATCGAAACGCGCACTTCGAATGTTGTGACGTTGTCTTTCTCCGCGCCCATCGGCGAAATTTTGGTCACGCGGCCTTCGAACTTTTGATCTTTGAACGATTCGACCGAGATGCGGGCGGGTTGTCCGAGATAGACGCGGCCGATATCACTCTCGTCCACTTTTCCTTTGACGTAGACCTCATTCAGGTCGCCGACCGTCATGATCAAAGTTGCGCTGGACCCGAGTAAAAGAATGGAGCTGACAGCGTCTCCCACTTCGCTGTCCCGCGACAGGACGATCCCGTCGATGGGTGACACAATCGTCGCGTTTCGGAGATTTTCTTCGGCGATGGATACGGTTGCCTGCTGCTGCTCGAGAGCAGCCTCCG
The DNA here is from genome assembly GCA_036273015.1 of Bryobacteraceae bacterium. Taxonomy (GTDB): domain Bacteria; phylum Acidobacteriota; class Terriglobia; order Bryobacterales; family Bryobacteraceae; genus BOG-234. Next base: position 24,083 of record DATAXN010000061.1, on the reverse strand, counting down.
CTTTGGCGATGGCCGCCGCGGCACTGCCAAGATTCGCTTTCGCCGACTCCTGTTTCTGAACAGCGAGTTCGTAATTCTTTTCGGAATCGTCTCGCGTATTCTGTGCGATCAAACCACTGGTGAACATGGCGCGCGCGCGTTCCATATCGCGTTTCAGAAACGGCACGTCCGGACCGGCGGCATCCACCTTATAACGCTCGTAGTCGGCTTGGGCGCTCTTGACCGTTGCCTGCGCGACATGCAGTGCCGCTTCCTGCTGATGAAGCGCGGGGATCAGGTCGTTCTGATCCAGTTCGCAGATGACATCGCCTTTGTGAACGTAGTCACCCACGTTGACAGGCAGCTTCAAAATGATCCCGCTCGCCTTCGCTTTGATCTCCACCTGTGTGACGGGTTGTACTTTTCCGGTCGCAACCACCGAACGCGCGAGATCGATCCGCTCGACCTTCGCGATCTTCTCCGGATCGATTTTGATCGGCTTGCTGCCGATTGCCTTGAGAGAGAAAAACGCCGCGCTCGCCAGAATGAGCAGCGTCAGCGTAACCCAGAGGATACGTTTCCGTTTTTTTGCCGCCATGGGTTGGACTCAGACAGTTATACGCGCCGTGCAGGAAAAAGTTCGCAACGAAGATCGATAGAGCTGCCATTTATGTAGTGGTATTCGCGCTGTCCGGCTGGGACGCCACGCAATCCTTACACGTCAGTTCATGGCCCAGAAATGAGTTACGGCCTGCTTCCGTCAGAACCCACGGCCGCATGGTCCACGGCGGCTGATGACGAACATGTTGGCGGTGTCCGCACTCCAGATCGGCGACCCAATCGCCGGAGTCATCCTGATGGAAGCCGACGATGCGGCGATTCATACATCCACTTCGTCTACCACTTTTGCAGAGTACCTACGAGCTTCGATACGTCGGCTGCCTGCAACCGCGGCAGGAGTTCCTCCAGTTCCCGAGCAATCTTCACGGGTGCGGAAGGATCCCAGAATGTGGCCGTGCCCACCTGAACGAGCGAAGCGCCGGCGATCAGAAATTCGGCTGCGTCTTCGCCGCTCATGATGCCGCCGATTCCGATGACAGGTATCTTCACGGTTCCCGCAGCCTGCTGAACCATTCGCAGCGCAATCGGTTTTATAGCCGGGCCGGATAATCCGCCGTATCCGGCTCCGACGCGCGCCTGGCGGGACTTCGCGTCAATCGCCAGGGCAACGAAGGTATTGACCAGCGAAAGAGCGTCGGCGCCGTTTTGTTCCGCCACTCGGGCGAATGGTTCGATTGAAGCGACGTTCGGGGAGAGTTTCACAATGACTGGCCGACTGGCGGCACTCTTCGCGCGGCCAACCAAGTCCGCCAGTGCCGCTTCATCCACCCCGAACGCCAGCCCGCCATGTTTCGTGTTGGGGCAGGAGACGTTCAACTCGTAAGCGGCGACGCCATCGGCGTCATTCAGCGCCCGGACGACCTCGACGTAGTCCTCTGCGGCATAGCCGAAGACGTTTGCTATTACAGGTGTCGAATATTGGCGCAGGGCAGGTAACTTGTCTGAAATGAATGCGCGTACGCCCACGTTTTGCAAACCAACGGAATTGATCATTCCGGAGCGTGTTTCCCAGAGCCGTGGCGCGGCGTTACCCTGGATCGAGTCTTTCGAGAGGCCTTTGACTACAATGCCGCCCAGCGCGTTGAGATCGACCAGTTTTTCGAATTCGACACCGTAACCGAAGGTACCGGACGCGGTGAGAACAGGGTTGCGAAAACGGATGCCGCAGACCGTCATTTCCGTGGGTTTCATTTCGGGCGTCCGCTAACTAAGGTTAGTGCTTCCAGTAATATCCGATGTGAAAAAAACATTTCCGTGCGGATTGTAGCAGAGGGTTTTCAGTGATAGACTGTGGGTGCTGGTACTTAGTACTTTTAAACAGTATTCGGTGTCGAAATGAACCAAACCGGTATACTCGGTGTTAAAAACTGGCGGCGGCAAAGGGGCATAAGTCTCGAAGCGATTGCTGCGTCCACTAAATTGAGTGTTCGTCATTTGGAAGCGATCGAGTCTGGTGAATTCAGCAAATTGCCTGGTGGAATTTACAATACCAGTTACATCAGACAGTACGCTCGCGCCATCGATTTCGACGAAGCCGAACTTCTTGCGGCCTATCAGGATTTTTGTAATCCTCCCGGCGCCGCCGCCCAGGGAGAAGAGCGGCAGCCCTCCCGCGTTTCACGTCTCTTGTTTCAACATTACTAAGCGCGAATCAGGGCGTTACAATCGTGTTCGTGTTGAGACACGGTCTTGTTGCCTTGCTTTTTCTCATTCCCGCCGGCTCACTTCCGGCCGAGTCGCCGCTCGTCGAGCGCGTGGATACAACCGCATTCATTCAAATCGAAGCGAAGAGCTTTAACACGCTGTCCCCCACTCAACAGGCGCTGGCCTACTGGTTGAACCAAAGCGCGATTGCGATCGATCCGATCAATTACGACCAACTCTCGCGTTTCGGTCTGCGCGAAAAGCGCGTCCTCGAAGCTGTGATGTCGAACAAGGCTAAGGTCAATCCTGCGATCTATGCCAGGGTGTCCGACTTCACGAAACTCTTCTGGGCCAACAAAGGCAATCACAATGAAACGACGGCGCAGAAATTCCTGCCGAAATTCAATGCGGATGAGTTGAAGAAGGCCCTTAGTCAGGCGGGGCGTCAGGACCTTGTCCGCGAAGTGGATGCGCTTGCTCCGTCGTTATTCGATCCAGCTTTTGAGCCGCTGACTACGGCCAAGAGCCCGAGCGCCGGAAAGGATATTATCCAATCCAGCGCGAACAACTTCTATTTTGGTGTGACGCTCGCCGATCTGAAGAACTTCACAGAGCATTATCGATTGAACTCGCGTGTGGTGAAGGAAAACGGAAAGCTGGTCGAACAAGTCTGGCGGGCGGGCACGCCGGACGGCAAAGTTCCGGCCGGACTCGATGCGCAGTATCTGAAGAAAGCAAACGAGGCGTTGGAAAAGGCGCGCCCGTATGCCAGTCCGGCGCAGGCCAAAGTGATTGCCGATCTAATCCTCTACTACCAGACCGGAGAGTATCGGGACTGGCTTCAATTCGACGCCGATTGGGTGCAGGACAATGAGCCGGTGGATTTCGTGAATGGTTTCATCGAGGTCTATCGCGATGCGCGCGGAGCCAAGGGAACTTCGCAGGCCTTTGTATCGATCACCGATCAGGCGGCTTCGAACGCCATCGGCAAGATTGCCGCGAATGCTCAGTACTTCGAAGATCGCGCGCCGTGGGATGCGCGCTACAAAAAGCAGGGCGTGAAGCCGCCGATCGCCAACGCGGTCGAAACAACCATCGAAACCGGTGACTTCCATGTGAGCACGATCGGCGACAATCTGCCGAACGAAGATGAAATCCACGCCAAATACGGATCGAAGAGCTTTCTCTTTTTCGGCAGCTCACATGCCATCACGGAAGCGGTGGGATTCGGGAGTATCGACGAATTTGCCGCCTCGCCCGAGGAAGCCGCGCGAGACCGAAAATACGAGATTAAGGCGCAGGACCTTATGACCGAGATGCACGAGGTGATCGGTCATGGTTCGGGCAGGCTGAGCCCCAAGCTGACGCACGAAGCGGCTTACTATCTGAAGGAATATTTCTCCGCGATGGAAGAGGCGCGAGCCGATCTGATGGCTCTTTGGAATGTCTTCGATCCGAAGCTGAAGGAACTCGGACTGATTTCCTCGGACGATGTGGGGAGGGTGATGTATGACGATGCGGCTCGGGTAATGCTCACCCAACTGCGCCGCATCCCGAAAGGCGACACGATTGAAGAAGATCACGAACGCGACCGCCAACTCATCGCCCGCTACATTATGGACAAAACCGGGGCCATTGCAATGGAGGATCGCAATGGCAAGACTTACGTAGTGGTGAAGGATTACAAAAAGATGCGGCAGGGCGTCGGCATGCTTCTGGCCGAACTGATGCGGATCAAAGCGGAAGGCGATTACGATGCGATTAAGGCGCTGATCGACAAGTACGGCGTTCACTTCGATCCGAAGCTCCGCGATCAGGTGACCGAGCGATATAAAAAGCTGAACATCCCGACTTACTACGCCGGCATCAATGCGGACCTGGCCGTGCAGTTCGATGGCGCCGGTAAGGTAACGAAGGTCGACATTCAGTATCCACGCGACTACGTGAAGCAGCAATTGAGTTACAGCGCGCTGAACGGCAGTTCAGAGTCGCAGAAGGCCGCGACCGCGAAGTAACTATTCGATTGTGGCCGGGAGCAGGCCCGCCTTGGGAGAACTCCACGTCACATGCCCTGTGGCATCGCGAATCACTATTCCACCGGACGGATTGATTTCGACGCGGGGGTTGCCGTTGGCATCGTTGAGAGTCAGATCGGCTCCGAAGTTTCCGCTGCGCAGCATAGCCTGCACCTGCCCTTGCGAATTAACGAGCGTGAACGACGTCGCGCGCAGATTTGCGGGCGCTATCTGCGCCTGGGCGTGTGCAACAGGGATCGAACGGTTAACTGCGTAGCCTCCCACGAACGCACCTGCCGAGACCAGCGCGCAGAGGATGAGATAACGATTTCGACTCATAGGCGGATTTCTCCCTGGCAGTAGGACGAGCGGTTCCGGGAAAGGTTAGGCGCGAAAAGGAAAAACCGGGACCCCGAAAAGTCCCGGTTCAGGAGCGGACGCTGAGGTCCGCGCCGCGTCGTTCAGGTTTTACCCTATTGTTGGTATTTCTCAGTCCCCTATATTCGGGTATTTCGATCCTAACACGCGCTTACAATTTCTGTGCAATCGCCTTAGCCTGCAGAAACAGAAGCAGATAGTCGGGTCCGCCGGCCTTCGAATCCGTACCCGACATGTTGAAGCCACCGAAGGGATGCGCACCCACCATCGCGCCGGTGCATTTGCGATTGATGTACATATTCCCAACAAAAAACTCATCGCGCGCTTTCGCGACGTGCGCGGCGTTGTTCGAGTAAATCGCGCCGGTCAGCCCGTACTGGGAGTCGTTCGCCATTTGAAGGGCGTGATCAAAGTCGGACGCTTTCGCCACGACAAGAACTGGTCCGAAGATCTCTTCCTGGAACACGCGCGCTTTCGAATCGACATCGGCGATGACGGTCGGCGGAAGAAAGTAGCCGTCTCCGGAAGGTGGCCGGTCACCTGTAAGCAGTCGCCCTTCGCCCTTCCCGGTCTCGATGTACTGCTGGATCGACTTCTTTGCGCCCGCACTGATCACGGGGCCCATATAGTTCGCAGGGTTATCCGGCTCGCCGACAGTGATTTTTTCTGTACGCGTTTTCAGCTTCTCGATAAACCGGTCGTACACAGCCTCATGCACGATCGCTCGTGAGCATGCCGAGCACTTCTGCCCCTGATAGCCGAAAGATGAAACGGCAACGCCTTCCACTGCGGCGTCCAAGTCGCAATCGTCATCGACGACGATCGCGTCCTTACCGCCCATCTCGGCAACCACGCGTTTGATCCAGATCTGGCCGCGCTGTGGCTTGGCAGCGAGCTCGTTGATGTGCAGGCCCACGTCGCGCGAACCGGTGAACGAGACGAACCGTGTCTTCGGATGCGACACGAGAAGATCGCCAATCGCTCCGCCGCTGCCGGTCAGAAAGCAAAAGGAGTGTGGAGGAAAGCCCGCCTCGAGCAGGGTTTCCGCGAAGACCGCGGCGATTGTGGGCGTCTCGCTTGACGGCTTGATCACGACTGTATTCCCGGTCACGAGCGCCGCAGTGGTTATGCCGCAGAGAATTGCGAGCGGGAAATTCCATGGTGGGATGACAACGCCGACACCAAGCGGCAGATAGCGCATCTCGTCGTGCTCGCCCGGGAGTTGCACGACGGGCTGCGGGCAGCCCAGACGCAGCATTTCACGCGCGTAATATTCGCAGAAATCGATCGCCTCAGCTACTTCCGCTTCCGCTTCCGGCCACGTTTTGCCTGCTTCATAAACCATCCAGGCGTCGAATTCATACTTGCGCTCACGGATCAGCGCGGCGGTTCTCAGGAGCATTCGAACACGATCCGCCGCGGGAGTGCGGCTCCATTCGGCGAAATTTGCGTACGCTGTTTCGACCGCTTTGGTGGCCAGTTCCGGAGTTGCCTTCTGATGAATCCCCACGACCTCATCCGGACGCGCCGGATTGACGGATTTCAGCTTGTCCGTGGTTCGAATGCGCTCTCCGGCGATGACGATGTCCCACTCGCGACCCAGTTGCGCACGCACCTTCGCAAGCGCGGTCTCCATGCGCGTGCGGTTCGCGGAGACGGAGAAATCGGTATAGGGTTCGTTGCGGAATTCCGGAAGATTTATGCCCGGCTCTGATGTATGCGCCACTTTCCCTCCGCCACTTCAATCTTCGCAAAGCTCACGCGGGGATCGTGTGCGAAACTGCACCACCAGCCCTCGGCGGCGGCGCGGTCGAGCAAATGCGTTTTGTTGGCAATCGTCTCCAGCGGAAAAAGATCGAACGCGGTTACCCAGGTCGGCGTCACCTGCGCTGAATATGCTACGAGGTCGGCAAAATGGCACCAGGTTTCAGCGCCGGAGCGCACAATCACCACCATCATGTCCCGTGTATGGCCGGCCACCACCCGCAGTTCGACGCCGGGCGCAACTTCACCGTCGCCATCGAGCAGTTGCATGCGGCCCGATTCAATGAGCGGCTCATAGTTCATGGCACGATAGCTGACGGCGTCCCGGGGAAGCTGTTCGCGGGCATGTTCGAGTTCCCCACGCTGCGTAATATACCGGGCACGCGGCAGTGACGGGAGAACATGGGATCCTTCGCCGACGGTGTTTCCTCCGCAATGATCCCAATGAAGATGGGTGTTAACGACCACGTCGATCGATTGCGGGTCGAAGCCATGTCGAGCCAGAACTTCGGGAAGGTGTGGCGGCTCGGGCAGGCGCATACGCTCGAGGGTACGTTCGTCGTGCCGGATGCCGCCGCCCGTTTCGATCAGAATCCGGTGGCTATCTGTCTCGACAACAAAGCAGTTGAATCCGGCTTCGATCCGGTTCATCTCATCGCTGGGTTCGTGCTTCGACCAAAGGGTCTTTGGAACGACACCGAACATGGCGCCGCCGTCCCACCAATAGGAACCGGCGCGCACCAGCGTAATCCGGAGATTGCCAAGGATCAGCGAGTGCGAATTCACGCCGCAGAATCAGCCCTGAACGAGCTTGCGGCCACGCTCGAAGAGGTCGCTCGCGTCTTCCACGATCTTCTTGCCGCGATCATAGAGGTCCTTGCCGCGATCCATCAGCTCACGTCCGCTCGATTCCATTGCTTCCCGGCCGGTTTTCGTAGTGTCGCTGAGATAACGTCTGGTATCTTTGCCCGATTTCGGGGCCACGAGAAGCGCGGCCGCCGCCCCGATTACAGCCCCCGCCAGAAACCAGCCGAAATTATTATTCTCTTCCATGTTGTGATCCTCACATTCATTCTAATGTGGCGTGTTCCAATCACGGTATCGTGAAGTCATGGGAAACCGTACGGAAACGCAACCGGATGAGGGAATGGTTCCGGTGTTCAGCTCTTCCAATCACGATGCGGAGATGGAAGCAATGGCGATCAAAGGCGTGCTGGATTCCAACGATATTCCGGCGATGATCGTGGGTCCGCATATTCTGCCCATTCTGGAATTTCAGGTCCAAGTGCCTCAACATCTGTTGGCGCAAGCACGGCAACTGATCAAAGATGCGCGCCAGAACGGCAGGAAAGCCGCCGCCGAAGGAGAAGCGGCTACGGAATAAAAAAGCCGCGGCCTCAACAAAAAGCCACGATCCGGTGGACCGCGGCTTTAGCGTTTTCGGCTGTGCGATCTGCTATTCTTTGCTTTCTTCTTCGACTTCTTCCGCCTCGCGGCCTTCGCGTTGTGCTTTAAGCCGTTCTTCCTTACGCTTTGCCCGGTCCGCGGCACGCTTCACCAGTTCGGAACCTACCAGTTCCAACATGGCCAGTTCCGCGCCGTCTCCCTTGCGATTACCCAATCGCGTGATACGGGTGTAACCGCCCGTGCGCTGCCCGAAACGGGTACCGAGAGTGTCAAACAGCTTCTTCACGGATTTCGGCGTGGTCAGGAAAGAAGCAGCCTGACGCCGGGTGTGCAGCGTATCGCGCTTGGCGAGAGTAATCATCTTCTCGACCAGCGGCTGGATCGCCTTCGCCTTGGGAACGGTCGTGATCACGCGCTCAGATTCGATCACGCTGGTCGTCAGGTTCTTGAAAAGGCTGTTGCGCGAGCCGACGTCCCGCTTTAGTTTTGCATTGCCGAATCGATGTCTCATGGTCCGTATCTCTCTTTAAGCGAATTCCGTTACCGCTCCCTCGCGGTCACGGCTCTGTAAAACCAATGGCGGGCTGATTCTAAGCGAATTGATCCTCATCGGGAAGTTCCTCAGGGATCGATCCGGGCGGTGGAGGCGGCGGGGCGATCAGACGGCCATGGGCGTCGGGTTTCATGCCGAGCGAAAGTCCCATAGTCTGGAGGATTTCCTTGATTTCGTTGAGCGACTTGCGGCCGAAGTTCTTGGTCCGCAACATTTCGGATTCCGACTTCTGCACCAACTCGCCGATGGTCTGGATACCGGCGTTCTTGAGGCAATTGTAGGAGCGAACCGAAAGTTCCAGTTCTTCCACACTGCGGTTGAGCTGATCGCTGACCCGGTCCATGCTGCGCTCGGTCGGCTCTTCGGTCATTTCAGCGATTTCTTCGAAGTTGATGAAGATCGTCATGTGATCCTTCAACAGCTTCGCTGCGTGACCGATGGCGTCCTGCGGTGAGATGGCGCCGTTGGTCCAGACTTCCAGCGTGAGTTTGTCGTAATCGGTCATCTGGCCGAGTCGTGCAGCCTCGACGGTGAAATTCACTTTGCGCACCGGCGAATGCACGGAGTCGATGGGGATGTAGCCGATTGCGAGATCCTCATCGAAGTTCTTGTCGGCAGCTACGTAACCGCGGCCTGACTTCAGGCGCATCTCGATGTCGAGCTTGCCGCCTTCGCTGACGGTCGCGATGTGCAGGGTGCGGTCAAGCACTTCAACGTCGGCGTCGGTTTGGATCTGACCGGAGAAGACTTCGCCGGCTTTATCGGCAACCACCCGCACGGTCTTGATTCCTTCGCCGATTACTTTGAAAGGAACCTGTTTCAGGTTGAGGATAATGTCCGTGGCATCTTCCACGACGCCCGGGATAGGGCTGAACTCGTGATCCACGCCTTCGATGCGAATGGCGGTGATGGCTGCGCCTTCGATGCTCGACAGGAGCACGCGGCGAAGCGAATTGCCGATGGTGGTACCGAAACCGCGCTGGAACGGCTGGGCGGTGAACTGCCCGAAACGCTCCGTCAGAGTCTCAGTGTTTGCGACCAGACGTTTGGGTTTTTGAAATCCCTTAAACATACTTTCTTTTCACTCCAATCCCGGCGTGGCTTTATCTCAATCCGCTCACGCCCGGTTACATCAAAATTTACCGCTGCCGACTACTTGCTGTACAACTCGACAATCAACTGCTCGTTAATCGGGATCTGAGTCAGCTCGTCGCGACGCGGCGTGCTGTTGATCCGGCCCTTCAGATTTTCGCGATCCACGTCCATCCACGCGGGCGACGGCGCATGCGCGGTGGCGTCGCGGGAAGAAAGGATCGTCGCATTATTTTTGCTGGATTCACGGACGGAAACTTCATCGCCGGGCCTGACGACGAAGGACGGAATATTGACCTTGCGGCCGTTCACCTGGATGTGTCCGTGCCGTACGATCTGCCGCCCCTGCGAACGGCTGGCTCCCAAGCCCATCCGGTAGATCACGCTGTCGAGACGCCGCTCGAGTGTGCTGAGCAGGTTCTCACCGGTGATGCCCTTCATCTTGACGGCTTTGGCGAATGTGTTCCGAAACTGCGCTTCGAGAACGCCGTAGATGCGGCGCACCTTCTGTTTTTCGCGAAGCTGCAGGCCGTAGCCCTGGATCTTCGCCTTACGGTCTTTTCCGTGTTGTCCGGGAACGAAATTCCGGCGTTCGATGGCGCATTTTTCGGTGTGGCAGCGCTCGCCTTTCAGAAACAGCTTCATGCCCTCGCGCCGGCAAAGCCGGCAAACGGGGCCTCGATAACGTGCCAAATGGTTCTCCTTCTTTGCTCACGTGCGGTTTACGATCCAAGTGGACCTTCGTCCCGCTTCACTACTTAACTGCAAACCCGCCGGCGGCAAGACCGCCAGCGGTACATCAAACTCTGCGCTTCTTGGGCGGACGGCAACCGTTGTGCGGAATCGGCGTTGTATCGCGAATCGTTCTCACGTCCAAGCCCGCTGTCGCGAGGGCGCGCACTGCCGACTCACGGCCCGATCCCGGACCGCTGACCCGCACTTCCACCGTGCGTAATCCTACTTCGTTTGCCTTATTCGCCGCGGTCAATGCCGCCTGCTGCGCCGCGAACGGAGTACCTTTGCGGGAGCCGCGAAACCCGAGAGAGCCCGCGCTCGACCACGACACTGTATTGCCTTCCGGGTCGGCGATCGTGACGATCGTGTTGTTAAAAGTGGCCTGGATATGCACGATACCCACATGAACGACCCGCTTTTCCTTCTTCTTGAAGGTTTTCTTCTTCGTGCCCTTCGCTGCTGCTTTAGCCATTAGGTTTTCGACGTCGCTTTCTTCTTGTTGGCTACGGTGCCCTTACGCGGCCCCTTGCGCGTACGCGCATTGGTGTGGGTCCGCTGACCCCGGGTCGGCAGGCCGCGGCGGTGCCGCAGTCCCCGATAGGAGCCCATTTCGATGTGACGCCGGATGTTGAGCGATACTTCCTTGCGGAGATCGCCTTCCACGGCGCCTTCCTCTTCGAGAATCTGGCGGACGTTATTGACCTCTTCTTCAGTCAAATCGCCGACCTTCTTGTTCGCGTCGATACCCGCCCGGTGAAGGAGGCTCTTTGAGCGCGTTCGGCCGATGCCGTAAATGTAAGTGAGTCCGATCTCAGCCCGTTTTTTCGGCGGCAGATCGACGCCCGCGAGACGTGCCATATATTTCGATTCCTTCCAGCCTTCTAACCCTGGCGCTGCTTATGCTTCGGATTGCTGCAGATGACCCGCACCACGCCCTCGCGGTGGATCAGCTTGCATTTATCACAAATTTTCTTGACTGATGCTCTAACCTTCATTTTTTTATCTCTTCCGCTACGGTCTGGTCAAAACCCACGGACCGTTTGCCGTTACCGCCACACAGTGTTCGAAGTGGGCCGAATACGATCCATCCTTCGCCACTGCCGTCCATTTATCCTTCAAAACCTTCGCTTCCGGCTTTCCCGCGTTCACCATCGGCTCAATCGCAAGCACCATGCCTTCGCGCAGCCGGGGATTCTCGTTCCGCTTGTCCACGTAATTCGGAACCTGCGGCTCTTCATGCAACTGCGTTCCGATTCCGTGTCCCACGTACTCCCGCACGATCGAAAACCCGTTATCCACCACGTGTTTTTCGACCGTCCCGCAAATATCGAACAACCGGTTGCCTTCGCGAACCTTGTCAATCGCCAGTTCGAGCGATTCCTCGGTCACTTTCAGCAGCTTCCTGGTCTGCTCGTTCAACTCACCGACTCCGACCGTCAGGGCCGAATCGCCAAAATATCCTTCCAACTGGACGCCCGTATCGATCGACACGATGTCGCCCTTCTTCACCACTCTCTTCGGGTTCGGCATCCCGTGCACGATCTCCTCGTTCACCGAGGTGCAGAGCACGTATCGATACCGTTCACCCGCGGCCGGCACGAAGTAATCTTTGAACGCGGGCTTTGCTCCCGCATCCGCCATCATCTTCACGGCCGCCAATTCCAAATCCCAGGTTGAAATCCCTTCTTCAACCATCGCGCCCAGCGCATGCAGGATTTTGTGCACCAGTAATCCGCTGCGCCGCATTTTCTCCAATTCCGATGGAGTCTTGCGGATAATCATTTCCGGACCAGATCCGGCAGCTCCGATTTAATTCGCTCGAATACCGCCTCCGGTTTTTCCCGGCTTGCATCCACTTCTATCAACCGATCGCTCGTCGCGCGGAAGAATTCGATCAACGGCTGCGTCTGGCGTTCATACTGAGCCAACCGCTGCCGGACTACTTCTTCTTTGTCATCCTCGCGAACCGTCAGAGTATTCCCGTCGAGATCGCAAATACCGTTGACTTTTGGGGGACGGGAAACGGAGTTGTACAGCGTCCCGCATTTCGGGCACACACGTCTACCCGCCATCCGCGAGATAATTACATTGTAATCAACGGCAAGGTGAATTACCAACTCGCGTGCTCCCCGCTCGGCGAGAAGCCTCATCATTTCCTCGGCTTGGGCCGGTGTCCGGGGATAGCCGTCCAGGATAAAACCGCGTCTGGCATCCGGCTGGCTGATCCGCTCAAAAACCAGCTGATTCACCAGTTCGTCGGGAACCAGAGCCCCCTCCCGCAATTGGCCGGCAATGGCCAAACCGATTGTGTCACCCCTGCGGATGTGTTCCCGCAGCATATCGCCTGTCGAAATCTGGGGGATTCCCAGCCATGCGACCAGATACTTCGACTGCGTTCCCTTGCCGGAGCCGGGTGAGCCGAACAAAATGATCGCGATCGGCTTCTCGAGTTCGTTCGCAACGGGTATTCCGTCCATAGGCGCGACGGCGCTCAACCTCGATCCTGCCCTTTCCAGCGCCATCTAGTAGGAACTGCGGCGGCCGCGTACCCTGCCCGCCCTCGGGGTAAACCCTTCATAATGGCGCATGATAAGCTGCGCCTCGATCTGATTGATGGTGTCCATCGCCACGCCAACGACGATCAGCAGGGATGTGCCGCCAAAGTAGAACTGGACGTTCAGCCCCTCAAGGAGAAACCGGGGAAATGTCTTATCAATTACGTTCCCGAGCAGCGGCAAATGCTGCAGATGGATGCCGGAGATCATCACGTCCGGAATGAGACAGATGAAAGCGAGATAGATCGCGCCGACGAAGGTAATCCGGGTCAGGATCGTATTCATGTAATCCGAAGTGCTGCGACCCGGCCGGATGCCGGGAATGAATCCGCCATACTTCCGCATGTTGTCGGCGGCTTCGTTGGGATTGAAAATAATCGAAACGTAGAAGAAGCAGAAGAAGATGATCAGCGCGATATAGAGGACCACCCACAGAGGCTCGGCGTGCTGGATCGACCGCACCATGCTGCTCAGCCAGACGTTGTTTTTGACAAAAGGAAAATTGGCGATCGTCTGCGGAAAAGCCAGCATCGAGGAGGCAAAAATCGGCGGGATCACACCGCCGGCGTTCACCTTGAGCGGCATATGGGTCGACTGCCCGCCCATCACGCGCCGTCCGATGACGCGCTTGGCGTACTGCACCGGGATGCGGCGTTCACCCAATTCGACCAGCACGATGAATCCGACAACCAGGATCATCATCGCGAGAATCATGACCAGCGTCAGCGCATTCCATTCGCGCGTGATGAAGACGTTCGTATAAAGATTGCCGATGGCGTTGGGCACGCCAACCACGATGCCGGTGAAGATGATCAGCGACATACCGTTGCCCACACCGCGTTCCGTGATCTGTTCACCCAGCCACATGATGAATGCGGTGCCGGTGGTTAGCGAAAGAATGGTCAACAGGATGAAGCCGATTCCGGGATGGATGACGACGTTGTCCTGCATGGCCTGCAGGCTCATCGCGATACCGAAGGATTGCGCAATACCAAGTCCCACAGTCAGGTAGCGGGTCCACTGCGTGATTTTGCGGCGGCCAAGTTCGCCTTCCTTCTGCAGTTTCTCCAGAGTGGGAACGACTACCGTCAGCAACTGAAGGATGATCGATGCCGTGATGTACGGCATGATGCCCAGAGCGAATATGGATAACCGGCGGATATTGCCGCCTGCGAACAGATCGAAGAAGCCGAATATTCCACCCGACTGACGAGCCAGAAAGTCCTGCCAGCGGATGACGTCGATGCCGGGGGTCGGAACGAAGCTGCCAAAGCGGTAAACCGCGAGCATGGCGAACGTGAACAGTACCCGCTTCCGGAGATCCGGAATTCGGAAGATATTGCCGATTGCCTCAAATAGCTTCACGACTGTCCCTCTCTTCTACGCCGCAGCTCCGATTGTTCTGGCCTGTCCACCGGCCTTCTGGATCTTTTCCGCCGCAGACTTGGAAAAGATGTGTGCTTCGATGTCGATCCTGCGCGTGATTTCGCCCGATCCCAGAACTTTCAGGCCATCCCCGAGTTTATTAATAATGCCAGCCTTGATCAGGCTATCAACCGTGAAACTATCGCCTGGCAGCTTTTCCAGATCCTTGAGGTTCACGATCGCGTACTGCTTCTTGAAAATATTGGTGAATCCGCGCTTGGGCAGACGGCGGTGCAGCGGCATCTGGCCGCCTTCAAATCCGCGCATGATGCTGTAGCCGGAGATCGAGCGCGCGCCCTTATGACCGCGGGTCGAAGTCTTGCCCCGGCCGGAACCCATACCGCGTCCGATACGTTTCTTCCGGTGCTTCTGTCCGGCGGGTGGTTTGAGTGAACTCAGATTCATTGGTGGTTCCTTAAATTAGTCGACGAGCGCCAGCAGGTGCGGAATCTTTTTGACGAACCCGCGGAACGACGGCGTATCGGGCCGCTCCACGACCTGGTTCATTTTCCGCAGCCCCAAGCTGCGCACGATTACTTTATGTTTTTCCGGTGTGCAGATCGGGCTTCCGATCAGCTTGATCCTGATTTTCTTCTGAGTCCCCGCTTGATTGATACCAGGCATGCTACATCTTCTCCGGGGTCAGACCGCGCATTTCCATCACGGCATTCCTGTCTCGAAGCTGCTCGAGCGCGTTGATGGTGGCTTTTACCACGTTGTGCGGATTGTGGCTGCCGATCGACTTCGTGAGCACGTTGGGAATCCCGCAGGCCTGCACGACCGCACGCACCGGACCGCCGGCAATCACACCGGTTCCGTCCTGCGCGGGCTTCAGCATCACCATGCCCGCCCCGAAACGTCCCAGCACCTGATGCGGAATGGTGTTTTCGAGCAGATGGATCCTGCGCAGATTCTTCTTCGCCGCCTCGATGCCCTTGCGAATCGCCGACGGCACTTCTTTAGCTTTGCCCACGCCGAATCCGACCACGCGCGCCGAAGAATCGCCCACTACGACCAGAGCCGAGAAGCTCATGTTCTTGCCGCCCTTGACCACTTTTGTGACGCGGTTGATGGCGACTACGTTTTCCTTCAGATTCAAAGACTGCGGGTCGACCCGCTTTACGGTTTGAACGGCCATTAAAACTCCAGTCCTGCTTCCCGCGCGGCGTCAGCCAGCGCTTTCACCCGGCCATGATAGATGTATCCGCTGCGGTCGAATACCACTTTGCTGATGCCGTTTTCTTTGGCGCGTTCGGCCACGCGCTTGCCGATTTCCTTCGCCGCCGCCACATTGCCGCCCGTCGACTTCCTGCCGGTGGCGGCCTTTTCCGTGGAGCTTGCCGCTACCAGCGTCACACCTTTGCTGTCATCGACCACCTGCGCATAGATATGCGCGGTGCTGCGAAACACGGTGAGACGCGGACGTTCCGTCGTGCCGCGCAGTTTCTTGCGAATGCGGATGTGTACGCGCTCGCGGATCTCGTTTTTTGAAATCTTGCGAACCATTTATTTCTTAGCTCCCGTCGCTCCGGACTTGCCGACCTTCTTCTTCAGCACTTCGCCCATGTAGCGGACGCCCTTATTCTTGTACGGATCCGGTTTGCGCAGCGCCCGAATATTCGCGGCCACCTGGCCCAGCAACTGTTTGTCGTGGCCGCTCAGGACCAGATGAGTCTGCTTGTCGATCTTCAGATCGACACCCTCGGGCAACAGAACTTCGATCGGATGCGAGTAGCCAAGAGTGAAAGTCGCGACTTTTCCCTTAACGTCCGCGCGATAGCCGATACCGACGATGTCCAACTCTCTCGTGAAACCGGCCGAAACACCCTGAACGGCGTTCGCGGCCAACGCCCGCGTGAGACCGTGCAGCGCGGCATGTTCGTCGGAATCGCGAAGAATCTCGATGACACCGGCCTTCTGCTCAACGCGTATTCCCGCCGGGATCGGCACCTGAAGCGTCCCTTTGGGTCCCTGCACTTTCAGTTGCTCGCCGATCTGAACCTTCACCGTGGAAGGCACCGGAATCGGCTTTTTTCCTACTCTGGACATGTCATTTCTTTCAAGGCTGAATTGTTGAACTGATCCCCACCAATGGCCTGCGAAGACGGCAAGCCTCCGGCCATTACCAAACCCTGCACAAAATCTCCCCGCCGACGCCTTCCTTGCGCGCCGTCCGGCCCGTCATCACGCCCCGCGGCGTGGTGAGAATGCTGATTCCGAGACCGCCCTGCACCCGCGGAATGTCCGTCTTGCCGACATAGGTGCGGCAACCAGGACGCGAGACGCGCTCGATTCCGGTCACAACGGGCGAATTGTCCGTGGCGTACTTCAGGTAGATGCGGATGACCTTTTTCACGCCGTCTTCCTGGTTGTTCTTGTGTCCGCCTTCGGCGGGCGCCACTTTGAAGTTGGCGATGTAACCCTCTTCCTTGAGGATGCGGGCGATCTCTGTTTTCAGTTTCGAAGCCGGCACGTCCACTTTCGGATGGCGCGCCGCCATGGCGTTGCGCACCCGAGTCAGCATGTCCGCGATTGGATCACTTGTCACTTATCCCGTACCTCCTTTCCTACCAACTCGCCTTGACTACGCCGGGTACTTCTCCGTTGAGCGCCAGTTGCCGGAAACACAGCCGGCAGATGCCGTATTTGCGCAGGAACGCGCGCGGACGCCCGCAGCGCCAGCAGCGATTGCGGTGGCGGCAGGCAAACTTCGGCTTTTTCTTCTGCTCGTGAGCAAGCTTGTTCGCGTCCGCTCGTTTGCGGTCTTTTGCGATTTTGGCGGTTGTTGCCATGAAAACTCTTTCTCCTCCTGCTGCGTCACCCGGCTGCTACTGCACCCGGAACGGCATTCCCAACTGTTTCAGCAGCGCCAATCCTTCGGCGTCCGTCCGCGCCGAGGTGGTGATGCAGATGTTCATCCCTTTGGTTTTTTCCACTTTCGAATAATCGATTTCGGGGAAAATCAACTGATCCTTCACGCCCAGCGTGTAATTACCGCGGCCGTCGAACGATTTCGAAGAAACGCCGCGAAAATCGCGCACGCGAGGCAGCGCGACATTCAGCAGGCGATCCAGAAATTCATACATGTGGTCGCCGCGCAGCGTGACCATGGTCCCGATCGCCATGCCTTCGCGAAGCTTGAAGTTGGCAATCGATTTCTTCGCCTTCGCGATCACCGGCTTTTGGCCCGCGATGGCTGTCAATTCGTTTACCGCGCCATCCATCAGCTTGGAGTTGCCCGTGGCTTCGCCCAGACCGATGTTGATCGAAACCTTCTCGACCTTCGGCACGGCCATGATGTTCTTGTAGCCGAACTCTTTGGTCAGGGCCGGTACCACTTTTTTCAGGTAGTGCTCTTTCAATCTCGCTGCCATTTTCGATTCCCGTTTATTTGTCGAACGTCTGCCCGCACTTGCGGCAGATCCGCTGCCGCCGTGTCTTTCCGCCCGGGGCTTCAACCACGTGATGCCCGATTCTTGCCGGGCCGCACTTGCCGCACACGATCATCACATTGGAAACCGCAATCGGCGATTCCTTTTCGGCGATACCGCCGGCAATCTGTTTCGCCGGATTTTTCCGGGTGTGGCGCTTGATCATGTTGACGTGCTCGACCACAACACGTCCGGTACGGGTGTCGACATCGAGGATGCGTCCCGTCTTGCCGCTGTCGCGCCCCGCGATCACCTTCACTTCATCGTTCTTCTTGAGTTCGATCCGGACGGGCGGCCGCCTGTCCTTCTTCAATTTCACGGACACTTAGATCACCTCCGGAGCGAGCGACACGATTTTCATATAACGTTTGTCGCGTAGTTCGCGGGCGACAGGCCCGAACACGCGCGTCCCGATCGGCTCGCCGATTTCGTTGATCAGCACAGCAGCGTTCGAATCGAACCGGATATAGCTGCCGTCGCGGCGGCGCGTTTCCTTCCGCATCCGAACGATCACGCAGCGAACTACCTTGCCTTTTTTGATCGCCGAATCCGGCGCGGCTTCCTTCACGGCCGCCGTGACTACGTCGCCCAGTCCGGCCCGCAACCCGAGATCGCCGCCTCGCGGCAGAATGCAGGAAAGCCTGCGTGCGCCGCTGTTATCGGCCACCTCGAGGATTGTTCTCATCCCAATCATGATTTGTCCCTCAACCGCCTTTTCAGAACGCTCAGACCTTTACGTCCAGATCGGAAGGCTGTGCCGTTCCGACCAGAACAGAGCGCCGGATTACATCGCTCAGACGCCAACGCTTCAGCTTGCTCATCGGGCGGCATTCCACGATCCGCACCACGTCGCCCACGTGCGCCGAATTTTCCTCGTCATGTGCATAGAATTTTTTGTGCTTCATCACAATCCGGCGGTAAAGCGGATGCGGAACCCGGCGGCTCACCTGAACCACGATGGTCTTCTGCATTTTGGTCGACACCACTTCACCGACCTTTTCGTTCTTGTGCTGGTTTTTCTCTGCTGCCTGTTCCGTTTTTCCGGCCATTTATTTAGCTCCCGGCAATTGGCTCTTGGCCAGCTCGTTCTGACGAAGCCAGGTCAGCAGGCGCGCGCGGTCCCGGCGGTTTTCCCGCAGCCTCTTCAAGCCCTCGGTCTGGCCCATCGAAAGCTGGAACTTCACGCGGAACGACTGCTCATCAATTTCCCGCAGTTTGGCCTGCATTTCCAAGGGATCGAGCCCCCGCAATTTGGTTTTCTTCATCTGATTACTCCACCGTCTCGCGGGCGACGAACTTAGTCTTCATCGGTATCTTGTGTGCCGCCAGACGCATTGCCTGCCGGGCGGTATCCTGCCCGACGCCTTCCATTTCAAACAAAATCTTGCCCGGCCGGATCACTGCCACCCATTCTTCCGGAGCGCCTTTACCTTTACCCATACGGGTTTCAGCCGGCTTCTTTGTGATCGGCTTATCGGGGAACAAACGGATCCATACCTTCCCGCCGCGCTTGATGAAGCGCGTCATCGCGATACGCGCCGCTTCGATCTGCCGCGAGGTGATCCATCCGCAATCCATTGCCTTCAGCCCATATTCGCCGAACGAAATCGAGGACCCGCGCCAGGCTTTGCCTTTCATGCGTCCGCGCTGTACTTTGCGGAACTTAACCTTTTTGGGCATCAACATAGTTCAAATTCTCCCTGCGCCGCTTCCGTTATTCCTTGTTTTCCGGCTCGGCGGGCGCCGCTTCCGGCTGACTTGTTTCGGGAGCCGACTCCTGCTTCGACTCTGGTTTCGCTTCCGGCTTTGCTTCCTTCCACGCCGGCTGCGTGGGCGGCATCAGCGGCGGCATGATGGGTCCGCCGGTGCGCGGAGTGCGCGTTTCCGTGGGCGGAGCCTGCACCGGAGCGACCGGCTCACCCAAAGCATGCTCCCCGCCAATCCGTGCCGGAGGACGATCTCCGTCCCGGCGCGGCGGACGACGGTCACGATCGCGCCCTGCCGGCCCGCGCTCATTGCGACGCGGCTCGCCATCGAGCGAGGGGGTTCGCTTCCCGCCTTCCAGAATTTCGCCTTTATACAGCCAGGCCTTGACACCGATTACTCCGTAAGTCGTATGGGCTTCCGTCGTGCCGTAATCGATGTCGGCGCGCAGGGTGTGCAGCGGAAGCTGCCCCTGCAGATACCATTCGCTGCGCGCGATTTCCGCGCCGTTCAGCCGTCCCGATACGCGGACCTTGATTCCTTTGCAGCCGAAACGCAACGCGGAATCGACCGCCTTACGCATCGCGCGCCGGAAAGCCACGCGCTTTTCCAATTGCAGAGCGATCGACTCCGACACCAACTGGGCATCCAGCTCCGGCTTGTGCACTTCCTGAATGTCGATGAACACTTCCCGCTTGGTCTTCTTCGCCAGTGCCTGCTTCAGCTTCTCGATTTCGGCGCCCTTGCGGCCGATGATGATGCCGGGACGCGAAGTGCGGATCGTTACGCGCAGCTTGTTGCCGGGTCGATCGACTTCAATCGAACTCACTCCCGCCGACTTGAGTTGCGAGCGGAGGCCTTCTTTGAGCTCCAGATCTTCCTGCAGAAGCCCGGCATATCCCTGCTTCGAAAACCAACGCGAGCGCCACGGCTTGTTGAAGCCGAGACGGAAGCCGTAAGGATGAACTTTCTGACCCATAATGTCTATGCTTTCTCCGCTACCTTCACCACAATGTGCGACGTACGTTTCTGGATCCGGTAGGCACGGCCCATCGGAGCCGGCCGGACACGCTTTTGGCGCGGACCTTCATTCACGTAAGCTTCCGACACATAAAGCTGATCGACGTCCAGATCTTCGTTCTTGTTCTGTGCGTTGGCGATCGCCGAGTGCAGAACTTTTTCGACTGCCGGCGCGATGCGCTTGTTGACCGAACGCAGCGTGATGATGGCGTCGTTGGCTTTGCGTCCGCGGATCAGATCCACCACAAGACGCGCTTTCTGCGCCGAGACGCGGATATATCGGGCTTCTGCTTTCACTTCCATACCGTTATGCCTTTGCCGACTTTTCCGTCGCAGCCTTCGCCGAGTGGCTCCGGAAGGTGCGGGTGGGGGCGAACTCGCCCATCTTGTGTCCGACCATGTTTTCCGTCACATACACCGGAATGAACTTCCGGCCGTTATGCACCGCGATGGTATGGCCCACAAACTCGGGCAGGATGGTCGATCGCCGCGACCACGTGCGAATCACCTTCTTCTCGTTCGCCGCGTTCAGCTTGTCGATCTTCTCTTCGAGGTGCGAATCGGTAAACGGTCCTTTTTTTACGGAGCGTCCCATTATTGTTTCCTAACCGCGCACAACGGACCTGCCTGTGCGCTCATTACTGTTTCCCTCTGCGATCGTTGACGATGAACTTGTCAGTGCGCTTGTTGTTGCGGGTCTTAAAGCCGCGTGTCGGCTGTCCCCACGGAGTTACCGGATGGCGTCCGCCGGAAGTTTTGCCTTCGCCGCCGCCATGCGGATGATCCACGGGGTTCATGGATACGCCGCGGTTGTGCGGACTCTTGCCCATCCAGCGTTTGCGTCCGGCTTTACCCAGTGAAACGTTCTCGTGGTCGCTGTTGCCCACGACGCCGATCGTCGCCATGCAGTCGGTGGAAACACGCCGCACTTCCGCCGAAGGCAATTTCAATAAAGCCACTCCGCCTTCGCGCGAAACCAACTGCGCCTGTGTGCCGGCGGAACGCGCCATCTGCGCGCCCTTGCCGGGGCGCAATTCGATGTTGTGGACGACCGTACCGGCGGGGATGTTCTTAAGAGGAAGCGCATTGCCCACCAGAATGTCCGCTTCGGGACCCGAGGAAACCGTGGCCCCTACCGCCAACCCTTCGGGCGCAATGATGTAGCGCTTCTCGCCGTCGGCATAGTTCAGGAGCGCGATGCGCGCCGAACGATTGGGATCGTATTCAATGGCGGCAACCTTGGCGGGAATGCCGAACTTGTCACGCTTGAAATCGATGACGCGGTAAGACTGTTTGTGTCCGCCGCCGATGAACCGGGAAGTCACGCGGCCGGTATTGTTGCGTCCGCCCGATTTGGCGCGCGGTTCGACAAGCGACTTCTCCGGCGTGTCTTTGGTGATGCCCTCGCGGGACACCACGGTCATATATCGCCGACTCGGAGTTGTGGGTAAGAATTTTTTAATCGCCATGGTCTATAACGCCTACATCTCCGTGAATTCGGGGACCTTCTGGCCGGGCTCAAGCTTCACCCAGGCTTTCTTCCAATCCGAACGGTAACCAACGAATCTTCCGCGCCGGCGCAGTTTACCGTCGAAATTCGCGGTCCGCACTTCTTCCACTTTCACGTTGAACAGTTTCTCGACAGCCTTTTTCACCATGATCTTGTTGGCGTCTTTCGACACCTGGAAGCACAGCGTCCGATCCTGCTCTTTCTGAATGATGCCCTTTTCGGTAACCAGCGGGCGTACAAGAGTATCGTGAATGGTCATTTCGATTCACTCCGTTTCGGCGCCGATTTTCCGAGCGTCTCGCTGAGCTTCGCCGCCGCCGCCTGAGTCAGCAGCACCCGGGTCGCGTCGAGCAGATGATAAGGGTGCACCTCGTGGCTGCGCACCAGCACGACTCCTTCGAGATTGCGCGCGCTCAGTTCCAGATTGCGGTTTGCATCCGTTTCGACCAGCAAAACCTTTCGGGTCGCTTCGAGCCGGCCGAGGGTCTGCTTGAAGCTCTTTGTTTTGTGATCGGCCAACTGGAACGCGGAAACAATTTTCATTTCACCGTCCCGCAGTTTTGCCGAGAGAGCCGAGCGCAATGCACCCAACTGCATCTTGCGCGGAAGCCGGTAACTGTAATCGCGAGGCACGGGACCATGCACTGTGCCGCCGTGACGCCAGATCGGACTGCGTACCGAACCCGAACGGGCGCGGCCGGTACCCTTCTGCTTCCAGAGCTTTTTGCCGGAGCCCGCCACTTCGTGGCGTGTCTTAACTTTATGCGTGCCGGCTCGGGTTCCCGCCAGATAATGGCGAACCGATTCATAGAGCAGATCGTTGTTCACTTCCGCCCCGAATACGGCGTCTGAGAGCTCGACCTCGCCGACTTTCTGATTATTCAGATCGATAACATCAACCTTGGGCATGGGATTATCTCTTCGCCCTCCGCACCACGACATAACCACCGTTGGGGCCCGGAACCGCGCCCTTGACTACCAACACGTTGTCTTCGGCGTCCACCTCGACAATCTCGAGATTCCGCACCGTTACCTGCTCATGGCCCATATGTCCGCCCATGCGCATACCGGGAAAAACACGCGAAGGATAACTCGACGCGCCGATGGACCCGGGCGCGCGATGATGCATGCCTCCGTGGGTTCCATCGCCACCGCCGAAATGATGCCTCTTGACTACACCGGCAAAGCCGCGGCCTTTCGAAACGCCGATCACGTCCACCATCTCGTTCGGCTTGAAGTCGCTGACCAGCACCTTATCGCCGGCCTTCATGTCGCCTTCGCCGCCCGAGAGCCGGAACTCACGCAGGAACTTCGCGCCTTCCGCGCCGGACTTCTTGAGATGACCGGTTGACGGCTTGTTGATCCGCTTCGGTTTTACGAATTCATTGAGGCCAAGCTGCACCGCATCGTATCCGTCGGTCGCCGGCGTCTTCCGCTGCACGACAAAACAGGGGCCTGCCTTGAGAAGGGTCACGGGGACCACCTGCCCATCCGGCCGGAACAACTGCGTCATGCCGATCTTTTTTCCCAGTATTCCTGGACTCATATCGTTATCCCAGCGCGGCCAATAGCCGCAATCCAAAAAACTCTGAACCAACCCGCTTACGCGGACTTAGCCCTTGCCGAACGCTTTAATTTCGACATCCACGCCCGCCGGCAGATCGAGCTTCATCAAGGCATCGACTGTCTGCTGCGTCGGCTCGAGAATGTCGAGCAGGCGCTTGTGCGTACGGATTTCAAACTGCTCCCGCGATTTCTTGTCCACATGCGGCGACCGCAGAACCGTCGTCAACGAGCGCGACGTCGGCAGCGGGATGGGACCCGCAACAGTGGCCCCGGTCCGCTTTGCCGTATCTACGATCTCCGATGTCGATTGATCGAGCACACGATGGTCGTATGCCTTCAACCGAATCCGAATCCGATCTTTCAATGCCATCTATTTGCCTGACCGCGCACGGCGCTCGAAACGCAGCGTTTGCACTGTGCGCTCACTAATCCAGAATCTCGCTGACGGTGCCCGCGCCGACGGTCCTGCCGCCTTCGCGGATGGCGAAGCGCAGTCCCTTGTCCATCGCGACCGGCGTGATCAGCTCAACGACCAACTGCACGTTGTCGCCCGGCATCACCATTTCCGTCCCTTCCGGCATCTCCGCCACTCCCGTCACATCCGTCGTCCGGAAATAGAACTGCGGCCGGTATCCCTTGAAGAACGGCGTATGCCGCCCTCCTTCTTCCTTCGACAGCACATAA